>DDUR01000069.1:0-37896 GCA_002344895.1 Ignavibacteria bacterium UBA2333
GGGGGGGGGCACGAGGCTAGACACCTCGTGAAGCACAGCTCTGCATCTCGTGAAGCGCAGTTGTGCACCCCACGACATCCTGCATCATCAAGCGTCATCCAGCGTCGTCAGTCTACTTCTGCTTCGCGAATCAGTACATTATCTACATGGATATGATCTGCAGATTCCGGTGTATCATGCTGTTCAAAGCGAACTCCGTTCCCGACGAGAGTGTGGCCGCCATTGCTTACGTACCAGCCGCGATGACGGAATGACTCGATAGTAATGACACGACGACCATCTGTGCGACCAATATCATGAACGACAAAGTCATAGTCCATATCATCAACACGTGGTTCGTTGGTGCGATCTACTCCCATGTAGTATTCTTCTTGTCCTGTTACCGTAGCAGTTCTTCCGAGTGACAGATATCTATCAAGTTCCTGAGCAGAACGGAAACGGAAAATCTTTTCGCCATTGACGGTATTCACATGCAGAGCTCGTATTGCCGCATCGTCATCATCTGCCAACTCCTGCAATGAGAACTCCTTGCCATATCGTTTTCTCATCCATGTTTGTGACGTGTTCATAAACATTACTCGCCAGTCCTCCCCTTCATCGAACATGTACAAGCCATCTATCGAGTAGACAGAGTTTGGCGTACCAGTTGAGTCGGTCGGACTCGAACTTTCACACGACAAAATACACAGCGAAATGATGATGAGGACTACTCGGATCAACACGGTCATTTGGTGCTCCTGAGGAAATTGTGCAACAACATACTCAATGAATTGTGATTACGATGTCATTCTTGAAGGTGGGAGGCAGATGGGGGTGCAGATGGGTTACTGCTGTTCACATAGCGGACATCCTGTCATCCCCCTCCAACGGCAACATTGCTAGAATCCGCTCGATCAATAAACACGTCTACTGTATCTCCTTTTCGGATATTCACAAGATCTACAACACTTATTACTCGACGAATGACGAGATCGTAAGTAACTGCACTGTCACGGAGAACACGCAGACGTAGTTCAACTTCAGGATTGTCGTTGTACCGATTTCCTGTGTCTTCCGCACCCAGGACAATAGCGCGAGCGGGCAGACCACTCCTTCGAAGATTATCGTCGTTGATGCTGTCACACATCCAGGGCACAAAGACGAGTCCCGATACAAGCAGGATGGTTCCGATGATAAAGACCGGAAGAAAGCGTAATCCCTGTGTGGCCACACAATCTCCTGCCATAAGGTGAGACAAACGATCGCGATCAGCGGGCAAAATGCGGAAAACGAGGGGAAACTGGTACCATATTTCCGAACCACTATGGCTTGACAAGGCGATTCATGCCTATCTTCCCGACGGTTCACGCGGCACGCAGCTGCACAATTCACGTCTTAAACGAGGTCAGCATGGGGAACGATCCAACACAGTCAGCAAATATTCTCGATTACGTCGTTGTTCGCGACCAAAAAGTCGCCTCCCGGTATCGGAATGGCAAGAAGATTGCCATCGCCCATTTTGTTGAAGACTACATGCACGGTCGTGTTGACGTTGTTGGCGACCTGCAAGACTTCATCAAGATCCGCACACGCTTTTTTTCCTATGATTTAACGTCTCACCATTGGAGCTTTTTCTTCCGGAAATTTATTCCCAGTGTAACGGTTCACTCCAAGAGCCAGGATGAACGGATTATTCGAGGCCATTATGATCGTGGTAACGACTTTTTTGGTGGTTTCCTCGGTGACCGGATGATCTACACCTCTGCGTTTTTCCGCTCTGGTAATGAAACGCTCGAGGAAGCTCAGGATAACAAACTCGACCTTGTTTGTCAGAAACTTCAACTGAAACCCGGTGAACGCCTTCTCGATATTGGTTGTGGCTGGGGCACATTGTTAGCACACTCTGCGAAATATTACGGGACGGACTCTACGGGTATTACAATTGCCCAAGCCGGAGCTGATTATGCAAATGCACAAATTGAACGCTGGGGCGTAAAGAACTCAGCTCGAGCATTACGTATGGACTATCGGAGTATTCCTGCAGACAAGTACGACAAGGTTTCCTGTCTTGAAATGGCCGAACACGTGGGCGTGAAGAACTTTACGAAGTTTATGCGTCAGATTAACGGACTCTTAAAGGACGACGGTCTCTTCTACCTCCAGATTGCCGGACTGAAGGCCGGAGTGCATGCAGAGTCATTGTCGTGGGGTCTGTTTATGAGTGAGTACATCTTCCCGGGTGCTGACGCCTCTATGCCGCTGTCGTTTGTGGTAAAACGCCTCGAAAAGGCTGGTTTTGAAATCCACTCTGTGGAAAACATCGGCATCCACTACTCACAGACCATCCAACTTTGGCTCCACAATTGGCGCAAACACGAGTCCGAGATTATGGCTGCCTACGGCCAGTGGTGGTATCGGTGCTGGGAAATTTTCCTCTCTTGGTCGGTCGATATTGCCAAACAAGGGAATTCCACGTGCTTCCAGATTGTTTGCAACAAGAATCTTGAGACCTTCCATCGCCGTCGCTACTTCAACGCGGTTAACCTCGGTGAGCGAGATGCCGTAGGACGCGAAGAGATCTCATCATTTGCCACGGCTGACTGAGTCGTATCTTCGTACATCCACACACAATCGGAACACACGGTTTATGCTGAGATATTCAGCTGACATTCGAACGCTCGTCTACATGGCCGTCACGACGGCAGTATTCGTACTTCAGTGGACGGTCGTCGGGTTCTCCTGGCCTCTCTACGTCTTTTACCTTTTTCTCAGCATAGCTGTGACGGTGATTGCTCACAATCACAATCACCTGCCGATTTGGCGTAACAAGACCCTCAACACCCTCACGGATTACTGGCTCACGGTATTCTATGGCTTCCCGGCCTTTGCGTGGATCCCTACGCATAACATGAATCACCATGCGCTCAATAACCGTGAGGGTGATTACACGATAACGTATCGTTTGACGGAGCATAATCACTTGCTCATGTTGCTGTTCTATCCAACAATGAGCTCATATTATCAGCAAAAGCCGATCCGTGACTACCTCAAGAATCTCTGGGCAACCGATCGCCGGAAGTTCTGGTTGTCGGCCATGCAGTACGTTGCCCTTGCCGTGTGGATCGTTGGATTTGCCATCATTGACTGGCAAAAGTGTTTGCTCTACGTTGTGATTCCACAGCAGATCGGTCTTTTTGCAGTTCTCGTCTTTAACTACGTGCAACACGTGCACGCCGACGAAGAGTCAAAGTACGATCACTCACGCAACTTTACCGGCTGGTTAAACCTGTTGTTGTTTAACAATGGCTATCACACGGTTCACCACGATAAGGCAGGTACACACTGGAGCAAAACTCCAGAGTTGCATGCGAAGATTGCCGACAAGATCGATCCAAGTCTCAATGAAAAGAGTTTTTGGTGGTATATCTTCCGCGTCTACTTCCTGGCCCCCTTTGCCCCTTCCCTCAAAACTCGTTCAAAACGACTTGAGCGGTTAAGGACAGCACAAACACTTGATACTCCTCGTGATCTCGCAGCCTAAGGGCACGGGATCTGCTATCGTTCGATAATACAACGGCCTTCAGACCACGATCCGATACCAAGTGTGGCTCCATTTTCGAGCGGACGTTCACGGTATCGGGCGTGGCGAATGCTGACAACGACATTAACATATCCAAGTTCTCGTGCTTTGCGGAGCACTTCCTCCGAAACGCTGACCGTTCCATCGTCGGATTGTCGTTCTTTTTGAAGGACAACGAGTTTAAGGAGCGGTTCACCAACACTTTCGAGTAGGTATCCGCTGACGGTAACAACAACTTCACCGGGCATAGCACCATCATAATCAAGGACAAGGCCTCCGGACTGGGGCCATGTTTGGCGTGATGCTCTCGGCACGATTCGAGGAACAAGTGTCATCGTCGCCGTATCATCAACGCCTTGATATCCCTTGAATGTCCACTTTAACGTTCGTTCAGTTCGTGGTATTAGTTGTTCAGCTTCATACCTGAGTGAACCCGACCAACGGACACTGTCAAGAGGTGTTGACCCAGCTGTAACGCCATCAACCTTTACGGCGCGCCGGTCTTGGTAAAAGACTGCTTGAACACCTACAGTATCGTAGTCCGTCATCACCGCTGAGAACGAACGGTCACTAACATTACTGACAACGATAACGTCTGGATCAACACTATCGGCAACATCGAGATATGGTAGTATCAAGACGTGCATTAGGTCGCGTTCATCAAACGTCTCCGGTGGCCCCACCGGATCGGAACAGGACGTGAGAAAAACAGCGGCGGCAAGAATGGCCAAGGGCCTCATGCCGTAAAATCTACAAAAAAACGTGTTCGAAGTACCGCAGTAATGTTCGTAAGGGGCGCTTCGCAAAGGGGTCAAAGGTCCGATGGCAGTTCGGACATAATGCAGCGGCCGGTGGTGTCGACCGTGGGAGGACCGTTCGGCGTGTGGTGAGCTGCTTTGGTCCCGGTGTGTCACAATGTGGACACGGCGTGACGACGGATCGTCGTACGATTTCCATACCCTTCTCCGACGTTCGTGGATGGATTTCGAAGAATATACGTATTTCTACGTAATCACTCCAAATCTACGGACATTCCGAGGGTGACGACAATGTTATCCCCGTCTGTGTTCCCCTTCCAGAGCTGTGCCTCGGACGTAAAGTGTCGGACCTCTCCGCGGAACTTCACGGCAGTTTGTGCCTGGACGTCAATACCTGCCGACCAAGAAAATACTGACGACCCGCCGACCAGCGGGAAGAGGATGTTCTGTGGATCGTTAACGTATTCCGCTCGAGCTGCCAATGAGATACGATCCGCAACACCATACCGTCCCTGGACGTTTGTTGCGAATGCCGGATGTCCATTGTCATCAACAATTCGCTGCCATCCATTTAGAGCGAGTGCAGATAACGAGACTATACCCCGCGTCCACGTCAGCACAACACCGGACTCATAGTACGGAGTAAAGTCAGCGATCAGGGAACGCGTTAGCGTGCGACATTCTGACGAAATCATCGACTCATTACCAATGTGTGATGGGAACACACCGGCCTTGAGTGAAAGGTCATCGAAAAGTTGAATGTCTGCCCAAGCTTCATGCAGCAATCTCAACGGAGCGTCGGGCCCGAGATAATTTGCCTCAACAAATGTTCCGGCTTGTAAACCTATGCGTGCACGAAGGGTACCAGACGTGTACTGAAGTCCTGCTATCGCCAAAACAGGCTCAATGGCGCGAGCATTCGCCGGCTGTAACATCCACCCATACGCTGTGTTTGCTGGCGTTGCTGTTGCCACCGATGACATGATGGTTGTATGAAACCATGGACGGATGGTGGTCTGTAACGCCGTGTCGGGCCCAGGACTACGTGCAGAAACACGTGTTACGGTGCATATCATCACAATGCTCAAACACATTTGTGTTAAGCTGAGCACATAGTGTCTATGATACACAAATCGTGATCTGATCACTTCTTCATTACGGCACTGATCCGTTCATTCGTTGACTCAACGGCTTCCTTCACAGCGTCCTTCATCGAGATAGGATCGACAAAGGTTCCTACGTACTGACCAAAATAGAAGAACGTGGAAACCGATTGCCATTGAAGAAAGACGATACTCACAACGGTTACCTTCGTATCCCCTACCCGACGGTCTTGCGTAACAAGACTCACAATCATGTCGTTGCGTCGTGCACCGATGGCGTCAATGTCCGTTCCGGATGCCAACATGTCCTTGTGAGGCCCAGCTGCGAGTTCGCGGGCAAACTCTTCGTAAAACAGGCCACTATTCGTTCGGTCAACAAGCCAAACATACTGTTCCTGTGCTCGTGCACTTGCTGTTACAAGCACCAGGACAAGAAGAACGGTTATCGAGCGCATGTGTGTACTCCATTGTGTAGACAAAGTTCGTGATTATCCTCGTTGAACCAAGTCTGCACGTTTGCGACAGTACTACGACACGGTATACCTGCAAACGTCAGCTCATGATGACAATCGGAATGGTCTTGGACCGGGCAGGACCAACGGTGTTCCGATGTCTGAGCTGAGCCGATACTTCAATAATGGCATTACCTTGAAACATTCCGCTTCGTAATGGCCCACCACCATCAACTCTGAAATCCATGGACCACGTACCATCTTCTCGACGGTACGGCTGCCGAGCAATGACAAGTTTCCGTCCCTTACCCGACACTGCCTCGTCGTACGTAAACGAAATAATCGTCGCAACAACGGTATCAACAACAACTTCGCGGATGTCATCCACATCGTCCACGGGAGGAAGAATAGGTGCACGCACATAGATGCCGTGTACGGAGAAGTGTCGATCACGTCCGCCAAGTATCTTGTCGACGGTAACGTCGGCCACTGCAATTGCCGGTTTCGGAATTGGGACGTTGGCAACGCTGACGTCGAATCGCGGTGTTTCAATCGAAACACGCTGACCACGCACCGTTCCTTTTGCCCGCAAACTTAGCCGAATACCTCCTCGAACACTTTCTTCAGGTAACGGGATGTTTTTCCCGACGAGTATCATGTGAACGAGGACGGCGTCACCAACACGCTCGATACGTTCAACGTGTGGTTTGTACCGAAAAGCTCCATCAATTGTGCGAACGGCACTCGGATGAACCACGGCAACAATGGAGTCTACTTCTCCCTGCACTCGAAGTCCGCGAACAACAAAACGAGGCACGTCATCACTACTGATAAACTCTGCTACGGCATCCCGTACCAGAATGTCAGCTGTAAGCTCCTGTGCTGAGAGCTGTCCGGCAAACAACAGACAACTCGTTATGAGAACGATCAACGTCGCCAATGGTGTCGCCGTCCGTTATGTTCTGCATCTAACCATGAAGCTACTGCCAGATAGACCCAAGGCCGCTGTTGTAATGACCGATAGGCGTCGGTACCTGCATCGACAGGCCAGTGCGTATTGATAAACTCTGTGAACGGCGAATGATACGTTCGCCACGTCAAGTCCTTAAACGACATTGTCCACGGTACCATACCTGGAGGGAAATGGTCGTTGGCGGTACCAGAACGGAATCGGATTATATCTCCTGACGTGTTTTCGATAACGACTTCCATTCGGATGTTTCGCTCTTTTGACCATGTTCGCCATGCAGCTAGTGCCTGGCGGAAATCGTCCTCCTGAAGACGAGGCATCGTATCCAGGCATGTCTCAAAATACTTCTTGCAGACCATTACATAGGTCTCACGCTGCGTTTGTGTGTTCGATGTAACCACAGAGTCGCCGAATCGGTCACGTCGCAACAATGTATCAAGAAGTCGATAATAATCGAGTCTATCAACATCCGTCGGCATCCATCGCTGGATATCTAGTGTTCCGGAAGGATGTTCGTTTAACCCCTGTACGACCGCTGCTACCTTCGATGGTTCGATGTCCTTTATAAAGGTCTTCGATCGAACACCGTTCGATGATGAGTCAACCACTTCCGTACAATGAAGTTTTCCGCTGCGTAATCGATAATCACACCACTCTTTCCGAGTCTCATCATCCAGGGCGTACTCCGTCATGATTCGCATACGAGATACGGGGGCCGCCATAAAGGACTGAAGAGGCCGAATAAGTTCGAATGCCTTTGCCGTTCTCTGTTTGGCATCGTAGACGATTCTCCGAGTTTCGTCTCCAATCATGAGACTATCCTTACCCACAATACGGAAGATGTCGGACGGGGCAAGGAGTGTAGTATCTCTAAACCAAGGGGCGGAAGGGGCTGCTCTTCGGTACACGTCAACAAAACCAAGATTCACCGGAGGTGCCCAGATAGCCCAATCACCAAGTTTTCCCGTGATCACCTTAGATGGCGGTGGAAGAGATGATGGTTCGTCAACAAACGGCAATCGTATCGTTTGTCCCGCTTCAAGAATAACGGCACCAAGGTCCGGTCGTGAAATCACAACACGACTTCCATCACTACGCAGTACACGAGGCCCCTTAATGCCCTTGATCACCTGCGTTGCTGTACCGTTGATACCCGTGCGCGTGGCAACATTACCATCAGCATCAACGGTGACAATGGTCTTACGTGCATCATCAACGGCTACGTTACGAACACGTGGCATGTATTTCCAGACGATGCTGTCCATCGCCGTGTGGAAGACGTTTGGCCCATCGGTCACAAGAATTCCATCATCGAGCATATAGATATCATTCGCCCAGCTTTGGTCTGGTAATAGCAGTGGACGTACGCCACTGCTCATACTCATTCGAGGCTGGATGACGGACTTCCAGCCATTCGTTGTAAACCATACGTTGCCGTCGCGATCCACACAGACACCAAACTGACGTGTCTTCATATCGATCTCAACAACGGTACCCTTACGGATCGGCTCAGGAAAGGCCGTCTGAGACCAGCCACGGCCTGAGTCCGACGACGTCCACAAACGTCCGCCGAGATCCAACATGTACAGAAACCCATCGCGTGTTCGACGGATAACGTCGGGAATTGCAAGTGTGTCAGGAGCTACAGGAATAACGGACCATGTCTGGCCACCATTCTCGGTACGTAGAACGTTACAAACGGGACTGCCGTTCAGTACGGTTCGGACATCTCCTGAGAGTAATGCGACACGATCATCAATAAAGTTGATTTTGTGAACACGTCGAACTTCTACCTGTCCAGGAGTGCGTTCAAACTGAATGAGGTGGCGCGTCCAATGTGTGGATGTAAGCTCTGCCATGTACACGTCAAACGTCCGCGTTGTCATCCAACGCTTACCGTTTGGTTGAACGGTCACATCAACCACTGTAGGCATTGCTGCGAGATATGGACGGACGTCCATTGATGCCGATGTTGGCCCCTTTTGCCCCTTTCCCACAACAACCGTCACCAAGAGTACGACTGCCCAACCAACAAACCGACTCCTGTAGCATTGACGGACTGTCATACATTCTCCTCATTCTGTGTAACTCCGCAAAATTACGCATGATTTGCGACGTGGTTTTCGTGTGACTTCTTACATTTGGCGATATGTCACGCCGTTGAACGACAATCTGGAGTTCTCACATGTATACATCAATCGTCACGCGATGGATAGTAGCGTTTGTCAGTAGCCTTTTCATCACAACAACTGTTTCAGCTCAGCTCACACCGTACGATGCTGTTGATCCCCTCGTGGGCATATGGGTACCTGGAAACATGTATCCAGGAGCGGCCGTGCCGTATGGACTCACGAATGGATCTCCAATCCATCTCAATGACAACAATGACACCATCATGGGAGTCTCGACGATTGTCCTTGGTGGTACTGGATGTCATCGTGGTGGTATATCAGCCCCCGTTGTTCGGGCAGAGCCCCTGTGGACACGCCCCAATGGAACGGCTAATGTTGTACTTGATGCCGGATCTGAGATTGCTCATCCAGGTTATTATAGTCATACCACACATCAAGGTGAGATTCGCCATGAAGTTGTAGCAACGGTACACGGACTGATTCATCGAATCATTCGAACACCTACGAAGACACATGCACAAAGTCCATGGATGATTGTGTTTGATCTGGGCCGAGGGTTGTTACCCGTTGATTCTGTCGACATTCAATCAACGTCAAACCAGTGGGATGTTGTTGTTCGGACTGGCGGATTCTGCTCGATGGTCTATGATGTAACACTCTTTGCCCATACCAGGCTATCAACAACCCCCACAGAAGTCCATCAATGGCAATCGTCACTGGAACGAGGGTTAGATGCAGGTCTTGCCTATCAAATTCCCGCTTCTCTTGATACGGTAGAGTTTTCAATTGCAATCTCGTTTACAGATGCAGAGGGCGCACGGAAGAACTACCTCGCGGAGGTGCAGAGTAAACAGTTCGACGAGCTCACAACCGTTGTACGCCAAGATTGGGAGCCATTCTTGTCAACCATTGACGTACGCGGAGGCACTGATGAAGACTATCGCAAATTCTACACTGCGCTGTTCCGATCGTTTCAGTATCCGTCAGTCTTTGCTGACGTTGACGGGCGGTTTCGCAACTTCAATGATAGCATCGTTACAGGAGCATCCTATGTGCGGCGTACATTTTATGACCTCTGGGGTGTTATCTGGACAACGTTTCCACTACAAGCCATTCTTGATCGACCTCGCTTCTCTGACGTGATCAAAACAAGCCTGGATCATCCCCGCGAACATTCCTATCCAACAAACTGGGAATACCTTGGACATGAACTCTTTATCATGGGAGGAGACCCGTATCCGCTATGGCTTCGTGATATGCTCCAGAAACGTTTTGTGACGGAGATTGGCGACCACTTCTCCAGGATCCTTGTCCCATCAACGCAGACAACAAAACAGAGAACCGTACAGTACCTCTATCTTCAGCATGGCTATGTTCCATACGATGGCAATCGTGAAGGATGGGTTCCTGGTTCTGTAGCGAATACACTTGAGTATGCCATGGCAGATGATGCACTCGCTGACATTTCTGCCTTAGTTGCTGATTCACAGTATGTACGTCTTTTTCAGTATCGATCGATTTTTCATCGATCACTCTTCGATGCAGAAACGAAGTGTTTCCGTCCAAAGTCACAGAACGAT
Organism: Ignavibacteria bacterium UBA2333; assembly: GCA_002344895.1. Lineage (GTDB taxonomy): Bacteria > Bacteroidota > Ignavibacteria > Kapaibacteriales > Kapaibacteriaceae > UBA2333. The sequence goes on from DDUR01000069.1 coordinate 10,555, forward strand.
GTCTTCCTTGAAAACTTCGACATTGACGCTCGCGAAGGTGATAATCCGTGGGAAGGATCCGGTGGACCCGGCTTTAAGGAAGGTTCTGCTCGAGACTACCGGTGGTATCCTACCTATGACATCGATTGGCTGATTACAAGACTCGGTGGGTTAAAGGCTGCCTCAGATTCCCTTCGAAGTGACCTCGCGCGCATTCGATGGTCTCCACACAATCAACCACAGTTTATGATGCCGTACTTGTTTACGTACATGCCTGGACGCGAACAGCTTACCCATCACATTGTTGACTCGACGATCACACACAGCTTTGCACTCACACGCAGAGGTTGGCCTGGTAATGATGACCTGGGATCAACGTCGTCATGGCTCATTTGGTCAATGTGTGGCCTGTATCCAGCGATGGATGGCACTGCTACGTATCGTATTTGCCGGCCTAGATTTGAGTCTATTACCATGTACTGTTACGACACACTCAACCAAAAGCGACCAATCACGATTGTCCGACGTGGCTCTGGACGATTTGTCAAGACCGTCGTTATTGACGGTGTTTCCGTTGGAGTAGCGTCGATTACCCATTCACAGTTTATCAACGCAGATACAATTGAGTTTCAGCTCACAGACATTTCAACGGATACACTCGAAGATCCGATTCGGCCTGTAGAACTTGACATCTTTCCCAATCCAGCATCTGCGTCCGTAACGTTCGAAACGTGGGACCCTCAGCCAGGTATTCTCACAATTCATTCTGTTATCGGAGCACAGATTTTCGAGGTTCCGTTTACAACACGTTTAACCATTTCAACAATGTCTATTCCTCCGGGAGTATATATCTGTTCAGTACGCGCAGGTGATCGTCTGTATAGATCTCTTCTGACCGTTGAATGGTAACCGCGCAACCAGTCATCGTCTACACAGATGCAGGGCTGTATTGTCCTTTAGCAGATGTCTACATTGACCCGTGGCGGCGTGTATCGACGGCGATTATCACCCATGCCCATAGTGACCATGCTCGTCCAGGAATGGGACGATACATAGCCCACCGTCACAGCGCACCGTTGTTACGACATCGACTCGGAAAAAACATTCGTATTCACGTCGTTGACTACGGCGAACCATTCGATATTCGTGGTGTTCGATTTTCACTTCATCCTGCAGGACACATTCTTGGTTCAGCACAGATACGAGTTGAGACCGACAATGACGTGTGGGTTGTGAGTGGCGACTACAAACGACATCCAGATCCGCTTGCTGCTCCATTTGAAGTTGTTCCGTGCTCAACCTTCATTACGGAGTGTACGTTTGGACAACCGGTGTATTCCTGGCAATCTCCTGACGAGGTGCTGAATACCATCGTTCGATGGGCTCAGAGAAACGCTGCGCAGGGCGTGTCGAGTGTTGTGCTTGCCTACTCACTTGGAAAGGCTCAACGACTTTTTCTGGAACTTGTTCAGCGAGGCCTGACGGTCTTCGTTCATCCTACGATTGAAGCAGTGCATACTGTTATTCGCAATCATATTCTCGACCTGCCAGCATCGCCAGACTTTCCAACGGAAACTTCATCGGCGTTCGATAACAACAGAGCTACCGTTGTTATTGCTCCATCGTCAGCACTCCGCAACGGTGATTTGGCCCCTTTTGCCCCTTTCCATACTGCTGATGTCTCTGGATGGATGGCTCTACGGGAATCACGACAACGGCGCGGAGCATCTCAAGGGTTTGCTCTGAGTGACCATGTTGACTGGCACGGCATTCTGCAGACCATCAAGGATACGGGCTGCTCACGAGTGTATGCTATGCACGGTGACACACGTGTTCTTGTGCGATACCTGCGCGAACGTGGTTATGAAGCAGATGGCATGGTAACGCCACGCCGAACCGAAGCAGACCACGATGATATTGCCGAGAGTATGTCGGACACGTCGTCGTCCGTCAGTGCTGCCGAGATAAACCACGTCTCAAATGCCGATGGTGGCAGCATTACTCCATGACGTAGCAGGTGATGAAACATGGAAGTAAATACTTCAACATCCTGACGTCGTGCATCGCTGAGATTTCGCATCTCTGTGATTCCAACGTGAACACTCATCATGGAGCCACAACGATTCACAGTTGCTGGAATGTTGTGCCACTGGAGCGTATCTTCAATCCCTCGTGCAAGTGCTGCTGTTTGTTGAGCCAGTCTTGAATAGATCTGTGGCTGTTGCTGTAGCGTAGAAAGTGTTGTAATACCACATGCCGTGGCAAGAGGATTTCCACTGAGGGTTCCAGCTTGATAAACATCCCCTACGGGTGCCAATCTGTCGAGAATCTCTGCACGTCCAGCAATGGCACCAATCGGCATGCCACCACCAATGACTTTTCCAAAGACAACGATATCTGCCATTACACCAAAACATTCCTGTGCTCCACCGGGTGCGAGCCTGAATCCCGTCATCACCTCATCGAAGATGAGTAACGTTTGCCAAGAATCACAACGTTCACGAAGGCCTTCAAGGTATCCAGCATCCGGTGGAATACATCCCATGTTGCCAGCAACGGGTTCAATGATAATGCAGGCAGGACGGTATCGACGGAATACATCGTCAACGGCTTCGAGGTCGTTGAAGGGGATCACAATGGTGTCTGACGTCGTTGTGTGAGGCACACCCGGTGATGACGGAATGCCTAATGTTAATACGCCACTTCCAGCTCCAACGAGGAACGGATCGGCATGTCCGTGATAACATCCTGATGCCTTAACGATCACGGTACGGTCTGTTACTGCGCGTGCCAGACGTACGGCCGTCATACATGCTTCTGTACCAGAGTTGGTGAGTCGTACACGTTCGATGTTCGGAACCATCGAGATGATAAGCTCAGCGAGTTTGATTTCGGCTTCTGTTGGAGCACCATATGACATGCCTACTTCGAGCTGTTCGCGCATGGCAGCTATCACGTCGGGATGGCCGTGACCAAGTATCATCGGTCCCCATGCGTTTACGAGATCGATGTAGGAATTCCCATCAGCGTCGTAAAGACGTGAACCCTTGGCCGACGTGATAAACCGAGGCGTACCTCCTACCTGTGTGAAGGCGCGAACAGGAGAGTTTACACCACCGGGAATTACGGTACGTGCCCGTTCGAGAAGAGCCGCAGACTGTGCAGTGTTCATGTGGCAAGGATGTCAAAAATGTCGTCAACGAAGTACGAGATGATGATGCTCGCACCAGCCCGTTTGATGGCCAAGGTTACTTCTTCAACAGCACGATGTCGATTGATGTGTCCAGCGTGCGCAGCAGAAAGAATCATTGCCGCTTCACCAGAAACGTGATAGGCCGCAACGGGACGGTCAGATATCTCGGATAAGCGCGCCACAACGTCGAGATACCACGTTGCCGGTTTTACAAGGATGATGTCAGCCCCTTCGTCCAGATCGAGTCGACATTCCCGTTCTGCCTCACGAATGTTCGCCGGATCCATCTGATACGTTTTTTTATCACCGAATGATGGTGTTGATTCTAATACATCACGAAACGGTCCATAGAGTGCAGAGGCATACTTTGCCGTGTACGACATGATACCAACGTTGTGAAATCCTGCCGTGTCAAGCGTTGAGCGCAACGCACCAACACGTCCGTCCATCATGTCCGATGGTGCAACCATGTGAGCACCGGCCTCGGCATGGACAAGAGCCATACGCGAAAGGATATCGACGGACAGATCGTTGTCGACATCACCGTTGTGGACGATTCCATCGTGACCGTGTGTTGTATACGGATCCAGCGCAACGTCGGTAAAGACGGTAAGGTTCGGATACAATTCGCGCAGTTGACGTACTGCACGCGGAACACATCCATCGGGATCAAGTGCCGCATCACCCGATTCGGTTTTGTTTGCTGCACGAACCTTTCCAAACAGCAGTACGGCTCGTAGTCCGCGTCGAACACGATGGTCTAACAATCGTGCCAGGTTATCAATGGACACCGTTCGTACGAGTGGGAACGTTGGCACTTCTTGGTCAACGTTCACACCATCGGTGACAAAGACGGGTAAAACAATGTCGTTGATGTGCAGCGATGTCTCTCGCACAAGGTCACGCAGTGCTGCTGATTGACGTAACCGTCGTGGACGCTCTATGATGTTCATACCGGCATCCGCGCTCGTTCTTGAAGGATCTTTACTAGACGCTCTTCTTCACTCCCTGGATCTGGCTGAACGTCGTAGTCCCATCGCACCCGCGGAGGTAGGCTCATAAGAATCGACTCGATACGACCACCGGTACGCAGACCAAAAACCGTACCTCGGTCATATAAAAGATTAAATTCTGCATATCGGCTTCGTCTGCGTTCCTGCCATAACGTATGATGGTCGCTATAGGCCATGTTCCGTCGGCGCTGCGCAAGGGGTAACCACGATGGAAGGAAGGCATGACCAGTCGCAAGGACAAAACGTTCAATGTTCGTTGTCTCTTCCTCGCGAAGTTCATCGAAGAAGATTCCGCCGAGTCCGCGTGACTCACCACGATGGACGTTCGTGAAGTAAACGTCACACCATTCGGAGAATCGACGGTAAAAGGCAGGGTGTGTATCGTCGCACATCCGACGCAACACACCATGAAAATGATCAACATCGTCGTCAAACACGTACCACGGTGTGAGGTCAATTCCACCACCATACCAACGATCAACGCGTATACCATCGGCATCAAACACGTCAAATCGACGGATGTTCATGTGCACCGTAGGTACAAAGGGATGGCGCGGATGTAGAACAATGCTGAGACCCTTCGCACGGAACGTGCGACCATTATCACGGAACGTGCGACCATTATCACGGAACGTGCGACCCCCCGTGTCCGTACGGTCGGCAAGCACCTCAGGCACGTCACCATACACATCCGACGTATTAATACCACCCTTTTCCAGGAAATCTCCGCCCTGAAGGACCATCGTACGTCCACCACCTCCACCTGGACGTTTCCACTCATCCGTGCGTAGTGTGGCTGTCGGGTCGAGTTTATGGACCTCGTCGACGATCAGGAGCTGTAACGCATCTACCGTCGAATCAAAGACGTTCTCCGTCATGACCGATATTCCTTCACCGTCTGAACAAACGTGCGCGCTTTTTCAACAGGTGTTTGTGGAAGGATACCGTGTCCGAGATTTACTATGGTGCGCTGAACACCAAGTGCGTTTATCGTTGATGTTGTTGTGTTCACAATCACATCATCATCGGCAAATAGAAGAACGGGATCGAGATTTCCTTGAAGTGTACGATGTGGTACAAGCTCCCGAGCACGTTTTGGATCGATGGACCAGTCAAGTCCAAGGGCAACATCGCCTAGTGATGCGAGCTCTGTTGGACAGATGTGAGCGCCGCGGGCAAACAGAATAACAGGGACATCACGAACGGCTTCTACGAGTCGTTGCCAGATTGGCACCATCCAGGTTCGATAGAGTGATGGAGAAAGTGCTCCTGCCCATGAGTCAAAAAACTGGATTACAGACGCACCAGCACGAATCTGGAGCTGCACATAGTTAATCGTTGTTTCGGTGATCCTGTCCAGCAGGTCACGTGCTGCATCCGGTCGTTCCACAAGAAACCGTCGTGTGAGTTCCCAGTCTTTTGAGCCCTTACCTTCTACCATGTAACACATCACTGTCCATGGTGCTCCGGCAAATCCTATCACAGGTACACGATCACCAATTTCATGAACAACACGAGAAATCGACTGTTCCATGTAGGCCATGTCGGCTTCTACGTTGGGTGTACGCAGACGTTTAACGTCACCATGTGAACGGATCGGATTCGGAAGCCACGGGCCCTTTCCTTCTTCCATGACAACGGCACATCCCATTGCATCGGGAACAACAAGAATGTCGCTGAAAATAATCGCAGCATCAACGTCAAGTTCGTCAACGGGCATACGTGTTATTGCAGCAGCGAGCTCTGGTGTCCGAACGCGTTCAAAAAACGAGTAGCGCTCCTTAAGTGCTCGGTACTGCGGTAAGAACCGGCCGGCCTGACGCATCATCCACACGGGTGGACGTTCAACGGTTTCACCGCGGAGAGTTCGAAGAAGGAGATGGTTTTGGGTCATAGTGCAGATCGTCGGCGAAGTGTATCGATGATGGCACGGAGCAGTCGTGTCTCATCATGGTAATCGGAAACAATGTCAATCCTCCCAGCTGCGGCTTCAAGTGCTCGTGCCGTTGTCTGTCCAATAGCGCAGAGCAGTCCGCAGTGGTCTGGAGGTGTTCGAAGGAGAACCGATCGGACTCCTCGTGGTGAAAAAAATGCAGTTGCTGTGACAGGGGGCAAAAGGGGCCCCGTCATGATGGTTCGATATAGTGATAGCCGACGTACTCCGAGTTCAACGGCAACGTGATCTCCACCAAGGTGTAGTACGTCAGGCCTGTCATATGCCGCAATCACACCACGGAAGTCTTCAGCAGAGGACGATGACAGACGTATGTCGGCTCCATGTTCAGCGAGTCGCATAGCCGTTGTCTTTCCAACAACGAGTGCGCTTTTACCCCGGACGATGTCAATCAGGCCATGCGCAATGAGTATGTCAACGGTTGTTGCCGAGGTGACAACGATACACTTGACGTTGTTGACGATATCACGGACGTCGTTTGCGTTGATCGTCGGCTCAACGTCGAGTGCAGGCATCACGATAAGCCTCACACCACTGGCACAGGCCAGTTCCATTGTTCGATCACGCGGAACACGTGTCCATGCAATCAGTGGTTCATTCGGCATGTCGCCATGCCTCCACATAGTCACGTCCACCGTTAGCCACAATGCGACTCACAACGTCGGCAACGACACTGTCGGCGTGAGAACCAACCACGTGAGCATCGGCACTGTGTGTTCCGTTGGGATCAAGGACAATACACTCAACACGTATTGACATTGCCGACGAAAAGGCGCGAACACCAACGGCTGTTGAACATCCGCCGTCTAACGCTGCAAGAATCTTTCTTTCAATGGTGACTTCCGTCAGCGTTTGCTCGTGATTCAGGTGTGTCAATACTGCTGAGATGTCTGCATTTGCTGATGTTGTCACAACACAGATAGCTCCTTGTGCCGGAGCCGAAATCATCCATGGCAAATCAGCAGCAACGTCCGGACGTAGTCCGAGTCGATCAAGACCGGCGCGTGCAAGGACAATAGCATCAACCTCACCATCGGCTACACGCTGTAGTCGTGTAGGAACGTTTCCACGAAGGGGAACAAGGTGATGATGTGGATATCGACGCTGCCATTGGGCCTGCCTCCGACGTGATGATGTCGCAACAACATATCGGGCTTCGGCCAGAGTCATCAAGACATCTGCCGATCGTGCAACAACCACGTCATACGTTGAAGCACGCGGTAGTACAGCAGCAACGTGAAGTCCATCAGGAAGTGACGTTGGAACATCCTTCATCGAATGAACAGCAACGTCAATACGTCCTTCCAACAAGGCCGTGTCGAGGGCAGCGGTAAAAATTCCGACACCATTCACGCGCCATAGCGGCGTAAACGTATCAATGTCTCCCGCTGAATCAATCACCACGATCTCGGTCTCACAGCCGTGTTCTGCCAATGCTTTGGCGACCATGGTTGCCTGAACAAGGGCCAGCCGACTTCCACGAGTACCAAGACGGATCTTCATACTTGTTGCCGTCCGATGGAGCGGATAACGTTACGCCGTAACCTGGCAACAGTCTCTTGTGTATCAACGTCGAGTCCGCCGCAGAGGACGTCCACTTCACGTTGTAGATCGTCAATACGCTGTAATGCATGTCGAACCTTCCACCACCGTCGTAGAACATCAATTTCATCGTGAATGATGTTCTGTACATCGTCGATCGCCAACTGACGTCGTTGAAATGTCCGATTCATTACTGCTTCACAATCGGTCAATGTTGTGTATCGAAGTGCTCGTGATTCGACGGTTGTACGAACGTGTTCCTGCGGCACTGCACCAACGTCGATAATGTGTACGGAACGACGTTGGTTCACGTGCGACAGCTGTACATCCTGACCATCGACGGCGACGATGATGGTATCACAATCTTGGCAGTTTATTGGTTGTGACCATTCCACCGCCGTTGCCGCAACGCGCTCGGCCAGCAGCACTGCACGACTCTGTGTTCTGTTAGTAATAACGAGTTCCAGATGTGAATCTCGACTGCGCAGAATCTCCGCTATACGGCTTCCGAGACTTCCTGCGCCAATTACCAGAATACGTTGTGGACCATGTGCGGTCGTCAATACAACGTCTCCAACAACCGAAGCAAGACTTGCAGCACCGAGTCCAATGGACGTTTCGGACCGCGCACGTTTACCTGCCGCTACAGCAGACTGCAACCACCTGTCAATCGGGCCAAGCTGCGTCTTTGATTCCCGCGCAGAGAGTAAAGCGGTGCGCACCTGGCCGAGGATTTCTGTTTCACCAAGAACGCGTGAATGCAGACCACAGGCAAGCTCAAAGACAAAACGAACAGCGTCCTCACCAAGCAGAAGTGAACCATCTGTTGCGTGCCGCCATTCCTCAAGTAATGACAGCGCAACGCCCTCAACGAACACCACACCTCGTTGACAGGTTTGTAAACCTATGGCAGTTCCCCCACCGTCATCAACAATACGACGTGCAACATCAGCCGTTGTCACCCGGTGATTGGTGGCCAAAACGGCACAGGTTCGGAAAACATCATGATTCACGGCCGCGAAACTATCAGCCACATCAAGGCAGCGAATACTCATATCGGAACTATCAATACCCCAATCGGAATACGTACATTTCCCTTACGCTTCTGACATGTAGGTTTGTAGCGTGATGGTACACCCTCGGTTCCATGTGGGCGGATCCGAGACGCCGTTGCTTCACGAAGCAGTTGTGATCCACCACGATCGCGACGTCTCGATCCTTCGTCTCAACGAAGAGCACGACGGTATCCGAATCACCGTAGATGTTGATCCGGGTACGATCCAGTTCCACTTCTCAGCGAATACTCCGCTTGACGTTGTCTTTGCCGGTGGACGCTACGTGCGTCCTTTACCTGCAGAATCGTCCTTCCTCATCTATGACCCACGTTCATCGATGCGATTTGATGTGAACGCACCGCCCGGTGCATCGTGGATTGCCATTCTCATGAAGCTTGATGCTCTACATGGTTTGTTCCTTGAGGACTTCCATGAACTGCATTTTTTGCGTCCTGAAAATGTTGATCGGCAGTTTCATCAGCAGCGTCTGAATACAGCTCGTGTTATGTCGGCCGTGAGTGATATGCTCAAAGGCGATATACCCGATGACCTGATCCGCATCCACATTGTGGCAAAGGCCTACGAGTTACTGTATCACTACTTTGATGCCGATTCCAGCCCCCTCGCGGAGCGATGCCCCTTTCTCGTTGATGAATCGAATGTTGAACGAATTCGTGCAGCAAAAAAGATTCTCCACGATAATCTGCGGGAACCACCCAACATTCGTGATCTCGCACGACGTATTGGTCTGAATGAGAATCACCTGAAACAAGGCTTTAAACGGATTTACGGCTGTCCTATCTATACATGGGTGATGGAACAGCGGATGGCTCGTGCGCGAATGTTACTTGAATCCGGGAAGTATAAAGTCAACGAAGTTGCTGATGAGATTGGCTACGTCAACACGAGTCAGTTTATTTCAGCCTTTAAGCGTCGGTATGGCGTAACACCCGGTCGGTTTGTCTCAGCCGGTGTCACCGATGAGGTATGAGAGCAGTTGTCCTTGTAAATCTCGGCTCGCCAGATAGTCCACAGGTCGACGATGTTCGACGGTATCTTGATGAGTTCTTAAACGATCCGTATGTGATCGACTATCCGACCTGGATACGAAAACTTGTTGTACATGGTATTGTCTTGCGAAGTCGACCGCCAAAAACGGCTGCGTTGTATCGTGAGATCTGGACAAAGGATGGATCCCCTCTTGTGGTCTTTACACGGTTACTGGCCGATGCCGTAGCTCATCGACTTCAGGATACGTCCACCGTTGTTGTTTGGGCCATGCGATATGGCCAACCGTCCATAAACCACGTCGTACAGCAGTTAGCTGCGCGTGGTGATATCACCGACGTCACCCTTGTTCCGCTCTATCCGCAGTACGCCATGGCAACAACGGTCACCGTTGTTGAACGAATGCGTAAATCCATGCGTGTCCACCTGCCATCGGCACAGCTTGTAGTCGTGCGACCGTGGTATAACAATCCGTCGGTGATCGACCTGCTCGCACGTCGTCTTTCTGCTGCCATTCACTCTCCGGATAGCCATGTAATCCTGAGTTACCATGGTGTACCGGAACGACACCTCCGTAAAACGGATCCAACACATCAACACTGTTTACGAACAAAGGATTGTTGTTCTGTGGTGTCGGACGTTTGGGCTACGTGTTATCGACATCAGTGTATCACAATGACTGAACGTATCGCTGAGCGTGTTGGCCTGTCTGCAGATAGGATTACGACAACGTTTCAATCACGGTTTGGACCCGACACGTGGTTACAGCCATTTACCGACACCAAGGTGGCCGAACTTGCTAAGGCGGGTACATCCTCCATCATCGTTATGTCGCCTGCCTTTGTTGCTGACTGTCTTGAAACACTTGAAGAGCTCGACGTTGGAACACGGAAGGTCTTTCTCGACAACGGTGGCACATCCTTTCAGTATGTGCCCTGCCTCAACGCCGATGCGGACTGGGTTGATGTACTGTCAGAGATCATTACGACAACGAAGTCGTAATCGACCGTCGACATGTTCAAGCCGACGACTATCGGTATTGCAGCTATTGATCAGCGGACAGAATCAACGACAGAATCAACGACAGAATCAACGACAGAACAGACGACAACACGTATACCATGACGACTCCAAGAATCGACGTCATCGTTATCGGAGCAGGAGTAACAGGACTGAGTGTTGCTCGCCGATGTTATGAACGCGGTCGTTCGGTTCTTGTGCTCGACCGTCGTCCTACCGTGGGTGGTGTGTTACAATCTGTTTCGGTTGCTGGCGAAACACTGAATCAAACAGCACAAAGTTTTGCCGTTGATGACGCACTTCGTGACATACTTCGCAACTGGAACTGTTTACCAGCGATTACTCCAGCACCACGAGAGGCACAGCGCCGTGAGATTGTGCTGGGAGGTAGACTACGGTCGGCGTCATCACCATTACACATGTTGATAAACGGATTACTGTCGCCAACATCACTGCTTCGATTTCTTCGCCGACGATCACGTCCACTTCCGCCTGCACCTGTCAGCATAGCTAATATTGTACGTCACGTGGCTGACGAGAACGTTCTCCATACGCTCGTACAACCGATTGTTCGCGGTATATGGTCTGGTGACAGTGAACAACTATCCTTTGATGACTGTTTCCCGACTGTTGCCAGTCGATGGCGTACAACAGGTTCACCATTCAATTCTTCGGCAGGTCGACGCGAGGTGTACGTTCCTACCATTTCGATGGCTCACGTTATGGAATCACTTCAAGGGCCACTAGCAGACAGTACGATGGTACAGTGTGATGTTCGATCACTGTCGAGCGACAGTACTGGTTGGACGGTCACAACGTCTCACGGCACGTTCCATTCAGCGGCCGTCTGCCTCGCTGCTGATGTTATGTCTACGGCCAACCTGCTAGCCGACCTTGCACCCACAACGTCCGAGGCACTTCGTACGATGCCACGCAGTGGTGTTGTTGTGACACATGTTCGCGTACCAACGGCGATAATCGGCAAACATCTGCGGGGCTTTGGAGCATTGTGGGCTGATACGTCGGTCATCCGAGGTGTTGTGAATCTCGAGGCTTTACGAACATCAAATACAACAGCACACCGATGTGCAACGTGGGCTGTTTTTCATGAGGCAGTAACCGACCTGAACGTGGTGTTTGACGAGTTACGACGAACTATGAAGATTCGGGATGTGGCTGGTGACATAACGGTACTCCATAGCTCTGACTGGACCACGGCGATTCCCCAATATGATTGTTCACATCAGCAGCGTATGGCATTCATAAATTCCGTCGAATCTTCGTTGCCCAGTATAAGAATCGTCGGTAGTTTCCGAGATGGTGTTGGCATAAGCGACCGCATAATGGCGGGAAGCAGAGCCGCCGACACCTTACTCGTATGACCAGCTTCGTAGAACTCTACACCGAACTCGACCACACCACGTCGTCCGACCAGCGCCGTACCATACTCGAACAGTGGTCTGCGTCGCACATCACAACACCTACGAGTCAACCAACGTCCAGTCTTTCCGAACTGGAAGTGGACGTTCTTTGTGGCAAGAACAAACGCCGTGTCCATCGTAATCATCTGATTGCCCTTGCTCGTACGGCCTGTGGACTTCCTGATTGGCTGTTTGACGAATGTCTCACACAGACATCCGACGTTTCAGAACTCGTATCTGTCTTGCTTCCCGACGGAACAGATGTTCTGCCGCAAGACCTTCCGTCGATACTAACCATCGTTGAAAATCTTGCGGCACTTGCCGACGAAGAACGCGATGCTGCGTTAGTGCGAATGTGGCGTTCATTACATCGGAATGACCGGTTTGTCCTGACCCGATTACTAAGTGGCAGTCGGCGTGCTGTTCTACGCCGTGCGGATCTGTTTCCACCATCACAACCCGAACCAACTGCGACGGCCGTCGAAGAGTATCCTCTCAAGGCCGTTATCCTCTATGTTGAAGTCGGTTATACACCAGCCGAGTCGACCTACACCGTCGGACTTCGTTCGGGAGAGAGTATCGTGCCACTCACACGACTATCGGCACGTACTCTTTCAGACAGTGATCATGTCGTTGTGAACAACATCGTAAAATCGTCAACACGTGAGCGGTTCGGTCCCGTTCGCTCAATCGATGCTACACTTGTTGTGGATATGGTGTTTACGGGCCTTGAACCATCGTCCCGACGGAAGAGTGGGCTGAAGGTATTAGGTGCGCGTCTATGTGGCCTCTCACCCACATCAACACTTCACGATGTTGCAACGATCGAAGAACTTCAGTCGATGTGGAACGACGTTCTGTCACAGCAACGTTCTTCCGATGTTGTACCCTCTGAACGAACCCTACCCGAACATCCGTGACATCACGCTCCGTTATCACCGACTGGTTTTTGCGACGCAATTGGTCAGCCTTTCCGTTTCAACTCGAAACGTGGGATGCCATCGTTGCTGGTAAGAACGGTCTGCTTCATGCTCCTACGGGTAGTGGCAAGACGTATGCAGTGTGGCTCGGTGCACTTCAGGCCCTTACGGGTTCAGGTTGTAAGGTGTTGTGGATCACTCCACTTCGTGCGTTGGCAAAGGACATTACCGAGGCAATGACGGAGGCGGCAGTAGAGACAGGATCGGGCTGGACGGTAGGTCTGCGTACCGGTGATACATCGGCTGCCGAAAAACAACGGCAACGCACAAAACTCCCGGATGCACTGGTTATCACACCGGAGAGTGTGCATGTTTTACTCTCCACCGCAACGGGCACGGAGTTACTGTCGCGCCTACAACTTGTTGTTGTTGATGAATGGCATGAACTGCTCGGAGGAAAACGTGGTGTACAAACTGAACTCGCATTGGCACGGTTACGACGCCTGAATCCATCGTTACGCTGTTGGGGTATTTCGGCCACGATTGGCAACATGGATGTTGCTTGTGATGTGCTCTTTGCACCTTGGACCTCGGCGTCAGTCGAGTCAGAGTCATCAGCGACGTCATCGACCACCGCACCAGCATCGTCAACGACCAATGTTGTACGCATCACAGCTCCTACGGGAGAACCACCGGAGATTACCACGTTACTCCCCGATACCGTCGAACGGTTTCCATGGAGTGGTCATCTCGGTACCGTGCTGGCGGATGCAGCACATTCCATCGTTACGTCATCACAAACAACGTTAGTTTTTACGAACACACGTTCACAGGCTGAGATCTGGTATCAGACGTTTCTGGACATGTGGCCGGATCTTTTAGGGACAACGGCACTCCATCATGGCTCACTTGATAGCTCCGTTCGAACGTGGGTTGAAGATGCCGTTCATGATGGACGCTTGAAGGCCGTGTTCTGCACGTCATCCCTTGATCTTGGTGTCGACTTTGCTCCTGTTGATAGTGTCATTCAGGTTGGTTCTCCAAAGGGCACAGCACGGTTCTTGCAACGTGCAGGGCGAAGTGGACACCGTCCGGGTGTGCGCAGTAGGATTGCCTTTTTGCCAACACATTCGCTGGAGATTGTTGAAGGTGCGGCTATACGTCGGGCAGTAGAGACACGACGTGTTGAATCCCGCCAACCAATTGAAAAACCCATCGATGTCCTCATTCAATGGTTAGTGACCATTGCGTGTGGCGATGGTTTTACAGCAGCTGAGATGTTGGCTGATGTACGATCAACCTATGCCTATCAACATCTTTCCGACGCCGAGTGGTTATGGTGTCTGGACTTTATCACCACCGGTGGTGCGTCGTTAGGTGCCTACGATGATTATCATAAAGTTGTCCTTCGTGATGGACGGTATCATATCGCAAATGGTCGACTTGCCCTTCGCCATCGCATGAATATCGGCACCATATCATCCGATGCTGCACTTACCGTCAAGATCATCAAGGGTTCTACACTGGGTACACTGGAAGAGTCGTTTGCATCACGGCTGGAAGAAGGTGATGCGTTCTGGTTTGCCGGACAATGTCTGGAGTTTGTCGACATCAAGGACATGACCGTTCGGGTTCGTCGTACACACCGTACTGATGGCATTGTACCACGCTGGGGTGGTGGCCGTATGCCGTTAAGCACGGAGCTGAGTGACGTTTTGCGTGATGTACTACACGATGCCGCCGAAGGGCAATTCGAGGGACCGGAGATGCAATGTGTACAGCCACTGTTCCAGCTCCAGGACCAACTATCGCGTGTACCTCGTCGGGATGAAGTCTTGGTCGAACACTTCCAGTCCAACGATGGTTATCATGTCGTCTTTTACCCCTTTGAAGGCCGCCTTGTCCACGAAGGACTCGCCGCCCTCTTTGCCTTACGCATCTCACGAATTCAGCCGCAGACGTTCACCATGGCCATGAATGACTATGGCCTTGAACTCCTGAGTGATCGTCCAATTCCACTCGATGAAGTTCTGGAAAGGGGCTTGCTGTCGCAAACGGGCTTAACGGACGACATCCTCGCAAGTGCAAATGGTGCACTCATGGCCCGACGTCGGTTCCGTGACATTGCACGTATTAGTGGCCTCATCTTTACAGGATATCCATCCAAACAAAAACGTCCACGTCACATCCAGGCAGGGTCGGACCTTTTCTTCGACGTCTTTACGACATACGACACCAACAATCTTCTGCTGCACCAGGCATTTTCCGAAACACTTACGTATCAACTTGAGGAAGAACGACTACGCCTTGCCCTACAACGAATGTCGGAACGACGTCTGGTGATCACCGAACCTCCGCACTTTACACCGTTTTCGTTTCCGATTGTTGTAGACCGTCTTCGAGAACGTCTTGGCAGCGAACGGTTAGAAGATCGGGTGCGAAAAATCGTTGCCGAGATGGAGGCAGGACTCTCGTAGATTGTAGCCCCATATGCCCCTTACCATAGACCTTGTTGGCGAACACATCGAGCTTCTGCCGGAGCGTGCAATTCGTATTCCGCGCCTGAATGCCTTGTTGTTGAGTGACGTCCATCTCGGCAAGGCAGCACATTTCCGTGCCCATGGACTTGCCGTTCCGGATGCCGTATTTACGCACGACCTGGATCGTCTTGCATCACTTGCATCACGATACTCGGACGACATCTACATCGTGGGTGACCTTGTTCACAAAACACACAATCACGAATGGGAACGTTTTGCAGCGTTACGCGCCACATGGAAACAACGTGTAATGCTCATTGTAGGCAATCACGATCGGTTTGTGGATGACTATGCAACATCGGCAAGTATTGATCTAGCTGACCGATACGACCTAGGTCCATTTCACCTTGTCCACAAACCAGACGACCATCGTGACGAAGATGCCTACGGCATTTGTGGACATGAACATCCAGCTATTGTACTCTCCGGTAAGTCGTCACAACAGATCCGTCTGCCGGCCTTTGTTGCAACGTCACGCAGATTCCTGTTACCGGCTTTTGGAAGGTTCACGGGAACACACGTTGTTGACCTTGAGGATGAAGATCGCGCCTGGGTCCTCGTTGACGAAACGATTATTGCTGTTCCGCCGCGTCGATTGCCTGCGTAAGGTCATTGATGATGTCTCGCACATCTTCAAGACCAACACTGATACGAATAAGGCCTGGTGTGATTCCAACGGCCAGACGTGCTTCCTCTGTGAGTTTACTATGTGTTGACGTTGCCGGATGTGTAACAATCGTACGCGTGTCACCGATGTTTGCTGTGATTGACGCCATACGAACACTGTCGATTACACATGCTGCTGCCGCAGCCCCGCCCTTAACGTCAATAGCGACAATTCCTCCACCGGCCGACATTTGTGACATCGCCAGGGAATACTGTGGATGTGATGGAAGGCCAGGATATCGGACAGATTGTAGACGCGGATGTGACGACAGGGCTTCGGCCACACGGTGTGCACTTTGGCAATGACGTTCCAGGCGCACGTGAAGAGTTTCGAGTGACTTTGAGAGAATCCATGCGGTAAACGGCGACATGGATGGACCCGTGTTCCGACAGAACAGATAAATTGATCGAAGAAGGTCGGCATTTCCCAGAATCACCCCACCGAGTACGCGTCCTTGGCCATCAATCCACTTTGTTGCGGAGTGTGTTACGATGTGTGCGCCGTAGTCAATTGGTCGCTGTAACAGGGGTGTAGCAAAACAGTTGTCAACATTGAGAATAATGTTATGATCGGCTGCCAGTTTTCCAAGGAAGGACAGATCGGCTATGTCCAGACCAGGATTTGACGGTGTCTCAACGAGCAACATCTTCGTTGATGGCGTAATCGCTGCAGCCCATTGATCGTTATCGGCGATATCAACGTATGTCGACGTTATACCCCACTTCGGCAGATACTGTGTAAGTAGGGCATGTGTTGAACCAAAGACGGCACGAGAAGCAACAATGTGATCACCACTTTGTAGCAGCCCCATAATCGATCCGAAGATGGCTGCCATACCGGTTGCTGTGGCATACCCTGCCTCGGCACCTTCAAGAGCACACATCTTCTGAACAAACTCCGACGTTGTCGGATTGGTAAACCGCGAATAAATGTTGCCGTCAACCTCTTCGGCAAACATGGCGCGCATGTGTTCTGCATCGTCAAACACAAAGCTTGACGTCAGAAAGATCGGCGTTGAGTGTTCGTTATACTGCGTTGTATCCGTCTGCGTGCGGATTGCCATCGTGTCCGTCGTATTCATCCTCAAAACTACGGCGAACACCGGATTCACAAGTTCTTGAGCTCGGCAACAAGAGATGTGAGTGTGGATTTTGCATCACCAAACAGCATCGAGCAGTTTGGACGCGTAAACAGCTCATTGTCAATGCCAGCATAACCGGCCTTCATACTGCGTTTGAGCACAATGACCTGTTTAGCATGGTCAACATCAAGAATGGGCATTCCGTAGATAGGTGACGATGTATCCGTGCGTGCTGCAGGATTAACAACATCGTTTGCACCAACTACTAGGACAACGTCCGTCGTGCTAAACTCCGGATTAATGTCCTCCATTTCCTTGAGCCGATCATACGACACATCGGCCTCAGCCAGCAGAACATTCATGTGTCCCGGCATACGGCCAGCCACCGGATGAATAGCATAGGCAACATCAATACCGCGCGCTACAAGGTCATGTTCAAGCTGATGGCAGACGTGTTGTGCCTGTGCAACGGCAAGGCCATAACCAGGTACTATCACAACCTTGCGTGAGTACGCAAGCAAGATGGCAACGTCGGTTGCCGTAACACTCTTTACACTACCGCCCGATGCTGTTGTTACACCCTGTGCTGCCGTTCCACCCATCGCTCCCACAAGAACATTCAGCAGACTTCGATTCATGGCACGGCACATCACAATCGTGAGCAACGTGCCGGCTGAACCAACCAGGATACCACCAATCAGCATTGGCTGATTGTCATAAACAAATCCTCCACAGGCAGCAGCTACGCCAGTAAAGGAATTCAGGAGTGAGATCACGACGGGCATATCCGCGCCACCGATGGGCAGGACAAATGATATGCCGTAGAGCAGACAGAGTACGAGCAGAATCACGAGTGGTGCCGACCCAACTACAACACTCATCGTCATCAATACGGCTACAACGATGATGATGGTTAACAGAGCAAGGTTCACGATATGCTGATTCGCAAACCGCCGGTCACCAAGCCGATCATCAAGTTTTGCCCACGCTACAATCGACCCTGAGAATGAAACCGTGCCGATCACCAATCCGGCCAAGGTGGGAATCATGTGTTGTATAGGAAGCGACATTTCTGTACACGACTCACAAACCTCACAGGCCATGGAAAGGGCATGATCGTATTCGAGTATGCCAATGAGTGCTGCACACAGTCCACCCATACCATTAAACAACGACACCATCTGTGGCATCGCCGTCATCTGGACACGCTGGGCGGCAATCCAGCCGATCACGGTTCCTACCACAAGGGCAACAACTAATAACGTCAGGTTTAGGGGTGGTAACACAACGGTCGACGCCCCGAACATCGGACCAACGATGGTCACAAGGACAGCCAGACCCATTCCGGCAGCGGCTATCAGATTCCCACGCCGTGCCGTTGCTGGAGCACCGAGATACTTCAGGCCAACGATAAAGGAAATCGAGGCGACGAGGTAGGAGATACCAATGACGTCGTTCATCTCGAGTCCTTCTTAAACATTTCGAGCATTCGGTTCGTCACCACAAACCCTCCTACCACGTTCACCGTTCCAACAATGACGGCAAGTGTGCCTAGGATCAGCGAGAAGACGTCGTGTGCACCAGCTAACACAAAGATGCCACCCAGGACTACGACGCCGTGGATGGCATTAGCACCACTCATGAGTGGTGTGTGCAAGACGGTTGGAACGTGACCAATGAGCTCCACTCCGAGGAAGATCATGAGCACAACAAGTGTGATGATGTGTAGTGTTCCTGTATCCACGTTATCTCTCCTGTCCGTTCACAACAACCATCGTTCCCGCAACAATTTCATCACCGACGTCGGCAAGAAGTCCGGATTCCTGCACAATATGCTCAAGGAAGGCAAGTAGATTTTTTGACCACAGTCGGCTCGCCGTTGTAGGAACTGTTGCGGCCAGGTGTGGACATCCGATAACGAGGACGCCGTTTACAAAACGTCGTTCATCACCGCGTGTCGCCACACAATTCCCACCTGCATCCGCAGCAAGGTCAACAATCACTGTTCCTCGCCGTACAACGGCGAGATCATCTTCGTGTACAAGTGTTGGAGCCGTCCCTCCGGCCACAAGTGCTGTAAGAATCACAACGTCGGCCTTCGCCAAGGCAGCTCGAACAACCTCGCGTTGTCGCTGTAAAACATCGTCGTCAACTGCACCAACATATCCACCCGTTACAACAACACGGTCGAGCCCCTCCACGGAAAGAAACGTTGCCCCAAGTGATTCCACCTGTTCGCGTGTTTCCGGACGAATGTCTGTTACCTCAACCATGGCACCCAGACGTCGTGCCGTGGCAATGGCCTGAAGTCCTGCCACACCGGCACCATAGATGAGCACACGAGCAGGCCTGATCGTCCCTGCTGCTGTCATCATCAATGGAAACACATTCGGTGCGGCTTCTGCAGCAACAAGAACTGATTTGTAACCAGCAAGATTGTTTTGCGAACTCAACACATCCATTGATTGGGCACGTGTTATCCGAGGAAGTCTATCAAGGGCATAGACCGTATGACCACCCGTGCTTGCGGCAGCTATCTGTTCCGGATGTCGTGATGGAGTAACAAGGCCGATAAATGTCCGGCCATTGGGCCACGAAGAAATGTCTGCCACTTCTGGTGTTCGAATACCGAGCAGCACATCTGCGCGACGTGCCTCGTTGAAATCAACAACTTGACAACCAACGGCCACGTAGTCATCATCGGTGTACCCAGCCCCTTCTCCAGCCCCTTTCTCAACATCAATGGTATGTCCACGGCCAAGGAGCACGGCAGCAGACTCCGGAATGAGGGCCACACGACGCTCACCGGGACGAGACTCACGGAGGATGGCAAACTTCATGGCTACCAACGTAGGGAATTCGGCGGCCGATCGCAACACATTGAAATTTTGCCCGTGGGATTGGATAGATTTTCTTCGTAGATTTAGACGTGTCTAAATTTCTTCTGTACACTCTCATCATCTTCAACGCACTCACGACCGTAGCCGTGGCTGACGACGTGCGCCTTGTTGGGCGCGTGATTGATGCAACAGCGACTGATACTGCAAAGGGGCTACAAGGGGCTACCATCCGTGTCGGTGGTACTGGAGCATCGGTACGTGGAACGATTTCGCGTACAGATGGATGGTTTGAACTGTTCGTACCAACACTGCCAACTACGTTGGTGGTAACAATGTTTGGATACGATACACTCAGGGTACGTGTGACATCAGCGGACACACTCGAACTACGACTTGATGCGCCAGACTATACAATCATTGAGGAACTGGTCGTAACGGCTTCGCGGATGGAGCAACGACGGCAGGACGCACCTGTCATCGTTACGACAACAACGTCGGCCATGATTGATGCAGTGCAAGCCGTGAACCTGGCAGAAGGCCTCCGATTCCAGCCGGGACTGCGCCTTGAGACAAACTGTCAGAACTGCGGATTTACGCAGGTACGATTAAATGGACTGCAAGGCCCGTATACCCAGATCCTCATTGATAGTCGACCGATTTTCTCATCGTTAAACGGTGTGTACGGACTTGAACAAATTCCTGCGGCAATGATTGACCGTATTGAAGTTGTTCGTGGTGCAGGAAGTGCCCTCTACGGTGCCGGCGCTGTTGCTGGCACAATAAACGTCATCACACGCGAGCCATCGGCTACATCCCTCTCCGTTTCCACCACGTCCCAGTGGTACGGTGGCCGCGTGCCCGATCGAGTCGTGTCGGCCGATGGATCCTTTTTATCGGCCGACGGCTCGTCGGGGCTATCGGTGTTTGCCACAAGTCGTGACCGTCATGCCTGGGATCGGAATGGTGACGGTTTTTCGGAAACAACGGCCATTCGTGGTGCCGCCGGCGGTGGGCGCGGTCTGGTTCGGTTTTCGGAAACAGATCGTTTGGGTGTCGATGTGTTCTGGTTACGAGAGTTCCGTCGTGGTGGTGAGATGACGTGGGCAGCTCCGCATGAGTCAACCATTGCAGAACAACTGGATCACTCTGTGGCTGGTGCTTCGTTGACGTTTGAATCGTCATTTGACGACGACAACGTTCGCCTGTCGTCCTATCTCTCCGGACAGCGCACCCAACGACATAGTTATTACGGTGGTATTGGCCCGGTACATGACAGCACTTCACGCGATCTTGCGACAAGGATGTATGGCAACACCAACGACTACATTGGTGTCGCCGGTGTTCAAGTTGCCCTACGTCAGTCCTGGTTTGTACCAACACTCCTTGTTGCTGGTTCAGAGCTTACCATAAATGACGTTGCCGATAACATTTTTGGAAGCTCACGGCGGATAGCACAACGTATCACAACATCCGGTACGTACGTCCAAGCACAGTTTGCCCCTTCTGCCCCTTTCTCCATGACTGTTGGTGGACGTTTTGACGTCCAGAACATCGTTGGCTCATATACCTATGGCACACGCAGTCCGCAGCTCTCCGATACAACCTTTGTTGTTGTGAATCCACGGTTGTCAGCAAAACTGAATATCAACGATGTTGACATTCTCCGACTTTCCTATGCATCGGGATTCCGTGGACCACAGGCCTTTGATGAAGATCTTCATCTGTCAACTCTAGAGGGTCGTCCACGCAGCATTCGTATTCCAGAAGGACTTCGTCCGGAGCGTTCACATAGTCTGACGTTATCGTATGATCATACAGACGGCACGGTAACCACGGCAACTGGATGGACTGTAGACCTCTTTGCCACGGCACTCACGAATCCGTTTGTAACGTCGTTAACCGGCGATTCTTCATCACGTCTGCGGTATGCCGTTAAACGTAATGGTGACGGTGCCTGGGTTGCTGGTGTAAACACTGAGTTTCGGTATGCAATCGCTGAAAAAATAGAGATGACGGCCGGTGTTACCGTTCAACTTGCGCGTTACATGCATCGTGAAGAAGTTGCAACATCAGAATCTACGTCACTCTTTAGTGATGTTCTGTTGCGCACACCAAACGTCTACGGATCAGCCATGGTAACATGGAAACCACTGTCAGGTGTGAGTCTGGATGCTTCGTGGATTACCACAGGGCCAATGTCGGCCGTCAACGAACGAACGATGATTCTCCATCGCACGTCGGTCTTTCACGATGTCTCGGCTCGTGTTACGGGAACACTACGTATCAGTGATATCCTTCTTCTGCGTCTTGGTATGGGGATTCGCAATATCTTCGATGCGTATCAGACAGACCTGGAATGGGGCGTTTCGCGTGATGCGGCCTTTATTTACGGTCCACCCATGCCACGAACCCTCCTGTTCACGATTTCAACGACGTTTGACCGATGAAAGATCTTAGCCAAACGATGCAGGACTACCTCAAGGCCATTGCGACATTGGATCGTGGTGGTGAGGTATCTACAACGGACATAGCAGCAGCGTTAAAGGTCAGCCCGGCATCGGTAACGTCGATGATCAAACGCCTTGCATCGATGAAACTCATCCAGCACAAGGCCTATCGTGGCGTAGTGTTAACCCATGCCGGCCGAAAGGTGGCCATGGAGATTATCCGTCATCACCGTCTTATTGAACTCTATCTCGCCGAAGCGCTCGGATATACCTGGGATCAGGTTCACGCCGAAGCCGAAAATCTTGAACATCATATCAGCGAAGACTTTGAGGATCGGATTGCAAAGATTCTCGGTGATCCAAAATATGATCCCCATGGTGATCCGATACCGACCAAGGATGGACACCTTCCACCTACGGTACATGATCGACTGTGTGATGCCGACGTTGACGATGTGCTGATTGTTCGGCGCGTGAACGATGACGACGCAGAACTCCTGCGAACACTTACCGAACATGGTATTGGCCTGGCTACAACGGTTCGTGTGGTAGAACGTGATGAAACCTCGGGGCATATCACCATACGAGTGCGCCGAACAACGGTCCGCCTACAACATAGTTCCGCCTCAAGGATCTTCGTGGAGCGCCAGGCCGTAGTTTCGTGACATGAAACGTGTCCGACATGTCAGAAATCTCCGCGAGGATATTCTTGACACCCTCCGTAAGAGCCCCACTCCGGTGCAGCTGCTTGATCTTTCGAAACGACTGAATATTCGCAGCGATTCGGATGAATATGATTATCTCCGCCAGGTACTCACGTCGATGGCCGACGAAGGAATTATCCAGCGCCATTCACGACGTCGGTATGGCCTGCGCGATCGTGAAACGGAAGGTTTTACGGGAATATTGACGATACATCACGACTCGGCAACGGTACAGACCGACGACAGAGAGATCCCCGTTATCCACGTTCGCCGCCAGCACATGCATACGGCACTGGATGGTGACACGGTACTCGTTAAACCACATGCTGTACGCGATGGAAAACGCGTTCGTGGTGAAGTTGTCGCCGTCATCGAACGCACACCAGGTCCAATTTCTGGCACACTGGAATATGATGGCAGTTTTTACTATCTCATTCCTGACGAAGCCAAGTACTACGTTGACTTTCTTGTTGCTGAAAAGGGGCTGAATGGGGCAAAACCTGGTGACAAGGTTATTGGTGCCTTTGTTCGCTGGGAACATCCCAATGCCTCCCCCGAAGCTTGTGTTGTTGAAGTCCTGGGTCAGTCCGGCAAGGCCGTTGTAGAATTTGCCGCCATCCTCAAAGAATTCCGCCTTCCCCTTCAGTTCCCTGCCGATGTTGAAGCGGAGGCCGCTGCGGCCGTAGCGCCCCCTTCGCGCCCTCCCAAACATCGTGTAAATCTTACCAAGGATCTTATCATTACGATAGATCCTGAAGACGCACGCGACTTTGACGATGCATTGTCGTTAACGGTACTTGAAAACGGCAATCTTGAACTCGGTGTCCACATTGCCGATGTGACCCACTACGTCACCGAAGGTTCTGCACTTGATCGTGAAGCTCAAAAGCGTGGCAACAGTACGTATCTGGTAGACTGTGTGGTTCCGATGTTACCGGAACGTCTTTCGAATGATTTATGCTCCCTTGTTCCGAACGTTAATCGTTTTGCCTTTAGTGTCCACATGGAGTTTACACCACGTGGTGTACGGAAGGCATATCGTATTGAAGAGACCATCATCAAGTCGAAACGTCGATACTCCTACGACGAAGTCCAGACGATTATCGACAGCAAGAAGGGCGACAATGTAGAGCTTATTCTTCAGCTTCATAAACTATCGCGGATACTCTTCCAGCTTCGGATGAAGAACGGTGGAATTGACTTTGCCACACAAGAAGTGAAGTTTATCCTTGACGAGAACAAGATGCCGGTGAAGGCAACGGTCAAAACGCGCACCGATGCTACCTCACTTGTTGAAGAGTGTATGTTGGCTGCCAATCGTACGGTAGCGGAACATCTGCACACGTTAAAAAAATTGTGGCGGACAAAAACTCTTCCGCCCTATATCTACCGTATTCACGACGAACCAGAGC
The DNA here is from genome assembly GCA_002344895.1 of Ignavibacteria bacterium UBA2333. GTDB lineage: Bacteria > Bacteroidota > Ignavibacteria > Kapaibacteriales > Kapaibacteriaceae > UBA2333. The sequence goes on from DDUR01000069.1 coordinate 35,351, forward strand.
CGGAAAAACTTGGAGAGGCCCTTGCCGTTATTCGTGCCCTTGGTTACACCGTTCCACCGGGCAAACTCACACCGCTGGCCGTGAATGCTATCCTTGCCCAGGCAGAAGGTAAACCCGAACAACCAGTGATTAACACACTCTTACTTCGAAGTATGTCGAAGGCCGTCTATGCCGAACACAATATCGGCCACTACGGTTTGGGATTTAAGGACTACGCTCACTTTACGTCACCCATACGTCGGTACCCCGACCTCTACGTCCACCGCGTGTTAAAAGAATATGCCAAGGGCAAACCCGATTCAGCACGATGGGACAAACTGCTTCGCGCTGCCTCTGCAGCAGCAGATCATTGTTCGCAGACAGAACGTGGTAGTGTTGAGGCCGAACGGGCGTCCACAAAACTTGCACAAACAATACTTGCTCGTGAACACCTGGGCGAACAGTTCACCGGTACGGTCACCGGCGTAACATCCTTTGGCGTCTTTGTATCCCTTGACGATCTCATGATTGAGGGTTTACTTCACATTCGTGATCTTAACGACGATTACTATTTCTTTGACGACAAACGCATGCGACTCGTTGGCCGACGCCATCGAAAGGTCTATCAATTCGGTTCACGTGTAGATGTACGAATTGCCAAGGCCGACGTTGAAAAACGTGTGATTGACCTGCATCTTGTTCTGCCGACACCACCAACAGCACAACCGCAGAAACAAGAGCAGGCGTCTCAGAAGAAGCAGCAGCCGCCGCCGCAAAAGAAGCAAGTAGCTCAGCAGACAGATCTGAAGACAGATCAGAAGTCACAAGAGCAGAAACAGCCTCAGAAACCACAACCACCACGACGTCCAAAACGCCGTAGCCGCGAATCGTAACATGGCTCGTAACGACCGCTCGAAATTTGATGAACTCTGGCGAGCAGCCTGGGCTCTGAGAACGAGCGACGTTCCGCAGGCGAGAGCACATCTCGACAAGGCATGGAAGGTTTTACGGAAACATCAACGTGATTCTCAACAGCGGTCACGCTGGTGGGACGAAGGTGAAGTACGCCTGCATCGTATTGAAGGTGTGATTGCCTATTTGCTCAGTGACTATACAACGGCACTACGAAGTCTTGAAACGTCGCTCAAGCTTGCAAAGGCAATTGGTGACGAAGTGCACATGGCGGCGGCGCTAAATGACATAGGCAATATTCATCGTATCACCGGCAACTATGCCGATGCCATTCGGTACTACGATGAAACATTATCGTTAAAACATGCGGCTGGCGACCTTAAGGGCATTGCCATAACAATCGGCAACCTTGGTCATGTCGCCCTTGCAATGGGCGATACGGCCACGGCCCTGGCACATGGGGAACACAAGTTGCGCGTGGCGCAAGAGCTTGCTGACGACGTACTCATATCCAATGCTCACGTCAGTATTGGGAACGTGTTACATGAAATTGGCCGACACAACGAAGCAGCTGATAGTTATCGAGAAGCACTTGCCGTCTTGCGTCGCTGTGATCCACCTGTGTTACACACCGAAGGTAATGCTCTTGAACATCTTGCCTTAACGATGTTAAAGGGAGCACGGAAAAAGACATCAAAACTTATCGATGAAGCCTACGACCTGTTGTCGCGTAGTCTCGAGATTCACCGACGTATCGGGAACGACATCAACGTTGGCTTTAACCTAAAGAACATTGGTTCGTTGTATCGGGAAAAGGGGTGGAAGGGGCACAACGAAAGAACGGCTCTCGAACACTTTACGGAAGCCCTTGAGATAGCCGAACGACTTGGAGTAGAAACGCTCACCTTCCGCGTCCATCGTGAGCTCTCGCTGTGGTATGCCGATGCAGGTGATTACGAACGTGCGCTGCATCACTTTCAGGCCTTCCACGACGTTGAGCGAAACGTCTTAACAAACGAGGCCCGCCAGCGACTCTCCGTCAGCGAATCACGCCGTGCAGCGGAAGCGGCCCGCGCTGACGCTGCTCTGTTGGAACTCGAACGTGACCGACTCGAACTCGAAAACGAACATCGACGTCGTGACGTTGCATCATCAGCCATGCGCATCGTTGAGCTTAACGAACTACTCTCTGGCATTCGCGACATTGCCACTTCAATCAATCTGACTGATTCCATTCGTGCACGCCGTGACCTTCGTCGGCTCATCCACACCATCGACGCCGAAGCCGATGCTGACAAACATTGGCAAAGTTTTGAAGAACGATTCCGGCTTTTGCACAGCACCTATCTCACAACACTCGCCAATAGATTTCCGACCCTCTCTCCTACGGAACTCCGAGTGTGTACTCTGATTAAGATGGACACCTCGAACAAGGACATGGCACGTATCCTATCCCTTGAACCTGGAAGTGTCGAAAAATACCGTCAGCGTATCCGTAAAAAACTCCAGCTGACGAAGGATGTAAACCTTGGTACGTTTTTACAGGCAATAGAATAGGGTGACGCCGGGTGACGCTGGGTGACGCGGGGTTACGCGGGGTTACGCAGGGTGACGCTGGGTGACGCGGGGTGACGCTGGGTTACGCTGGGTTACGC
>DDUR01000069.1:38114-38257 GCA_002344895.1 Ignavibacteria bacterium UBA2333
CTGGGTTACGCTGGGTTACGCTGGCTGACGCGGGGTGACGCGGGTGATCCCGGGGTGTTACCCCGGGCTGATATACAGCACCCCTCCGGGGTGCTTCAAAGATGTGCTAGAATGTTGTTGCCCCGGAGGGGCAACGTTATATC
>DDUR01000054.1:0-21776 GCA_002344895.1 Ignavibacteria bacterium UBA2333
GACAATAAAAAGGGGTACATGTCAGAACTAGGCCGACCTCGAACGTTTTGTACCAATCAGTGAAGCACCGAGGGCGAGAGCTGAACCAAACATGATGGTAAACATCCATGTTCTCGGATGTGCTGTCGGTACAAAAAATCTGTGTGCTATGTCGGCAAACAATGACTGATACTCAACGAAAGCATCCCAGGAGTTCCAGCGAGAGAAACGACCGAGATAAACTCCGAAGGCAGCGGCATAGATGCAGGCATACATAACAACTGTTGACCATTGTCGACCTAACTGAGCATCCAGAACCCGTCGTACACGTCGCCACGAATAATACGCCGACGTTAATCCAACCACGGCACCACCAACAAGTACCATCTGATGGTACCACCACAGTGGTGTCTGAATTGACGGCATGTGAATCAGATCAGTAACGATATACGGAGCATTCGGAAAGAACAGCAACCACCCTGCGAGTGTCGTCCACAACATCACTGGGCGTCGTTGTGTAACAACAAATTCTGCAGCAAGGGAAAGAAACCACGGAACAAGTGCTAGAAACACATTCCATCCGAGCCACACATGATGCAGTGCGCCCATGTAGACACTATGAAGCAGGACGGCAAACAGTAACGCAGCACCGAGAATAATCAGTGTCCGTGCTTCATCCCGCATCACATCACGTGACGTCACATCACGTGACGTCACATCACGCAACGTCACATCCGTCAACCGATCCGTCGAATTTTCAGACCGTAACCCCTTCATACCCACCGACCCTTTCTGGTAAATAGACAAACAAACACCATTAAGGTGCTATAAACGCCGCGCCAACCGCGGTTAGTGTATTGGCGCTGGGAGACGGTGGGTGACTACAAGTGATAATCGTTGCGTAACCCCGCCTATCTCGTGATATTCCCTGCACCATAGTGTCTACTCATATATTCATCCTCTCCGAACCACAAGAAGTCTATTGTGATGTTTGTCCATTGGGGTTCGGCACTCGTTTGTTGTTTGCTGCTCGCTGCATGTCACTACGATCCGATCGCTGCCGATGGACTTCCAGAGCCGTATTTGACATCGACCTTTGTCTATGATCGGCGGTGGTTCTCCGAGAATGGTGACGAGGTTCGGGCAGAGATGGATACGACGTGGATAAACGTAACGTCAGCTACACGGTATGGAAAAGGACGCGTGGTGTGTTCCTCCAATGGACTTTTTGCCAACGATACGACGTACGTACACTATGAGGCAAATGGTGATCTTTCGGTGACGACGGAGGCTTACAAAACGAGATGGCATACGTTTCCATTTTCTACACGACGCTCACGTGCCAGTTTGTTGAGCGATACGATTCATGCCGATGGACAACACGAAGTAACTCTCGTGACGATGAAACACACCGGCACACAGGATCTCACTCTTGCTGATGGTACTGTTGTACAATGTCAGGTTGTAAATCTTACGCGACTCACCGCAAATCGTTATCCCTCCGACAGCACCTTCCAGCGTGAGCTTACGGAAGAAGAGCTCTTGTACAATCGACACGTCGGATACATTTGTCAACGTACTGTCTGGAGACGAGATGCCTCGTCACAAACACCACCGATACTTCTCTCGAAGGAAACTCTTACGTCGTACGTTCTGAGTCGCTAACAACAACGACACGTAATGATACCTATCGTTGTACCGGAAATCTGAGTCTTGTTATGTCCTCCAAAACACTCCACCCAAACGCCCGCATCAACGAAAGAGAACATCTACTCCTGCTCAATTTCGGCGCAGAAGGAGGATCCGTGTCCCTTTTACAATTGGTTAAGGGGCCACATAAGGGGCAATATGTTGTGATTGTTGATGAAGGAACATTAGCTGACTTCCTCGACGAAGATGATCCACTTCTAAACAATCTCTACCACGAATATGGTCCGTTTACGACGCTCAATGATGCACTTGTGTATATGGTTGATAGCAAATACTTTACTCTGCATCTCCTCTTTCTTCATGACTCCATCGCCGAAAATGTACTACCGTTGGTAAATAAGGATGGGAGAATGTAGAGAAGGTGGGTGAGGATGGGGGAAGATGGGGGAAGGTGAGGGAATATGGGGGAGGATGGGGGAAGGTAGGTGAAGATGGGGAAAAGTGGGGGAAGATGTGGGATGATGGGGGGGAATTCTCGCGACATCATTCCGTAGTGAACTTGATCAAGAATTAATGTGACTACCAACGCGATTCTGTGTGATAACGTAGATCAACTGCAATGAAAGCAAAAAAATAGATCATAGAGAAAAAAATAATCGGATAAAGTTCACTATGACAGAGTTTGGCATACTGACCGTTGTAGGTTGCCGACGTGTGAGGCCAAGGAATCGTCTTGCATACGAAATCTTCTTCTTGTACATGTCGGTTCTGCATTCACGTGTGCGCCGATAACGACTCCATTTAGAGCCGTAGTCTTCATCAGCTATCCGCCGTTCTCGAGGCGCGTAACGAGAACATCCACATACAATTTATTTTTTGCGCGTACAGTGTCACGGAAGGTTCGGACATGAGGACAGGAGTATGTCTATGTGCCATTCTATACATGGCCGGGACAATAGGGCTACACGCACAGGCAACAGGGCCGCGTTTTTTACCACCGGCAATTTGGGTATCGGAGAGGTATGCGAATGGACCAGCTGAAGACCAGGCAGCTGGGCAGGTAATCCATTGGCGCGCTGATGGAGTATTTCTTCAAGCTCCGCGCTGGAGTATCAATCCGTTGGCGGCGATGAGAGACAGAATGGTGGATGACCTTTCGGAAGAAGTAACGTTTGTTCGTTCAACCGGTGCGCCGAACTTCTCACTGAACTATGAGTTCGTGCGGTATTCTGGTGTGGGGTACTTCCACGAAGCTACAGATGTCACAAATTCAACCCTTGTACAACAGCATATAACACGTGTTCCAGCTACCTTCCTCGTGCAGGCTGGGCACGTTTCATATGGGCGACCGGGTGATAACAGTATGCCAGTTGACTTGAATCCTTGTCTCCAGGTCTTTACAATTGAATCGCGAAGTCATGTTATCACAGAGCCTGCCAGAACACCAAATGCAGCATTCTTCCGGCAATCGAATCTTGAGGGTCTGGGAGAGGCCCGTACCGTTGTTGGTAATGACGAAATCGCCAATCCCGCCAAGATCGACATCCTGGTTGAACGTTCAGATGTATCTCACCCCACACTTCTCCGATTTTCGGATCCGACGATTAATCCGGCCAATATCCATGGATATGCTCATGGTGATTTTGATGATGATGGACGAGATGATATTGCCCTGTTTGTCCGGAATGGCAACACGTCGGAGCTCATCATTCTGTCGAATGACGAAGTGCCAGATAACACTCCCCTTGACTATGTTTTGACGCGACACAACGTCCTGAACTATGCAACAACAGTCTGTGATCACCAGCAGCTGCGTCACGTAGTAGCAGCTGATGTGAATGGTGATGGACGTGATGAAATCTACGCACTGTTTGATGCTGGCTGTAATGGTACGGTACCATCGGTTGAGCGCTTTGAAACAAATGGTACGACGTGGACACGTACGGCACTCACGATTGTTGACCGGGATGGCTTGACGTTCTTTGATGACATTCTTTCGATGGCAGCTGTGCGGAATACTCCTGCCGGTGAGGAATCGATTGTCTTTCTTGCAGGTGATGCTGCCGCAGTACGCACGTGGACGCCTCCAAACACGAAGAATCACACGGGTATCTGGATAGGCGAGATAACGATTGATGGTAATGATGTCACGTTTGAAGCGAACGTAACATCTATCACAGACGTTAACCTTGCGAGTAATTTTTCCGTCGGGTCACTCGTAACGACGGACCTCAACGGCGATGGTATTGACGAGGTCGGATTCTTTACCGAGCGTCGTGTGCAAAATGTGGTGTCAAGCGTCGACTTTGTTAGTCTGCGCCGAATCGTAAATGGATTCGAACAATCTGTGTTGTTGCGACTGGATGCTACCGTGATTCCGCGTGACAATATCTACCATACCATTAGCGGCAACATTGATTACGATGTGAGAAACCGAACAGACGTGGCTATCTTGCTACGAGATCCAAGTACCGCGCGACATGAAGATCGACTTCTCGTATGGCGGTCCATGGCCCCTTTCACGGAGAACGACTATGCTATGACGCGCCTCGAGAATGGAGTGCAGACACCGTTCTTTCCGCACGGCTGGTGGGGTATCCGGCTTACGAGTGGTCAACTTGATGGTGCAGGACAACCGTTAACCGACGTCAACTTCGTAGACCAATGGAACCTCATCGAAAGCCATTGGGCGGGACCAGCAGAAACACAGCGTATCTCCGGTATCCATTATAGCCCCACCGAAGGCCGCATTCCCGACGCCGAGATTGAAAACTATGCCGAGATATACAACACCATTGTTCTCGACCGACATCATCACTCGGACGGCTACATATTTCAGAGGCTCAACGTTCCAGCTGAAGACCAGGCTTCAACGCAGTACTATTACAACGTCAACGAATGTGTCCAGGGTCTGACGGCATCGGCGGCCATAGCAGCGCAGCACAACCTGAGCATAATTCCCGTCGTCTCTCATCTCGAGCATGACAATTATAATCTCAACGGTACACAGCAGAATCCTAGACTGTTTATGCCCTATGATTTTCAACAAGCAAGTCTTGGGGCTGGAATGGGAAATCCGCTACCGAACTACTTTCAGACGATATTCCCTGTTATCGCTCAGACAAACTCGATTCTTGGAACGTACATCGCGGACGAACCAACGAATGTGATACCACTCGGTGTTCCCTCTACGTGGGGAAATGACTTTAATCCACAGCTGCAACCTGCTTTGACGCCTGCCGATCTACAGCAGAACTCGCGTGAGTTTGCATTGACGGCTATGCATAGGACGCCGGGAAAACCAATCATGCTGAATTTCAACTTTCAGCATGACTTCGAGTTCTATCGTAATGCCTACGACATCTCGCTGTTCGATTTCTACATGTATAAGTACGATTACGCGACAACAGATCTGGTCGTGAATGGGCAAACGGTTAATCCCCGCGTTATACGCGAGCGTACTCGGCTCAACACGGAAGAACTAACGAATGCAACAATAGAACAGAGCTTTAACGCCATACTACGACGCCAGGTAGATGCCACAATTCGTTGTGATAAACAGGCAGCAATGGTGATTGCCCAAGGTCGAGGTGACGAGTACATATCACGGGATGTCCGGTGGCAAGGATGGGAACGGTTTACGTTACGTACGTTCTCTGAATACAGAAACATATCTCTTGACGAGGCACGTTATCAGATGTTTGTGCCGGCGATACTCGGAATTCGTGGTTCGATATTCTGGGAGGCAACGAGCTGGATGCAGGGAGCGTCTGACGATCCGCTATTCGTTACGCATGAGCAGAATCTGAACGAATGGGGTGAAGTTATTCATCACATGACGCGAAACACCGAGCGCACAGAGCAGTTACGGGCTGTGATTGACAACGCTTCGAATGAGTTTTCCCACTATCGCAATATCTTTCTTCAGCCCTCTCTCAATGATCAGACAACGGTATCAACGCTATTGCCAGATGGTGAGATTAACTGGACATCCATTGTGGCTTCATTACACCGAAATCCTACGGACAACTCGCTATGGCTTTTTGTTGGAAACATGAGTGACGACATCTACGGTGTTGATAGGCCCGTTACCATTACTATGGGTCATAGCAACATGACCGATGTTGTCGATTTGATACCCGCCGAGTTCTGGAACGGTGGTAGAGCCGTGGCATGGGCGTCATCATTTACAGATGGCTTACGGAGGATAACGTTTCAGTTGGCACCATATCAGGTACGGGTCTTTCGTATCGGTGCACCACCTCCTCCCGACGAGTGGGATGTTAATATTATGGGTCACCTGGATTACTCCAATCAACGAAAGATTGTTGTCTGGGAATCTCCTGAAGTAGAACCGAACGGTTCTCATGCCGACGATCTCGATCATGAACTAGTTCGATACCATGCTGTGTATCACCGCTCCACGTGTGAGAACTGTCCTCCTCCGCTTGATGGCTGGCAGGTTTTTTATCGGAGATCGGAACCGGTTCGCAAGACTGATCGTGTGAATCTCATCCCGTGGGAAGACAGAGAGGAGTGTCTATCGTGTCGTGTCGAAGAACCAGGCCGCGGTTTGTCCATGGTGGCTACATGTGCCTATCCAAGTATCGTCGTGAAGTACGATCCCGATCCTGACCCCGACAATCAACTTCCTCCGATTCCACGGGCGCGGGTGCACGTCGTATACGCCTGCGAGGTGAATAACTGGCCGACGGCCTATCACCCTGTAACAGCACACATAGGTTCCATTCTGATGGTTGAAAGTGTGTTTGACGCCAACACCGCTATCCAGAACTTCCCGCCTGGACAAGTGTATGATCGTGTTGGAGGACCATCGATGCATGCATATGGTTTTCCGGTTGTGGGGGCAGTTGAGGGTGGCTGCCTGTATGCCCATAGCGACCCCGGCCTTGGAATTGTCGGTGGTTTTAAACTTGACAATCAAGTGCAGTTTAACAACCCTGAGAGTGTTGATTATGTTCAGATCGATAACTCATCGGACAATCACCCTGCGATCTGGCAGTATGCGAGTACAACATCTCCGCTTGAACTGCCCGTTGTGTGGCATGCACTATATCCGACGGGAGTTGGCCCAAATCGATATGATATTGCCTACGCACGGCTTCGACGTGATGGCCTCACAGGACGGTTCCAGGAGTTAGGACCTAACAATCACTACCTTTTCGAAGACGGTCGTCAGGCTGTCATGATTTCAACACAACATTGCGGGGACAATATACTGGCCTCGGTAGCCCGAACCCCGGGTCGCGAGGGTCTGCCCGAAACCGACGTGGTGTACTGGCAAAATTCACGGCCACTAGAATGCTACGATGTGGACCCTGCTCCTGCCAATACATCCGTTGTACTTGGCAGGACCATTCAGACGGGACTTGTCGTGCCACAAGCGAATGTTGGCCCGAATCTCCGTCTTGACGGTCTTCACCAGATTCGGCATACCTATAACAAGGTGTACGATCCTAACGTTACCGTCGGCTTGCGAATGGAACACGATCCCCAGGCATTCTACAGATCAACCATCTCCGTCTCGACACACGGCGAGTTGTTACCGCTGCTCGACAGAAGTCAGCAACGACGGATCAGCGAAATGTTCTGGTTGCGTGAACCTCCGTTCTCGGAGTACAACAGTAACACATACATGGAGCATCAGCTAACAAATCGAATCCGGACCGTGACGCGTCACGATGATGTTGGAAACGTTTTACAACAGACGGCAATGCGACACTCGAACGCGTACGAGAACTTCCTCACGAATCGAGCGATCTATCAGACGAATATGGACTTCACTCCAGAAATTGAGGCTAGCCGTCGGGCATACTTTGCTCCGAATGCGGGGTCTGCTGTTGCCGAATCCAGAACACTCTTTGAATTTACAAATGGAATGTCTGTCTCTAACATTCAATCATTTGCAGTCGATGGTCAGGATGTTAGTTTACATTTTCTGTCTGAGGGTGAGCTTGCAAGTCTGCCGATACTCGTGAATGGACGAGTCAGTGTTTCCGTTCGAGGTCGACTTACAGCAGATTCAATCTTCGACCTTGCACTCGTGAGCTCATCAGGGAAAGAATATCCGGTTCGCTGTGCACCCGGAGAGTTTGTCAGCACATTCACCATCACCGGAACCGATTCACTAAGGTTGAGTCTACGCGCCAAGCAGGGAGTAGCTGGATACCTTGTCACGGAACTCGGACGACGAAGCCCTACGGACAAACGATTGAACCCTGTTGTTGTCGGAGGCACAGGAGAAGTTCATGTACAGCGCGTGTGGCATACGTCCGAGAAGACACAGATTCACACCGCAGCTCCAGAACAAGGCGTGACGATTGAAGGGCTTTCAATTGCTCCAAATCCATCGTCATCCAGGATTCATGTTGTTGTGAATACATCAAGTGCGACAGCAACTGAATGTGAATCCCGAACGATGACCGTTCAGGAAGCTACGACAGGACGTATCCTGCAGCTACACCATACATGGGTTGATAGAAATACGATCGAAATGGACGTGCAGGGTCTCGTTTCCGGATCCTACGTCATTACCGTAACATGTGGTGAGAATGTCACTCATGGTACGTTCACCGTCACGTTCTAATCCACTACAACGAAGGACAACATCATGAAATCAACGAATAGATTCGGTGCAAGAAGTTCAGCGTTGCTACTTCTTCTGGTGGTGATGGCGTGTATCGATACCACAGCCCAGAGTGGCCTGACGTCCATTCTTGGACTGCAGCGTCGAGACGGCACGGTGGAGTATCACGTGGTGAGCGGCGATCGAGTTATACGGCTTTTGAATGGTCACTGTACGGTGACGGGAAAAGGCAGTACGTCACAGTCCGTTGATGTGGACCTGGGTATGGATGTCACGTATGTGGCCGAGGACAAAACGGACATACCAGTACGTGTCTACATCAGTGATGACTATGAGGAAGATGGATCGTTTCACTGTGAGCGCCTTGTGGTCCAGCGAAACGGTCACGACGTGGCCAGTTTTTCATCTTCGGGTTCGACAACGGCGTCGATGCGTGTCCAGACACCGACAGGTATTACTTCAGGACTCCGTGCCCTGCAGTCGCTGGTAGGCAGGGAAGAGAAGGAGGGTGACGGCAGCGTACAAGCAGGCCGCAACACCGTCCGCCCAAAGGATCCACGGGTGTTCTTCGCCCAGTATCTCGAACGGACGAGTGCTATCCGTGCTCTCAGCGATGGATCAATTCTTGTTGGGGGGTCTACACCGTTTAATCCGTATGTAACGGTGACGGATTCCCTCGTCGATGATTCTGTGACGATTCGCGTGTACAGGTCGATACGTGTCGACACGACAGGTACAATTCGATGGGTTGTGTACTCGGGGCCAATGCTGGGACTGACGACTGCTACGACGCTCGATTTGAGTCGGGTACTGGTTGAAGCAGAAAACGGAAATTTCTACAACTTTATTGAGTTGACGTCAGGCGGCATGAAGACAGCTGGTACGTATCAACCGCAGCCGAAAGGTGGTCGCGATATTTTGGTCTCGCGCTGGACATCAGAGGGACGTCTCGAGTGGTCGACGTTTCTCGGTGGATCAGCCGACGAACGCTATCCTCGAGGTGTCGTAGACGCTGAAGGTAACGTCATCGTTGGTTGTTACACAAAGAGCGGTGATATCGACATGGTCAATGCAGCAATTGACAAGAAACCAAATCATTTGACGAAGACAGATGTGGCGCTCTTTTGCCTTGCAAAGGATGGCAAGAGTCTTCGCTGGAGTACCTACTTCTCGTCAGCCGATAGATTCCTAGAGGACGATACCTTGCAAGCGGATCCACTGTATAACTATGCCGGAGCACATTTTGTTGACCTTGTCCAGGACGGCGGCAACCAGACCATCGTCGGAATCTATCAGAGTGGTGTGAGAAATCCACCGGTGACACCTGGTGCATGGATGACGGAACCGAAGGGCGGTATGGAGACGATGATCGGTCGGTTCGACACGGACGGACGTCTGACGTGGTGTACACTACTGTCGTCCAAGGTTGATGATCGTCTGTATCACCTTGCCCGCTATGGCGACACAGCCGTAATGGCCGTCTTCTCGTTTGAGGACAACACGATTACGGCAAAACGCAACTGGCCGGACTCCCTGCCGGCTATCGGTGTACCCGGGCAGTCGTGGCCACCTAATGATCGCAAGTTCAAGAACCTGATTCTGAATACCGATGGTATTCCGCGAGTTCTCTGGTCAGCCTTTCCGTATGGTATAGACATCTTCGACGTGTATGCGGACGGACAGGTTCGCGTAACTCCATTGGAGGAGAATAGCACAGATGCGTTCTTCGACGTACCAGCATACACGAACAGTCCGGGTATTCAGGAGGTTCGAACTTCGATTGCTCGAACAAATGGCATTACGCTGGAACCAGAATTCACAACATCACACATGAGAATGACCGTTGCCGATATCCGTATGGCAGGTGGTACATACACGTGCCGATCCGTGATACCGAGTGATGGCGGAGTGATCATCGACACCAACTGGGTTGTAGTTGATACGATGAACGGTCAGTCTGCCTACGGTGCTGCCTTTCGGCTACCGAAACGCGTGTATACGAGTGTTGCTGAGGACACACGGGTATATGAGGACATCAAGCCGGTTGTGGAGGTACATGCAGATGCCCTGCACATTACAGCAGAAAGGGACATTGTTTCTGTGACGATTCACGACATCCTCGGTCGGCGTCTTGTGTCTGCATCTCCGATGCTTACAATGGCAACAATCACCCGTAACGGCCTGACGTCCGGCATCTATGTCGTTGATATTCTACTTGCCAACGGCCAACGACATGGTGTCAAGGTGGCGTGGTGAGACGTTGGGTGTCTCGCTAGCGCTCGACGTCACCCGAATGCAGTAACTTTCTGACACGTCGTCACTCATGATCATTTGGTTGTCACGTACGAATATGAACAAGGTGAAGAAATGCTACCAACAAGAAAGATCGTTTGGTATGTCAGGGCCCTAGCTGTCCTTGTTTTCTTCATTCTGCCATTTTCAGATCTGTTGGCCCAGAGTGGCCTGACGTCGATTCTTGGACTACAGCGACGTGACGGTAAGGTGGAGTATCACGTGGTGAGTGGAGACCGTGTGATACGGCTTGTGAACAATCACTGCACGGTGACGGGCCTTGGTGGAACGTCACGGGCTGTTGATGTGGACCTCGGGACGGATGTGACGTATGTGGCCGAGGAGAAGACGGACATCCCGGTGCGTGTCTACATCAGTGACGACTATGAGGAAGACGGATCGTTCCACTGTGAGCGTCTCGTCGTCCAGCAGAACGGCACGGACGTGGCCAGTTTTTCATCTTCGGGTTCATCGACGGCCGCGATGCGTGTTCAGACACCAGAAACGATGACTGCCGGGCTCCGTGCCCTGCAGTCGCTCGTGGGCCGTGAACAGAAGGACGGTGACGGTAGTGTGCAGGCCGGCCGCAACACGGTCCGCCCGAAGGATCCGCGGGTATTTTTTGCCCAGTATCTCGAACGGACAAGTGCCATCCGTGCTCTCAATGATGGATCAATCGTTGTAGGAGGAGCAACACCGTTTAATCCATACGTGACCGTTACAGATTCTCTCGTCGATGACTCGGTAACGGTTCGATCATGGCGGACAATGCGTGTGGACACAACTGGTCGCATCCGATGGGTCGTTTACTGCGGACCAATGCTTGCAATCACGGCGGGTCCATCGTCGGGCGTCAATCAGGCACTTGTACTGGGTAACAACGGAGATTTTTATAACCTCGTGCAGGTGCGTACAGGTGTTAATGGCATGAAGACGTCGGGCACGTATCGACCTCAGCCGATCGGCGGGAACGACATGTACGTGTCGCGATGGACCTCCGAGGGGAGACTGGAATGGTCTACGTTTCTTGGAGGTACTGCCGATGAGAGTTTTCCGAAAGGTGTTGTTGATGCCGAGGGTAACGTCATCGTCGGTTGTTACACACGGAGCGGTGACATTGACATGGTGAATGCAGCAATCGACAAGAAACCCAATCACTTGACGAAGACCGATGTCGTGCTCTTTTGCCTTGCCAAGGACGGCAAGCGTCTTCGCTGGAGTACCTACTTCTCGGCAGCTGACACATTCTTTGAGGATGACACGACTCAGGCGGCTCCAATGTTCAACTATGCAGGAGCACATTTTGTTGACCTTGTCCAGGATGGCGGCAACCAGACAATTGTTGGTGTGTATCAGAGTGGCATGAAGAATCCGCCAGTCACACAGGGAGCATGGATGACGGAGCCGAAGGGAGGTATCGAGACGATGATCGGCCGGTTTGACACCGATGGACGGCTGACGTGGTGTACACTCGTGTCGTCAAAGGTTGATGATCAACTGTATCACCTAGCCCGCTATGGCGACACGGCCGTGATGGCCGTCTTCACGCTTGAGAATAACACGATGGCGGCAAAGAGTAACTGGCCGGACTCACTGCCGGCTATTGGTGTACCCGGACAGTCGTGGCCACCGAGCGATCGCAAGTTCAAGAATCTGATCCTGAATACCGATGGTATTCCACGCATTCTATGGTCAGCCTTTCCGTATGGAATGTCGCTGTATCAGGTTCATGCAGACGGACAGGTTCTTGTGTCGCCAATGGAGGAGAATAGTCCTGATGCATTTCTTGACAAACCAGGCTACGATCTTGGGCCGGGAAGGACGGAACCACGACTAACTTTTGCAAACACAGACGGTGTATCACTAGATGCACAATTCACGACACCCATCATGTGGGTTGGTACATCGTATATGGCAATGAATGGAGGAACGCTGACCTGCAGTGGACGTATTCCCAGTGACGGTGCAGTGATTATCGACACAAACTGGGTTGTTGTTGATACTGCGACTGACGAATCCGCCCATGGCGCTGCCTTCCGGCTGCCAAAACGAGTGTACACAAGTGTTACCGAGAATACTCACGTACAACAGGAGAACATTCCAACTGTAGAAGTACAACCTGATGCACTTCGCATTACGGCAGAAACGGATATTGTTTCTGTAACGATCCACGACATCCTTGGCCGACGTATTGTGACGTCATCACCGATGCAAACAATGGCAACAATCACACGGAGCGGCCTGACGTCCGGCATCTACGTCGTCGACATCTTGCTCGCCAACGGCCAACGGCATGGTGTCAAGGTGGCGTGGTGAGACGTCGGGAGTCTCGCTGGCGCTCGACGGTAACCCGAAAGCAGTAACTTTCTGACACGTCGTCACTCATGATCATTTGGTTGTCACGTACGAATATGAAATAGGTGTGGAAATGCTTTCATCAAAAAAGGTTGTTCGATATGTGAGGGCCCTTGCCGTCCTTGTCGTCTTCATGCTGTCGCTATCGGAGCTTACGGCCCAGAGTGGCCTGACGTCCATTCTTGGACTGCAGCGTCGAGACGGCACGGTGGAGTATCACGTTATGAGTGGTGATCGTGTGATACGGCTTTTGAATGGTCACTGTACGGTGACGGGAATAGGCAGTACGTCACAGTCCGTTGATGTGGACCTAGGTACGGATGTCACGTATGTGGCCGAGGACAAAACGGACATACCGGTACGTGTCTACATCAGTGATGACTATGAGGAAGATGGATCGTTTCACTGTGAGCGTCTTATCGTCCAACGGAACGGTCACGACGTGGCCAGTTTTTCATCTTCGGGTACGACAGCGGCGTCGATGCGTGTCCAGACGCCGACAGACGTGACTGCAGGACTCCATGCCCTGCAGTCACTGATTGGGCGAGAACACAAGGACGGTGACGGCAGTGTACAAGCAGGACGTAATACCGTCCGCCCGAAGGATCCGCGAGTGTTTTTCGCCCAGTATCTCGAGCGTTCGAGTACCATCCGTGCACTCAATGACGGCTCAATCATTGTAGGAGGGTCAACACCGTTTATTCCATACGTGACGATGACAGACTCCCTCCTTGATGATTCTGTGACGGTTCGTTCGCGTAGGGCGATACGGATCGATACAACGGGAACCATACGCTGGGTCATCTATTGTGGACCAACGCTTGGAATCATTGCCAGTGGAGGAGCCGGCGGATTTGTTGAGGGCAGTGATGGAGATTTTTACAACCTGGTGCAGGTTCGCGCAGCGCTGAGTGGTATGAAGTCATACGGCACGTATCAACCGATTCCGAAGGGCGGTTATGATATCATGGTGTCGCGGTGGACTTCGGAAGGAAGACTGGAATGGACGACCTATCTCGGTGGCTCGGCCGACGAACGTTTCCCGAAAGGTGTTGTTGATGCCGAAGGAAACGTTATCGTCGGATGTTACACACGAAGCGGTGACATCGACATGGTGAATGCAGCCATTGATAAGAAACCCAATCACTTGACGAAGACCGATGTTGTGCTCTTTTGTCTAGCCAAGGATGGCAAGAGTCTTCGCTGGAGTACCTACTTCTCATCTGCTGATATTTTTATGGAGCACGATACCGATCAGGGCGGACCGATGTTCAGTTATGCTGGTGCTCACTTTGTTGACCTTGTCCAGGATGGAGGCAACCAGACGATTGTCGGAGTGTATCAGAGCGGTATGAGGAATCCCCCGGTGACACCGGGAGCATGGATGACGGAGCCAAAGGGAGGCATCGAGACGATGATCGGCCGTTTTGATACGGATGGACGTCTGACGTGGTGTACGTTGGTATCGTCAAAGGTTGACGATCAACTGTATCACCTGGCCCGTTATGGCGACACAGCCGTGATGGCCGTCTTCACGCTGGAGAACCACACGATGGCGGCCAAGCAAAACGGGCCGGACTCACTACCGGCAATAGGTGTACCTGGTCAATCGTGGCCACCGAAGGATCGCAAGTTCAAGAACCTGATTCTGAATACCGATGGTGTTCCGCGAGTTCTCTGGTCAGCCTTTCCGTATGGTATAGACATCTTCGACGTGTATGCCGACGGACAGGTTCGCGTGACTCCACTGGAAGAGAATAGCGCTGATGCGTTCTTTGACGTGCCTGCATACACGAACAATCCAGGTCTTCAGGAGGTTCGAACTTCCATCGCTCGAACAAATGGTATTACGCTGGAACCGGAATTTACAACATCACACATGAGAATGACCGTTGCCGATATCCGTATGGCCGGTGGTACGTACACGTGTCGCTCTGTCATACCCATTGATGGAGGCGTAGTCATCGACACCAACTGGGTTGTTGTTGACACCATGGACGGTCTATCTTCCTACGGCGCTGCCTTTCGACTTCCAAAACGAGTGTATACGAGTGTTGCTGAGGACAAACAGGTACACGAGGACATCAAGCCGGTTGTGGAGGTACATGCAGATGCCCTGCACATTACAGCTGAAACGGATATTGTTTCAATAACGATCCACGACATCCTTGGCCGACGTATTGTGACGTCATCACCGATGCAAACAATGGCAACAATCACACGGAGCGGCCTGACGTCCGGCATCTACGTCGTCGACATCTTGCTCGCCAACGGCCAACGGCATGGTGTGAAGGTGGCGTGGTGAGGAAATGCTACCAACAAGAAAGATCGTTTGGTATGTCAGGGCCCTAGCTGTCCTTGTTTTCTTCCTTCTGCCATTTTCAGATCTGTTGGCCCAGAGTGGCCTGACGTCCATTCTTGGACTGCAGCGTCGAGACGGCACGGTGGAGTATCACGTGGTGAGCGGCGATCGAGTTATACGGCTTTTGAATGGTCACTGTACGGTGACGGGAATAGGCAGTACGTCACAGTCCGTTGATGTGGACCTGGGTATGGATGTCACGTATGTGGCCGAGGACAAAACGGACATACCGGTACGTGTCTACATCAGTGATGACTATGAGGAAGATGGATCGTTTCACTGTGAGCGTCTTATCGTCCAACGGAACGGTCACGACGTGGCCAGTTTTTCATCTTCGGGTTCGACAACGGCGTCGATGCGTCTCCAGACACCAGAAACGATGACTGTAGGGCTCCGTGCCCTGCAGTCACTGATTGGGCGAGAACACAAGGACGGTGAAGGCAGCGTACAGGCAGGACGCAACACCGTCCGCCCGAAGGATCCGCGAGTGTTTTTCGCCCAGTATCTCGAACGATGGAGTGCCATCCGTGCTCTCAATGATGGATCAATCGTTGTGGGAGGAGCAACACCGTTTAATCCATACGTGACCGTTACAGATTCTCTCGTCGATGACTCGGTAACGGTTCGATCATGGCGGACAATGCGTGTGGACACAACTGGTCGCATCCGATGGGTCGTATACTGCGGACCAATGCTTGCAATCACGGCGGGTCCATCGTCGGGCGTCAATCAGGCACTTGTACTGGGTAACAACGGAGATTTTTATAACCTCGTGCAGGTGCGTACAGGTGTTAATGGCATGAAGACGTCGGGCACGTATCGACCTCAGCCGATCGGCGGGAACGACATGTACGTGTCGCGATGGACCTCCGAGGGGAGACTGGAATGGTCTACGTTTCTTGGAGGTACTGCCGACGAGAGTTTCCCGAAAGGTGTTGTTGATGCCGAAGGAAACGTTATCGTCGGTTGTTACACACGGAGCGGTGACATTGACATGGTGAATGCAGCAATCGACAAGAAACCCAATCACTTGACGAAGACCGATGTTGTGCTCTTTTGTCTAGCCAAGGATGGCAAGAGTCTTCGCTGGAGTACCTACTTCTCATCTGCTGATATTTTTATGGAGCACGATACCGATCAGGGCGGACCGATGTTCAGTTATGCCGGTGCTCGATTGACAGATCTTGTCCAGGATGGAGGCAACCAGACGATCGTTGGTGTGTATCAGAGTGGTATGAGAAATCCCCCGGTGACACCGGGTGCCTGGATGACGGAACCAAAGGGTGGTATGGAGACGATGATCGGTCGGTTTGACACGGACGGACGTCTGACGTGGTGTACGCTGTTGTCGTCCAAGGTTGACGATCGTCTGTATCACCTTGCCCGCTATGGTGACACTGCTGTGATGGCCGTCTTCTCGCTTGAAAACAACACGATGGCGGCAAAGCAAAACTGGCCGGACTCCCTGCCGGCTATCGGTGTACCCGGACAGTCGTGGCCACCGAGCGATCGCACGTTCAAGAACCTGATACTGAATACCGATGGTGTTCCGCGCGTTCTCTGGTCCGCTTTTCCGTATGGAATGTCGCTGTATCAGGTTCACGCTGACGGACAGGTTCTTGTTTCGGCACTGGAGGAGAATAGCCCTGATGCATTCTTTGACGTTCCCGCTTATACGTTTAAATCCGGATTAGTTGAACTACGTGTTTCGATAGCCAAAACGGATGGAGTTTCATTGACGCCACAGTTTACCACGTCTCAACTGAGGTTGGCCAATGCAGACATCCGTATCGGCGGTGGTACATATGCGTGTCGCTCTGTCATTCAAAGTGATAGCGCGGTCATCATCGAGACCAACTGGGTCGTTGTTGACACGATGAACGGTCTATCTTCCTACGGCGCTGCCTTTCGACTTCCAAAACGAGTGTATACGAGTGTTGCTGAGGACAACCAGGTACACGAGGACATCAAGCCGGTTGTGGAGGTACATGCAGATGTCCTGCACATGACAGCAGAAAGGGATATTGTTTCTGTGACGATTCACGACATCCTTGGCCGACGTCTTGTGACGTCATCACCGATGCAAACAATGGCAACAATCACACGGAGCGGCCTGACGTCCGGTATCTACGTCGTCGATATCTTGCTTGCCAACGGCCAACGGCATGGTGTGAAGGTGGCATGGTGAGGAAATGCTTCCAACAAGAAAGGTCATTCGTCATTTGAAGACACTTGCTCTCCTCGTCGTCCTTGTACTCGCACTCCACGACTCGACAGCCCAGAGTGGCCTGACGTCCATTCTTGGACTGCAGCGTCGAGACGGCACGGTGGAGTATCATGTTATGAGTGGTGATCGTGTGATACGGCTGCTGAACAGTCACTGTACGGTGACGGGTATAGGAGGCACGGCACGTGCTGTTGACGTGGACCTGGGTATGGATGTAACGTATGTGGCCGAGGACAGAACGGACATACCGGTACGTGTCTACATCAGTGATGACTATGAGGAAGATGGATCGTTTCACTGTGAGCGTCTTATCGTCCAACGAAATGGTCACGACGTGGCCAGTTTTTCATCGTCGGGTTCGACAACGGCGTCGATGCGTGTCCAGACACCGACAGGTATTACTTCAGGACTCCGTGCCCTGCAGTCGCTGGTAGGCAGGGAAGAAAAGGAGGGTGACGGCAGCGTACAAGCAGGCCGCAACACCGTCCGCCCAAAGGATCCACGGGTGTTCTTCGCCCAGTATCTCGAACGGACGAGTGCTATCCGTGCTCTCAGCGATGGATCAATTCTTGTTGGGGGGTCTACACCGTTTAATCCGTATGTAACGGTGACGGATTCCCTCGTCGATGATTCTGTGACGATTCGCGTGTACAGGTCGATACGTGTCGACACCACAGGTACAATTCGATGGGTTGTGTACTCGGGGCCAATGCTGGGACTGACAACTTCTACGACGCTCGATTTGAGTCGAGTACTGGTTGAAGCAGAAAACGGAAATTTCTACAACTTTATTGAGTTGACGTCAGGCGGCATGAAGACGGCTGGTACGTATCAGCCACAGCCAAAAGGTGGTCGCGATATTATGGTCTCGCGCTGGACGTCAGAGGGACGGCTTGAGTGGTCGACGTTTCTTGGTGGATTGGCCGACGAACGCTATCCTCGAGGTGTCGTAGACGCTGAAGGAAACGTCATCGTTGGTTGTTATACACGGAGTCGTGACATCGACATGGTCAATGCGGTGATTGACAAGAAACCAAATCATTTGACGAAGACAGATGTCGTGCTCTTTAGTCTTGCAAAGGATGGCAAGAGTCTTCGCTGGAGTACCTACTTCTCGTCAGCTGATAGATTTCTTGAGGACGATACCTTGCAAGCGGATCCACTGTATAACTATGCCGGAGCACATTTTGTTGACCTTGTCCAGGACGGCGGCAACCAGACCATTGTCGGAATCTATCAGAGTGGTGTGAGAAATCCACCGGTGACACCGGGTGCATGGATGACAGAGCCGAAGGGAGGTATGGAGACGATGATCGGTCGGTTCGACACGGACGGACGTCTGACGTGGTGTACACTCTTGTCGTCCAAGGTTGATGATCGTCTGTATCACCTGGCACGCTATGGTGACACAGCCGTGATGGCCGTCTTCTCGTTTGAGGACAACACGATAACGGCAAAGCGTAACTGGCCGGACTCCCTGCCGGCCATCGGAGTGCCCGGACAGTCGTGGCCACCCAAGGATCGCAAGTTCAAGAATCTGATCCTGAATACCGATGGTATTCCGCGAGTTCTCTGGTCAGCCTTTCCGTATGGAATGTCACTATACCAGGTTCTTGCCGACGGACAGGTTCTTGTGTCGCCAATGGAGGATAACAGTCCTGATGCATTTTTCGATGTACCTGCCTACGAACTCAGATCTGGATTGGTTGATCTTCGCGTGTCGATCGCCAGAACCGACGGTGTGACATTAACACCACAATTCACAACGTCGCACATGAGAATGGTAGGTGCCGACATACGGATGGGTGGAGGTACGTACGCATGCCGCTCCGTCATTCCAAGTGACAGCGCCGTCATCATCGACACCAACTGGGTTGTAGTTGATACGATGAACGGTCAGTCTGCCTACGGTGCTGCCTTCCGACTTCCCAAACGAGTGTATACGAGTGTTTCTGAGGACAAACACGTACAAGAGGACCACAAGCCGGTTGTCGAGGTGCATGCAGATGCCCTACGCATAACAGCCGATATGGATATCGTTTCAGTAACGATCCACGACATCCTTGGACGGCGTCTTGTGACAGCATCGCCGATGCTTGCAATGGCAACAATCACACGGAATGGCCTGACGTCCGGCATCTACGTCGTTGATATTCTACTTGCCAACGGCCAACGACATGGTGTCAAGGTGGCGTGGTGAGAAGCTGAAGTTTTGGCCTTGTCTTACCATGTGTTCAGCTTCGCGTCGCAAGGTACTCAACTGTGCGAACGGTACTCGTCTTCGCATGCTCCACCCTTAACCCTACCTTAAAGTCTCGTACATTATGTTAACGTACATCATCATCATACGCCATACACGTTCTCGTGAACAGAATGCCCACCACCTACCGAATTGCACTCTTATCCGGAATTATGCCCCTGCTTGTGGGCGTGACGATCTTTCTTTTGTGGCTCGTGACAGACAGTGATGTGTTTATGGTTGCCGGTATTCTCACGATGTATGCCGGTACCGTCGTTGTCGTGTTTGGACTCGTGGTTCTTGCGCGATTCTATTGGAAGGCATCAGTAGATACAGAGATTCCTCGTCGCAAACTGAAGTTGAGAACAGCACTCTGTGCGGCTCTACTACTTATAAACTTTCCGGCTGCTGTTGGACTTTCGATCATTGCCATTTGGTTAAAAACAGAGTACTCCATCACGATCTATAATGCATCGTCGGCTATCCTACATGACGTGCGTGTAGTTGGCGGAGGAGAAGAGGCCTGGTTCGGTACTCTATCATCAGGGGAAAACACACAGAATTCGATATGGATATCGACTGACGGAACATTGAGAATCAGCGCTGTACGTGAAGGTGATACGATCTCCGGAGTTATCGATGACTACGTCACCAATAGTATGGGCGGGAACACACATGTCACGATTCATCCCGATAAAACGATCTCGGTAAAGTATGTCAGTGACTAGCAAGGGGAGGATGGGGGAAGATGGGGGAAGATGGGTGAGGATGGGGGAAGATGGGGGGAATGTGAGGGAAGATGTGGGATGGTG
The DNA here is from genome assembly GCA_002344895.1 of Ignavibacteria bacterium UBA2333. Lineage (GTDB taxonomy): Bacteria > Bacteroidota > Ignavibacteria > Kapaibacteriales > Kapaibacteriaceae > UBA2333. The sequence goes on from DDUR01000054.1 coordinate 20,524, forward strand.
GGGGAGGATGGGGACGGGTAGGCTGAATTGCATTTACTTGGTAATGATGACGAGTAGGAACATGTCGAGAATGTGGTGCTGCAAAGTATATTGTCATTGTTGCAAGTGTACGTTGCGTAAAAGGAGGTAGTAGGCATGAAAGCACGTGGAGTTCTATGGATGCAAACGGTTGTATTGGTAGTAGGGATGTTAATGGCGACGACGGTGAAGGGACAGTTTGCCACACCGTACATGTTGCGCGGTGGTGTTGAAGACGATTCTCCAGTACTGAGTCTTTCCGTGAGTGCGGCAAGTCTGGATCCGGTACGACCCACCATTTCCCTTGATGCTGAACTCTGGAACCCACAATGGTCCTTTCGTTCGTCCAGTGAAATCGGTCTGAGTGTCCGTGGTTCGGTGGCAGTACCGGGGATTGTTTCGTCAGGTGATACGGTTCCAGGAGGACAACGCGCATTGCTGGGAAGTGGCACGGGGATAGGCGCGTCTATATGGCCGTATATCAAGTCGTATGACTTTGGATTTTTGACAACGTTCTTGTACTCACGTTTTGAACAACACGTATGGCCGAGTTTCCTTTCACCCGCGTCAACAGATCTTTCAGCACTTCGAGTTACGTACGGAGGTGTAAGTTTTGCTGCTGATGTGCAGAATCTCGTTTCCTCCGCTACGGCTGACAGTACAGAACACACATTGATTGTCTTCGAAGGCAGTTATGAACACCTACGATTGCAAAATGATGGGTTGTTTCGTGGGGTTGTGCGAGATCTTTCGAGTAATACGATAAGATACGGTCGTGTTCGACTCGGAGTACGACATGCATCAACGTATGTGTACGCCGAAGTTTTACGCGGTTCTGGTACGGAGGTTTGGGTTGCAGGTCTCAGTGTGCGATTGTAGGATACACAACACGCAGTCCTTCAGACGTGCGATAGGACCGTGTTGGATTTCCCGGAAACTTCTTGTCCGTAAGATTTGGATCGTCCTCGTAGAATCCAAGTGGCTCAACGATGTAGATACGCTCGCGTCCTTCACCGAGAGCAAGTTCTGCTCCCCAGATTGCGGCCTCCAGTGTTGCCGTGAAGTAAACAAACTTTGCTGTTCTCCGTGAGCCGTAGTTTGAAGTGTATCCGTTCTGAAGAATATCACCAAGGTTGAGATCTGCCTTGGTGCCATGATAAAACGTTGGTACGGTGGACATTGATGTTGGGCGTGAGGTAGGGTTAATGGTTGGGAGGCAGATGGGGAGGCAGGTG
>DDUR01000054.1:22048-30474 GCA_002344895.1 Ignavibacteria bacterium UBA2333
GGCAGATGGGGAGGCAGATGGGGATGGTGGGCAACGGCTCGCGACAGCGAGACATACCGTGAGCGATAACGAACAACCCGCGAGGCGAAGCTGAGCACCCCGTGAGCGATAGCGAGCACCCCGTGAGCGATAGCGAGCACCCCGTGAGCGATAGCGAACACCCCGTGAGCGATAGCGAACACCCCGCGAAGCCGTTGGAGGCCCGCGTCACCCCGCGTTAGCTAACGTCACTACTCATCAGCTCAACAAGTTGATCAAGACACTGACTCCAACCGTGCTGGAAGCCCATGTCTTCGTGCTTCTTTTTGTCATCAATGTTTCGATGGAGTGCAATGGCGCGATACCGTGTTCCCGAGCCGTGTGGTTCAATGTCGATGATGGCAGTAAAAAAGGGTTCGGGATTTGGACGGTAACCGGGACCAAGGGCATCGGTGAAGATAAGACGGCGGTTGGTATGGACTTCAAGGTAACAGCCCGTGCCGGTGAATTCGTCACCATCGGGTGAGCGCATCGTGGTCTTGCAGATTCCACCTGGACGTACGTCGAGTTCACAGTGTGGTGTGGTCCATGGACGTGGGGCAAACCACTGCTTAAGAAGTTCCGGCTCCGTCCATGCACGCCAGACGAGTTCTGGGCGTACATCAACAATGCGCTCGAGGACGAGGTCGAGTTCCGGGTTGATGGTTATGTCGTTCATGATCGGTCTTTCTCCATGTTGTGAAGGTTGTGCAAAACATTATCAAGTTGATCAAGTCTCTTTGTCCATATCGATCGTTGTCGATCTAACCACTCACTCATGCGTTCAAATGGCTCTGGAACAATTGAGTAGTGTCGTGTGCGGCCGTGTTTTGTCGATGTGACAAGTCCCGATCGCTCAAGCAATCGCATGTGCTCGAGTAACGATGGTAACGTTAACCCAAACGGTTCTGCGAGCTCCTTGAGCGAAGCGGGCCCCTTACCGAGTCGCTCACAAATGGCGAATCGAGTAGGGTGACCAAGGGCGGAGAAGAGGGTAGGGGACATAACGATTGGTTTCACGGGGTGTTCGGCTTCGCCTCACGAGGTGTTCGGCTTCGCCTCACGGGGTGTTCGCTGCGCTCACGGTGTGTTCGCTGCGCTCACGGTGTGTTCGCTGTCGCTCACGACGCAACTTACGAGAATACTTAGGGAAAATCCAAAGTATTTGTTTCGAATAGCTCTAAATATCGAAAAATGGAAATGCTGATTCCATTTTTACACGCAAAATGGAATTTGCGTTTCCATTTTGCGGGTTTTGTGGAGTAAATGGATCATATTTGTTCTATGATACATGGGCACATCGATTCTCGCTCTGTACGATCTCGACTGCTGAGACCGCCGGATGGTTCATTTTTTTTGCTTGGCCCAAGGGGTACTGGCAAGACGTTGTGGACGAATGTCACCTTTCCAGATGCCTTACGAATCGATCTGCTTGATCCAGGCGAATTCCGGTCACTGGCTGCATTTCCAGAGCGTCTGATTTCAAGGGTCACGTCACTACCTCAAGACTCAAAGGTCGTCATCGATGAAGTACAGAAGCTTCCATCACTTCTTGAAGTTGTGCAGTTTCTTATTGCTTCACGGCCTGATGTGCAGTTTGTCCTAACAGGATCAAGTGCACGGAAACTTCGCCGTGGTAATGTCAATCTTCTCGGAGGTCGAGCACTTCAGGTGCACATGCATCCATACGTGGCTTCTGAATTACGAGAGGCATTTGATCTTGATGAAGCACTTCACGTTGGACTTGTACCCGTTGTGTTTGAAGCTCCGCAACCAGCGCTAACACTTCAATCATACGTGAACCTCTACATCCGAGAGGAGGTCTTTGCAGAGGGGCTCGTTCGGAACACCGAGCACTTCTCGCGATTCCTTGAAGTTCTAAGCTTCAGTCATGGTGAGATCCTCAATATTTCCAACATCGCACGCGATGCGAGCATACAACGAAAGACAATCGAGAACTACATCGATATTCTCGAAGATCTACTGCTTGGCTTTCGACTTCCAGTGTTTACCCATCACGCAAAAAGAGAAACAATACGCCACCCAAAGTTTTACTTCTTTGATGCTGGAGTCTATCAGGCAATACGACCAAGAGGACCACTGGATAATCAGGGGAGTATACTAGGTCACGCACTTGAAGGTTTAGTAGCACAACATCTTCGAGCCTTGTGTGATCTTGCTGGCGATGGACGTAAACTCTTTTACTGGCACACTCGAAGTGGATCAGAGGTAGACTTTGTTGTCTATGGTCCCACAATGTTTGTGGCCATAGAGGTGAAAATGTCAACGTCATTCCGTAGTGAGGATCTCCGCTCCCTGCGTGCCTTCGCAAAGGACTATCCGGAAGCCATGTGTACGCTACTGTATCGTGGTACCGAAGCGCACTCAGTAGACAATATTCAGGTTGTTCCGGTGAACCACTGGTTACGAGAGTTTGCCACAACCGGATTGTACTAGAACGTCAGTTCGCATTCCAAAGCTCTCGAAAAAATCCGCTACCGACAGCCGTTTGGTCATGATATCATCACGTGATATTATTGTGAATGACGCGACGTCACATACGAACACTCCACGACGTCTTTGTTGTCCCAACAAAATCTTCGATCGTGTTCTCTGACATCGAATCCCTGATTGTGTTTCTCGGTGGATCGGTCACTCATCGATCCGGGTCGAGAGTACGTTTTGAGCTTCGAGGTGAGGTTCTGTATTGCCATCGACCTCATCCCGGAAAAGACGCAAAGCGGTATCAAGTGGAAGATGTTCGTTCACTCCTTATAAAACTGGGAATTGTTCCATGAATCTTATGACATTCGAATCGTATTCAGCTCGAATTGAATACGATAATCGTGACAACATCTTTGTTGGACACGTGGTTGGGCTAACAACACAGATTAGTTTCCACGGGGCATCGATTTCGGCACTACAACGTGCCTTTGCTGCCGCCATTCGCGACTATCTTTCGGACTGTCGAGCAAGAGGAGTTGAGCCTGAACGCCCTATGTCTGGGAAAATGCTGTTACGGTTGAACCCGGACGTTCATGCAGCCGCTGCTCGAAAGGCGGCTCGGTCTGGTGTAAGCATTAATCAATGGGTGGCTGATGTTGTGCGCGCAGCCGTTGAACCGTAAGCAACAAGCATTACAACAACACAGCCAATAACGTTGAGCCAGAGGAAGCTGATTACATCTGTCCACCAGACAAATCCAACAACGACTTCGGCAGCAAGTGCACCGTAAAACACGGCTGTTCCGCCAGCACGACGTATCCAGAAGGCCGTGAGGAAGATACCAAGAATAGGACCGTAAAAAAGACTACCAAGGATGTTGACGGCTTCAATGAGTGAGCCCATCCGTACAGCAAGCATACTCACGCCGATACAGAAGATTCCCCATACGAGTGTGTGAATCTGTGCACGACCAACGTCTGAATGCTGAACGTCCTTACGACGTAACAACATGTCGATATCAACAAAACTTGCCGTGGCTAGACTATGAAATGCCGCAGATATACTTCCCCACGAGGCCAATATGACAACAGCAAAGATGAGACCGACAAGTCCGACAGGTAACGATGTACGAACAAAGTGCAGAAAGATGTAGTTCGTATCGTTTGCTTCCGCGATGCCCGTAGAGCGTACAAATCGGCGGTAGTTACTACGCAGTTGTGTAGACTCGTTGTACGACGTCACGTAGGCAGCACGTGCTATACTGTCGTCTGGACGCTCTGCAAGAAAGGCAGCCGAAAGAGAGAGTTGCTGCTGTACACTGTCCCATTGTGCCTCATACCGCGCCGATGAATCTGCCGAAATGGTGCGAACACGTTCAACTACCGTGGGATTAAAAAAGATGGGTGACGGCAGCACAGCATAGAGTCCAACGAGTAATGCTCCAATGAGGAGGATTCCAAACTGCATTGGGATCTTCACAACTCCGTTGAGTAGTAGGCCTATCTTACTTTGTTGTTCATCCTTCCCAGTTATAAACCGGCCAACCTGACTCTGATCGGTTCCGAAATAGGAAAGGGCAAGGAAGAATCCACCAATGATGCCGGAGAGGAGGTTGTAACGATCGTTAAGATCGATATCGGTTGTGATGACGTTTAACTTGCCACTTGCTCCAGCCAGTGTTAGTGCACCATCAAGCCCCATGCCGCCAGGCAGCCCCTTAACCAGAACAAAGGCAGCGGCTGCCATCGACGTCAGGATGATGCCAAACATGAGTGTTTGTGTGTGCGCTACTGCACGAGCACCACCGCGCATGGTGTAAAGAAGCAGAAGTCCACCAACCAAGATGTTGGTTAGGTAGATGTTCCATTCGAGTAAACTGGCGACGATAATACTCGGCGCATAAATGCTAATGCCAGTGCTGAGTGCACGCGAAATCAGGAAGAGAATACTCGTGAGAAGTCGTGTCTTTTTGTCGAAACGATGCTCAAGGTATTCATAGGCCGTAAAGACGTTCTGCCGACGAAAGATGGGAATAAACGTCGCGCAGATAACGATCATGGCAAGTGGAAGTCCAAAGTAGTATTGGACAAACCGCATTCCATCCGTAAAGGCCTGGCCCGGAGCCGAGAGGAAGGTGATGGCACTTGCCTGCGTAGCCATAACACCAAGCAGGACAACATACCATGGAAGTTGACGATCGGCACGTAGATAGGCATCGGCATTCTGTTTGCCACGTCCACGCCAGATGCCGTAAAGGACAATGCCAACGAGTGTTGTAAAGAAGACGATCCAGTCAACAGCTGTCATTTCCAAACCTCTGTAAACCATGCATAGAGCAGGATTTGGAGGAGAAGGAAGAGGACAACGGCAAGGTACCGACGTCGCCAGCGGCGGTTATCGTCGGTCGACGTCATCGTCCTGCGCTGACAAGGTTGGCAAAGAGTCTGAGTGCTCCCGGTACACCTGCTGGAAGCTGTCGGAACAGTGACAATGAACAATAGATAAATCGGCCCTTGCCATACGGGAGATGGAGCAGTGCTCCCGTCAGTGGTTGTTCCTTACTGTCCGACATACTGAGTGGTGCTTCGTACCGAGCATCAAACTCATACGGGAAGTAGAGTCCACGCTCCTGAACCCAGCCGGAAAAGTCTTGTTCTGTAATTCGATTCGGATACGTCATCAGTCGATGTTCAGGTAGCGTAATCGTTACCGCTGCATCTTCCTCAGTCACTCGACGGTTAGCCAGTGGCATCGGATATGGTCCAATATCACGTGTAGCCATATCCTGCAAGGTGTTGTACTGCATCACCAACGTGCCGCCCCGTTCAACGTAGGCATGGAGGGCAGGCAGAAGGTACTTCATCGACTTGCGTGTGTTGATAACACGTATTCCTGCCACAACGGCATCATACGTGAGGAGTTCATCTGTACGCAGGATTGTCTCGTCGTTCACTACGTCAACAACACATCCTAACTGACGTAGAATGTCAGGAATGTTATCACCAGCACCGTCAATGTAGGCAATACGTTTGGCGGTAATCTTGAGGTTGGTATTCACCACCGTTACACGTGCTGGACGTGTGTATTGGAGGACGGGGAGATGATCGTAGGATATCGTAGAAACCGTTCGGCCGTACGAAGTACCGGAAACATCTGTCACACGAAGTTCAAGTTCACCACCCGGCGGTAGGTCGTTTCGCTGTAGTGAGAGTGTGATTAACGTGTCCGTTGAAGCCCGAAGAGTAAACGGCTGCGTCTGTGTGATGAGTGCCGTGCCGCGTGTTACCGAAAGACGTGCGTTGGTGACGTGACCAAAGGCCCGAATGCGTACGGGTAATGTCACAGTAGGAGTTGTGGCAAAGACAACGGACGACAGTGGCTCTACACTGATGCGCGGAACAATGCGTAATGGCTCGATAACATCGCCTCGTAGCGGATCAAGTTTTTTATAACTCAGCGGAAGATGTCGTGTAAGTGTATCCGAGCCGACAACAAACCGAAGCCGACACAATAACGCCGAAGGTGTTGTTGGTTTACCAAGAAACGCCGAGTCCGTCAGCTGAAAGTGTGCACCATCGGCATCCTTCACCAGCCAATAGGGTTCCGTAACAGGAGTAGTTGCTGGAATGAGCGACGTTGTCTCTGTCGTGAACGTGCTGTCGTGACGGCATGGTCCGCCACGGAGCGTTTCACCACTTGGAAGCAGAATATCCACCAATGAGACCGTACGTCCGGCCCGCACTACAACACGTGACGTAACACGTACACTATCACCAGCAAGTGCCATGGCTATGTTTGTTGTAACGTCGGCTGTTAGTCCAAGACAGGAAGCGATGATATTATCAATTTCAGTAAGTTTCCGTGAACGCCAGAACGTATCCTGAACACTCAGAATTTTTCTGCGAATGTCCAGGAGTGCGTTAACGGACTTCTCTGGAGCCGTCATCAAAAACGAGGCAAGAACGGCATCGATATCACGTCCGATATCCGGCCGCCCGACACGATTCCAGGTCGTATCAATACCGTCAAACAAACTCTGTTGTGGTGGACTGCCCGCCAGTGTTGCAAAGAACTCGGGTTGAACTCCAGGTGTACTTGGTGTTCCTGCGCCTTGACTACGATGAATGGAACGACTTATACCAGCCAGTTCGCCGTACCCCATACCGAGTAACGGATCATATTGGCCAACATCGAGAGCAAACATTCCTTCGCGCACGGTGGATCGACTTCCAAAACGATAGGCGTTAAAAAGAAGTCGTGTTGGTTGCCAATTATACTGTGTACGACAAACCTCAACGGCACGTTCTGCAAGAATAGCCGATGCCGAATGCTGGCCGTGGCCAGCCATGGAATCCTTTGGGAACCGACAGATCACAACATCGGGGCGTTCAGCAAGAAGGATCTTCACAACATCATAGGTGAGTCGATCAATATCCCACTGACGGAACGTCTCGTCAGGATTTTTCGAGAAACCAAAGTCAATCGCTGTTGCAAAAAACTGTCCAGCACCATCCAACTTCCGCGCAGCGAGCAGTTCATGGGTGCGTATCAAACCAAGGGCCGGACCTAACTCCGCACCAAGCACATTCTGTCCGCCATCTCCACGAGTAATCGAAAGGTAGGACGTGGGCACATTCTTGCCCGTAGCAAGCCAGGCAAGTAATCGTGTATTCTCATCATCAGGGTGAGCTGCCACATAGAGCACAGACGTCAGCGTTGACAGACGCTTTATGGCACCATAAAGAGACGATGATGGTAGGGGGCGTTCCTGAGGGGCGGCGGTGGTGGTAAGAACCACCACCGCCAGCATCAGGAAGAACGTTGTTCGTACGGCCGATACGAAAGACATTATCACAGACATTACTTGAGCGACTCGATAAGCTCCTTAGCACCCTTGGCGTATTCGGCTTCAAAGGCCGAACCCTTGGCGATTTCGGCTGCCTTGTTTGCCGACTCTGTGGCTACGGATTTATTGCCAAGTTTAGCAGCAATGCGGGCCTTTAACATGTAGAGCCAAAATGCCTTTGGATTCTGCTCTGTTGCCTTTGTGGCATACGTCAGTGCCTTGTCGAGCTGCTGATTCGTTTCGAGGTAATACGTGGCAGCTTGCTGATACGGAATCGACGGTGTTTCAATGGCCTTTGTGATGGACTCATTGAGGCGCTTCTGATTGTCAACCGTTACCGGTACGGAGATCATCATTCTATCCCACATAACATCAATCGTGCAGGAGGAGAACGTGATGTTGCCAATATTCATCGTAAACGTCTCAACAGAGAACGGCAGTGTTTGTGGTTTTACCTTCAGGCGAACAACATCATCCGACGTTGAATAACCAGCGGCACCCCAGTTACCGGTGTTCTTGTTGAAAATGACTTCCCATTCGTTTTGGTTGGGAACTGTATAGAACGAGTATGAGCCAGCCTTCACCGTTGTGCCATTAATCACAACGTCTTCGCCAAATGTCACCTTTGTAGCAGCGTTTGCGCCTGTACGCCATACCTGGCCAAAAGGAACGAGCTCACCAAAAACCTTCCGTCCACGCATCGATGGACGGCTATACACAATCTCAACCGTCGAGGTTGAGAACTCCTGCGAGATTGTGCTCGTCGGACTTAACGACGGCAGCTTTAAGCCTTGTGCAGACATCGACGTTGCGAGAATGGCCAACGCCGAAAGGATAAACAGTGACTTCTTCATGATGATGTCCTATGGTGAAACGACAGGTTCGAAATGTGTGAGAACACGAAGATACGCAGATACGCAGGGTAACGCAGGGTGACGCAGGGTTACGCTGGGTTACGCTGGGTTACGCCGGGTGTTCGCTTCGCTCACGGGGTGTTCGCTTCGCTCACGGGGTGTTCGCTTCGCTCACGGGGTGTTCGCTTCGCTCACGATATGTCTTCGACGGTATGTCTTCGACGGTATGTCTTCGACGGTATGTCTTCGACGGTATGTCTCGC
>DDUR01000057.1 GCA_002344895.1 Ignavibacteria bacterium UBA2333
CGGGAGAATCCTCCCGGAGAATCGAAACCGGCTGGTCCGTTGTGCGTTAGTGGGACGTTTTACCGCGTTTCGTGTCCTTACCCCTCAGAAACGCCCATCAAAGCCCTTCGGGTAGCGTTCATCCGGTAATGAAAGAGTTCTCCCAACATCCAGATCGGGATCTGCTTAGCGTGATCCGAAGCTCCGACGGAGACGCCGAAACGGCGTTCCGTGAGCTCTATGGTCGACACGCACGGCGTCTTTACTTGTATTGTCTCCGCGTTGTCGGTACGGAAGCAACGGCACGTGACATTGTTCAGGACACGTTCATGAAGTTCCTTCTGAAGGTTCGTGAAGGTCTTGATGTTGACTCCGTACCAGCGTTCCTCATGACGATTGCTCGAAATCTCTGCCTGAATCACAAGCGCGATTCACGAACCGTCTACATGGAGCCCGAGCTTGTCCCCGATCAAGCCGTGGAGCACTCAACAGATCGAGATGAACTTAAGGCCCACCTAGCCAAGGCAATGGAGTCCTTACCTCCTCAATATCGCGATGCCCTTGCCATGCAGGTGTATGGCGGTCTCTCCTACGCCGCTATCTGTGAAGTAACCGGCGAATCCCTTCCCGTCATCCGGCACCGCATCTCGCGGGCAAAACAACGTCTGCGTGCCGCGCTGCTTCCATTGTTTGCACAGTCATGAACTCCCACATCTCAGAACTTATCGATCGACATCTCGATCAGTCCGCTACTCTTGAAGAGTCTGCTGAGCTGTTCGCTGCAATGGAAGCCGATCCCGCTGTGCGCCAAGAGTTTCAAGCAGCTTCAGCGATTCATGATCTCATCGCCTCTGATGTAGCTGCCACTCCGCTGCCTGCTGGTTTGTATTCGTCCATCGTCGAGGCAGCTACCATTGCAGGTGCGCTGCCAACTGCCGCTGTCTCAACAGCCGTTACAGCAGGCGTTGCTGCGTCTACTTCCAGCGGTGTTGCCTCCGCAGTGTCTGCAACTGCCTCCGGTGTTGGTGCAGCAATCGGTACAACAGGTTCCGTCATCATGGGCGTTATTGCTACGGCTGCCGTTGCCGTCGTGAGTGTTGTGACGTATACGTCGATGAATGAAGAGTCAGCACTTTCAACGACGCCGGTAGCTCCTTCTGCCCCTATCCCCATCATCATTCACGATGCCGCTCCACCAGATCCTCCCGAGATTGATAACAACGTAACATCATCGTTCGGGGGAGATAAAGCAGTATTTCCGGCAGGTACGAAACAAACAATAGGAAACCGTTCAACAGTTCGTTCAACTCGGATCACAGATAACGACGGCACATTTGCTGACGCATCTTCATCAGTCGATGATGAGACGGAGTCCTCACTTGAGATTCAACAGGTTTCCCTCCGATCATCACATAACGTCCTGCACCGTTCTCCGTCCCATGAAACAGAATCATCAGCCGTAACATCACTGAACGATGAACTTCCATCGATGTTCGGTGCTGCTTCCGACAAGTCTTCGTTCGAAGTTCGTCTGTCAGGCTCCCCTCTGGTTTCGTACGACTATAACGCTGAACCCACCGATCAATGGCAGAACGCTGGCTTGTCCGCGTTGTATCACCTTAACGAGGATCACGCTGTCGGTATCGCCGTGCGCCACGATGTGTTTCCAGTTGTTGTTCTTCGTAATGGTATCGAAACCGATGAACGAACGATGACGTGGTTTGCCGCCCAGTACCGCTTTGCGCCGTCAATCAACCTGCCTCTGGATGTTCAACCCTTTGCTCAGATCATGGTAGGGGGCTCTTCGAAAGGGGCAATGATTGTACCAGCTGTTGGTTTACAACGTTCGTTTGGTATTGCCTCCGTTGGTGTCGGAGTTGACGTTTCAAATCTTGTGTATCAAAACGCCGGAACGGTCGGTACAGCTACTCGAACGGGTCTGTATCTCGACCTTGGTATTCGCTGGTAACTTTTAATCGACAGAGCCATGAAACGACACATACTTTTGCCACTCATCATGTTGTCCATGCTGATTGCCGCATGTGACGACGTGATTGTTCCTGGTGACCCAGCAACTGCGCCAAAGGAAACGTTCACAATCTCCGGCGATATTCTGCCGCTGATGCTTCCGGTGAACCCATTGGATTCTGCTGTACGTCCGGTACTTCTATGGCACCGTTACGACGGAAGCGTGTACGTACATGGAGTTGGTACTATTGACATTGACAAGCTTACCTGGTCTATCACTGTTCACGGACCGTTGCCAGACGGTGCGTGGATGGAGTTTACTGGTGCAGGCACAAAAATCTTTGGACAGGCTTCAATTGTTCTTGTCGATGGAGCAGAGATAACGTCAGGAGCAATCTATTCGGAAACAGACTTTACGTTGTCATATCGTTTCCGCGGAGGTGCCATGCTTCATAACGTTATTTACGACACTGATTCCACTGTCGGTGGCACGGTTCCGATACCATATCTACTACGGTTTCCAGCTGGCTTTTCGGCAGCGATTAACGATACGACGATACAGACCGATACGGTCGTAACGCCGTTTGAACAAACGGGCTATGATCTGCATCCAACGTCGCCAACGCAGATTCCACTTATACTGTTTGAGCCCTTTATATAACGACTGCTGAGGCTGTAGCTGGATTACATCCAGCCGATCACAGCACCACCAATCGTGCACGCCACAACGTGGTAGCCAGCGTCGACGAGGAAGAGCCTGAGAGGTTTGCCCTCAAAGACATAGGTAACACCAAGTGCCATGGCGATAAATCCAAAGCCCGTGGCAAACCCTGCTGTTAGTCCAAATGTTAGGTCTGCGGCAGGTCCTAAGAAGTAGGCCATATTAATAAATATCAACAATTCAAGAAGGAACGATACGCCGAAGACCTTTGCCATTGATCGCTGCTTAAGGACGTCATCGGTGAGACCTGTGTCGGTCTGCCACACCTTTCCAAAAAGTGCCGGTGAGTACCATAGGCCTCCAAGCACAAAGGCCAAAATTGTTGCCACTCCAACGGCAAGCCAGTTAATCGATACATTATCCACGTGTCCCTCCGTCCCGGAAAATGAAGATCGTTTCTGCAATGTCGAGATAAATTGCACTCGATGTACTTGATGTACACGACCATCACACCGATTCGTGGAAAATCCACGGTAAAGGTGGATATTGCCGGCGAACACCTTTTCCAACGACGTATCAGTGGACGCGCCAACAACACGCCAACCAAGTGTTCGGGATGGGCTGATTCGCACGGTGCTAATCCCCGTCTTTGGAATTACCATTCCCTTGGTCACAGATCTCTATGGCCCCATTCGCCCCTTAACACAAACGTGGTGGATAGGGCAGGCATGGTTTCTCCTCACGTCGTTTACTATTTATCACGGTAACCGCTGGCTGCTCTTTCGGCATCGTCGCCGATTCTCTTGGATAGATCGCCCTATCCAGAAGCTGCTTGTTCTCGTTGGCGCTAATGTATTCTTCACAGCACCAATGACGGTGCTCTTCTCGTGCATCTGGTGTATGGCGATTGACTGGCAGCCTCTCCCGGTGAATACCATTCTTACGACCGTTCTCGTAAATGTTATCTGTGTACTGTTTGTCACGCATGTGTATGAGACAATGTTTCTGATACGAGAACGGGAGGAGGATGTCATACGCGTTGAACGTCACGAACGAGCTCGAGTGCAGGCCGAATTGACAGCACTGCGAGGTCAGGTAGATCCTCATGTGATGTTCAATTCACTCAACACACTCACTGCCCTCATTGAAACGGATCCGTCAAAAGCTGTTGACTTTGCCGAAACCTTGGCCGATGTCTATCGCGACCTTCTTATCCACGGACGTCGGGATCTTGTACCGGTTGAGGACGAGTTCGTTGTGGTACGTAGATATATTCGGCTGCTTGTCTTGCGTTTTGGTGAAGCAGTACGACTTGATGTTATGAAGGGGGCGGAAAGGGGCTTTCTGATTCCTTCAATGGCCCTACAGACGGTCATCGAGAACGCCGTAAAACACAACGTGTGTTCGGTGGCCGAGCCGCTCGTCGTTGCCGTTAGCTTGGATGGCGCTTGGATAGTTGTCGACAATCCCATACGTCCGCGCGAACTCGCACATGCATCTACCAGGACAGGAATTACGACACTGGATGAACGATCACGTCTTCTACTAGGTCGAGGAGTCATCGTTGACAGAACAGAAAAGCGCTTTCGTGTGATGATTCCGGTAACAAGTGCGCCCGTATCGTATCTGGCATCCTCGGAAACTGCACTTCCAGGGAGCACATGATGATTCGCGTTCTCGTTGTTGAGGACGAACCGCCCGCCCGGACAAGGCTAACGCGGTTGGTAAAGGAGATGGCTGTTGACGTACACATCGTCGCATCCATCGGTAGTCTTGCGGAGTTCCACGAGATACTAACGAGTGGAGCAGAGATTGATCTTGCACTTGTGGACGTCCAGCTTTCGGACGGAGTAAGTTTTGATGTGTTATCTCGAATTGATGCGACCTTTCCGGTGATATTTACGACAGCATACGACCAGTTTGTGCTGAAGGCGTTTGAACATCAAGGTATTGCCTATTTGCTGAAACCGATACGCCGTGAAGATCTGCGTAAGGCTTGGGATAAGTACGTCACACTCGAGCATCACTTTGTCAAAAAACCCGACGATGTGCCAAGTTTCCGTGAGCGACTTGTCCTACGAAAAGGACGAGATCATCACAACCTGGCTGTGTCCGAAATTGCTGTGTTTAAAAGTGTTCACAAGATCGTCTTTGCCATAACCGACAATCGAGAACAGTACATCATAGATATGCCACTGTCCACGATTGAGCTAGAACTTGACCCCTCACGCTACTTTCGTTTGAGTCGACAGGTCATCGCGCGAATCGACGTTATCCAGAGATTCCGGCAAGATGCCAAGGGCCGATGTTACGTCACACTCAATACACCTGTTGAAGAAACCGTTGTTGTAAGCCAAGAACGGACGGCGCAGTTTAAGGCTTGGTTAGATAGATAGCTGTTACTACGGTAGCATGTACGAGAGAAGGCACGTTTGTTCCAACTTCTTCGACCGACCGCGGTTGAGGGGAATAGATGTATCATTGTTGTGCATGATGTAAAGAGGAGAGAATTCGAGATGATCCTGTTTCGCTTTTGGATGGTTTCCCTAGCTCTTCTTGCAGGAGCAGGAGGTGTAAACGGTCAGGAGCCTCTCGTTCACATGCGCGCCGACAGTCTATTGGATGTTCGAGCTGACGGTCGTGTGACCGCATGGAAATCAGTCACTGGTGATGCCAGGTTCGTACCTGATACGACGTACGTTCGACCGCTCTTTATAGCAAGTGCGATTAACGGACGTCCTGCAATTCGCTTTGCAAACGACGGATACCTACGCGGCCCTTCAGTGTTTCCTACGCAGAAGAATTATACTCTATACGTGGTCTATCGGTGGGATGGACAAAGCGCATCCAACAATCTTGTCTCAGGAACAACACGAGCACTCTTCCTCGCAAACAGCCCATATGCAAAGGTTCTGCATTCAGGTGACTTTTCACGACTTGCGCAGAGTTCGATTGCAGCAAATGGTCCAACTGTTGTACGTGTTGAGTTCATGCATAACACTGGTCGTCTGATTCTTAGTAACAACAATGTTGTTGGTGACGATGTTGTGATTCCTGCGAATACAGACCCTGCTATCCTTATCGGCTCGTACGCCCAGGCAAACTTCTTTTGGGGAGACATAGCAGAAGTTGTCATCTATGATCGCATTCTGGATTCACTTGAAAAGTATGAGTTTGAACAAGATTTGCATGCTCGATACGGTATTCAGCGTCAACCGGACCCTGCTCGACCTGTAGTGCTATGGAACACCGTTCCGAGTACATATCACTTTGTTCACGTGGGTGATGAACTTGTTCTCGATGGTACGGTGAATGATCCCTCAGTTGTAACGGTAGAAGTATCTCTCGATAGCTCGAACACGGAGATCCAACGATGGAAGATAGAGACGGAAACATCGAAGAGTGTTTCGGTACGACGACTACTTCACGGAGGACTTCACTTCTATACAGTGCGTGTTGATGCAAAGCTTTCTGACGGCCGCGTCCTTCGCATCGTAACCGCCGATAGTATGGTCTGCGGAATTGCACTTGCCATTCAAGGCCAGTCCAATAGCATCTTCGCAGATCCTACACTTGAGTCGAGTCCATACGCACGAACCTTTGGTACGAACTTCAGTCAATCGGCAAGAGACACCCTCTATGCTCGCAGTAGGGCGCGTGAGAGTGGTGGAGGTCCAAATGTTGGAGGTTGGGGACTTCGTCTGCAGAATCACATTGCTGACGAACTTGGTTTGCCTTCGTGTATTATCAATGGCGGTGTTGGTGGAACGCGTATTGAACAGCACTTCCCGTCAACCGATAATCGCATAAATCTCGGTACGATCTATGGATCGTGGCTGTATCGAATGAGGAAGAGTAATCTCGCTTCAAAAATACGGTGGCTCTTCTGGTATCAGGGTGAGTCGAATAGTGGAGACGATAGGTACGACGAACTCTTTCATCAACTGTATTCTGCGTGGCACGAAGATCTTTCGAATCTGGAGCATATCGTTGTGGTACAGATTCGACCGGGTTGTGGTGGTGACAATCACGCACGCCTTCGAGATGATCAACGTCGACTTCAAGATATCTATACAGACGTTATCACACACACGGCGTGTGCCCTTCCTGGACATGACGGCTGCCACTTTACACAAGAAGGATATCGGCAACTTGGAGATCAACTCTTTGCCTTGTATAAGGACGTTGAATCGGGTGACACTGAGTCTGCAGCACTCGCCCCAACAATTGTAGCCGCGCAAGACATTGAGAACGAGAGACTGGTCGTACTTCGTATACGCAATGCTGATTCTCTTCGCCTTATACAAACTGCAAGTGAGCGACTACAGTCTGCGTTCTTTTTTGATGGAAGCGAGACGTTGCGGCCTGATAGCGCGTGGATCACAGGTTCATCTGTGTTTCTTTCGTATCCAGAAGGTACACAACCGACAACGGTGAGTTATATACCGTCAAAAAATGATCCATTCACGAATGTCCTTTTTCAAGGTCCATGGATCACTGACGAACTAGGAATTGGTTTGCTCAGCTTTCACAACGTTCCGCTCACCGTAACAAGTACGCCAGTAATCGACGAACCGACTACAGTGGGCGGACCAATCTGCGTACGTCGCGGTGAGGTGATTCGATATTCTACAACATCCTCAACCCTTCAGCTCATTTCCCTCGATGGACAGCAGTATGAGATAACCGTAAACGATTCCACGATTACGGTACCCCGTGTTTTACCGTTAGGCTTCTATGGCATCGTTGATCAAAGAACACGCCAACCGCGTCTTTTGATGGTTACCGAGTAGGAACGACGTGAAACGACAACACGAAGGAAGTCACCGGGTGAAAACTCTCCGGGAGAAGGCAGGCCTGCACGAACCCGTGGTTTTTCGTCCACTGTTGTCAGCTGGTCTAGAAGAACACTATCACGAAGAGCAAGTGTTACTACGACATCCCTGGAATCGTAGTTCTGCAGATAAACACTTTGAAACGGCTGACATGCCGACAGCATAAGTGACGATACGACGAGAATTGGTAGGAGTACCAAGGGGTTGATTCGCCGCAAAAACTGATCAGATGTCATTTCTGCCCCCTTTGCCCCGTATCATTCGTCAGTTTGTGCCGTTGGTTTCCAGTTGCTTCTTGCGAAGTGCTTCCGCTTGACGACGGCGCTTTTCCTGACGGAGTTTGTTGAAGTTAATGGACTCTTTTAACGAGATGCCTTCGCGGATATGTCCGCGATCGCGTAAAAGACTCTCAGCTTCAACATATCGTTTGCGATCTGGAAGAGCACCACGAGCTTCCTTCGGTATCTGTGATATGGGAATAAGGGCTTCTTCCACTGCCATTGGGTCTGCAGGAAGGTCCGCTGGTGTTTCGGCATTCGATGTGAGCTCTAACCAGGGTCCACCGCGTTTCCGTGTAAAGTCAAAAACGTCCGTGATAATGATTGGTGTTCCCGTGAACGGTACAAACCTGTGCTGAACGGTGTCAATCTTCGCAGTCTTTACCCACTTAAACAGCCATTCTGCATCATCCATAAACTGGCGGACACAGCTGTGCGAAACCGGACGTCCGGGCATCTCAAACTGGTGAAAGGCACTACCGGCATATTGGTGAAAGTTTACCGTAAACGGTAACCGCCATGTTGAGTCGAGTGATGAGAGACGAAGTCGTTGTTTCCAGTTTACGGCATATCGTCCCGGAAATGTCGGCTTTCGTTCTTCGCCTGTGTTCGCAGCCGCAAATCGAACAAGTTCACCGTATTCGTAACAGGCATAACTCTGCCACTTATTACTGATGAGAACGAGTTTGGGAATCGTATCTGCAGCACGATAGTATTGAGGAAACACGCTGTAGGCACGAAGGTCATCCATGATTGTATCAGGAACAACCAGCGTGTCACCAAGACGAACAAAGTATATATCCTTACGGTTGAGCGTAGTCAGTGCTCGATAATTACGCATCGTCGACGCTTGTTTGGCAAACGTCCTTCGAATGCTGTCAAGGACTGATGTATTCTCAACAATCAAACGCTGATACGTAATACGCGGAAACCTCTTCAGTAACGAGTCTGCGCGGAGCTTCCGCTGCTGCTCCACGGCCGCCTTCACAGAATCAGCTTGACGCTGTTCGACGTTCTCCACAACTTCGTCGGGTGAACAGGCCACTAGCAGGCAGACGAGCAGGCTGACGCTCAGGGAAAGGGGCAAAGGGGGCTTGGGTACTACGTACATGGTTATTCGAAATTACGACTGAATACGGCAGTCCCAGCCAATCACATCCCGTATCTTGATGGAATGAAGACCGCCCTCTCTTATCACATAGCTCTGTCCGTTGTCGTATGCCTCGTTATGGCATTTTCATGTACGTCGGAGGAACGGGTGCCGGGTGACAACCGACAGACGCAACTGCCTGCGGAGTCGCCTGCATCCCCAGCCATTCTGCGCGCCCGATTTTCTGTCGAGGCTGCATATCCCCACGATCGAACTGCCTTTACACAGGGCCTTGTCGTTCGTGGATCAACATTTCTTGAATCTACTGGGCAGAATGGCGCTTCCTCCATTCGTATCGTCGATATCAAGACAGGCCGTGTGCGGAAACGCACGGATCTCGACGCGCAGTACTTTGGTGAAGGTATGACGGTGATAGGATCAAAAGCATACATGCTGACGTGGATGAATCAGAAGGGATTTGTTTTCGATGTAAAGAGCTTACAAAAGATTGGTGAGTTCACCTATGCTGGTGAGGGATGGGGTCTTACGACCGATGGTACAAAACTTTATATGTCGAATGGAACAAGTTCAATAGCAGTTCTCGACCCAGCGACGTACCGCGTTGAGCGCATCTTTACCGTTACCGTTGATGGTGTTGCACTCGACAAGCTCAATGAACTCGAATGGATCGACGGAGAAATCTGGGCCAACGTATGGATGCAGGATGCCATCGTTGCAATCAATCCTCAAACTGGAAGAGTATCAAAAATTATTGATTTGACTGGAATACTTCCATC
Source organism: Ignavibacteria bacterium UBA2333 (assembly GCA_002344895.1). Taxonomy (GTDB): domain Bacteria; phylum Bacteroidota; class Ignavibacteria; order Kapaibacteriales; family Kapaibacteriaceae; genus UBA2333. The sequence continues at coordinate 9,609 of DDUR01000057.1, forward strand.
TACTGAACGTCGGCCCGATACCGACGTCCTTAACGGTATTGCTTGGGATTCTGTGAGTCGAAAACTCTACGTTACAGGCAAGAACTGGCCTTGGGTGTATAGCATTACAACACAGCCAAACGTCTTCGCAAAATAATCGTCCGGACGGCGTCACGAAACACCTTCGTGAATGCACAATGACGAACGCGCCCCACCATGGGCGGATGTTCATCATCATGCTTTCCGGAGGTTGTTATGCGAAGCTCTTCTCCCCCATTGCGAGCTCGCGATCGTGTGCCGGCGATCGTGCTTGTATTCCTCCTGACGCTGTTGACGACCCTTGCCGCAAGGTCGCAACAACGACTTACAATTCTCAGCCCAACGAATGGTGCCGTTGATGTTTCCACACACACGGACATTACTATTCGTGCTACTACTCCAATTGTTCGCTATTCAGTAACACAGAACTGGCCAGATGCCGATGCTCAGGCGTGGCGACCAGAAGAACCAACCGTGCTTCTGATTGACGATGCAGTTGCGTCAACAACTCCTCGTTTTCGGTGGAAACATCACTGTATTCATGGAAATGTTGTCTTTGATGATCCCTGGACCTTTCGATACATCCCTTCGATTCCGCTACAACCAAGGAAGACATATCGGCTGCTCGTGCTGAATGTTGGCGTCATGATACAGGGTCAAACAACGATCGTTCCGAATCTTGAATCAACATTCCGAACCGTTGCTCCAGTCGTTTCTCTTGCTGCATCTACCTTTGACAGTATACGTGTTATCACATGCCGACGGCCGGTCTATTTCCGATTCCGTGATGTAAGACCAGAGGACGTTGCCATGGCGTCGAACTCGGCATGGATTATCGATCGGACGGAAGACCTCCACAACGGCGGAGATCCGACATATCCTGTTGAACGACGGGTCTTCCTGAACGGTGATACTCTCACGCTGGAAATCACGCCCGTAACGACATGGCCCGTTGGCGGAGCAATTCACGGTATATGTCAGCTCGGCACGATTACAGGAGATGATCGACAAGACAAGGTTGCTTCGCTTCCAGTTCGTCGTGGTGGACGTGTGCAGATTCAAACGCGGAGTGTAGACGGACGTCCGGTACCTGATTTTGTGGATAGTGCCCTGTCAATTGGACCCTACGTGGCAGTCTCTGGCGTAGATCTGCCGTTACGATCCCCGGAGTGGTTTGACGACGCATGGCGCTTTGTGAGATGGGAGTCGCGAGACGTGACAATTGCCCATCCAGAGAAACCCAGTACGGATGTAACGTTTTCGTGCGATTTGATGCTTCCCGTCTTTCAAATCACTGCTATTGTCGAACGGATCGACTCACTTGCCGTTGTGGTGAAAGGGGCGGAAGGGGGCACTCTTATCGTACGTGCGCCTGATGGTACATCCCTTGTCGAACTCGCAGAGGACGAGGAGGATACAATCGTGATTAGTGATGAACAACCTGAAGTGTATCTGCACGCCACTCCTCTGGCTGGATATCAGATGGCGAGTTGGAATGCTGTTGGACAGACCTTTCACGGAAGTGCAACTGCCGTGGTATCGCTTGGTGCAGGTGCTGTCAGACTCGCAATTGCGCAAGGTCCTTCTATTGGCTACGGGAATCCAATCGTTCCCGTGTTTAATCCACTTGGCGGTATGTCAGAAGAATACAAGCTCAAGGGCCACATCGTAAACGTGGATACTGATCCTGGATTCGTTGAAGAAGACGCTGGTATGTTTACGACGGAACGTGAGTTTGAGCATGGAGCTTCGGAAGAACGTACGGTATGCGTCAGGACGAATGAGTGCTGGGATATCGTTGCGACATTTATCACACGGCGCGGAACGTTCGAAGATCTCCCAAACCCGGCACGACAACTCTGCATCACAGATGTGATGCTCAATCCTGTTAACGATGTTCAGTTTCACGTTCAACGTCGTCCGGTTCGACTTCGAGTTGAACGAACACTCGTGAAAGATGATGATCCCAATGAGTCGGACCCTCTTAATCGCCTTCATCCGGAAACGACAGTAATCGTTGAGGTACGGAAACGCGATCGACATGGCGTGTCGCGATGGGTCGCACTCAACGGGAAGGCATGTTCACAAGATCCACTGTTACGTTGGACAACGTACGACGTACGTTGTGGTGATGAACTTCGACTACGAATACTGAGTAGTGAAATGCGAGGGGAAGAGTGGCGCTTCTGGTCGGATGCAACAAACTATGTCGCACCGGGTGACGAACGCGTCTACGAACGCGAACGTCAGTACACGTTTATCGTTGATGACGACCTTGCCCTCTTTGATGCAGGTGACTGTTTAGGCGCACCATTGGGCGAAAAAGAGATTCGTATGCGTGCATGCTGGCGTAAGACATTTGGGATCGATGCCATAGGAATGAGGTTGCGTTTGCAACAATCGGAGTCGAAAGCAGATGATGTTTTCCGGTTAAAGTGGCTCGACCCAATTGTTTACCACGATGAGCTAGCTGATGAAGTTGACGGTGGTCGGCAGATAGAGTACATACCATATCACGGAACGAAGATATCGGTTCGTTTCACTGCTCCCTTAGATATTCGAACGGTCTCTGCCGGAGGCATGAAGCTATGGAGTTACTCCAACGTGCTTGTAAATGATTACGCAACAAAGGATCTCGACTTCGATGTGACATCTGGAGACCTGGCGAACATCACATATCAGCCACTCGATGGGACGCCGATCACAACTGTCGAGTTTGCTGCAAATGATCCAACTACAAGTCCACGCAAACAAGCGCTGCACTATGGCGGTGTTGATGTTTGGGTAGGCACGGGAATCAAGTCCCTCCGCGGAGTACCCTTACAAAGTGCGGCAACATTCGTGTGCCAGAGTCTCGAGAAAACTGGCGTGGCCGTAAATCTAGAAGAAGGTGATTGGGGATATGATGGTGATTGGGACTTTATCTGGGATAACCATGGTGAACTCTACCATGTTGTATACGGTGCTGCTCTCGAGTCATCGGATGTATCAATGACCAGTGCCTTTCGAAGAATACCGCGCTGTGACGAACAACGTAAACCTGTCCCTGATAACTGCACAGTCGAATGGGATGACAGCGATCCTGCATATCGTTTTGGTGGTGAAGAGCTATTCTTTGAACCGTATTGGTTAGCTGACCATACAGCTCTTTGGACACGAATTGCATCGTACGACGAGGACTGTCGTTCAGACGATAACTGCCTCGTGAACAACGTATCAGCAATTCTGAAGGAAGTGCGCGAACGTCTCGAATCATACGAGGCAGATGAAGAAGACAAAACGCCAGAATCACTGCGTGATTGGGAAACCATACTCCCTGAAGTAATCTCGCTTGGAGCACGGCTGATTGATGGGCTTCTTCCAATAGAAGATCAAGACTACTTCCTTGGTGCGGGTTCAGTTGTTCTTGGTGGAGGCACCCTGTGGGGCGCACGAACACAGACACCTCCCTACACCACGGCATCATCCGATAACGCGACGTATAAGTTCAAAACAAGACTCTATCCGCGGAAAGCGGTTATTCGGTAGCCTGCACACGAACAACACATGTACATCTTCGGGGCCATACGATGAAACGGTACGCACTTCTTCATACGATCATCTCTCTCGTGATCTACGATGCTGCAATGGCACAGTCATGGCCATACAACGACCCACGAAGCCACTGCACGTCCGAACGAACGCTCACTGTGTACTCTTGTCAATCGATCACTATCGACTGCGCCGTTAACGGTGCCGTTATGGGTTGTCTCGATACACTGAGAATCATTACGGGCATCGGACGCCCTCAGGAACGTAAGAATGGTCCGCAGTGGGCAACACTGTATCGTCGGACATTCGAGGGGCTTGAGCCCCTGGATGTCGAGATAGATCTCGTTGAAGGAAAACCATGGGCAAACCTCGTTACGAATGGTGGTCTGGTACGATATGTAAACAGTTCCACGATGGGCTTTATGCTCCGTACGAGATGTGCCGCATTGGAAGGCAATGTGAGCGACTCCACGGATACTAGATTCACCATGTATCCGGTATACAGGGTCCGAACAGAAGTGCGCTCTGAACAAGACCAGTCGCTACTCCAGAATATTGAAATAGCCCTTCCGTATGGTCACGACACGATACGCGATGTTGGACGCGAGTTCGAAGCATATGCGCCGACACAAGCAGGAAACTGGACATTTGTCAAATGGACCTCTAACTATCCTCACATCATCGACGACGCAACATCGCCGCGTGTAAATGCCTCGTCAAAATGTTGGCCCCTTGGTGATACGGTTGTCCTCACAGCATGGTATGACAAAACAACACTCTCTGCGCCTGAAAACCCGACTGCATCACCAGTACAGTTCCTGTGGGATGCAACGAGTGATGTACTGCGGGTCCGTGGTGACGTGAAGTTGGTATACATCTATGACATCAACGGACGACTGTTTCACACGATTGACTGCGGCGTCTCAGACGTCGTTAACATTCGTCCCCCTCGCGGACCATGGATTGTCCGCTACACTCAACCAGGTGGACGGGAGGGTCAAACCACACTCCTTGTCTACTAAACTTCAACACAAACACTCATTCAAGCCATGAAACCTCAAGCAACATCTCGTTTGATGCGCGACACTGGACGGAACCGCGTGCGATTCCTCGTCGTACCTGTCGTCCTCAGCATCTTCACAACCTCAGCTAGTCACGCCGACCTCGTTCCTACTGGAGGTAGCACATCCAAGCCGCTCGAAATAGGAAGGGACGTCGAGATTCGCTGGACACCTATTGGAGTAGCTGCAGTCGACATTCGACTGTACGATGCTGAACGCCGAACAACGCGAGTGATTGCCGAGAATGTTCCTGCAGAGGCACGACACTATGCGTGGACCATTCCGGCAGATGTTCCTCCGGGCGAACGTTATCGGTTCTCTATCGTTGCCTCTGGGTCCGACGTCATCCGTGACATCAGTCCTTCGTGGGTAACGATATCACATTCGTCAGCAAAAGACGTTGTCAGAAATGAAACTGAGCACGGCTTCAGTGCTGACATTGTATATCACGATCTGCATAGTCGACTCGACGTTGAATCCGATGTTGAACTCAGGAGCATAGGAGTGCACACCGTTGACGGACGGCAGGTGAAGTCACTTGACCTTCCTCTTCAGTCACGAGGGGCCTCAATCGACTGTTCCGATCTGCTCGGCGGAGTTTACATCGTGACCGTTCACTCCGCTGGAGGAGTTCGGCGTACGCAGCTGATCGTTATCCGATCGTGAGATAAGAGAATACTTCTGACCGGCACGAGGAATGATGATTCGCATTCCTGGTCGTCGTTCCAGCACGGCGAGCGCAAGGCACTCACATGCTTCGGGCTCGCCGTGCACGATGACCAGCACAGAAGGGCGAACATCATCAACATAGTCAACGAGTGTATCGAGTGAAGCATGAGCACTGAACCGAAAACGCTCAACATCACATGTCCTACGAACCTCGTTCTTACCAAACGTAAATGGCTTACCAGCGACCGATTCCATAAGTGCTGCTCCGGGAGTTGCCGGATCCTGATATCCGATAATGGCGATACCGCATGACTTTTTCTGGAACCACTGTAGTGCAAGTTCATGGCTCATCGTCTGAGGATTCATCATACCGCTTGGTACAAGAACAATACTTGGTTCCCGAAGAGGCTCGCCTGTTCGAATGGCGTCACGTGTAAGACGACGCTGAGGTATGTCCGAAATCTCAAAACCTGGAACCTTCATCGGCTCCGTATAACAGAACGCATCGTAGATCTTATTAACGGGAAGCATCATACCACCTGTCCAAATGGGGAGATGTGGTATAGAACCTCTTCGCATAGCAGAATAGAGTGTTGTGAGAACCTCCTGTGCTTTGCCAAGGGCAAATGTTGGAATGAGTACGCTCCCACCGCGTTCAGATACGTTATTAATAAAGGCTGCTAAACGCTTTGTTTCATCTGCTCGCGAGGGCACGGTTGAGGCAGCATTGGTTGCTTCGATGATCAGAACATCAGCATGTGTACGCGGTAGATCTGCACCCTTAAGTACGGCTTGGTCTGCAAACTGGACGTCTCCAGTATGAACGATGCGCATACCATTGCTTTCTAGAACAATACCAGCAGAGCCGAGGATATGCCCTGCAGGATAGAACGTCGTTGACACGTCTGTAACACCATCAAAACCACGCAGGACTACAGACTCACCATAGTCTGCAACATCAAATGTTCGACGAAGGAACTCGACGTTTGAACGTTCGTAAAACTCGAGAGCTTCTGAACCAAACACTGACATTACTTCACGTCGGAGAAGTTTACCCACGTTATGGAGCATAACGTGCGAAACGTCTCTCGTTGCATGCGTCATCAATGTGCGAAGGTGAGGGTAACGTCGTAGAAGAAACGGCAAGCCACCAAGATGATCTGTGTGTGTATGTGTGATGATGGCAACGTCTAATGGATAGTCCGCGAGGAGTCCTACATCCGGTAATGCACGCACGTCCCGCAAACGCGGATGAAGTCCGGCATCAATGATGATGCCAGTGCCATTCACATTGAGCCACAGGCAGTTGGCACCAATCTCTTCAGCACCACCAAGGACAACAAGGTCGAGGGACATATACGAAGTTATGGGTGGAAACTCTCAGCGAGCAAGGGTTACAAACGCGCCGAGACGCCATGATGAAGGGAGACCTTCTCCGACTAGAGGGATATGGCCTCCTATTGTGAGGCCCGCTTCCCCGCCAAAACTGAGGCCTATGTCTGGACGAACAGCAACACCAACATCAGAACGAAAATTCGTTGTGACACAAACGTCGGCCCGAAGTGTGATAAGTATAATCGACAACTCGTATCCAGCTGAGATCAAAGCCTGAATGTCGTCGTTATTTCCGTACGCCCCAACGGCATACCGACGTCCGATGATTCCGAACGGTCCGTGTGATGTAAACCGCTCTCCATGAACAACACCTACTTCTGCTCCAACGTATCGAGTCGGATGCATAACCATGAACAATGATGCATGCGGCATATATTTCCATACCCGGCGATTCTGAACCACCGTTGAATCCTGAGCATGGATTGACGTTGGAGAACAGCAAACAACAGCGTATATCAACAGGAAACAGATGATTACTCTTTCACCCGAAGACAGAACCGACGTGGTTCGAAGACTACAGAGTGTTCTACTCGACGAACTCTCTGTCGACGCAGGTCGTTTTGAAGTTGAGCGCATTGTGGACTTCATCACAGCGAATCTCGGAGTATACTTCTACAATCAAGGTGTACGAGATTCACGTGCAATGGTAATGCGAAAGGTCGATGACATCTCGGAAGCCATTGATGGCCTGGAACGGCCGCTACCACGCTAACGTCGATTGTTGCATCCTTTGCGACACAACATACCAAGCGTACCTATACGATACGTACGTAGGCAATGTAGTCAAGGGGCAAAAGGGGTCCAGTTGTAACAGTACGTAATGCTGACATTATCTGACCTCGATGATATGTAGAGTGATTCACGACATGGAGAAGAATGTCCGACGCAGGATGATCGTACTGTACACCCGTTGTTGTGGAATACGTGATACGATGTGACGATAGATCTGGAATGTCCTGGGCTATCTCAACAAGACGTCTGGAGGCATCCTGAAGGGTATCAAGAAGTTCAGGACCAGTTCTTCCATTTGTAAGGGCCATAACGGAACTAGGTGACTGACCCTCAATACGCATTCTCCAGGCTATCTCTGCGCCAGTAATGTGTCGCAATGCCTCAAGAACATGTTCGAAGGGAGCTATCGCAACGTCAAATACAGAATCACTTTTCACAGAAAGAATGTTTGAGGCAAGGCGTTCATTTGCCCAAACGTTATAGTGAAGAAGTTGAATCATACAATCCTCGTTGGTTATGAAGCGTACAGCCTCATTCGTTACTACCGTGAAAGCTCCCACCGCCACACGATTCCCTCGTCGTTATCATGAACCTCATGGGTCATCGTGAAACCGAGCGAACGAAGGACAGCTGTAGATACATTCTCTGTTGGTAAGGTGTGTGCGCATACTTTCTGTACCTCCACTGCGCTGAACGCAATATCGACTAACGATGCAGCAAACTCCTTTGCCAGACCCCTCCCGCGAAACGGACGCGATATCTCGTAGCCAATTTCAACAACTCCATCGATTGGTGCTCCACGAAATCCACCGCTACCAACCAGAAACCCATTCTCCCGGAGAACGGGTAGATGTGTAAACCATCCTGACTCCGCAGGTGATGACTTCTGTAACTGACGTAATGTCCAAAGAAATGGCTCCCTGCCAAACACCGTCCATTCGGCCGGTACGTTACACGACAGGTGTCGAGCGAGTTCAATGTCACCAACGAGCGCTGCCTCAACGGCAGCAACATCCAATCGGTGAATATCAAGCCTCGTTGTCGAGAGAAAATGCGCGGTGGTGTGTCGATCGGTCATAACGCCCTGCGTACGACGTCAAAAGAAAAAAGATTCGCAAGTAAGCTCACCGACTGCCCCTTTTGCCCCCTTCCATCGTGCTCTGTGATAAGGGTATGACTATATCGGTGTTACGATAGCGTACAGACTTAGGATAGCGACCCATAACAGAATGCCTACCACACGATGCGAGTTACATCCACGATCTGAAGCGTATCTGTGTACCATAACTGCCACATAACAGGCCGTATAGTATAGGAATATATCAAGCGCAAGTATGTTCGTCGAAAGTATCCACGTATAGATCAAGAAGATGACAATGATGAATGTATTCATCACAATCAAACCAGCCGCTCTACTTACCAGTGGCAAACGATCACCTAGCCTGTGAAGACGTATGCCATCAACCACAAGTAACATCAATGTTGCGCCAAGGCCGAGTTTTCCGTGTTCCCACAGGGACTCATTCACCGGAGCAACGAGTCCAAACAGGTACGTGTTACCTGTGACTCCAAAAAGAAAGTGCCACAGGGTACCAACGACACACAGAACTACGACATCCAGGACATCACGCTTGTGAGGTAGAACACTTGTTCCGTGAACACGCCATCGCCTGTTACCAGGATAATTATCGTTACTCATGAGTACAAGAAAACGCGAGAACAACGCGAGAACAACGCAGTAGATCAAAACTATCAGATAAGGGGGCAAAAGGTGCTCCGGCCGTTGGGAAATGCCGTATTCACGGCGTAGATTTCAGACTGATACACGACTCCTACTGACCACGATACACATTGAAGGCATGAAAGCGCAGAAGCCTCAATCCCAGTCGACAACCTCATCCAAACCAACACCTGATCAACTCTTTGAACGGGCGCGTCGGTGGAAGGAGGAGTTGCTCGTATTGAGGGAAATCCTCAAACAAACGGATATGACAGAGGATGTAAAGTGGTATCAGCCCGTCTACACCGTAAACGGAAAAAACGTCTGTATTCTGAGCACGTTTAAGGACTCTTGTGTTCTGGGATTCTTTAAGGGAGCACTGCTACAGGATCCGGAGAACAACCTCCGACAGCCCGGACCAAATACGCAATCGTCGCGTTTTTTACGTTTTACCTCTGTCAACGAGATTCGCCAACAAGAAACAGCCATTCGACGGTATGTGGACGAAGCGATAGCGCATGAACGATCAGGTACAAAGGTTGTTTTTCAGAGGATCGACGAACGTCCATTACCAGAAGAACTCGTACAGGCATTCCAACGAATTCCCGAACTCGAACAATCATTCAGGGCGCTCACACCAGGCAGGCAACGTGAGTACCTGCTCCACTTCTCGTCGGCGAAACAATCGGCAACACGGCATTCGAGGATAGAAGCCTGTATGCAACGGATTCTGGACGGGAAGGGGTTCAGGGAGAAGTGAGAGGGGGCAAACAGGCGCGCCGCGAGGTAGGTGCCGGGGACCTTTGGGCCCCCGGCACCTTTTGACTCAGGAGAATCATTCACCGGGTAATGTGGTAACCCGGTGAATGGGTTTTTCGAACACGAATCCTTCGGACATAAAGCCACCTCCTATTCAACCAATTTGTGAGAACCTTGACAGTCGTAGGAAGGGGGCAAAAGGGGCACTGCACTAGCCGATACAATTGACGTAAACCATTTGCGTTGTCATGCAGCGGAGGAATCACATACGGAGAGGGAAACGATGAAAAGAATCTCGGCTTTCGGACTCGCAATACTGAGCATAGCACTTATAGCTTGTGAGTCCACACCTAGTGGACCGCCGAACATACAAATGTGTACTGATGCTATTCGGCATGCGATAGACACGGTAGCCTATGATCACACTGATGGTCTTCACGTGACCGTCGTTCGGACAGACAGTACACCGTGCGTCTATGACAGTTATAGCGCTGGTAGATCCTATGTTGGTACTCGAACACATTACTATCGCGTCTATGTTCGAGCTGATTGGGGACTCCGTCATGCGTTTTATGGTGATGTATCGGTGAACGTTGGTAGTATGAGATATGACTTTAACCTTCTAAACTATACGCCAGGGAGCGAGTTTATCGAACTCATTACTAGTCAACCATCGACCCAGCACACGGAGGTATCAGTCAATCTTGACGGTGTAAAGACATCGTACCTGTATACTGGCAACCTTGGTCGGGATTTTGAACATCTCACCGATGAAGGTTCAATCTGGAAGATTGAGGCTCAGCGGTACTTCAGCTATAGTCCGAATAGGTCCCCTTCGGACCTTATGCCAATGGGTAGGTGGCAAACATCGGACAATGTGCCGTATTACGTTCTACCACAGCGTTATCTCGCCCATGGAGACGAAGCACCACGAATCCTGAAACTCGGGGATACGATCGTTGTTGTACCTGGACATACCATTGACAGCAATCGTATATCCATACATATCTCACGTATCGGTAAATCTTCACTTTGGACGTCTGGACAGAATGGTTACCTCAAGGGAAGCATCCATTACGACATTTCCATCAAGCAGTATGAGGGTAGTAGTGTCGCGAAAGGTTCAATGACCGAGGTGCAAGCTCGAAATGCTGCACATCTGAAGACAACTCTCACGGCTTTGAATCCCGTGGCTATTCTGCGATTCGACGATGATCTCTACTATAACAAAAACGGTCTGCAACTTGAGATTGGCGGCCTTAATTCATCAACACCTGCAATGCCAGTAGAAATCTTTGCTGAGGCGTCGTTTAGGAGGAAGGACAAGTGATCGTAACGCTGCGTTCAGCAACGACGAACGATCTACCACACCTACGGCAATGGGATAACGATCCTGACGTTCTTGCGTCGGACCCAAATGACGACTGGAACTGGGACGAAGAGATCACGCGCACGCCATCCTGGCGACATCAACTCATCATTGAAGCAGACGAACACCCCGTAGGTTTTATCCAGATCATAAACGCCGTAGAGGAAGAAACACACTACTGGGGTGAACAAGCACCAGGAACCTATGCAATCGACATTTGGATTGGTGTCGCAAGCGCTCGACGTCGTGGTATCGGTAGTATGGCCATGAAGATGGCAATCGAGAAATGTTTCCAAGATCTCGGTGCAACACGTATCGTCATTGATCCCCTGATTAGCAATGACAAAGCCATCGCGTTTTACCGTCGGTTCGGATTCAGAGATGTAGAGTTCCGAACCTTTGGTGAGGATGAATGCCTCGTGATGGAACTCCGGAAAGACGGACGTGCAAACGAAGGTGCCGGGGACCTTTAGGCCCCCGGCACCTTTTGACTCAGGAGAAATTCCTACAGCAGGAACACCGTCACGGAAAGACGAAGGTGCCGGGGACCTTTAGGCCCCCGGCACCTTTTGACTCAGGAGAAATTCCTACAGCAGGAACACCGTCAAGTCCGTCCGGAACTCCTCAGGATATGTCGTCGACTCCGGACCCCGACTATACGTCTCACAAAACGTTCCACGTTTACTGTGTCCCGAGTCATCAACTCTAGCCATAAACTGACGCCATGCGTCCGGAAGTTGTTCGTATGGTCCGGTCAAACTCGCCGTCATAGCCTTCGATGCAGGCACAATACTGTTCTTGACGCGCCCCTGCTCCGTTATGGGGGCACCAATAGGGAATCCAATTTCAAAATCAAAAGAGTCCGTGGGCATACGATGATGATAGGCCATCAACGGTCCCAGCACTTGAGCATTCTGACCCATTACAACCTGGAGTATCTCCTGGATAGCAGCATCCATATGGACGTGCATCTCCGTCAGGGGAATCGTCAGGTGTATGGTTGCCGTTGAGACTTCCGGTAGGTCAACAACATTTGGTTCCGAGAGCATTCGCCATCCTCGATACTTTTGTGCAGAAAAACGTTGACTCAAATCTACGAGCCAGAACATGTCCACACTCCTTAAAAAGCTCAACATCAAGGAGTCCTCAACCCTTGTTATCCTGAATGCCCCCTTGCCCCTTATCAAAACGTTGTCCGATCCATCTATTACGACCACAACACGCATTAGCCGAACGATCTCCAGCGCCATAACCTTTGTGACAACACTTGACGAAGTTGATCGTTTCGCGAACGATCTCACATCACGCGCGACTGATGACGCTATACTTTGGTTTGCCTATCCAAAATCAACATCGAAGAACTATCGATGCGAATTCAACCGTGACACGGGATGGGAGTCGCTTGGTAAACTTGGCTGGGAACCTGTACGACAAGTAGCGATTGACGAGGACTGGACGGCCTTACGATTTCGGAAACGCACAAAGATTCCCGTGATGACTCGTACAACACTACGATCACATGGCACTCACGAACTCTCTGCTGTTGACGCCTACATTGCGGCTCTGCCACAAATCCAACAAGATGCTCTTCAACGATTGCGGACAATCATTCTCTCCGTTATTCCCAATGCTGAACAAGTGATATCGTATGGAATTCCAACATTCCGTCTACACGGAACAAATGTGGTCCATATGGGCGCTTCAAAAAATCACTGTTCCTTCTATACAGGCGGCACTCCGCTGGAAACCTTCGCGAAGGAGTTAGAACCGTTCTCCACAAGTAAGGGGACCATCCGATTTCAGACAAACAAGCCCCTTCCCAAGCCCCTTATCATAAACCTGGTGAAATTCCGGTTAGCCGAGATTCTTGCGAAACAATCACGAAAGAGCACTGCGAGAACATCAAAGAACAACTCGGAACGGAAAACTCAAAGCACGACGAAGATCATTGTCGACACGAAGAGCAGTACGAAGAGCAGTACGAAGAGCAGCACGAAGAGCAGCACGAAGAACAGCAAAATGAGCAGCGAAATGAGCAGCACGAAGAGCAGTACGAAGAGCAGTACGAAGAGCAGTACGAAGAGCGGCAAGAAGAGCAGTACGAAGAGCAGCACGAAGAGCAGCACGAAGAACGGCGCGAAGAGCAACACCAAGAACATAATCGGCTCTTCCTCAAAACAACGGAAATCATCATGAATGAAATAGCACTAAAAATTTTTGTTGTTGTCTGCAGTTTGACGGCGATCTTCCATGTACTTGTTGCGTTTGGTTTACCATGGGGACGATTCACCCAGGGAGGCCAACACGACGGTCGGCTTCCAACCAGAGGAAGAGTAACGGCCGTTGCTTCAGCGATAATCCTCGTACTATTTATCATTGTTGCCCTCACACGTTCTGGGCGAATTCTTCTCGACTATACCAACGTATCCCATACGGCAATGTGGGTTGTTACGGCCTACATGGCACTTGGTGTTGTGTTAAACGCAATATCTCGCAGTAAAGCGGAGCGGAATCTCTGGACACCGGTTGTGCTGATACTCCTTCTGTGTTCTCTTGTTCTCTCCACGAACTAATCGTCATTACCAACGAAGCACACATAACGCGAGATTGACAGCACTCTACAGCCGTTATTCAACAGTCTGCTGATTTGGAGTTCGTGCTTCTTGGTAGGGGGTAAAAGGGGCTGCTAGGAAGGTGCCGGGGACCTATAGGCCCCCGGCACCTTTTGACGTGGTTAACTCACCGGGAGCGTATTCACCGGGAGAGTTCTCCCGGAGAGTGTTCACCGAGGATATTCACCGGGAGAGTTCTCCCGGAGAGTTCATATGTTCACACTGAACGATGTCTTGCTTCATAGGAGTCGGTTGATGGGAGAGATTGGTCGTCGAGAACTCCGCACACGGCGCAAACAATGGCCGCGCCTTCTGGCCGAAAAACTTGCACGCCTCGGTGTCACACCAAATGCCGTGTCAATCACGAGTATTGTCTTTGCTCTGGTTACGGCCGTGTTGTGGTCTCCCCTGCTGCGTGTTTCATTGCCCGTAAAAAGTGCTCTTTTCGTTCTGGGCTCACTCGGTATTCAGCTACGACTCTTGTGTAATCTTATCGATGGCCTGATAGCAATTGAAGGTGGTCAGAAGAGTCCGGTTGGTGACATCTATAACGACGCACCGGATCGACTTTCCGACGCCCTCGTTTTTATTGCCGCTGGATATCTCAGTTACGATCCCGCTCTCGGCTGGCTTGCTGCTCTGTTAGCTGTCGGCACGGCCTACGTGCGCACACTTGGTACAGCACTTACGGCCGTAAGTGACTATCGAGGACCAATGGCCAAACAACAGAGAATGTTCATTCTTACCGTAGGCGGTCTCGGAAGTGCGTGGGAGATATTCTTCGGCTCTACGTGGATTATGACCATCGTACTTGTTATAGTCTGTCTCGGATCTATCGTTACCATCATCAGACGTTTACGACATATATCTAAACTTCTTTGGTCTCAGTCAACACGATGATACTTCGCATTGTGAGATCCACAGTAGCGGCTGTGGTGAGACTCCTCACAGGTACATACGTTCTTCCTTCGTCTGCTATTCCCAGCTCGCCGTGTATTGTTATCGCTAATCACTCCTCACATCTCGATACGATGGTGATTTGGTCCATGATGCCCGCCAAGCTGCGGTCGAATCTGCGACCTGCCGGAGGTGCCGACTATTGGCTTGCTACTCGACTGCGAACGTGGTTCTTCCTATCAGTACTAAACGGAATTCCAATTGAACGTCGTGCAGTTACAAAGTCAAACAATCCCATTGATGATCTTGTTAAGGGGCTAGAAAGGGGCAATTCGATTCTCATATTCCCAGAAGGAACTCGGTCAATAACCGGCGAACTCGGCGTGTTTCGATCTGGGATATATCATCTTGCTCAAGCACTCCCGCAACCTACGCCAATTCTCCCGATAGGTCTCGTGAACCTACAGCGCATTATGCCAAAAGGTGAGGTAGTGCCGGTGCCGCTGATCTGTACGGCACGAATCGGATCTGTGATCTACGTGCACCCCGACGAGTCGAAGATGTCGTTTCTGGAGCGCTGTCGTTCCGCTGTGTATGAACTCATCACCGAAGGACGTAAGAATGTCGAATGATCCGCTTCTTGTACAGTTGTTCATCTACGTCGTCGTTCTGCTATCGGTAGCAACAACGGTGGTATTGATTATTCGCCAGAGAGCACGTGCGGCACAGAACGAGAGTGTTACTGTCCAGAACCTCGTCGCGCGTACAAAGGCATGGTGGCTCATCGTCGCCGTCATGTTCGCCTCCGTGCTCATCGGACAGAAGGGTCTGTTCGTGTTCTATGGATTACTCTCAATATTAGCTCTACGCGAGTACATCAGCGTGATGAATACGCGTGTGGCTGATCACAGAACACTGTTGTGGATCTTTCTACTTGTCATACCCGTGCAGTATATGTTAGCTGCAATTAACTGGTATGTAATGTTCCTGATCTTTATACCGGTCTACTGCGGAGTCCTAATACCTGCGAGAATGGCTCTATCGGGAGATCCTGCAAACTTTCTTGTTCGCAGCTCAACAGTACAATGGGGTGTGTTGTTATGTGTGTACTTTCTAAGTCATCTACCAATGCTACTCCATGTCCACTTCCCTGGACTACCGAGTGGCAGCCCGCGTCTCCTCTTCTATCTCGTTGTTGTTTCGCAACTCAGTGATGTGTTTCAGTACACGTTCGGGAAACTCTTTGGGAAGACCAAGGTATCTCCAACGATAAGTCCGAACAAAACTGTTGAGGGTCTTATCCTTGGATCACTTGCTGCTGTTTCAGTCGGTGCAGGACTGTGGTGGATTACACCCTTCCCATGGTATGGAGCAGCGATACTATCGCTTGTTATCGTCGCAGCTGGTTTCTTGGGTGGACTTGTTATGTCGGCCATCAAACGTGACCTCGGTGTAAAAGACTGGGGAACCATGATTGCCGGACATGGTGGTGTACTCGACAGGATCGACTCTCTCGTGTTTTCTGCGCCTGTCTATTTCCACCTCGTCGTATTCTACACCGACGCAAAGGTTGAGGGCGGACCATCGGTCCTTCTTGAGTCCATCCTTCGATTACAACTTTGGTGAAAGACGTTTGCACTTTTACAAAACGCAAAGGAAGGTGCCGGGGACCTATAGGCCCCCGGCACCTTTTGACTCAGGAGAAATGATCCGTGCCACGATACCCGCAAAGCGAAAGGAAGGTGCCGGGGACCTATAGGCCCCCGGCACCTTTTGACTCAGGAGAAATGATCCGTGCCACATTACCCAGTTCTGCGGTTACCCGGTGAATACATCTGTTAACGTCAGAACTCAACTCTACACGAAAACGATACCAATTACAGTAGTCAATCCAATCCGTACAACTCAAACTCTTCCAAGGATAATTTCAAACACCAGGAGATGAATGGGAACAACAAATGGACCAAGGACGGCAATGCTGAAGCCAAGTCCAAAAACAGCGTAACGAAATCCATTTGGCTTTCTCGGCGAGATAATTACTTCAGCTAATGGGCCCAAACAATACAGCACGTTGGCAACGAAGATGTAACCGAGGAAGGCGATGCCGTGAAGAAGGATAGTAATCAGTGTAATCTCAAATCCGGCCTCGATTGGAAGGAACAGCGTCCCGAGAAGTACCCAGAACATGTATGCCATGATACCACTGCATACTATACCGATGTTATACAACGGTAACCGAGAAAGCCACCACTTAAGCACGCGTTAATCTCTCCCCAATAAGGGTCCGACCGTAATGAACTGAATCATCATACTGAAAACCAGCACAAGCCACAAAGAGCTCAACGGGAATATTGAACACACTTGCGCTATCTGGTTTAACATGCTGCCTTACTACAAGTCTGTTCTCAATCTCCGAGTAGAATTCAGGCAGATTACCCCGCACCTTAAGAGAAAATGGACTTTCTGATCCTTGGTGCTCAACACACCATTGCTCAACACCGTCCTCAAATGCAGCTGTAATTGCTAACATCACACCCTCATAACATGTGAAGACGAACAAAGAGCCTCCCTCCGAGAGAAATGCTAGGAGTTTGTGATCGGAGATGCCGAGGTTGCGGTCACTAAAGTATACAACATAGTCACCTGAAGGGATCGTAACTCCAACGATGTCAGCGTCGTGAAACTCGCACGACTCACCAGTTGATGTGAGGCCAAGATCACGTAGAATGTTCTCTCGTTCGCGTCCCTTAAACAACATTATCTGAATACGAAACCCCACGGACTCTCCTGTGTGAATAACCGTCGCTAGACTCAAACTATATCCAATAACTGTTTCGCTTGTATCGGTGTACGTGCATCGATGACGTGGCACATTCTCCGGGAGAACTCTCCCGGAGAATACTCCTGGGTAACTCTCCAGGAGAACTCTCCCGGAGAATACACCTTGTGTTAGGGGGCAAAAGGGGCATCCACCGAACCAGACGTGAAGGTGCCGGGGACCTAAAGGTCCCCGGCACCTTTTGACTCAGGAGAAATGATCCGTGCTACGTCACCGGGTTCTGTCGTTACCCCGTGAATGGATCTATGGAGAGTTAATTGATGAGATGATAAATCTCTTCTTTCGAACGCTACTGCCGTCTGACTCGGCAAACCGCTCAAATCGCCCACCACACTTCACGATAACACGTTCTGAGGCCACATTGTCCTCGTCACAGGTTAGCAAGATGGGGAACAAGCGCTGCGTATCTGGCATCAGGAGAACCTGACGTAACATCGAAGTGGCCACACCGAGACCACGAAACGTGGGAACAGTGATGTAACCAATGTGTCCGCCTATCTCACGAAGAAAATCGTTGAGCTCAAGCCGGAGCCCAATTCGTCCAACAATTGCATTATCTGAACGTGCCCACCATACCTTGCCGTTCACCCATCCTGGTTTAGGATATAGTTGACTCTCTGCAACCTGACGTACAAAAGCATCGAAGTCGTTATACGGCCACTGCGTATCGACGTCATCACCAAGATACATGAGCGATCTCTGGTCGTCGAGTGAACATACATCCAGGGCATGTAGAAACTCATCTTGATACTTCGTTGATGGCTCAACGAGTGTTATCTCGAATGTGGATGTGTCGTACATGGACGGAATATCACATTCTGGCCTGACATCGTAATCAACTGTGCAAAATTCGTACCTCATCGAATAGTAATAATGTGACCCAAGTAACTCTTCTCGTGTCTCTCGTGTATTCACCAACTGCATGTCTCAACCTCACACTGGAGACGTTATGTTTCGCATCATCACTATCCACGTGCTCGCACTGGTAGCTGCCTGCCCGGCCGTATCTCATCTCATTTCGGATACATCGGAACCTGTCATCGAAGTAATGGCATCAGTTGACAAGAGGATACTTGCAGATCGAGCTGAATTTAGATTTTCCGTTGATGGATATGGCTCAACTCTCGCGATGTCCGTTGACCAAGCACGTTCTGCTACAGACTCGATTCTACGGGAGCTAGACTCACTCGGAATTGATCGAGCACAAATCTCAACGCTGTACTATCGCAGTGGCGAAAATCGTGGAGACAAAGCCTTTCTATCGTCGAGCAGGGACTTTAACACTCGTGTTACAACCTTGGTTGTCATTGATTCACTTGAACTCTTGACAAGGGCCGTCACCTTGGTAAGTAGCGCTGGCGCGCAGGACGTCGGCCATGTTGTCTTCTCCCTTCGTAATGAAACCGATTCCCTTCGGAACCTGCACAAACGCGCAGCGCAGGAAGCAAGATCAAAAGCAGACGATATTGCCGGCGCTCTCGGAGCACGTGTAGGGCGTATCATCTTCGTTGATCAAACAGGTAACCGTTCACTTCGCGAGGCGACGTTGTATGGAGGATTCGGAGCCAACTACTCAAATGCGATGTCTGGCACGGTGAGTTACACCACTCCTACTCCCTTTGCCATCTCTGTCTCCGACGCTCACCCCGCCTCTGTGATGTTCAACATCCCCGAAATACAACTCACCACAAAGGTCTTCGTGAGGTTTGCTCTTGTTGAATCGTGAACATCAAAACCAAATCAACGGGTACAGTGCTAACCCGGTGATCGGATCACCATGAAGACCGAAACAATTCTCCGGGAGAAATCTCCCGGAGAATACACTTTGTGTTAGGGGGCAAACGGGGCATCCACCGAACCAGACGTGAAGGTGCCGGGGACCTATAGGCCCCCGGCACCT
>DDUR01000014.1 GCA_002344895.1 Ignavibacteria bacterium UBA2333
CTCAGGATTCGGGGGATTTTTTTTTGTCCGACCTACAACGATACTCTCTCAACGTCCCGTCATGGTGCCGGGGACCTATAGGTCCCCGGCACCGTGTCATTTGGGAATCCTCCAAGGCGCCTCTGCCACGTCATCGTACGTCATCTCGCCATTCGTTATATTTCGATAACAGTCACGATGCACAGTACGCCTTCAGAATGAAACGTTTCCTTTCTACCACAACGGCTTATGCCGTTGTGTTCCTTTTCCTGTTGTGTTCTACCTCGCTGTATTCACAAGAGTACTATCGGTTTGACCTTCTTGCATCAAATCTTCGTATTCCATGGGAAATCGAATTCGCTCCCGATGGACGCATCTGGTGTACGGAACGTGATGGTTTTGTTATTGCAATCAATCCACAGACGGGTGAACGTACGACCCTGCTTGATCTGTCACAGCGAGTACGCTCAAAGGATGAAGCTGGTCTTCTTGGTTTTGCCTTCCACCCCGAGTTTCCTGATTCAGCATACTTCTATACCTCATTTACAGAAATACGCGGTGATGAATTCTATCAAGTGTTGGCTCGGTACAGATATGTTGCTGATACGTTGATCGATGAAATGATCCTGGATGAATGGGGACCCGTTTCGTTATACCATGCCGGCTCTCGACTTGCCTTTGGAGCAGATGGTCACCTCTATGTCAGCACTGGTGATGCGACGGAAGAAACCGTTGCACAAGACTGGAATAGCCGAAAGGGAAAGGTCCTCAGGTATACATCGAATGGCGAGATTCCGGTCGATAACCCTTTGCCAGAAAATCCTGTCTGGGCTATCGGCTTCCGTAATCCCCAGGGTCTTGTCGTCACACGTGATGGTGCTGTGTATACTGCTGAACATGGTCCTGCAATCGAGGATGAAGTCAACAAGGTGGATCGTTCGCGTAACTACGGTTGGCCGTTTGTAAATGGCCCCTGTGACGACGAGGAAGAAATGCTGTTTTGTAATACGTTTAATGTAAAAGGACCATTCTTCTCAACTGGTGAAAGTACACTTGGTATCTGTGCCTTGACTGAATACAACGGTACAAAGTACCCAGGGTGGGAGAATGCGTTGCTTCTGTCATCACTGAAAGGTGGACGGATCCACGTTCTGAAACGATCAGCAAACGGAGAATCGACGACTTCAGTGAAAGACTACTTCGCCCGTTGTGTAGGCCGTATACGAGACTTTGCTGTCAGCCCCGACGGAACACTTCACATTTGTACATCGAATCGTGATGGGCGTTCGTCACCAGGCTTTCCTCGTGAGACAGATGATCGCCTCTATCGTATCACACGGACAACAGAGCGCCCCGAATTTGCCGAACAGCAACATCCGGACACGATCTTTGCCAATGTCGGCGAATCTATCGTCCACTCTATAAATCTGCGCAATACTGGCGGTGCTGTCTTGTCCATCGTTAATTGGTGGTCAACCGGAGCAGTGTCTGACGACTTCTACGTTCATCTCTATGATGGGCAACAGTGGGTACGTAACAATGGAACGAATGCCTTCCCTCTCGTTGTCGAGCCAAAGACCGAAGGCATACAAAGCGGAGAACTCGCTCTTCAAGCAGGAAACATCAATGTGACAAGGAGATACAACATTGTCATCTCGACGGAATTTCCTGATGTTGACTGGGCCGAAGACACAATTACCATTCTCGGTGAAGTTGGTAAACCTGTCTCCTACGTAACGTCATGGACAAACAATGGTGAATACGGCGCACTGACAACGGGATACGCCCTACGGAGCGGTAGAACGTCTGTCTTCTCCGTCGCCGGTGAAACGGGTAACATTCCACGTGGTGAGACATCGACTGTCACGGTTACCTACACGGCCGACGATGTTTCTGCTCGCGACTATGCTGAGCTTGCCATCGTAGGAAACGTGCCAGATCGCCGAAGACTCATCATTAATGCCGAAGCTGTACTGTCGACCGTTGACGAAAAAGTATCTGCATCTCCGCTCGTCCGTCCACAACCAGTAACCGATGTAGCAACCTTCGTTCTTCCCGACAATATTGAAGCTCATCATCTAACAATCGTTGATGCTCTTGGCAGAACAGTAAACACGGCAACACTTCACGAAGACGCCGGTACAGTCATCGTTGATGCTACGCAGTTTACTCCCGGTGCGTACGTTGCAGTGTTCGAAGGCCGCCACTCTCTTAGAGTGCCCTTCGTAGTTGCTCGCCAACGTTAGACATTTGCCCTATGCACATAGGCCTTCTTCTGGCCCTCGTCTCTTCAGTACTGGCCGTGAGCGTTGTCGCTCACGGCCAGGGCCCCCTTCGCCCCCTATCCCAACCTACTGAAGCTGAACTCACAGCAGCACTTTCGACGATGAAGGCAGATAGCCGGTGGCCTGCTACGGCAACGGTTATCACAATGGGTTTGGCAGAGCCGTCAAAACATGATGTTCGCTCTGGGACGGCCCTTCGTATCATGAAGGCCGTTGTATATGATGTATTACAACGAGCTACATATGAGTTTTATGCCAGACCATCAACAAAAGAAGTAACGGAGGTTCGGCGTATCGGTGTTGTTCAACCGATGATCATTCCGTCCGATATGGATTCAGCTATTGCAATCCTATCGCGAAATCCTCGGTGGCAAGCAGCTCTTCAACGACGCGGACTTAATCTAGATGACGTTGCTATCGATGTGTGGGCGAGTGGTATTCCGACAACATCCTATGCCGACCGTATGGTGCGCGCTATCGCGTTTGTCAAGGATAAGGGTGTTAATTCCTACGCACGACCCGTAGAAGGCCTTGCCGCACTTGTTAACCTAAGCAAGAATCTCGTCCCAGAGATCGTTGATCGTCCCGAACGTCCACTCGGAAATCCGTATCCAACTGATGTTGTTGGTGACAAACCAGCTAAACCTAAAAAAGCACCCACATCACTGTCAGTTCGAGGTAATGACATCGTGTGGGGTCCGTGGTCGATGACGGCTGTGCTCCACCCGCGTGAAGGTCTGACGATGTATGATGTTGCCTATCGTGAGGGCACACAACATCGCTCAATAGCATGGCGATTGTCTATGAGTGAGATGGTAGTTCCCTACGGCGATACTGCAACAACCTGGTTCTGGCGTCATGCCTTTGATGTGGGTGAATATGGCACCGGAATGCTGGCTGTACCTCTCGTTCGCGGTGTAGATGTTCCCGCCGACGCAGTATTACTTGGAGCACCACTCCTTACGTCGTCTGGAAGTGTTGTGTCGCGGAAAGATGTAGTCGGCGTACACGTTGAAGATGCTGGCCTGTTGTGGAAACATGTTGACATGACAACGGGACAACATACGGAGCGGAGGGGTCAACGACTGGTCGTGACACAAACGTCAACAGTTGGAAACTATGACTATATGCAACGATGGTCATTTTCAGAGGATGGTGCGATTGACTACTCCGTTCATCTTACAGGTATGCTGTTGCTGAAGGGAAGTTTTGACAGTGTTGTCACAGAGAGTGATGGGCAAAAACTCGCAGCACTCGTTGGAAAACATGTTCAAGCCCCATCACATCAGCACTTCTTCTGTATGCGACTTGATATGGACGTGGATGATTCACTCAATACGGTTCACGAAGTCGACATTGTCCGCCGTCCTCAAGGTCCAGAAAATCCGTTTGACAATGTGATGATGGCCGATGACTGGGAGTTCCGTTTTGAGAAGGAAGCTCGCAGTGAACACAACGTCGATGTAGCACGGTCATGGAAGATTACATCGACGAAGAACAACGAACTAGGCGGACCAACGGCCTATTCCCTGCACCCTGCTGCATCAACGCCGACATATCTTGGTGCCGGGCACTTTGTACGCAAACGCGCGCCCTTTATCGACACGGCGGTGTGGGTAACACGTCATCGTGTAGATGAGTTGTACGCAGCTGGTGACTATCCGAATCAATCCACTGGCAACGACGGACTAAGCAAGTACGTGGCTGATAATGCATCAATCCGTAACAAGGACGTTGTCTTGTGGTATACGTTTGCAGTAACCCATCACGCACGACCGGAAGACTATCCGATCATGCCGGTAGCAAAGGCTGGGTTTCGGCTACTACCCGAAGGATTTTTCAGCAGAAATCCTACGTTGCAAAGATTCGGTCCTTAAACCGTGCATAGGCGTATGAAGCCGCTAGCAGAATGAGCCCCAAACCAATGAACGAGATGATACGATACGGCTGTTCAAGTGAACTAAGATCGTAGAGGAAGATCTTCAGAATGGATACGCCAAGTAGGCCAATGCCCAGGTATCGAATCGCAGCGAGTCTTTTGAGAAATCCTACAGTTAACATGAGCGCTGAGTACACAACCCAGACGAGTGATAGAGTAAGATGACGTTTGTTGTCAAGGTCGTTGATAATGGGCTGATGAAACTCTGACCAACGTAGGCCATCACCGCCGACGACCGTATATGAGTGTTGGTGCATCTCTTGTACATACATCCATATCGCTTCCGTACTTGCCAGTGTGAGTGTGACGATTACGACGAATGCTCCAGTAACGTAACGGTGGGGCGTCGGCACAAAGATGTTGCCGTCGGCTGTTGACATTGGCATACGCCGCATGGTGATCGCAACGGCTACAAGTAACACTGCTGATAACGCGCGAAGATTTACGATGAACATCCAGGGTGCGCCGATAATCGTGTAGGATGCTGAAACAAACCAGCCAAGTACAAGCACGGCAACAACCGTTAACGTGCCAGCATATGCACCGACAATCTGGAGTCGACGAGCAAGTATGTATGTTATGCCACAGCCAATTGTTGTTGCTACGATAGCCCAAAGGTTGCCTATACCGTATTGCCACTGTGGACTTCCATCGGCATATGACTGGTAACAGAGAGACGTTGTTATCTGATGAATTCCATACAACGTTATCATTACCGCAAAGGCCTGACCTGACTCACGTAACACCTCATATCGGACGCCGCGTACAAGGCGAGCAAAGTTGCTCGCAGTGGAGATGGCAATTGCTGTAAGAATGACTGTGACTGCAACCTCGAGATAGTTCCAGACATCAGGTATCATGTAGGTAGTTGTTTTCCAAGAAAACACCGAGAGACGACCAGCAAGGATAATCACACCTGCGACTGTGACAAACCACGACACAAGGGCTGGGAATCGAAGATTCATACGACGTGCTATATAGGTCCCACCCAATCCCGTCAGTGCCAGACCCCGTGCCACATCAAAACTGTCCAGCCAATTCGCATTTACAGCTGCCGCTAGCGTGAGTACTGAGAGTGTGAGGTACTGAGACGTATGAGCCGATGTTGTCTCTGTTCGATGTGCCCACCACGCCAGCAAGGAGTACAACGCCGTCGCACCCAAAAGTGTCCACTGTGACCAGACGCCAACATTGTAATGATGTTGAACAACGGTAAGAAGAATACTCACCCATGTGAAGTTCGATACAATCGATAGACTGCGATCAACCTCACGAGAACCAAGGGAAATGCCAATTCGGCCGGCAGCCACATCAAAGCCGAAGAAGACTACTCCACCAAGTGCCGCAAGGACAAGTGCGTAAAGTCCGTCATCGGCGAGCTGTGCTTGAGGTATCGCCGCATACCACAAACCCCACCAAATCCATGTTCCCGCAGCAGCAATGGTAGCCAGTATTCGCCAGGACCTTCTACCATACACAATGGCCAAAAGTCCAATATCGAGCAGAATGAGATACGTGTGAAGTGCAACCGTATTCGTTGTGCCCGTTGACAACATGGCAGGTACGAGTAGGCCGCCTATTGCTCCAACAATCGACATAAAGAACGACCGATGCCGAAGAGCTAACCATAACACTAATACAGTTACAGCTACAAAGAGCAGGAAGGCTACAGGTTGCGATACGAGACTGTAGTACTGAAATGCTGCAAAGACGGAAAGGTAGAAGATGGGTACAGAGGCTGCAAGGAGACCCTGTCCAAAGATGACGAGCTGTTTGCGGATGAAACGCTCACCTAACAGGACAAGTGCAATACCGGAAGCAGCCCCAAGTAGGCATCTCGCAGTTTCCGAAATGAGATCGTTGTCAACAGCCCACTTTACAAGGAAGAGTACGCCAAGAATAATTGCAACAGCACCAATACGATTGAGAAGTTTGCCACCAACAATAAGTTCAAGTTCAGACCTTGATCGTGATGGCCTTGCTGTATACCCAGGTGGAGGTGGCACAGGTCGAACGGGAGGTACTTGTCTGCTCTCTTGCTCCTTTGTACCGGGATGGCCTTCGGAATCTACTGTATCGATAGGCTCACGAACAGGTTCTGAAGAAGGTGTCGATGTTTGTTTGCCGATAGAGGCAACATCCCGCGCAAGAACGTCGTGAGCAACTGCAGGGGCATCTTGAATGCCAGTGTCCTGTGGATCAGGAACAGCGCGCTTTGTGTGGCTGCTAGCTGGTGTTGGTTGTGTTGCCGTGGCATTGGAGGATGAGTCCGTCATCTGACGGCGAAGTATGGCTACCTCGTATTCAACTTGACGTAGTCGATGCCTCATATTCATAAATGAAATAAATAAAGCAAGCGGCAAGCCAAGCAGTAAGAAGGCCATAAAGACCAGTATCACTTCAAACCCGTCCATACGGTTCCTCTAGACGATGGTGCGATTGCGAACGATTTTCGCTGCAATACGAAAAGCTTCAATCGTGCTCGAAACATCAGCTTGACGTAACACGGCCAAATCAAAAGCAGTACCATGATCTGGTGACACGCGAACGATGTCCAATCCTGCCGTTACGTTAACCCCTGCTCCTCTTGCTAACAATTTAAGAGGAATCAAGCCTTGATCGTGATACATGGCGACAATTCCATCGAAGTGCTCATACGCACCAAATCCAAAGAATCCGTCCGCTGGAAAGGGGCCAGCAGCTGCAATGCCTGTAGCTGTCAAGGCACGCACAGCAGGTAGTACAGTTCGATCGTCATCGTCACCGATGTGGCCATGTTCGCCAGCATGTGGGTCGAGAGACAATACGGCTATCCGGGGATGTTGTATAGCCATGTCTCGGCGCAGCCAATTGTTGAACTGCTGAACTTTCGTCGTAATCGATTCCTTCGTTACAACATTGGCAACATGACGAAGTGGTACGTGTACACTGACGAGGGCAACTCGTACTGTTTCTGTACACAACACCATAAGTGGTGTGCCAGATCGAAGATCTCCCAACATCTCGGTCTGACCAGGATATGACCATCCTGCAAGAGCATTCGCTTCCTTATTCACGGGTAATGTGAGCAAGGCATCAAATGTTCGTTGTCCAGTTGCATCTATTGCCCTCGTTAACGACGAAATAGCATGTGCGCCTGAATCAGCTGCAACCACACCCGGCTGCACAACAACCGATTCGTTCAGAGGAATGACCCTTACGAGAAAGTCTTTATCAGTCCAGATAACGCCGGATCCGTCCTCAACGACGCGTCCACTAAGTCCGTACGCAGCAATGGAGGACTCCAGCACCGCCGGATTACTACATAACGTAACAGACGCTTCAACAAGCCCGGAGCGAAGCGCCCCCTGCAGACATAACAGTCCAATGCCGTTAACGTCGCCACAGGAGACAACAACATTCATACGCGTCCAGCTCGTCGACGGCGTGTTTTATAAAAGTTGAGCAGAAGGCCGATCACGGCAAGGTTCATAATGAGTGCCGTACCTCCAGCACTCAAGAATGGTAATGGAATGCCCATCACAGGAAACAGGCCGATGGCCATACCAATGTTCACAACCGTGTGATAGAGTAACACGGAGGCAAAGCCAATGGCTACAATGCCGGCAAACTTTGTGCGAACAAAGCCGGCGATGTTTACGCTGCGCAGAATGATGGCTGCAAGTAGTCCTATTACCGTGACTCCACCAACGAATCCGAACTCTTCCGTAGGCACACAGAAAATGAAATCTGTCCACTGCTCAGGAATGTAGCGTAACTGTGTCTGCGTTCCCTTTAAAAAACCCTTTCCTGTTACACCGCCTGAACCAACAGCAAGAATCGACTGGATGACGTGGTAACCTGAGCCACGAGGATTGCGTTCGGGCTCAAAGAGTGTTACGAGACGGTTTTGCTTGTAAGGCTCAAGGTTCTCAAAAACAGGCTCAACAAGTAGTCCCATTCCTACAACGAGGATGACGGCCATCGACGTAATGATGACGTTCCGTCGGAATGCAAACGCTCCCAAGGCAACAAGTGCCGAGACGATGCCAAACCAGATCATGTTATCGAAGAGAACACCATACAGTGCACTTCCGGCAACAAATGGTGCGCAGATGAGCATAAACAGGGCAAAAAGATCACCACCCACCCAGAGGTAGACACCGATGAGCATGGCCAGGAAGACTGTTGCAGATCCCGTGTCGGGTTGCATCATCACTAATCCCACGGGCAAGAGTACAATGCCAACGAGTGTCGCCACATCTCGTAGCGTGCGCACGTCAAATCCTTTGCGCCCAACCATTTTGGCGAGAGCAAACAAGGTGGTAATCTTGGCAAGTTCGGATGGCTGGAACGTAAAGCCGCCAATCTGTATCCAACATCGTTGTCCGTTCACAACCTTTCCGAGTGGAGTAAGCACAGCAATCAGCATAAGAATGCCGACGGCATACATCGGATAGGCAAGGTCACTCACCCAGCGCTCAGGGAGGAAGAAGAGTGCTGTACCGGCCGTCATTCCGATGACGGCATAGATTACCTGCTTGGTAAAGAACGTACTTGCACCGGCATCGTACGTAGCACTAAAGATGCTGATCAGACCAAGGGCAACAACTCCAGCTGCGGCCAGCAACAAGCCCCAATCAACAAGGTCGTTTACGCGGCGCTGCAGCGCAACGTCGTCATCATCAAGTACAAAGGGTTGCATGGTATTCTTTGCCGTCAGTTCGACCAGAGTCGGCCGGTAATCCGTTCGTAAGCTTCAATGTACTTCTCTCGTGTACCGTTGATGACGGTGTCGGGAAGGGGCGGAGGGGGCGATTGTTTGTTCCAGTCCGTTGTTTCCAACCAGTCGCGCAGGATCTGTTTGTCGAAGTTGTACTGCGATGTTCCAGGTGCATATTCCGATGCGAGCCAGTATCTCGACGAGTCCGGTGTAAGTGCTTCGTCAATGAGAATGATCTCGCCTGAGGCCAAGGTGCCGAACTCAAACTTTGTGTCAGCAAGGATAAGCCCCTTTGCGGCGGCGAAGTCCGCCGCAGCCCCATACAATGCTACAGTCGTGGATCGCACGAATTCGGCCGTTGGTGTTCCAAGGATTTCTGTAGCTCGTTCAAAGGATATGTTTTCGTCGTGCCCTTCTTCGGCCTTGGTGGCTGGCGTAAAGATTGGTTCGTCAAGACGTGAAGAGTCAACGTATCCTGAACGGAGTGGTATGCCGCAGACGGATTGCGATGCGACGTATTCCTTCCAGCCACTACCAGCGAGGTATCCTCGAGCGACACATTCAACGGGAAGCGGTGCTGTTTTGCGCACAATCATACTTCTGCCGTTAAGCATATCGTATTCAGCATCTGTTAGGTTCGGGATGGACGTAACGTCGAGCGAAATCAGATGATTTGCTACAACGTGGGCCAGTTTTTCGAACCAGAATGCACTAATGGCTGTGAGGAGTTTGCCCTTGTCCGGAATTGCCTCGGACATCACAACGTCGAAGGCCGAAATACGGTCAGTAGCAACCATCAGCAATGAATCGCCGAGGTCGTATACGTCGCGGACCTTGCCACGGCGAAAGAGCGGATAGGACGTCAGTGACGTCGAATGCACTGTCATGGTACAAAGATACGTTCCGTACGCCCGTTGGCACGGAGGCCTAGATACATGCCCGTAGGAAGTGTGCCGGTAACCTCAGCGATGAATGCACTTGTGGCTGTTGTCGTGATGGTAGATAGTGATGAGTAGTTCTGGCCGATCGGAATAGTTTGCCCGAGCATATCGATCAGAGCTACAAACGGCGAGTCGTACTGGTGGGCTGTATCAGCTTCGTTGATGGACGTTTGTGAATCGTCACCCACAATAAACAAGGCCGTGTCCGGGCTACCAGAGTGATTCGGTAGGGCTGCAGCATTTCCCGCAATAGCAACAAGCCATCGAAGACCATTCGACGAGGCCTCAACGTCGGCAATTCGGCCTAAAATGGACGCGCCAAGCGAGAACACCTCTGTTGGAGCTCCAGCCCGGAAGACGGTAGCTGCACCGTCGCGAACGTAGGGATCTGTGCGGAAGGATACTGCTCGGATGGGAACGTCAAAACGCTCGGCCCATGACCACAACACGTACGTTGATGAGCCTATGGTTCGCACGGCATCCACGGTACAAAACGCACACGTGCCAAATCCGGACGTTGATGTGCTTTCATTTGAGACTACGCGGAGAATTGCGTCAGGGCCAGCATCACACGGCCCGCCATCACCAACACTGGCAAGAACCGTTCCACCTGATGACATGGCAGCATCAAGAGAGACAGAACCACAAAGTGATACATCATCTGCAACTGTTGGATCTGACCGTGGTGACCAAGAGATGATTACGGGAGGGAAGACGTCGGGCGCACGACCAGCGACAACGGTTGTGCCAACAACCACGTCTGATGTGCGATCTACAACGGCAGTAATCGGTACTCCGTGATGTACACTTACGACGGACGACTGAGGGCTTCTGAGGCCATCACCAGCAACGGGCGAGAACACGGTAACATCAACGTGTTGTCCCGTTGGTGTTGTTGCATGAAGAAACGCTGCCGGTTGTCCCAGACTATCGCGCACTGGTGTCGGGCCAAAACGAGACTGACCAACAAAAAAACCACCGGTCACGATACCAGAGGCTGAAATGCTAACTGTGTTGATGATATCAGAGTATACTGAGCCGTCAACACGTGTCCAGCGAACTGCGCCAGCCGACGTTAGGCGCACAAGAACGGCATCATAGTTTCCTCTTCCTGTTAACGTGATGTCGCCAATCTCATACGTTGGTAACGACGTTGTTAGCCCTCCACAATTCGCGGCAAGCAGCAGGTCTCCGTCGGGTGTGAGAACAAGATCACCCACAAGATCATCACCGGGTCCACCAAAGGTCTTTGTCCACAATGGCGATCCCGACGGGGAAATTGCTACAAGGACTACGTCGTGTTGTCCACGTGACGTTATTCTCTCGCCATCAACAACAACATCTTCCTCAAAAGAGAACGCAACGTAGGCAGTGTTCGTCGTGCTGTCAATACGCATCCGCATACGTTGTGCGGGATCAACGCCAACGATCGACACACTGAGCTGCTGCCACGATGGCTGTGCTCCACATATCGCGATGGTACTGAGCAGGAAGACCGATACAAGGAAACCACGCAGGTTATACCAACGATATTGGTAACCACGTGGTGATGTGTGCTGGCCGTCACAAATCAGTGTATGTGGGCAAGGTGGCGCCATAATGTACGCGCGGTGTGTGCTCGTCTCCATGTGGGAAACACCAAGGAGTATTCAACGAGGCGGAAGTTACTCCAGGCCTAGAATGACCCTGCCTTGGGGGAGGATAAGGATTCCTAAAAGCACAAGAAGTACGGAGCCGAAGATCAGAATAAACGTCTGTCGCGTTGTCTGTGCTGGGTCCAGTCGTTTCCACCGAGCCGTTGCCATGTGGACGATACCTACGGCAACAAGCATAATGGCTGCGTGTTCAAGCCGGTGTCGGAGTCCATCACCAAAGTCATTCCATCGCCACGCCAGTTGCAGCGTACCAAGAAGGAACTGCAGGGTGATAACGCCGGAAAAAACGCGAACGGCCATCCGGTCAATAGTTGAGAGTTGCTTCTTGCGAAGAAGGGCAATCAACGGGAGAAGAACTGCGACGGCTCCGGTGAACAGAACCAGATGACGCATGTGCGAGTGAAGGGTCACGATAAATTCCATAGACGGAATCTACGCACGAACTGCGATGTTCGCACGTCGAAGCGGCCCGTTTTGCCCCCTACCACCATCATGACCGTACGCACCTACCTCGTCGTTGCCGCAATGATTTTTGTGTCGAGCCAGACCGTGCGTGCGTCTGACGACAGCTCATACGTCTTCCTGCGGGGCACCGACGTGGGCAGTATGAGTACCGTGGCTCCCTGGAATCTTGTGATCAACGGGGCATTTGACATTATTCAGCTGGACGGTAAGGACAGACGGATTCTCAAGAAGCCGTATGGTATTGGTTTTCGTAACGTCTGGGACAACGTCACACAGCCAGGTGACGTGATTCAGCGTATCGGCTTCTGGAAATGGATGCGTACGGAAGTCCTACCGCTCGACGTCAGCACAGAGGGTGCACAATGGCTGCCAAACTATCAGCTTCATCTTCTCGGCGGTGGTATGTCGTGGAAACTTTATGAAGAGTGGTATCGGTCGCACGGAGTAGACGGTGCCGGCTGGTGGTCGGCTGCAACAGTGATGACAATGCACGTCCTGAATGAAGTAGTTGAAAACGAAGACTATGTAGGACCAAACAGTGATCCGATTGCCGATCTACTCATCTTTGACTGGTTAGGCATTGTCCTATTTATGAATGATGATGTAAGCGAGTTCTTCGGACGTACCCTCAACATGCGTGATTGGTCGGCGATGCCGATTATAACCTTTCCTAACATCGAGTTGCGACACAACGGCCTAAACTATGCCTTGCAGTGGGACATTCCGGGTACAGAACGCTGGCACCTGTTCTACTACATGGGGATGAGCAATATGGCAGGAGTAGGATACCGTTATGACAATCACCATCGGCTTACAGTAGCAGCAGGTGCGCGCGGGAGGACGTTACGCGAGATCAATCCAGAAGTACGACTCTTTACCCTAAACCTCGTCCCTACTGCTGGCATCTTCCTTGATCGTAACAGATCGTTACTAGCATCGTTGGCGATTAGTCCTCAACACGATCAAACGGCTGTACTCCAGCTCTATCCTGGACTCATTGGTGAGGACATCTTTCCGCCTGCACTACGTCCGGGTTTTTGGGCCATGATAGGGTCAGGGGGCACATGGGGCATTGGCTGCTCAATCAACTGGTGGCCGGGCGTAGGCATAAGTAGGTGAGGGAAGGTGGGGGAAGGTGGGGGAAGAAGTGCCGCCACCGCATTCGCAGACAGAGCGATCACCAGTAACTAACGTTATTTTAGGTACCCTTGCTACAATAACAACCGGCCCTATTCTTGATGACCTACATACTGTCAACTGCGGCGGTGAATTCAACGCTTATACCTGGATCTCATCCTTGTAACGCAGTAAGGGTAACCTCATTTCTCCTTCGAGGTGTGGTACTCGTCGTGTTGTGCATTACTGGGTCCTACCTATCGTATACACAGGATCGCGACCAGTGTATCGATACTGTAGAACTATCACGTTGGCACATCGTTGAAAGAATGTCCACACGTGACTACATGTATAACTATCGTAGTGATGCAGCCGGGGTACTCACGTGTGCGCTCGACTACCATACGGGTGATTCGGTGGTTATCATCACGCGGTGCGCTTACTGTCGTGAACATCAACCAACTAATAGTGACGAAGGAACGAGGTATTGGCTACTTGGAATTCACAATGCGGAGAAGGCTGATATATCATATTTCGCACAGATAGTGAAACGTTATGAGGTCTACTCAGGAATCATTCTCAGAAACTGCACGCCTGAGTTTGTGACAACGTATGCCAGTGTTCTACATCCCGATCTTCAAACTATAGATATCGAACAAACACCTATGGGAAGGCATTGGGACGAACTTGCGGCATCTACAAAACTCACCACGATACGAGTGAAGTCAACCGACGACGTGCCCATCGTGAAGCTTGCCGCCTTGTTGCCAAATCTCTTCGAAGTACAGATCGTTGACGCCAGGTTAGACTTGGCGTCTTCAAAGAGTGAATTCGTTAACACGAATACGATTGTATACGTAGACGGCCAATCCGTTGAAGATAGTGACACAACAGGGTGGAACAATCTGTTTCAAACTACGGGTATTTACATCGTTGAGGATGTAGACAAGATTCCTGAAGACTTCTTCACGATCGGAGTCGACAGTCTGATCATCAAGCAGAATGAGACCACACGTTTGATACAGTCACGAGCCTTGCGTGATCTTAAAATGCAATGCATACTCGGAAGAAGAATGATCACGCCGCGCGGCGCCGAGGGGAACGCTTGTTTCGAGATTATGAACGGGGGGCACACTACACGCATTGCCGTAGTCAGTGACCAAGAGATTGTGATAAACGACACGTACACGATTCAAGGGAATCTGGCCCGGCGAGTGATCAACTTGTTAGCAGAATAGAACTGTTAGGAATCCGCATACTTAGATGTCCATAAAGAGTGTATCATTGCTGGTCAGAGACCACGGGGTACGTAATGGGTCACAACGTTAGTACAAAAGCTATCGTGACAACCGTCACAGTCGTGTTCGCGTTGTTGCCATGGATTCCACTGTTGGGAGCATACTTCCTTCTTCTCGTCGTAGGACTCATAACAGTACCACTTCGGGAACACGTTGGCAGCATTGCAATAATTTATATTGTTCTAGTGAGTACACTGGCGACGGCTACAGTACTGTTAATTGGTTACGTGTTTATGAGGGCACGACATGGACTCACCGAACTTCTATCGTCGATGTTTGTGTGGAGTGTATTGCACGCAGCTGGCTTTTCGGCGTTTATGACAATTCAACCTGAATCGCATTTTATCCTTCAACACATCGCCGGAGTTTCCTTTAGTGTCGTAGGCATGTTCCTATTGTACAACCTCAAGATGCGTCGGCTACATTCTGATCGTGGATTACGGAGCTAACATATGCCCACAATGAAACTGGTGGAATTCCATTTCCGCAATGCAGTTCTTTGCGCTCGCAAGTTCACACTGATTTCCACGTTGTCGCACGTATATCATGCCCGTACATGTCGTTGTTGACCCTTCTGCGCACAACATCCGTAGCCGTGACGGTAATCATTACCAGCACGAATAACATCATCGCTCAGAATGATGGCACTGGACCGGTTGTTCGGTCCTTTTCCGCAGAATCGGTTAAACTGCCCTCTGCCGAGATACTGTGTAGTGTTTCGGACGTTGTTGACTCCTCGATAACAGTTCAGCTACAGCACATGCGGGGTGACACGTTGAAGTCTATGGTGCGTGCAATTGACGTTGACATGATTACAAATGCGGCAGGCACTCGATGGTCTGATGACACATTGTTCGTTGAAGCCTCATTCTACGTGTGTCCGCCAAGAAGTACCGATGCAGACTCACTGTACTGTCTTATGGAAACAGCTGACTCGATTTGTTATCCGAATCACGTACTCATTCCAGGTGCACGTTACATTGCTCTGCGCCTTCGACGACTTTCACATGCGCCGAAGCTAGTTGTGTACATTTCACCAGCTCGTGATATCGCATTCTATTCTGTTGGTCGAAGTACAGCAAAAACGTTCTGGGATCGAGGTCTTGTCCTTCAGGGCTGGATGTTGCGGGAACAACCCCACACGGATTGTATTGTACGATAACGACAAGAACAGAAACGATGCTGTTAGCCCGGAGGTGCCCTCCCCCATCAGATCGGAAGAGC
>DDUR01000073.1 GCA_002344895.1 Ignavibacteria bacterium UBA2333
TCGGCGTGCATGTTGGCACCGTGAACCTCCTGCGAATGGCGCATCCGATCGTGGGTCTCGTGGATTCGTGTGCAAAACACCACAGCAATGACATATTCTCCGGGAGAATCCTCCCCGAGAAGTCCTACGTGCCCCCTTCGCCCCCTACCATATCTAACTCTCCGGGAGAATCCTCCCGGAGAAGTCCTACGAGAATTCCTACGCACCCCCTTCGCCCCCTATCATATCTAACTCTCCGGGAGGATCCTCCCGGAGAGTTACTCCCTCCCCAAAACAACAACAGGCGCCCGATGGCGCCTGTTGTTGTTTATCTGCTGTCTCTACCTCAGGATGCTTGAGGTGCCCGCGTTGATCGGCGGATTGGCCGACGTGGCGCTTCTTCTTCTTGTGCCTGCGGAATAATCGCAGATGCTCCGAAGATGTTGCCAACGTCCGATGCAACAAGCATTTCCTGATACTTGCGCAGTCCCGTTCCTGCTGGAATGAGCTGGCCAAGAATGATGTTCTCCTTGAGTCCAGAGAGTCGATCCGTCTTTGCTGCCGCAGATGCGTCCGCAAGGACAGATGTTGTCTGCTGGAAGGATGCAGCCGACAACCACGATTCCGTGGTTAACGATGCCTGCGTGATTCCCAAAAGGAGTGGTTCGGCAATCGCAGGTTCGGCGTTCCGACTCTTTGCGCCTTCCTTCTCCTTTTTCTTGAGCTCAGCATTAATCTCTTTGAGCTTCTTCTTTTCAACGAGCTGACCAAGCTTGAACTTGCTGTCTCCCTTGTCCGTAACAACAACACAGTTCTTGATAAAGTCGTTTTCGTCGTTAAAGCGCGTACGGTCAATCTGGTCCCCTTCAAGGAATGGAGAGTCACCAGAATCCGTAACACGGACTTTCTGAAGCATCTGACGGACAATCACTTCAATGTGCTTGTCGTTGATCTTTACACCCTGCATCCGGTACACTTCCTGGATTTCATTCACCAGGTAACTCTGTACTTCGTTGATGCCCTTGATGTGAAGGATGTCGTGCGGATTAATAGCACCTTCTGTGAGTCGGTCCCCAGCACGAACAAGGTCGCCCTCTTGGACAAGGACGTGACGGCCGATCGGCACCGAATACTCTCGACGTAACTCACCATCAAGGGAGGTTACGACAATAGCACGCGATCCACGCTTCGGTTTCTCAATCGAAACGATACCGTCGATTTCCGTTACAGCTGCCGGGTTCTGCGGTGAACGAGCTTCGAAGAGTTCCGTAACCCGCGGCAGACCACCCGTAATGTCACGAAGACGTCCCAGGTCACGTGGCATCTTCACAAGCTTGGATCCTACCGATACGAGCTCACCGTCATCAACGACGATCTGTGCACGTGTCGGGATGATGTAACTCTGAATGAGTACTCCATCCTCGTCAACAATTTCAATCGCCGGTGACTTGGTACGATCACGCGAGTCAATAACGATCTTCGTTGTGTGACCCGTTTGTTCGTCAATTGCTTCCTTGTACGTAAGGTTCGATACAAGGTCGCGATAACGAACACGGCCTGACTTCTCCGTGATAATAACGGAGTTGTATGGATCCCATTCGTACAGGACGTCGTTCTTCTTAACCGTTTGTCCATCACGTACCTTGAGCTCAGCACCATAGACAACGTCGTACTTCGTGAGTACGCGGTTGGACTCAGGCTCAATGATATTGATGACGGCAGCGCGAGAGACGGCAACCATGATCTGGTCTTCCTCTCCCTCATACGTCACCACACGTACGTTCTCAAACTGAATCAGACCGTCAAACTTCGCAACAGCTGTGCTCTGCGAGAGTGACAATGAGGCCGTACCGCCTGTGTGGAACGTACGCAGCGTAAGCTGTGTACCCGGCTCACCGATGGACTGAGATGCAATCGTTCCGACCGCTTCACCAGTGTCCGTGAGCTGTCCCGTTGCCATGTTGCGTCCGTAACAACGAGCGCATACACCACGACGTGATTCACACGTGAGAACCGAGCGAATCATCACTGCTTCAATGGCACTCTGTTCGATGTTCTGACCAACAACTTCGTCAATGACTTGGCCCTTCTTTACGAGGACTTCATTGGTAATCGGGTCAATAACTTCAAGCAGCGATACACGGCCTAGGATACGCTCATAGAGCGGTTCCTTTACTTCTTCGCCGTCCTTCAGTGCCCGAACTTCAAGACCACGGATTGTTCCGCAGTCGTCTTCACTGATCACAACGTCCTGAGCTACGTCGTGCAAACGACGTGTCAGGTAACCGGCGTCAGCCGTTTTCAGAGCTGTATCGGCAAGACCCTTACGAGCACCGTGTGTCGAAATGAAGTACTCAAGGATGGAGAGTCCTTCCTTAAAGTTCGAGATGATCGGGTTTTCGATCAACTCAGCCGAAGCGTCACCAGCTGTTTTCTGCGGCTTGGCCATAAGACCCCGCATACCAGCAAGCTGACGAATCTGCTCCTTCGAACCCCGTGCTTGAGAATCCAACATCATCCAGAAGGTGTTGAATCCGTCGGAGTTCGTCTGAAGTTCACTGTAGAGCTTATCAGCAACACGATTTGTTGCTGTGGACCACGTATCGATGATCTTGTTATACCGCTCACCTTCGGTGATAACACCTGAGTGATAGTATTCTTCGATCTTATCGACGTCGCGCTGTGCCTTTTCAATGATCGTTACCTTTTCAGCAGGAACGACAACGTCAGCAATAGATACTGACAAGCCACCACGCGTAGCCGTAACGAAGCCAGCTTCCTTGAGCTTGTCGAGAAACTCGACTGTCTTGGCTAGACCAGCAGCACGGAAACATGACGAGATGATCTGGCGCAGACGCTTCTTCGTAAGAAGTTCATTCAAGAAGCCCATCTCCTTCGGTACGATCTGATTAAACAGGATTCGTCCAACCGAGGTTTCGATAAGCTGTCCATCGATACGCACCTTTACCTTGGCGTGCATATCAACTTCTTTACAGTTGTGAGCAATGATCGTCTCTTCTGGAGAAGAGAAGACCTTACCCTCACCACGCGCACCACGACGAATCTTCGTGAGGTAGTAGGTACCAAGTACCATGTCCTGCGAAGGAACGGCGATTGGTTCACCGTTCTGCGTGTGCATGATGTTGTGCGCCGACAGCATCAGGAGCAGCGCTTCTAGCTGTGCTTCATGACTCAATGGCACGTGAACGGCCATCTGGTCACCGTCGAAGTCAGCGTTAAAGGCCGTTGTTACCAGCGGGTGAAGCTGGATAGCCTTACCTTCAATGAGACGTGGCTGGAAGGCCTGGATACCAAGACGGTGAAGTGTTGGAGCACGGTTCAGGAGTACCGGATGTCCGTCAATCACCGTGTCAAGAATATCCCATACTTCCGTGGTCTTCTTCTCAACCTGCTTCTTTGCACTCTTTACGGTCTTACAATGACCACGCTCGATCAGCTTGCGGATGATAAGCGGCTTAAAGAGTTCAACAGCCATGTCCTTCGGAAGTCCGCACTCGTGAAGCTTGAGTTCGGGACCGACGACGATAACACTACGGCCAGAATAGTCAACTCGCTTACCAAGAAGGTTCTGACGGAAGCGACCTGTCTTACCCTTGAGGGTGTCAGCAAGTGACTTCAAAGCACGTTGTGATTCACTACGAACCGCACGACGTGAATTGTCGAACAATGCGTCAACAGCCTCTTGGAGCATCCGCTTCTCGTTCCGGAGAATAACCTCCGGTGCCTTGATGTCAATCAGGCGCTTGAGACGATTGTTCCGGATGATGACACGACGGTAAAGGTCGTTAAGATCTGATGTTGCGAATCGACCACCCTCAAGTGGTACGAGAGGGCGAAGATCCGGAGGAATGACAGGGATGATGTCGAGCACCATCCACTCAGGACGATTAGGTTCCTTTCCTTCTCCCATACGGAAGGCATCAAGGATCCGCAGTCGCTTGAGGACGTCAGCCTTTTTCTGTTGTGAGAGGTCTTCACGCAGTACTTCACGTAATGCGAGATAGTCCTCATCAGCGTCAACACGACGAAGCAATTCCTTAACGGCTTCACCGCCAATGAGGGCGATAAACTTCCGTGGATCGTCATCATCCATGTTACGCTCTTCCGGACGCAACGAAGCGAGTACGTCGAGATACTGGTCCTCTGTGAGGAGGTCCTTCGTCTGAAGTCCCGTTGATCCAGGCTGGATTACAACGTAGGACTCATAATAGACGATGCGCTCAACGTCCTTTGTTGGCATGCCGATCACACCAGAGATCTTGCTTGGTAACGACCGCAAGAACCAGATGTGAACAACAGGCACGGCAAGCATGATGTGACCCATACGTTCGCGACGAACGCTCTTCTGTGTCACCTCAACGCCGCAACGGTCACAAACGATACCCTTGTATCGAATGCGTTTGTATTTACCGCAAGCACATTCCCAATCACGAATAGGCCCGAAGATCTTCTCGCAGAACAACCCATCCTTTTCGGGACGGAATGAGCGATAGTTGATCGTCTCAGGTTTTGTCACCTCGCCATGCGAACGATTCAGTATATCGTCCGGCGAGCTGATGCGGATCGTGATTGACGAGTAGCCGCGTTTTGGAATTGTTTGGTACTGCATCGTAGCTCCGATGAGTGTTCCGGTTCAGTGGGTAAGTGGGCTGCCGGATCAATCGATCCGGACGTCAAGACAAAGACCCTGCAGTTCTCGGATGAGAACGTTAAAGGACTCAGGGATGTTCGGCGTCGGCAGGTTTTCGCCCTTTACGAGAGACTCGTACATCTTGGCGCGACCCTGAACGTCGTCGGACTTCACCGTTAGCATTTCCTGTAGCGTGTGTGCGGCACCATAGGCTTCAAGTGCCCACACTTCCATCTCACCAAGACGCTGACCGCCGAACTGCGCCTTACCACCAAGCGGTTGCTGTGTGATAAGCGAGTATGGTCCGATCGAACGTGCGTGGATCTTGTCTTCAACAAGGTGACTGAGCTTGAGCATGTAGATGACACCGACGGTGACTTCGTTTTCGAAAGCTTCACCGCTTCGACCATCATACAGTACCGTCTTCCCTGTTCGAGGCAGCCCGGCCTTTTCGAGGTAGTCACCAACTTCATCCCACGATGCACCGTCAAAAATTGGCGTTGCAAAGTGAATACCGAGCTTCTTGGCTGCCCATCCGAGAGCTGTCTCGTAGAGCTGGCCAAGATTCATACGTGATGGTACGCCAAGTGGGTTGAGCACGATGTCAACAGGCGTTCCATCCGGAAGGAATGGCATGTCCTCAGCAGGAACGATCTTCGATACGATACCCTTGTTTCCGTGGCGCCCGGCCATCTTGTCACCAACCTGCAGCTTACGCTTCTTGGCAACATAGACCTTCGCCATCTGTAGGATACCTGGCTGGAGTTCATCACCAGAAGCAAGTTTATTGCTTTCGATACGAGCATCAGCCTGAATGTCGTTCCGACGGTTGTTAAAGTTCGCAAGGAGCTTCACAAGCAGTGCTTGTTTTTCCTTATCTGCTACCCAGTCCGTATCTGTTGCCAGAGCTGACGGGATGAGTGCGCCACTTTCGAACTTGGCAACGAAGTCCTTCCGCGTGAGTTTAGCTCCCGAACGGAAGATGATTGAATCGCTGATTGTGCGGATGCCAAGGGCAACTTCACCTTCAAGCAATTCTCCAATACGCTCAACACAGTCGAGGTCAAGGGCGCGCAGTGACTGCGATTCACGCTTCTTGATGAGGTCCTGACGCTTCTTTTCTTCAGCACGGAACTCACTGTCACTCGTAAGAACACGACGTGCAAAGAGTTTTGTGTTGATGATTGTACCCTTGAGTCCAGGAGGAGCCTTCAGAGATACGTCCTTCACATCACCGGCCTTATCGCCGAAGATTGCTCTGAGGAGCTTCTCTTCAGGTGTCGGGTCTGTTTCACCCTTCGGCGTGATCTTACCGATAAGGATATCACCTTCACGAATCTTCGCTCCAACGCGAACAATTCCGCGCTCATCGAGGTCCTTTGTGGCTTCCTCGGAAACGTTTGGAATTTCGCGTGTGAACTCTTCTTCGCCGCGCTTTGTGTCGCGGACTTGAAGGGTGTACTCTTCGATGTGGACAGACGAGAAGACGTCTTCGGCTACCATTCGCTCAGAGATGATGATAGCATCCTCGAAGTTGTATCCACGCCAAGGCATGAAGGCAACAAGAACGTTACGGCCGAGGGCAAGTTCACCCATGTCCGTCGATGCACCGTCAATGAGTGGCTGGCCACGCTTGACTCGTTGGCCTGCTAGGACAACGGGGCGCTGATTGACGCACGTGTCCTGGTTTGTACGATAGAACTTGAGCAGCGGATAGGTCTTCGTGCGGTCGTCATCAAAGGCAACAAGTTTTTCACTTGGTGTGCGTTTGTCGTCGTACTTCACACGTACAAAGTCACCGCATACGTAGTCAACAACACCGTCATCTTCAGCTAGGACAAGAGCACGTGAGTCGCGAGCGACACGTGCTTCCATCCCTGTTCCAACAACTGGTGCTTCAGGGCGCAAAAGGGGCACGCCCTGGCGTTGCATGTTCGAGCCCATGAGTGCGCGGTTAGCGTCATCATGCTCAAGGAACGGAATAAGGGAAGCAGCTGGTGATGTGATTTGGTCCGTTGTCACTTCCATAAAATCAACTTCCGTTGGAGGAAGGATCTTATAGTCACCACTTACGCGGGCCTTAACGGTTTCACCAACAAGCTTTCCGCTCTTATCAAGTTCCGTCGACGCCGGAACGATAATCGTTCCTTCTTCGCGATCTGCTGAGAGGTATTCGATTTCACCCGTGAGTTTGCCATTCTTCACAACGTGATATGGCGTCTCAATGAAACCGAACTTGTTAATCCGTGCCATAATCGCGAGCGACGAGATAAGACCGATGTTCGGTCCTTCCGGCGTTTCGATTGGACACAGGCGGCCGTAGTGCGTATAGTGAACGTCACGGACTTCAAAGCCAGCTCGTTCACGCGTAAGACCACCAGGTCCGAGGGCGGACGTACGGCGCTTGTGCGTGATCTCCGACAGCGGATTTGTTTGATCCATGAACTGTGACAGCTGATTCGTGCCGAAGAACTGATTAATCACGCTCGTAATCGTACGGGCGTTGACAAGTTCTGCCGGCGTCAAGTGCTCACTATCACGTACAGAGAGACGCTCCTTGATGGTGCGCGCCATACGTGTGAGGCCAAGATTAAACTGAGCTGTCAGCTGCTCACCAACTGTACGAACACGACGGTTCGCAAGGTGGTCAATATCATCAACGGAGACCTTGGAGTCACGCAGGTCGATGAGATACTTAACAATGGCAACGATGTCGTCAATCGTCAGCGTCGTCACGTCAAGTGGAATGCCCATGTTGAGCTTTTCGTTAATCCGATAGCGTCCAACGACACCAAGGTCGTAACGCTTTGGATTGAAGAAGAGCTTGTCAAGCAGGCCCCAAGCTGTCTCAAGATCTGGCGGATCGCTGGAACGCAATTGACGGTAGATACTTTCAAGGGCATCTTCACGCGTACGTGATGTATCCTTGGCAAGCGTCTTGGCGATGATTGGCTCATCGTTCGGGTTTTCGTACTTGTAGAGCTTGATCTGCTCAACGTCAGCAGACTTCAGCATCGAGATCACGTCTTCTGTGAGGATGTGATCGCGTTGGGAGATGATTTCACCCGTCGACATGTCGACCACGTCAGCGGCAACACGACGACCAAGGTGTTCATCGGTGAGGTGTGCTCCCCATACGTCCTCAGCGAGGTCAAAGAGCGAGAGAAGCTCTTCATCACTCGAATAGCCAAGCGCACGGAGAAGTGTCGTTACCGGGAACTTCTTCTTACGATCGATGTAGGCATACATCACATCGTGAATGTCTGTAGTAAACTCAACCCACGATCCCTTAAATGGGATAATGCGGGCCGAGAAGATCTTCGTACCGTTCGGGTGAACTGCATCATCGAAGAATACACCTGGCGAGCGGTGCAACTGAGCAACAACAACACGTTCGGCACCGTTTATGATAAACGTACCGCGCGGCGTCATTGCTGGAATTTGACCAAG
The DNA here is from genome assembly GCA_002344895.1 of Ignavibacteria bacterium UBA2333. GTDB lineage: Bacteria > Bacteroidota > Ignavibacteria > Kapaibacteriales > Kapaibacteriaceae > UBA2333. The sequence continues at coordinate 8,081 of DDUR01000073.1, forward strand.
ATAAACTTCTTGATCAATCGCCTCAATATAATCCTCCGAACTCGGATCGGCCTTTGACGAAAGGCGAAGTTTTGCCTTCAACGTCTTGGCATGCGTAAGCTCACGCTCACGGCATTCTTCTTCCGTGTACTTCGGCTTTTCAACGAAGTACTCGAGGAAGTTCAACTCATAAATTCCTGAGTTGTCCTCGATCGGGAAATTTTGGTGGAACGCCATCTGCAGACCCGTAAGCTTACGGTCAGCAGGTGCCGTCTCCTCCTGGAGGAATTCGTCGTACGAAGCGATCTGAATTCCAAGGAGGTCTGGATACATCAATTCCTGGTCATGACGACCAAAGTTGATGCGTTCGCGGAGACGCTGTACGGGTAGACTGTACAGGTTCGTTTCCTGGGTTCCTTGCATGGGGGGCGGACTCCCGGAGTGCTCAAAAAGGAATGTCGGTCATAAAGACGACAACGCCCGGAACGGCACAAAAGGCCGTTCCGGGGCTGTCAGAAACGTCAGATTGTTACTTGAGAGTAACCTTAGCACCAGCTTCTTCAAGTTTCTTCTTGAGAGCTTCGGCATCAGCCTTTGGCATGGCTTCCTTCACAAGCTTCGGAGCACCTTCAACAAGGTCCTTGGCTTCCTTGAGGCCAAGACCCGTGACTTCACGGACAACCTTGATGACGTTGAGCTTCTGTGCACCACCGTCTGTGAGTTCGACGTCAAATTCCGTCTTCTCTTCAGCAGCGGCTGCAGGAGCTGCGCCTGGTGCAGCGGCCATCATCATTGGTGCGGCAGCTGTTACGCCGAACTTATCTTCGAGGGCCTTCTTGAGTTCGGATGCCTCAACGAGGGTGAGTGATCCGATCTTTTCTACGAGTTCTTCAATGTTTGCGGACATTGCTGTCTCCAGTGTGTTTGTTTTGTTGCTAAAAAAGGTTGCGTCGGAGTCTCCGACATGTTAAGCCGCCTGTTTCTTGGCGACTTCTTCAATGAGGGAGGCCACATCGCGCATAACAGCATTGATGCTGCCAACGATGCCCGAGATCGGAGCGTGAATGCTGCCGACGATTCCAGCAATGAGGTCTTCGCGTGTCGGAAGTTCCGAGACGACCTTGAGCTGCGATCCATCGTAAACCTGGCCTTCAACGACGGCTGCCTTAAGTGAGGGTTTGGCACCCTTCTCAAAAAACTGCCGAATCACCTTGGCAGGTGCGATCGGATCGGAGCTACCGAAGATCACGCCAGTCTGGCCAAAGAGCTTCTTCGCATCTACTGGTTCGTAGCCACCGATGTCGGCAAGTGCACGAAGAATGAGGGTGTTCTTTGCCACCTTCATCTTCACACCCTTCGACAGCAGTTCGGCACGGAAGGCTTTGTCTTCCGCTACCGTCATGCCGGTGAAGTCTACGAAGTACAGACTCGATGCTTCACGGATTGCCTCCGTGAGCTCCGCGACCATCGCGACTTTCTGTTCCTTCGTTATCATGGTTCCGTTGTTTGTGGTGTTGCCGTTCCGTCACTTCATTCTTGCGAACGAAGTAGAAGCGTGACGTTCGGACATGCGTAATAGTCGTGATTAATGGTCGCCGCCGCCAAAGGAGTATTCGTCAACGCTTACACTTGGTCCCATTGTGGAACTGAAGTGAATGCTCTTGACATACTTACCCCGAGCGGTTGCTGGCTTAGCCCGGAGAACTGTTCCAACAAACGTTTGAACGTTCTCAACAAGTTTATCGACTCCAAAGGAGCACTTGCCAACAGCAGCGTGAACGTTTCCGGCCTTGTCAACACGGAATTCAATCTTACCTGCCTTAACCTCCGTTACGGCCTTGGCAACGTCAAACGTTACCGTGCCACTCTTGGGGTTCGGCATGAGACCACGAGGACCAAGTACACGGCCGAGCTTTCCGAGCTCACCCATGACATCAGGCGTGGCAATGATGATGTCGATATCCGCCCAACCGCCTTGCAGCTTCTCGAGATACTCCGTGAAACCTGCATAATCAGCGCCGGCGTCCAAAGCTTCCTTATCCTTTGGCCCCTTGGCAACAACAAGGACGCGAACACTTTTACCCGTTCCATGAGGAAGGGCAACCGTGCCGCGAACGAGCTGATCAGCCTTACGAGGATCAACACCAAGGTTTAACGAGACGTCGAACGATTCGTCGAACTTGGCTGTTGCATTGGCCTTGACAATCTCAACGGCCTTCTTGAAATCGTACGTTTGTGAGCGGTCGTACGTGCCCGCTGCCTTTGTGAAGCGTTTGCCACTCATGGCTGTGTTTCCTTCGTTGCGTTGTACAAACGGTCGTTGTTACGACCTCCAACGTGGGTGATTATCCTTCGACGACGATTCCCATCGAACGCGCCGTGCCAGCGATCATGCTGACGGCAGCTTCCATGGTCATACAGTTAAGATCGGCCATCTTGATCTTCGCAATCTCTTCGAGATCACTCCGCTTGACGGTGCCAACCTTTGTACGATTTGGTTCAGCAGAACCCTTCTCAATCTTCGCTGCCTTGATCAGGAGTACCGGAGCAGGCGGCGACTTGATTTCAAACGTGAAGCTCTTGTCCGAATAGAACGTGACCAATACCGGAAGAATCATCCCCGGCTGCTTGGCCGAACGTGCATTGAACTGCTTTACGAATTCCATACCGGCAAGACCGCGCTGACCAAAGGCGGGGCCGACAGGAGGGGCCATCGTTGCTTCTCCAGCCTTCAGCTGGAGCTTAAACGTGCCCATGACTTTTTTTGCCATAACGATTTCCTTTCGTGGTCAAACAGCGACGTCCGTCGCCTCCCACAGTGATGTCAATGGTTTTCGAGTTCAACTTGGTTGAAGTCGAGCTCAATCGGCGTTTTACGGCCAAGAATTCCAACTTCTACCTTCAGCTTCTGCTTTTCAATATTTACTTCCTTCACCGTACCGGAGAAGTTTGCGAACGGACCGTCAATGACCTTTACTGGATCACCCTCACGGAACGATGTCTCCACCGTCGTGATGTCCTTACGCTCTTCTACACGGCCCATAATCCGATCTACTTCGTCCTTCTGAAGTGCTTGTGGCTCTGTCTTTGTGCCAACAAAACTGACGATTGACGGAAGAGAGAGAATAATCTCCTTCAGCCGCTTGTCAAGCGATACTTCAATAAGGATGTAGCCCGGGAGGAAGTTTTTTGTCTTGGTACGACGCTTACCATTGCGTACTTCGTACACCGTTTCCTGAGGAATAACGATGTTCTTCACGCGGTTCTGCATACCAAGGCGGTTCATTTCAAGCTCAATGGACGACTTTACACGCGCCTCGTGGCCCGTAAACGTCCGAATGGCATACCACTTCGGCTCAAGTACCTGCTGTTGTGCTGTTTCGGTCATGACTGGGTCGATCAGTAGATCGTCTGCATGAGCGCTGTCATGCCATAGTCGATTACATAAACGATCGCGCCGATGATGAGGCACGTCACGACCACAACGCCCGTGCTCTCACGGAGTTGTTCCTTCGTTGGCCAGGAAACCTTCTTCATTTCCTTGGCAACGTCAGAGAAAAATTGCTTCAGCTTTTCGAACATGACGTCTCCGTTCGATACGCGAAAATTGTTTGGCACGGGCGGCAGGACTTGAACCCGCAGCCTGCGGTTTTGGAGACCGCTGCTCTACCAGTTGAGCTACACCCGTGTGTTCTGCCTGAGCTGATGACCGGGATTGAACCGGTGACCTCCACCTTACCAAGGTGGTGCTCTACCAACTGAGCTACATCAGCACGAGCTCCGTCCGAGACACCTCTTCCCCGCGCCGAAACGGCAAATGCCGCCCGCCACAGGGGTCGTGCTTCGATTGAGCGGGAGACGGGACTCGAACCCGCGACCAACAGCTTGGAAGGCTGTGACTCTACCAACTGAGTTACTCCCGCGCAGGACCACGGCCAAGGCCGCTCTTGTGGGCAGGGAAGGATTCGAACCTCCGAAGGCGTAGCCAGCAGATTTACAGTCTGCCCTCGTTGACCGCTTGAGTACCTGCCCGCGTGTCAGAGCCGACAAACATACGGAAAAAGATCTTTTGAGCAAGATGTCCGATGACAATCTGCGAGGATCGTATGCGCGGCGTTTGTAGCCACACCCGTCAACAACTTCCTATTCCTGACGTACGGTAGATCCACCCGAGGTGGAAACGTTAATCTGGCCCGGTTGGCCGCGGTACGTAATAATACTTTCACCAGAAGCCGATCCCGTGATCGATGTCGAGACCGTGGTCTCAAGTCGACTTGCTCCTGAAAGAGACAGGCTAACGTTGTCAACTGGCAAGCCGAAGGCCCGAATAACGCTTGCGCCACTCGCTGAGCTAACTATTAGCGATGTGGCCTGGCCGTCGAGTTTCCAGGCACTAGCACCACTTGAGGAAACAAATACACGCTGGGCAGCACACGCCACGGTGCATTGGGAAGCCCCACTCGCCGTAAGCTGAAAATCCGTCGGACGTAACGTGTCTGTTCCCGAGAATACACTACTCCCCGATAACTCAATCCCACTCAGGTTCGGTATGGTTATCGAAATTGTTTTGTCGAGCATTCTTCCAATGTCAACGTTATCATCAACCGTGAGTACCAGAGTCCCGCCTTCAACTCGTGTCTGAACGTAGGGCATGTATCCCTCAGACACGTCAAGTCAAATAGTATCTGTTGTGCCGATCGTGTAGTTGACGCTGAGTCCACGGCTGACGCTCACTCGTGTGTAGCCACTGTGAACACGATACGTTGTGATCGTAGCTCCAGGCTCCGGAGAGATGAGGTTAGCGTCGCTACAACCACCCGCGAAAACGACAATAAGTAGCGATACAACGCTGACGCTGAATTGATGTGCAACTCGGGAGAATAACATGGCCGTGGTTCGTCTGATGGTGTCTGTTGCGTTATGCCTGCATGAGACTCACAAAATCCCGGAACAGGTAGTCAGAATCATGTGGCCCCGGCGACGCTTCAGGATGATATTGCACACTAAATGCCCGCGCATCCGGTACACGGATTCCGGCACATGTGTTGTCGTTTAAGTTCACATGTGTCATTGTTGCCGTACTTGGCAAGGTGCTAGGATCAATTGCAAATCCGTGGTTCTGCGACGTGATTTCAATTTTTTCCGTCACCAGATTTTTCACAGGATGGTTTGCTCCTCGATGCCCGAACTTCAGCTTGTATGTTGATGCTCCAACAGCAAGTCCAAGGATCTGATGTCCCAGGCAAATTCCAAACAGCGGCTTCTTTCCGAGTACATTCTTTGTGAGCTCGATGCCCGCCGCCACTGCGGCAGGATCACCTGGACCGTTCGAAAGAAAGATGCCGTCTGGATCCATTGCCAACACCTCGTCTGACGTCGCCGTCGCAGGAAAGACGGTCACGTCACAGCCGAAGGCTGCAAGCCGACGCAGAATATTGCGCTTGATACCAAAGTCAACTGCTGCTACCCGATATCGTCGGGTTGGTGCTGGTACGTCTCCATAGGTAAATCCAGCTTCCGATACGAGTTCTGGCCGGTCTGCCACGGACCACACAGCACCTGATGTGACGTGCGGTGTAAGATCAAGGCCATTCATACTGGGAATCGATCGAGCCTTCTCAATAAGTGCTTCGGCATCCAAATTGTCGCCATGAGCAATAACACATCGCATCGCGCCTTCGGAACGAAGGATTCGAACAATCATGCGCGTGTCCACGCCCTCAATTCCAGCCGTTCCGGACATTTCGAGCCAAGACTGAAGCGTTTGTGTACTTCGATAGTTGGAGGCTACTCGCGAAAGCTCGTGAACAACGAGACCACTTGCCTTTATACCATCACTCTCAACATCGTCAGGATTTACGCCGTAATTCCCGATGTGCGGATATGTGAACGTTACCACTTGACCATAGTACGACGGATCTGTCAGGACTTCCTGATAACCCGTCATGGCCGTGTTAAAAACGAGTTCGCCCGTGCTTTCGGCACCAAGTGCGCCGATGGCCGTTCCGTGAATAATAGTGCCGTTTTCAAGGGCTAGAATGGCTCCGGGTCTCGTCATGTATCGTTGGTGTTGAATGTTGTGAGAAGGTAGTGTGGCAAAAATACCGCTCAAACGCTATATTGGTCCCCAGGAGGATCACTCGCCTTCAGTACACAGGTCGCACATCGGCTTCACGATCACGACCGCTCACCAGCGGCAGGACCTCTGTCGCTCAATTCTCGGGTACTGGTCCTGAACCAGAGTTACGAACCCGTCAGTGTATGCAGCATCAAAAAAGCTATGGTGCTGCTCTTTCTTCATAAAGCCGAACTCGTCGAGCAGCGCACACAAATGCAGCTGCGATCAGTCCATCATAGGTTCCCCTGGCCAAGCGTTATTCGTTTGTCGGCCTACCTACGCGTGCCGTATAAACAAATCGAACTGTCTCGGAAGAATATTCTCCGACGTGATAGTTTCCGATGCCAGTATTGTGGAACACATCAAACGCCGCTCACCGTTGATCACGTTATTCCTCGCTCACGCGGTGGAATGGATACGTGGGAGAACCTTGTCTGCGCGTGTATTCGGTGTAACAATCGTAAGGGCAGCCGTACACCTGAAGAAGCAACCATGAAGCTTCTCTCCGTACCAAAACGTCCTCATCATGTGCTCTTCCTGAAACACTATCTCGGGAAGGTTGATGAGTCGTGGCGACCCTACATGTTTATGGATTGACGGCGTTGCTGTAAAACATTTGTGTTACAGCGATACGTCAGAATAGTATCAGGGCTGAACTCCCTGACCAATGTAGATGAATGGCTGAACGGCGGCCCCCTGTGCCCCCTTCCGACGAACTCCATACACGCCCGGTACAGTACCTGCGAGGGAAAGTCGAAGTGATCCGTCAGACTCAAGTCGGTGAATGATTTCACCGCGAACGTTTACGACTTCAATGATACCAGCGCCAGTTATCAGAACGTCGTCCGTGACGGGATTCGGTGTGACGACAAGTTCTTCGTCGATTGTTTCGTGTACAGATGTCGACGTTCCAAACTCAAGTCGATACCATGGTGTTCCATAACGTTTTGTATCGATGTTCGCTGAGAATCTTCCTGTCGACGATCTCTGCATGAGTAACCGTTCATTGGTAAGGGGCTGCGCATTCGCGCCAAGGGGCACAATCCACGCAGAATCCCACTGCGGCGCTTGGTATGTCAGCCGCAACGATGCACCGTCCATCTGCGCAGGGCCCGTGCCCCAGAGTCGCAACGTGTTATCGGCGTTGAGTTCGGCACCTTGATTGAGAGATGGAGTTGCAACTGTGAACAACACCAATGGCGACTCTACAAGTGGCTTTTCAGTGAGTGTGGTGAGCGCAAGCGTTGTGTGCGCTGTTTGAGATGTTTGCTCGAAGATAAAACCAGGTATGGTAATGATCTCATTAGAGAGTGGCCCTGAGACGGTTACCGCGTGTGGTGTAACAACCGTAAGACGGGACTGCGTAGCATCCCAAAAGATCTGCTCGTTGTCAGCATTGAGTGCACTCGCATCAACGGTTCCGCTCGACAGCTGCGAAATGTCAGTTTGTGGCAGATATGATTCCATTTCTGCTACTTCAGGATTCATCACAACACGCCGATAGATTGGCATCCGGCCGTCTGCGAACAACGAGAGTGAATAGGCATTCTGATGCAAACGCGGATTATCGATGGCTTCGGCAACGTTGTTGATAACGATTTCGCGCTGCGATGTTGACGGATATCCGTTGCGAACCATTCGTGTGGCTGCAGGCAGCATTGAAAGGATGTGTGGCTTATCGTAGATCTCCCACACGACTGCAGAATCCACACGATCACTTGCATAACGTTGTGAAGATGTGAAGGCCGAGAAGAACACACCATCCCAATCCTGAAGTCCGGCATAGGCAGGAAAGAATGTTGTCATTTCCGACTGATACGATGGGCCGTAGGCCATCGAAACATGTAATGCAATAAAGGCCTTTCCTTTCGGACGACCTTGCGTAAAAGCGGCCAGTGGTCCGCCATTTCCTTCAGAAAGAATGGATTGATTTGATTGTCGCCAATCAACACCTGAGAAGATATCATAGTCTCGAGCGGCATTGATTTCCGTGAAATGCAGGAATCGTGTTGAAGGACACAACAACACATCACTATCAACTGTGTCGCGAACGAGTTTACGAACACCATCAAGGAATGACGTAAGCGCATCATGATAAAACCGTCCTTCCTCGGCAGCGCGAAGGGGCGGAACGTCTTCATCAAAAAATGACAGCCGACGGATGGACGTGTTTGCAAGACTTTCGCCTGGACGCAGTGCTACGTGCGGTGACTCTACAAACTGAATATCATCGAGGAAAACGTCACCACTATCAGCACCGAGTTGGAACGAAATGGCTCCCGTTGACTCGTCAGTAGCTGTTGACGTAAAGGGAAACTCAAAACGCTGCCATTGATCGGTAATCACAACTTCCCTACTGACGCCATATGAGTTGTAGGGATAGGAGTTGTTATAGGCATAGAGATACATCGTTCGTGATGATCTCTGCGACGTCGTTTTTGCTTGAAACGACCACGTATATCGTTTGCCTCGTTTCATCGGTACTGCCTGGACGAGAGCGATCGAAAAACTCCTTCTGGGTCCTTCAAGTCGATTGATTCGAATACGTCCTGACGAAGCTCCTTCGGTCTTTTCTGCATCGCTAAACTGTAGTAGTGCTTGAGCTCCATCGTTCGTGTTCACACCAAGTGTCCATGCTGCACTAAACGGATCCTCAAACCCGCCGTTGATAACCTTGTTTGAACCGTCAACGGGGCCTGCACCCCAAGCCGTTCGTATGGCATTATCCGTTGTTAAACCTTTTGATCGGAGACGAGCGTGATAGAGACTGTCAATGAGGCGTATGTGTTGTGATCCGTTCGACGCAACACCGTATTGATTTGGCCGGACAATGTTTTGTGTATACAACCACTGAACGTAGATGCTCGCATCCTCGGAAGCGACGATAAACGCCACTGCTGGCTCGTCCTTGTATGCATTGTTCGTATACGAATTAACATGTTGGAGAAACTCGCGAAGGATGTTTCTGTGAATTCGCTGAACATCTTTGTCAAAGAAGTAACCGTTACGAAAACCCCATTCAATAGAATCTCGCTGACGGATACCATCACCTTCACGTGGCAACCAAACTCCACCGAATGTAAACGCTGAATAGATCCCTTCACGTTTCAACTGCCACACAAACCGGTCGAGAATGTTCATTTGCGTCGCACTGAGGCCATTTGTTGTTGGTCCGTCAGCAAGGATCGATCCTCCTGACCAAGATGCGACGTCAAACGCGAGGAATCGCACGCAGTTGATCCCCAGAGCACGCAGCCTTCTCGCCATGCGCGCACCCGTAATCGAATCAGGGAATTGTCCACCCCACTGTAGCGTCGTTCCTGCAAGACGAATGCGATTTCCTTTACCGTCAATAAGATGACCATTTCCGTCAAGTGTGATGCGTCCGGATGAGCCTGCCGGTTCAATAGCAGGGACAAGCGATGTATCGATCTCCATATCCGGCCCGAATGAGAACGGATACGGATTCACGAGCGGCTGCGCCGATACAGCAACAACAGCAAGAACACAAACGGCTGACGTGATGGTCAGAAGACGGAGGTAGGACCAAGTCTGCATTGGTTATCGCGTGACGGTAAGGGTGGTGTGGCGCGTAGAAGATCCCACGACGGTTGTAACGATGTACGTGGACGGCGGCAAGGTCGAAACGTCGAGCTGTGCAACACCCGACCATGGCTCAATGACTGACGTAATCATGTGTTGTCCAGCAATATTCCGAACGATTACGTGACCCTCGGAAGACGCCGGCATGTCTACGTGTATAGCAACCGGGCCATTGGCCGGATTCGGTGTGATTGATCGAATGGTAATCGGTGCACCATCGTGTTCAAGTGCTGTAGGACTACCAAAGAGCTGTGGTGCGTTCGGTGCAAAGTCTCGGTATAGTACCGTCTCGGCTTCTGTTCGCTGAGCACCAAACCACTGCAGAAGAACAGAGGCGTAGATTTCTCTGAAATCCATGTCCATCAAGAGGTCACCACGGTCATCGAGCTCTTCAAGGTTCGGATCCTTACCATAAACCTTTCCACCATTTACCTTTGCGCCAAACACAAACAGCGGTGCAGCTGTACCGTGGTCGGTACCAAGTGAGCCGTTTTCGGCAACACGACGTCCAAACTCGGAGAACGTCATTCCGCTTACACGGTCTCCGTGTCCCGTAGCCTGCATGTCGTCAAGAAACACCTTTACAGCATCGCCAAGCTCGCGCAGCAGATTGGCGTGAGCTCCCGTCGTTGGATCGTCACCAGCAACTTGATTGGCGTGTGTATCAAAATTGTTGTTCGCCCACGATATGAGGTAGACCCTTGTTTTTAAGCCACCTCGAATGAGTTGTGATACGACACGAAGTTTTGCTCCAATGTCGGTAGTTGGATACGTTGCCGTTGCCGACGTTGCTGCATCTGCTGCCGTTTTGATGATACCAGCGTACACATCTGCGGCTCGAGCGATGGATCTCATGAAGGCAACTTCACGTCCTGCCGGCGTATCACCTTGAACACTCGACGGCACCTCTTCTATCGCTCCGCCGGTGTTTACGAGACGGTAGAACTCATCCGGGTCGCGGAAACTCACTCCCATCGGTCCATTGGTTGACAATAAACCAAGTGACAATGATGTTCCAACTTGCACGGCAAGTGGATGTTCAGGAAGAACCGTTGGGAAGTTTGGTGCAGACAAACCGAGATAACGTCCTACCCAACCTGTTGTGCCGAAGACGTTCGCATCTGTTGCTGTGAGCCAGATATCTGTTCCACGGAAGTGTGAACGATCTGGATTCGGATATGTCACACCTTGAACAATAGCAAGCTTTTCGTCATCGTAGAGTGCCTTAAATCCGGCCAAGGCAGGATGCAGTCCTAACGTCGACGTCAATCCAAGTGTCTTGTTCTTTGGTATGGCAATGTTTGGACGTCCAGCATAGTACTTGCCATTTTCTATGGGGACAACGGTGTTCAGTCCGTCGTTTCCACCCATCATTTGAATGAGGACAAGCACGGAGTCAGTTTCGGCCAAGAGTGCGTCTAGCCCCTTATCGCCCCCTGCCAATGCTTGTACCGTCATGGAATCAACAATTCCAGGGATGGTTGCAATGGCAAGTCCCGTTGCGCCGGCGCGGCTGATGAATGATCTGCGGTTCATGGGTTCTCCTTACATCAGCTGAAATTCCGGCATCCGAACGATGGCCGTAAACAGGAAACCAAGTCGAGGTGTGACAAATCCATCATCCTCGATATTCCATTCATAGTCGAGCGCTCCCGCCAACAAGATTTCCAGAAGCACTGTTTGCTGTTCTTGTGTGAGGGGAAGGGGCAAAAGGAGCTCTGCAACATTGCGAACAACCGCCGATGGATCGTTAGCATCCGGAAGTGTCCGCACCAATGCCGCAAGGTCGGATTTAAGATTCGCACCTGCCTCAGTCTTTAACGATGCGGCCGTTCCAAACTGCCTGCCGGCGATGAGGGCTTCGGCCCACCGTTGACGTAACGGGAACGTAGAGCTCGTTATCCATGCATGATGCCCCTTCCATCCTTCCACCGTTGGTGGGTAGAAAGGCTCTTGTGTCAGCCCACGTAATGAGTCGACTACATACCGACGCTCAATGGAGGAAATGTTTAACGTGCTAAGCAGGCCGATGATAAGATCAAGCGGACTCTTGATGAGTGCACCTCGAATGTCGGTGCTGTAGAACCATTCAGACGTTACGAGTGCTGCTACTGCCGTGCGGACGTTAAAGTTTGAGGCAACAAGTTTATCGGCGAGCTCCGCAACAACGGCATTGTCATCGGTATCCGTTGCAGCAAACGTCCGATAGATCTTTCTGGCCATAAACTGGGCCGTAGCCGGATGCTGAAGCGTGATCCGAATGACGTCGTTAGCCCCCCACGTACCAGTCTGTCCGAGAATTGTTTTTTCTCCGGCATCAAACAGTTGAGGTGAAAACGAACTACCCGTTGTTGTCACTCTCCATCCGGTAAAGGCGCGAGATGCTTCTACAATATCTTGTTCTGAGTAATTGCCTACGCCCATCGAAAAGAGCTCAAACCACTCTCGGGCAAAGTTCTCATTGGGATTCCCCTTTACACTTTGATTACCATTAAGGTAGATCAGCATTGCAGGGTCACCAACAATACTCTCCGACAGGTTCGTAAACAACCATGGGTTCTCGCGGAACATCCGGTTCTGCCGAACAAGAAACTGTGCGAAGTAGACAGTGATGTAGTCTGACGTGAAATGGTTGTGCCAAAAGGCAACCATCTTCTCGATCCCACTCGTCGTCGTGAGAACATGTCCAACCCACCATCGTTGCAGTTCCGGCCATTTGCGAGCCGCGTCGCTGAAATCCACAAAGACTGCAGGATCTTGCCACCATGTTGGTGGTGTTGGTTGGCTTACTGGCTCAAGGAGGATATTAAGTGCCTCCATCGGAGTCTTCCCCACTAGGCTGAGGATGCGCTGCCGTGTAGGGTGAAAGGTGACCCTGCGCGCGAGATGTGCAGCCTCGACGTAGGTGAGGGCCGATGTTCGGGTCTCTAATACTCCCATGTTTCCTCCTGTTTCGTCCGTGAATATACCGAACTCAACGACGTTCCTTTCATCACAATCGGCGTACGAATCATCCCCAACGTTTTTGGTGGCAGGTGTACTTTTGCCATTCACTTCATTTACGACCTGAGATCCATGTCCACGACCAGATCCAAACCTGCACAAGGTATCCGTTCGGAACGCCTGCGCGACCTCGCCTTCTGCGGAATCATCGTCGTCATCGTCATCGCCTACTTTGCCGATGCGATCTTTACGGGCAAGAACTTTCTGAGTGAGGGCGATAACGTAGCCTTCTACAGTTTTATACCCTACCTCGAGCAGGGTAATGAATCTGGAGAGTTCCCGTTATGGACGCCATACATCTTCGCCGGTATGCCGTCGTTGGCGAGTTTCCTTGCTGCCGCAGATAGATGGTGGGATGTACTCGGGAAGGCTGTACTATCACTTCCGAGGTTTTTCGGCGACCTCACCGGGAACGATACAACACGCCTTGCTCTCTGGTATGCCATCTATGGCTGTGGAATCTTTACTCTCATGCGCGTGAAGAAACACGAACGCCTTATAGCCTTGTTCAGCGCAGTGAGTGCCGTCTTTTCTACGTTCGTCATTGTATGGATTGTTATTGGACACAGTACGAAGCCCGTATCACTTGCTACGTTTCCGTGGATACTACTGGCACTCGAACGAATCCGCGAACGGTTTACGTTACTCAACCTCTTCATTCTTATTCTTCCGCTCGTTACGCTCGTGAGTGCCACCCACCCTCAGATGATGTTCTACTTTGGCTGTGGCACCATTCTGTACTTCCTTGTCGAGCTCACATCACGTGCAATTACAAAGTCGAACCCTGGATCCGTTCTGAAGGCTGGTGCTGCCATTGCCGGCGCGGCAGTCATTGCCGTTGCTACCCACGCCGACATGTTTATGGCAACTCGAGACTATACGCCGTACTCCACACGGGGCTCTGCACCTATGTTGCAAACGGCTAAGGCACAGGATGCAACAGGCGGGAATGATTACGAATACGCTACAAATTGGTCGTTTTCTCCCGGAGAAATGATGACCTTCCTGGTGCCGAACTATTATGGTTTTGGCAAACTCAAGATCGACGATCCACGTGGCGGTTCTGGTGAGGAAACAGTATCACTCTACTGGGGTCAAATGCCGTTTACCGATGCCGCAAACTATATGGGTATCGGTGTACTGCTGCTTGGCTGTATTGGTCTATGGACGTATCGTCGGGATCCGTTTGTTCAGTTCCTCGGCATTCTCGGGCTCTTTTCACTACTACTTTCGTTCGGCAAGAATGGCGGTGTGTTATACGATATCTTCTTCGAACTTGTCCCATCGTTTAACAAGTTCCGTGCTCCAAGCATGGCCCTAGTACTCCTGCAATTTGCCATGCCTGTGTTGGCTGGCTACGGTTTAAGTAGTGTCCTTGGCTGGGCACGAGCCGCTACTCCGACAACGAAGCGAAACGGACTTCTTGTTGCTGGATCTACTGCTGCCTTCCTGTTACTTGGTGTTGCCTGGACAAACATTTCCGAGAAGGGATACAAGGATGATATCGTTAGCGAGCTACTCAGCGAGCGAAAGATCACATCAGCCAGTAACGTTTCTCCGGCCTATACGGATATCATCTACAAGGAAATGAAGAGTGACTGGATGGCAACTGGCGTTATCGCCGTGCTCTTCGGTGGCCTCGTCCTGCTTGTTGTACGAGGAAGTATAAAACCATCCGTTGCACTTCCCATCTTTGTAGGCCTCACACTTCTTGATCTCTGGCGCGTCGACAAACGGAACTACGAGCCGGTTGCAGGGAGTCCGGAGAAGAATGTTTTTGCTGCTACAGATGTTGTAAACCGGCTCAAACAGGAGACATCACCATTCCGAGTATGTGACCTCACACGTCAGCCGGCAAACTGGTGGGCATATCACTTTATAGAATCTGTTCATGGCTACTCCTCGGCCAAACTTCGTGTCTATCAAGACATGCTCGACATTGCCGGGCGTGGCCCACTCCGTGAGGGCGAAAATCCGGCGGACCGTGCTGGGAATAGTTCGATCACCAACCCTCTGATGTGGGATCTGTTGAACGTCAAGTACATCATTGCCGAACAACAGCTTCCCCCAACATTTCCACTGGTGATGCAGTCAGCTTCAAACGGAAGCTTTGTGTATGAGAATCCCGGTAATCTCGGACGTGCCTGGTTCGTGGACTCCTTGCGTGTCGCACAACCTCGTGAAATTCTTGAGGCTATGCGCGATGCTACGTTTAATCCAAACACAACAGCCTTTGTTGAAAAGGCTGTGGCCACAAATCCTGCGAGTGATTCTACTCGTCGTGTTCGTTTGACGGCGAAGAGCAATCAACATGTCGCCTTCTCGGCAACTGTATCTCAACCGTCTTTCCTTGTTATTAGCGAAGTGTACTATCCCGAATGGCATGCATATGTTGACGGGAGAGAAGTTGAGACACACAAGACAAACTTCCTCTTGCGTGGTATTGAGCTCACGCCTGGCACTCATACCGTAGAGTTCAGATACATCAGTCCAGGATTCGAAACCGGACGCACTGTCTCAATTGCTGCAAATGGCCTTGCACTGCTCATTGGAGCACTTGGTATGTTCTTGATGTATCGCGAGCGAGGTCAAGGGGCGGAAGGGGCGTCGGCGTGATCGTAGCCGATGACCGCATCATTTTTGATGATGCAGAACTCAAGACGATGTCGCCAGAAGACATCGCAAGGATTCAAAAGACCTACGGTGCTCGTCATCTCATGCGACTTCCGTCATATGAGATCGAGTTTATGGAGTGGCTCAAAACCTCTGATCCTCCTGTCTGGAACGATCTCTGGTCCAACAGTCCCGACGAACCGTATTACGTCAGCCTTGCCTTCCTCAGCGAAGTCACAGGTGATAATGCGGGCGCGGGGTGGATCATACGCGATCTGGTTTCAACGGAAAACTTTTACTTCGCACCTGCCCTTCTGATCGAGAAGGAATCAACAGCGTTTATCGACGCATCGAAGGAACGTTTCCTCCGTAACGACTCGCTGACGCCGGCCCAGCTCCTTGCCGTGGAGGCAAGCATGGGACCCGTTGACATTTGGCACTTTGCCTATCGTCACGATCTCAGCATCAACGTCGTAAGGCGAGCTGTACGTGAGCTTGTGGACGATCGAATTCTTCTACATGTACCCGATGCAGATCACCTCTCTCAGTTCTTCGATGTCGACTAACATTCTCGTTCGCAAGTTTGGTGGTACATCGGTACAGGATGCGAGTGCCTTGCGCTGTGTTCTCGATATCGTAAAGGCCAGCACGACACGACAGGTGATCGTCCTTTCGGCAACCAGTGGAACAACGGACACACTTCTTCGCACAGCGAGGGCTGCCGGTAGTGGAGATGCCGTAACTGTTGATGGTTTTGTCACAGCTCTACGCGAACGCCACCTTCATATCGTTGAAGAACTTCTCGGCGAACATCCGGAGGATCACAAGAGTAGCGCTATTGCATCTGTCACTGCCTTACTCGACGAACTTCATGCATGGGCACGAGGACTCATTGTTCTCGGTGAATGCACTCCGCAGTCGCTGGATGCCGTAGCCTCGTTTGGCGAGCGTTTGAGTACCACAATTTTTGCGGCCGCATGTTCAGCCGCTGGACTTCGCACACAATGGTTTGACGTTCGCACAGTAATGCGAACGGATGATCGATTTGTGAATGCTCGTGTTATCACTGACGAGCTGGCTACACTTACACGAAACCATCTCCTGCCGCTATTCAACAGCATTGACGTTGTTGTTACACAAGGTTTTATTGGTTCAACGTCAGACGGACGTACAACAACCCTGGGTCGAGGTGGTTCTGATTATACAGGCGCACTGCTGGGCGCAGCACTTGATGCGAATGAAATTCAGATCTGGACAGATGTTAGCGGAATTTACAGTACCGATCCACGGCTGGTTCCGCATGCTACGCCCGTTGATTCGATGTCATTTGCTGAGGTACGCGAGTTAGCACTCTACGGCGCAAAGGTTGTTCATCCTGATACGATCGCACCGGCAATTGAAAAGAGTATACCCGTTCGTGTTCTGAATACATTTCGTTCAAGTGATAGTGGGACACTCATAACGGCCGCACAGCCCGACGATGCCGACGTTCATGCGGCAACAATTCTTCGTGGCTGTCTTGCCGTTTTTGGACAGGACGTCCACTTTGAAGAATCGCCAATACTCGCCGGCACAGGCATCGAACATGCCCTAACCATCTACCGACAGCGTCCACTGGGCCATCTTGACGAATCGATTGTTACGAGCGACGTAGCTGTTATCTGCCTCTGTGGACCACGAGCGTCTTCTCCCGCCGTGATATCTCGGATGACTGATGCTCTTCGTCCATACAGCGTCAAAGCCGTTATCGCTGGGCTAAGCTCCATCGCTTCGTTCTTTGTTGTCGATGAAGATGATGCCGTGGACGCTCTTAAAGCGGTCCACGATACGATGTCATAGGGTCTTCGGACAACATACATTGTCTCCCTTACGCCGCATCATCCTCTTCGGCGTCCATCTCCCGGAGAAGGGCGCGAATCGGCTCAGCGTGGCGAAGCAGGATAACCAGGCAACATGCGCCAATAAGCAGTCGCATCTGCATCGGCGTATGCAGATCAACAAGTGTAGTATAGGTTACGATTCGGTCCGGTGTTGAAAACATCAGCGCAGCAAGTCCAATCGTTCCGGCAACGGCACCAACATGAACATTCTTTCGAATTGCGTAATACCCTGTGAGGTACATGATATCCCATATCAGAATTGCAAACGGATTGAGAACGATAAAGGCGCCGGTTGCAGGCGCAAGCCCCCTTCCCCCCTTAAACTTCAACAGCACATTATAGTTGTGCCCCACAAGCATAAAGAAGGTAACAATTGCCGTGGCCGCGAACCAATCGCCATGGATCAAACGCGCCAATCCTACTGCACCCGCACCCTTCAGTGCATCGAGAAGAAAAACGAGTATACCAAGACGTTTTGAGCCGGAAACATCGTAGGTATTCATCGCTCCAACATTGCCAGTGCCGTGTTCTCGAATGTCCTTGCCATGTGAGATTCGGAAGACAATCCACGCCGTTGGAATGCAACCAACGGCGTAACCGAGAATGGCAATGAGTAATAATCCAGTGTTCATGGTGTGATATCAGGAACGTGAGCGCAGAAGACGCATCTGCAGGAAGGACATAACGATGAGGATGACGAAGACCACATAGGCGAGTGCGCTGGCATATCCCATGGAGTCACTCCGCTCGAAGGCTTGCCGATACACTTCATACACAAGTGTCGACGTTGCTCCAAGCGGCCCGCCCTTAGTCATGACGTAGACTTCGACGAAGATCTGGAAGGACTTAATCGTATTGATAACGACGATAAACAGGAGTGTACTGCGCAACATCGGAAGTGTAATTCGAAAGAACTGCTGACGTCGCGATGCACCTGATAACTCAGCCGATTCATAAAGATCTTTTGGGATCGCTTCCATTCCTGCTAAGAGCAAGACCATGTAGTATCCGACACTGATCCAGACATCCATAGCCATGATGGCTGGTAACGCTGTTGAGGAGTCATGCAACCACCCATCGCGCGGCACAGAGACTCCCATCATGGAACACAGAGCGCTGACGTATCCATCCCTCGAATAGAGGTTCATAAAGATCAGTGCGATCACGACGAGTGATGTAACACTCGGCAGGAAGAAGGACGCTCGAAAGAATGACGCAATACGTGGTGAACGATTCCGCACGGCAACGGCGAGAACCATGGCGAACGCCGTCGTTACAGGTACCGTCCCGAACGTAAATATGGCCGTATTCTTCAGAGCATTCCAGAAGACGGTGTCGGAAAAGAGCCGCTCATAGTTTTCAAATCCAATCCATGTCATCTCATTCGTAAGCGTTGCATACTTCGTAAAGCTCAAGAACAACGCATATCCCAAGGGATAGATCCAGAACACTGCCAGTGTAATGATCCACGGTGAGAGTAATGCCCATGTCCTCAACGAGTCACGTGATTCAGTCCTCACGTTGCCTCCGTTACGAAGGTCTTCAGCGTCGTGTACAAGAGTTCGAGTGGAAGACCAACAATCGTATAGTAACAACCGTCAACTTTACGTACGAAGACAGCTCCAAAATCATCCTGAATGCCATAGGCACCTGCCTTATCCATTGGCGAACCCGTAGCCACGTAGGCGTCGATTTCCAAATCGTCAAGTTCTCTGAACTCAACATTTGTGTTACGAACGGCGGTTATCGTGCGCATCGAAGCGCTGTCAACAATGGCTATCGCCGTAAAGACCGTGTGAGTTCGATTCGAAAGCTTACGAAGCATACCACGAGCTTCAGCTTCCGATGCAGGCTTATTGAGAATTTCACCGTCCAAAACCACCGTTGTATCTGAACCAATAACGTAGGCAGGTAGACTTTGGGCTTCGGCGACGGTTCGCGCTTTGAGCGTGGCCAGCACACTAACGTATTCATCGGGTGGCGTGGATGTGGAGACCGTGTCCTCGTTGACATCTGCAACTACAACTTGAAAGTCGAGTCCGATATGTGTCAACAGATGCCTCCGTCGCGGTGAAGCAGAAGCCAGGATGAGAGGTCTATCGACACCGAGGAAGTCGTTCAGGCGAAACATGACCACGAAAGTACGGAGGACGTACTGCATTGCATGGAAGATCTGGGATCTGCTGTCTACCTAAATCACCATGTGTACGTGGACGGCGAGAATGAGGGCGAACACGAGTAGAAGAAAAGTCGTACAGTAACCCGCTGTTACCACGACGTCGGATACGGCAAAGCCATGTAATTTCGACCCATGCGCTACACCCTTACGTTCTGTCTCCTCACCGTTCTTTCAGTATCCCAGCTAAACGGCCAAACTCGACGTGTTTTTTACGAGGATTTCTCGTCAAACGCCCGTCAGTGGGAGGTAGGTGACGGAGATGGAATCGAAGTAGAAGTCGACGACGGCCTCATTCGGTATGAACGATCGGCGGAATCTGGCACAACCTATGACTGGAAACCAGTTCCTATGGAATGGGTACGTGACAACTGGGAAATTCAAGTCAGGGTTCGCATTACTGACGGCGATGAAAATCATGGAGCATCACTCGTCTATGGCGTTGCTGATATGGCCAACCTCTACGGAGTGGCAATCGCCTTTGATGGCAGCGTTCAGGTGTGGAGAGCCAAGGAAGGGACGTACGAGACCATTCAAGAATGGACCTATCCCAAGAAGGCAAAGAAGATCGGAGAGTGGAATACACTACGCATCGTAAAACATAACGATGCCGTTGCCATGTACGTGAACGATGAGTGGTTCTATGGATATAACTTTTCATACTATCGTTGGTTTGGGAACAATGTAGGTTTTGCAGTACATCGTAATCGCTCGGTAGAGTTTGATGATCTCGCCATCGTGGCGTCCTCGCCAAACCCTATCCGTCATGTCGCTGGAATCGATACAAGTCAGCAACGCACTCCTTTGCCGGCAGCAATCAACAGCGAATACATGGACCTACTTGATGGGATCTCACCCGACGGAAGAACGATGTACATCAGTCGGACAGGACATCCAGCAAACGTTGGTACAGAGAAAAAATCTGATGTGTGGGTCACTACAAAGGATGCGCATGGGAATTGGCAGCCTGCCGTACATCTTGGACGACCTATTAATAACGAAGGAAACAATTTCCTTGTCACTGCAATGCCGGACGGAAATCAGCTCTACCTGCAGAACACCTACAACCGTGACGGCTCAGTTGGTGGTCCCGGGATCTCCTTGTCGAAACGAGAGGGTTCTACGTGGACCTTGCCAGTAGCACAGAAAATTGAAGACTACGAGAATCTGTCTGGGAGCACGACATCGTACATCGCACCCGATGGACTCACGCTGATATCATCCGTTCAACGACAAGAAGGAATGGGATCACTTGACCTCTTTGTTTCAAAACGTCAAGAAGACGGATCTTGGTCACGGCCAGTATCGCTTGGCTCAACAATCAACACTGTCGGTGCAGACTACGGCCCATTTATCGCCGCGGACAATACGACAATGATCTTCTCTTCAAATGGCCATCCGGGCCATGGCGGAGTTGATCTTTATGTTACCCGACGCCTTGATGACACGTGGACATCATGGTCGGAACCAGAAAATCTGGGCAAACCGATTAACAGCGATGATCACGATGCATACTTCATGATTCCTACCGTCGGCGATATTGGTTACTTCAATTCCAAGGAAGGTGACCGCGAGATGGATATTTATTCGATTCGTGTACCGTCGGGAGCGCTCCCGCGGACAACACTCATCGTACGAGGTCGTGTCTTTGATGCAAAAACATCGAAACCTATCGCTGCAGATATTATCTACGAACGCCTCGAAAGTGGTGTGCGCGAAGGAGAGGCCACGTCGAATCCGTCGGACGGCGCATACTCCGTGGCACTCAGTGGCAAGGTTGCTTACACAATCCGTGCTGTTGCTCAAGGATACTATGCCTTATCGGAGAGTGTTGACCTTTCCTCAACATCAGGCGAAGTAACTCGTGATCTCTTTCTCGTTCCTATTGTCAAGGATGCCGTTATACGTCTGAACAACATCTTCTTTGATTCCGGCAGCTGGGACATTAAACCCGAATCAATGCCGGAAATCCGCCGTCTTGCCGATGTACTCCGCGACAACGTCAATGTTGAAATTGAACTTGCCGGACATACGGATGACGTTGGGAACGATGCTGCCAATCTTACGCTTTCGCAAAATCGTGTAAACGCCGTCATGAAAAGTCTGATTGATCTTGGCATCGTGGCCAATCGACTTACAGCCAAGGGATACGGTGAAACACGTCCGTCTGTACCCAATACCTCCGACGAAAACCGGAAACAGAATAGGCGCGTTGAGTTTCGAGTTGTGAAGGATTGATACGCTGGGTGACGCTGGCTTACGCTGGGTGACGCTGGCTTACGCTGGGTGACGCTGGATGACGCTGGCTTACTCCGGCCGAGATTGTTTTGTGTGTGTACGTGTTTACGTCGCCGTTGTATCAATGGTACATGAGAACATTTTGCTCATTGTATCGTACAACGTGCCCCACACTTCCACACACGTTCTACTCACATTATGCATCACGCTATTGCTGCTCTGATTTTTGGTTTAACACTGTTCCCCGAAACTGCCCTTTCACAACCGAAGACAGCCTTCTACGAAGACTTTTCGTCGAACAAACGATCCTGGTATGTTGGTAGAACCGACTCCATGATTGCTGTTTTGGATAACGGAACACTTCGATATGTGCGTTTGGCAGAATCCGGATTTCAGTATGATTGGAAAAACGTCGATATCGACTGGGAATCATCGAACTGGACGATATCTGCTCGAATGAGTGTTGAAGCCGGTGATGACGTACACGGCGCAAGTCTCTGTTGGGGATTAGCAGACGTCGATAACTTCTATGGCGTCACCATTACTCACACGGGTTGGATTCAGGTCTTCCAGAAGAAGGCAGGGAATATTGAACCACTCCTTAAGTGGTTTCAACACCCTGCTCTTGGTACGAATGGCACTTGGAATACGGTAAAGATTGTTCGTCAATGTGACGCTATCGGCATCTTCGTCAACGATGCCTATGTCTATCTACTCATGCCGTCCAGACAGCCGTTGTTTGGGAACGGAGTAGGATTTGGAATCCATGCGCGGCGAGCCGTTCGATTTGACGATCTCGAAGTAACACATTCGCCAATGCCCCCTTTGCGCCTTACCAAGGGTGTTGATACGAATCAGCGACGCAATCGACTTCCAGCCACGGTTAACTCGGAGCATTCCGAACTTCTTGATGGCATTATGCCAGATGGGAATACGCTGTACATCAGTCGAGGAGGTGATCCGAACAACTATGGGAACGACAAACTGGCGGACATCTACGTAACGCGACGGCAGAAGGACGGCTCGTGGTCTGAAGCTGAACATCTCGGCAAACCCATCAACAACGAAGCAAACAACTACGTTGTCACAGCAATGCCAGACGGTAATCAGCTCTATATCCAGAACACCTACAAGGCTGATGGCTCATATGCAGGTGTTGGCGTTTCTCACACGCAGTGGAATGGCACGTCGTGGACACTCCCGAAGACGTTACAGATTGACAACTTTGAAAGCATGGGCGAATATTCATCGTACTACATTGCACCCGACGGACTTACACTCATTCTCGCAATTCAAACATCAAAAACAACGGGAGCACAAGATCTTTTCGTTTCACGCAAACAATCTGATGGGACGTGGTCCACACCACTATCATTGGGACCTACCATTAATACCGTAGGAGACGACTTCGGTCCATTTATCGCTGCTGACAACACGACAATGATCTTCTCATCTAATGGACATCCAGGATATGGCGAGAATGACTTATTCGTAACACGACGTCTGGATGACACGTGGACTGCGTGGTCAGAACCAGAGAATCTGGGTCGTCCCATTAATAGCAGTAAGTTTGACGCCTTTTTTATGATTCCTACGGAAGGGAATCAAGGATACTTTACATCAAGTGAGCCTGGTCAGAAGTCAGACGTCTACACGATCAAGGTACCTGTAGGCGCACTGCCACAACGTACAGTTATTGTTCGTGGCACGGTATACGATGCGACAACAAAATCACCACTTGCAGCTGACATTATCTACGAACGACTCGAAAGTGGCGAGCAAGAAGGAGCTGCAACGTCGAACCCATCCAACGGTGCATACTCTATCGCACTGAGCGGCAATGTTGCTTACGCCATTCGCGCCGCTGCAACAGGGTACTATGCACTCACAGAGACAATCGACCTTACATCGTATCCTTCAAGTAACGATGTCACGAAGGATCTGTACCTCGCTCCTATCGTAAAGGATGCTATCATCAGACTCAACAACATTTTCTTCGACACAGGGAAATGGGACCTACGACCAGAATCGACACCCGAAATTGAACGTCTTGCCGAACTCCTTCGGAAAAACTCTTCGATTGCTATTGAACTCGCAGGTCACACTGATGACATAGGGAATGATGCGGCAAATCTTACTCTGTCGCAGAATCGTGTTAACTCCGTGATGAAGGCCCTTATCCAGCTCGGAATTGCAGCAGACCGACTAACGGCAAAGGGTTATGGAGAAACGGCCCCGACGGTTCCGAACACATCTGATGAACATCGGCAAAAGAATCGACGCGTTGAATTTCGTGTCGTCAAAGACTAATACAATGAACAGAGAGCCGGGGATGTGATCCCCGGCTCTGCGAGATAACTTATTTCAGCAGGCCTTCAACCTTTGTGACGATTTCGTCGGACAATGGTTCAACATTACTCTTATACCGTCCGACAACATTTCCGTTCTGATCAATCAAAAACTTCTCAAAGTTCCAGGCAACTTCACCGCTTGGCACACCTTTATGTTCTGATGTAAGCCATGCATAGAGTTTATGTTGTTCCGGACCCTTCACGGTAATCTTCGAGAACATCGGGAATGTCACATCGTATTTCGTAGAACAGAACGACTGAATTTCTTCGTCGCTTCCCGGCTCTTGAGCACCGAAGTCATTTGCTGGAAACCCCAGAACAACGAACCCCTTCTCAGAGTACGTTCGATAGAGCTTCTCCAACGGCTCGTACTGACGTGTATATCCACAGAAGCTGGCAACGTTCACAACAAGAACAACCTTGCCTTTGTATTGTGAAAGGTTAACGGACTTCCCATCAATGGTGGTCATGGAAAAGTCGTGAAGCGAAGGCGTAGGTGTTGATGGTTCCATGGTGGGTGCCGTAAAAAGAAAGAGTGCAAGAAGTGCTGAGATCATGATGACTATTCCGAGCGTGAAGTAATGACGTAGGCCGTGGGCGGTGTACCCTTCTGGTTCAGAAAGGTTGACCGCACACATGTCCACCGTGCCTGATCCAGTGCCGATAACACCGACTCAATAGCAAGTCGTTCCCGCTCACCCTCCTCATGTCCGTAACACACAATGGTAATGAGTCCGTCTGGAGCCAACATGTCGAGAGCAGCAGCCAACGCACGTTGTGTTGTGGTCGCCACCGTCGTAACCGTTTTATCACCACCGGGAAGATATCCCAGATTAAACGTCACACAGCGAACGGAGCCATGGTGCTCCTTGGGGACAATTGCCGACATTTCTTCGTGTCCACCGAGATGAAGTATGGCTGTACATGGAGTGTTCTTGAGTCGCGACCGAGTTACGTCGAGTGCAACCTGCTGAATGTCAAATCCATACAGAGTTCCCGACGGACCGATGGATTCGGCTAGTGCGGCGGCATCAAGGCCATTACCAAGTGTTGCGTCAACTACCACATCACCTTCGGCAACGTGGGCTCGAAGAAGTGCGTGAACGTATGTTACTGCGTTGTCAAAAAGTGTCATATGCGAAGATGCGCAATGTCGATGTCGTGATCGATACGATGTCCATTCAGAATCGACTGCACCAACTCCCGTGCAGCCCATGGTCCAAACAGTGTACCCTTGGCACCAAATCCAGTGCAGATCCATGCATTTGGTCTTTCCGGGTGTTGGCCTACCATCGGACGTTTAAACTGTGTTGAAGGTCGAATTGCCGCGTGATGTCCAATGACTCTCGGTCTGCGCCCAGTTAGCGACTCGTAATCATCTAACAATCGTTGTTGAGCAGAGTCTGTTGGCGTGGGATCGAGATCCCACCAAACGTTCGTAGCACCAACACGCTGTCTGCCGTGTGCCGAAACAATCCAGGTACCGTTTGATACAACTCGAGATCCAAGGTCATCAGGCGACTCAACATCAATTGTTTCTCCCTTACTCGGTTCGAGTTTTAACCATGACCAGAGCGGATGATTATGAATGTGCCAGCCCATTGCATAAATCGTTGTGGTAAGGGGCGCTTCGCTGTGGGCATCAAACCTGCCAACAACAAACTCACCGCGTTCTTCAACAAGTTTACGTGTGTCGTTCAGGAACTCTGGCAGGTCTACAACGGCCGCATCTTGTGAAATAAATCCACCGTAGGGCGCTTGTAGACCCAACATCGAATCTGGCTGAAACTCAACAACATCAATTCCAACATAGGCCCCTTTTGCCCCTTGCCGATAAAACTCTTCACGCTGTTCATCCGAACGAAATGCGCGAACAATTTCCACATCTCTCCACACAGCAGACGGATATGCTGTGCGTGCGATAGGCAGGAGCTCGCGAATTCGCCATGTTGGCTTACAACGTTGTCCAGCTATGGGGACGATGATACCAGCAGCAATACGTGTTGATGTTGTGGACTCCCACGGATCAATAACACGAACACGTTCGCCAGCGCTGATCAGATGTCGGGCACACCAAGCTCCAGCGAGACCAAAACCAAGGATTGTGATCACAGATTGTTATTATCCTTGTTTACGACAGTGCTCGAACGACAACACTTGCACACGCCCCACCAAAAGCAGCAGGTAGATAACTCACAGTACCAAAGGCAGACTTCTTAAAGTTTGTCCCATCGGTATACATCAGAGAGTCGATGTTCGTCTCTTCGAGTGACCATACGGCAGAAATCCCCGAGCGAATTCCGATTCGATGTAATCGTTTACGAACAAAACGAGCGAGTGAACATTTCTGCGACTCTGAAATATCTCCCGTGCGAATAAGTGTGGGATCTGTTTTCCCTCCGGCTCCCATAGAACTTACGATTGGTAGTCCGCGCTCAACAGCCTTTTGTAGCAGAAAAACCTTTGGTGTGAGCGAGTCGATGGCGTCTATCACAAAGTCGTACTTCGGTGCAAGAATTCTATCAACCTTATCGGGCGTGATAAAATCCTTCATTACAATCAACCGAAGGTCAGGATTGATGTCCTGCAACCGTTCTCGCATCACATCGACCTTAAACCTTCCTTCCGTTGAGGAAAGAGCGGGAAGTTGTCTGTTACGATTGGACGGATCTACGACATCTCCGTCAACAATGGTCATGCGACCTACACCGGCACGTACGAGAAACTCTGCTGCAAACGAACCGACCCCACCTTGGCCAACAACAAGAACATGAGAACGCTGCAAACGGTCAGCAGCCTCATCTCCAAGAAGAAGTCGCGTTCGTGACTGCCAGCTACTATCCGTCATCGGTTGCAGACGATTACGGAAGTCATTAACGGGATCGTACATAAAGCAAAGTTACGGTGACGCAGGCCGACGCTGGCGTACGCTGGGCTTCCGTCTCTCGCAGCGAGACATAGCAGGTGGGGAGACAGGTGGGGTTAATGGTGGGGAGGCAGATGGGTGATGCTGGGCAACTGCTCGCGCAAGCGAGGGATACCGCGAAGCAATGCCGAACATCACTTCATAGATTCAATACCAAGCACACGTGTCCATATGTCACGCTGTACATCGAGCAGCGCTTCAACAGATATCCTGCGGATGGTGGCTACGGCCTGATAGACATCGTCGATTAGCACTGTGGAATCATCCGTTTCGAGGAAAAATCTATCAAGAGGGACTTCAGCGATAACATCACGCAGACTCGTGTCTGCATGTACTGCAGCTTGTCCAAATGAAAGGTAGATGTCGGCCTGTATCATTTGACGTGCAAGTTCTGGACCCTTGATGTATCCGTGATGAATCCACGGCTGCACGGGATCCACAATCTTCTTTAGTCGCAACAATTCATCGTGAGCGCGTACACAATGCAGAATGAGGGGCTTGGAAAGGCGTTCTGCGAGATCTGCTTGAGCCAGGAGCGCATCCCCTTGTACTTGTAACGATGCACTTGCTAGCCGATCAAGACCACATTCACCAATGGCAACAACACGTGGATCTTCAGCAAGACGATCAACCGTCAGCACATCCTCTACCCACGTATCGCGAACATCCCACGGGTGGATACCAATAGACCACAGTCCATCATCCAACACGTCAGCATCATCAGCATCCGATGTAACACGCTTATTAAGAATGTCGATAACACTATCCGGTCCTCGACGATGAGCGTGAATATTTAGCAGCTTCATTCTCGTAACCTCAGCATAGGTGTAATATATGGGATAATGGTGGGGTTAATGGTGGGGAGG
>DDUR01000068.1 GCA_002344895.1 Ignavibacteria bacterium UBA2333
TGGGGGAAGATGGGGGAAGATGGGGGATGATAGGGGAAGATGGGGAAGTGTCGTATGGCAAATGTCTTGAGTATAACGTCGAGAATCAAGGAACGAGAATGGTGAGCAACATCAGTCGATCCATCGATGGAATAGGCAGGGTATAAACACCTCGCGGAAGATGCTTAACAGTAAACTGACCGCGAGATACTGTCACGTCGTATGCTGAGCCGAGTGTATTATAGACAGTGGTGGGTCCATCTGACAGTAGAATGTTGTACTCTGTTCGAACATCAACAATGTTGTCGTACGCTACAAGACGATAGTTCTGTCGAACCGGTTCCGCAAACCGAATCCACGGTGTGGATGTTGTAGGCGAGGGGTCGTAGAGCATGAGTCCATTACTCGTAGAGTTGTACGCTATGAGATCCTGCAGAACGAATAGACTATGCGTTGTGAAACTATTCTGCTGCGAGTTATCGTCTGAAAGAACGGTTGCAGACTCACCAATACGCCATCGAATGGGCATGCCATCGATATTTATGCTATAGAAATAGTTGTCGAATGAAACAACCTGCTCGTCCTTCAAGATATCTGGAACTTCCTCAACTACGATCCACTTGGTGTCACGAAGAGCACAAATCATACCATCTATGATCATGTAGATATTACCGTTGTGAACCATACTGCTTCTGATGCGCATATTGCGATGAATATCAGCAATAGTTAACCATCCGTTGGGATCTCGAATGTAAAGACCATCACGTCGAGCAATAAATACATAGCCTGCAGAAACGTAGAACGAGTCGGCCGACGGTATAGAAACATCAGGGAGAACAGATGTCCATGTGAGCCCATCATCGTATGAGATATACAGATGTGACGAAATCTTCCATGGTAGTCCATTCGAATGCCCACCTTGAATGATTACCTCTGTTGACGGAATACTATCCCAGTCATCTCCGTCGTTGATACTGCGATGAATGTAGGTCGGAAAGAACTTTAGCAGTGTGCCGTGTTGAGTTCTTGCTGCCGAATGCGGTGCAGGGCCTGGAGAATACAGAACTCGACTATTAAATGCAGCATTGTGAATAGGTATGCAGTAAGCTTGATCCTTTGCACGCCATACAAAGAGCTCATCTTTCTTTGACAGCGCGAGTGTAGAGCTCGAATAGCGGATCACATCATTACGACGCCGTGGACCTATGCCCCAAGTTGTGAATGTTGAGTCAGAGAAATACCTTGGCCCATCAACTCCCCACAATGTAATTGACACGGAGTCGCCATATGTATGAATTGTCATCCTATTGTCAATTGCACCAAGAGCGAATGAATCGCGAAATCTGTGCCATGTGTAGCCGTCATCTCGAGATGTGTAGAATGCAGATGATTTGCTCACAAGGAACAGCATGTCTCCAAAATCCGCAACTGCACCACTTGGAAACTCATGGTGTGTCAGTCCGTCTAAAGTCGTTGTATATCGGCGAAGTGACGGACGACTGCCATACCAGATAACTGGCCGATTGCTGGTACGTTGGACATGCGTTACAAGTGAATCAAGTGGTACGTGACTAGGTTTGTTATTCAGGCCAATAAAATAGATTCCATGGACTTCATTGATGACGTCAGATGGCGTGAGGGCAACGACGACAGAATCAAGCCACACAAGCTGTGTCAGATGGTACTCATTATACACAGGTTCACCGAACCGTTGCCAGCCACTGGCTCCTGCATCATGCGTAACAACGATTCCAAATAGCGCACCTTCTTTCATCCTAGCCACAACAGTGTCACCAACGGCAACGATGGGTCCTTTGTGGTCCAGAGTGCATTGGCAAGCAATAGCTTTCAAGGTCTTACCTGCGTCATGACTTAGATGCCAGCGATACACACTATCCATAAAGATCATTGTAGAGTCACGCAGATAGATTAAACGATGTGGACTGATCGAGTCCCATATTCCTGTTTCTGTGTTGAGCTTGCGTGTGCCTGGGTTGGGAAACGTTGAAAATAGTCCAGCACTGGAGGACTCTAATTCGACAGGCCGATTGTCATTCATCAGTGATGGTCGATACCACTGTGCTTCCGATGTTGTGACTATTCCCAACACAAACACTATACATACAATCATTTGCCGACATCGAGAAGAACTCGTCAAAGCGTTCACTTGTCGCATTGAACGCTCAAACAGTGCTGGGTTATTCCAGTTCTGTGCAGGCAGATTATCACGGTTAGTGTTACGGAACAAGAACATGTATGCATCTGGCCGAAGGTGACAAAGCGGAGGAGAGTATATACATTCCTCGTGGAAGATGCTCAACAGAGAACTGGCCGTGTGAAACTGTTACGCTGTATGCTGAGCCGAGTGTATTATAGACAGTGGTGGGTCCATCTGACAGTAGAATGTTGTACTCTGTTCGAACATCAACAATGTTGTCGTACGCTACAAGGCGATAGTTCTGTCGAACCGGTTCCGAAAACCGAATCCACGGTGTGGATGTTGTAGGGGAGGGGTCGTAGAGGCTGAGTCCGTTAAGGCGAGAATTGTAGGCAATGTATTTCTGCAGAATGGATAGACTATATGTCGTATAACTATCTTGCAGTGAGAATGCTTCAGAAAGTACTTCTGCTGATTCACCAATACGCCATCGAATGGGCAAGCCATCGATATTTATGCTATAGAAATAGTTTTCGAATGATACAACTTGTCCCTCATCCAAGATGTCAGGAACTGCCTCAACTACAATCCATTTGGAATCACGAAGTACACAAATCATACCATTTATGATCATGTAAATATTACCGTTGTGAACCATACTGCTTCTAATTCGCATATTGCGATGAACATCTGCAATAATTAACTGTCCGTTGGGATTTCGAATGTAGAGCCCATCGCGTCGAGCAATAAAGGCATAGCCCGCAGAAACGTAGAACGAGTCGGCTGACGGTATAGAAACATCAGGGAGAGCTGATTCCCAGGTGAGCCCATCATCGTTTGAGATATACAGATGTGACGAAATCTTCCATGGTAGTCCATTCGAATGCCCACCTTGAATGATTACCTCTGTTGATGGAATACTGTCCCAGTCCTCTCCGTCGTTGATACTGCGCTGAATATAGGTCGGAAAGAATTTTAGCAGTGTGCCGTGTTGAGTTGTTGCAGCCGAATGAGGTACGGGACCAGAAGGAATAAGAACTCGACCGTTAAAAGTCACGTTTCGAATTGGTATGCAGTAAGCTTGATCCTTTGCACGCCATACAAGGAGCTCATCTTTCCTTGACAGCGCAAAAGTAGAATTCGAATAGAGGAATAAATCGCCACGATGCCGTGAACCAATGCCCCAAGACGTGAATGTTGAGTCAGAGAAGTACATTGGCCCATCGACTGCCCATAACTGCAGACTCAAGGAGTCGCCATAGGTATGAATTGTCATTCTATTGTCAATTGCACCAAGGGCAAACGAATCGCGAATTCTGCGCCACGTATAACCGTCGTCTCGAGATGTATAGAAGGCAGATGATTTAGTCACTATAAAAAGCATGTCTCCAAAATCCGCAATTGCACCACTTGGAAACTCGTGAGGTGTTAGTCCTCCCAGAGTCGTAGTATATCGGCGAAGTGACGGTCGACTGCCGTACCAGATAACTGGTCGATTGCTTGTACCCTGGACTCGAGTTACAAGTGAATCTAGTGGAACGCGACTGGGTGTGTTGTCTAAGCGAACAAAGTATATCCCTTGGATCTCGTTCATTTCTTCAGAGTGTACAAGTGCAACAGCGACTGAATCGAGCCAGATTAGCTCTGTCGTTCGATACAAGTTGTACGCTGGTTCACCGAATCTAACCCAGCCGCTTTGACCTGCATCATAGGTAACCATGAGACCTGATATGACGCCCGAATACATGCGTGCAACAATAGTATCGCCAACAGCGATGATTGCCTCATTCGGGTCCAATGCACAATCGCACTTGATAGCTCTGAGTGTACGTCCGGCGTCATGACTAAGATGCCATTTACTATCACTGTCCACAAAGATCATTGTAGAGTCACGCAGATAGATTAAACGATGTGGGCTGATCGAGTCCCATAGTCCTGTTTCTGTATTGAGCTTACGTGTTCCCGGGTTGGGAGACGTAGAGAATAGTCCAGCACTGGACGACTCAAATACTACAGGCCGATTGTCATTCATCAGTGATGGTCGATACCACTGTGCATCCGATGTTGTGACTATTCCCAACACAAACACTATACATACAATCACTTGCCGACATCGAGAAGAACTCGTCAAGGCGTTCACTTGTCGCATCGAACACTCAAACAGTGCTGGGTTATTCCAGTTCTGTGCAGGCAGATTATCACGGTTAGTGTTACGGAACAAGAACATGTATGCATCTGGCCGAAGGTGACAAAGCGGAGGAGAGTATATACATTCCTCGTGGAAGATGCTCAACGGAGAACTGGCCGTGAGAAACTGTTACACTGTGTGCTGAGCCGAGTGTACTGTAAACGGTGGTAGGGCCATCTGGGAATACAGTGTCAGGATCTGTATGAACATCAACAATGTTGTCGTGCGCCACAAGACGATAGTTCTGTCGAACCGGTTCCGAAAACCGAATCCACGGTGTGGATGTTGTAGGCGAGGGGTCGTAGATACTTATGACGTGAAAATCTTCCGAATAGAAGAGTACCATGTTGGCTAGCGCTTTGACGTGACTAGTGAGATATTGTGCTGATGCTAGGTATGGATGATCTGGTATCACACGAGGAGGGCCTCCAATCTGCCACTCAATTGGCCGTCCGGTGGAATCAAAGGCGTAGAACCGACCATTAACTGCGCAAACGTTGGACTTCTTGTGTAGTCGAGGGAGTGATTCAACAAAGAGCCAGTGTGTACCGACGAGGCGATAGACAGAAGAATCGATGGCAAGGTACGTTGATCCTCCAGTCCGCAGGAGACTCTTTATGTGAACGTGTTTAGGGGAATGTGTTATCACTGAAGGCTCATTGCTGAACAGTAGATGGATTTCGTTCTTTCGTACAATCATTACTGCATCATCGGTGATAGTTACTGAATCAGGGTCGCGAATCAGTAGTCCGGGAACGAGTTCGAACCACGACGTTCCGTCATCGTCCGATACATGAAGAGAACTACCTATTCGCCAGATCCGATCGCCCATATTTCCAGCCGAAACAATTGTATCATCAACAACCTCGGTGTTCCAAGTTGTGCCATTGTCCGAACTCGTCTGAATGTATCGTAAAAACATCTTGATAATCGATCCTCGTGATGTGCGAGCAATGGCGACCGGTTTGGGGCCTGAATTCGTAATCACACGGGTTGAAGTGTTGCTTAGGGAGTGGGTAACTTCAATAGCCAAATTATCAGCATACCAGGCAACGAGAGTATCTTGTTGAAGAACATCAAATGTTGGAAGCCTGTATGGTAACCGAGACCCAATCGACCTCCCTTGAACCGTCCAAGAGGTGAATAGAGTATCAGAGATAAAACTGGCATAGTCAATAACCTCAATTCGGACAGAATCATCGAAAGCATGAACCCGCAAACGAGGAGGGTAGCTGTTGAATTGAAATGATAAGGGTTCTCGTACATGAAAGCCAGGTACTTCACGCCATGTTATGGCATCATCATTATCCGAGAAAAGAAAGCGCGATGTATTTGAAATGGCAAACAGACGGTTACCAACGTACGTAAATATTGCATCTGGCAAAGTGTCGCTCGACACTTTCCCAAGAGAATCCGTAAAACGTTTTCGAGTCGGCCTTCCATTATAGAGCAGTATAGGTCCACGAAAGGTGGAGCAGACGTCAGTTATAAGTGAATCCATGGGCTCAGGCTGAAGTTCTCCTTTTAGATTAGTGAAGGAGATAATGTTTTGTGGTGACCCTGCCAGACGGGCCACAACAGCAACAACAGTATCAAAATCGACAATACGAAAGGTACCATAATAACCTGTACTATGAATGAATCGCTTCCACGACGACTTGCCACAATCATAGGTAATCCAGAGTCCGTAAAGATTAGACGCTATAAGGGTGTCACCTTTAGCATAAAGTAGCATAAAGTCAGGGCCTGCAGGAAAGGAATCAATAAGCTTCAGTGTGCGACCTAAATCGGGGCTGACATAGTGTTCTGTTTTTGAACGCTGCAAGATTAACGTCGAATCATAGGCATGAGTGAGTCTGTCATCCGACAGGTGCGTCCAGCTCTTGCTCGTAGTATCCCATAGTTCAGTTTGTCCTGAGGTTAGTATTCGAAACGTACCGGTACTCGAAGTAAGGTAACCTGTTCTTCCATCTGTTGCTGAGTTTAGCGTGGTAAACCATTGAGCCGAAACAGTAAGCGACGTACGTGGTAGCAAAAGGGCTATCGTTAGAATTATCATGAATCGCTGGTTACTCATTATCGGACAACAGGTACGGTGACAAAGGTGTGCTGGCCGTGCGATTCAAGATCGAACAGGTAGATGCCTGGTGGTAATGAACTGACAGAGACTGTTGTCCCCTGTACATCGGTACTCACGATCGGACACACGTACCGAGTTCCATCGGTACTATACACTTGCAGTGACAACTCATGGCTATTGAGACCTCGAATCGATACAACATCGTCTGCGGGTATCGGAGAGATCCTCGGTCCTGTAAATGTAGGGTCCGTTACGTCAGTCACAAATCCTTTTTGAATATACAGCAGATACGTATTTGTGGTTGTCTCAGTACGAATAGTCTTTGCGTCAACATAAATACCTCGGTTAATCGGATCAATCCAGAACTTCGTAATGTAATGATATGTGTCTGGGCGTAATGCCCACTTCCAAGTACGGCCAGCGTCAGTTGTTATAACAAGTGCATTAAAGCGAGCCTTTGAGTTGCTCTTGTTGGTTACGCGCACGTGCGTTACAAACGTCTCAGGAAGAAGTGGATGAAAGCTGCCTCTTGGTGTTGTTAGGTGAAGCGCATGCTCAAAAAATACATCGAAATAGATGTCGTAGAGCGCTGAATCATACGTGCCATTCACAAAAGAGCGTATGCTGTCTATCCACCCGAGTGGCTCACAGTTCATTGTCCCAAACTCACACAGGCCACCGTTATCTCCAAACCAGAGACGCTGTTTGTATGGATACACGCCCCAGCCCTTTCGCAAAAATCCATTCATGACTCCAACCTCATCGTGAGGCTGATAGGCAAGCGTGCTTAGGTCCAGAGAAAAGTAGATAATCGTGTCAATTCCTGTTGCATGATCTTCTTGATTGTCAATGCTCAAGAACACATGCTCTGGATTACTGTAATCAAACATGATCCTAGCGTACTGCGCATATCGATTCCAGCCGCTTGGCAAGTCAAGCAGTAACCACGAATTTCCATAATCGTTTGAGAAATACACATTCGACCTAGTCAAGCCACCTCCGTACCAGTTCACGAAGATGATAAACAAGATATTCGGCTGAGTTGGGTGATGGATAAAGCTTCTATAATCGAAGCCGCGTTGGATGAACTGATCAGTGGAATCTTCTGCAACCCAGTCTTCGTTCCAGAGCACCTTGTAGGCAAACGCACTCTTCTTTGTTGCCGAATCAACGGTCACCCACTTACGCAACAGCAGCTGAATTCCTGCCGCATAATCTGTCGGCTCAATCATCCAATCCTCCAGATCAGCAACAAAGGCCCACGTCCTACCACCATCATAACTCCTTTCAAGCCACCTCGTCGGTTGTGATGGCGGTGCATTTGCTCTGGTCGTTGCTCGTAACACCGTATTGCCATACGCACCCAACAGCAAGTGCCCCTCAAGAGTATCAACATACCGTCGCACTTCCACGCGACCATAATCATCTTGAGCATGTGTTGCAGTATAGGAACACATTAGAACACACAATCCTACCACTGCCTTTCGACACTGTAGTATCCAACCATACATATCCATACCAACCTCTGGGTAGGGGGCAAAACGGGCCCCTGAATATAGGAAGAAGTTGATCAACGGTATGATCGCTACGCTCACGGTATGTTTTCGACGGTATGATCGCTGCGCTC
>DDUR01000017.1:0-14108 GCA_002344895.1 Ignavibacteria bacterium UBA2333
GCTCGTACGGGTCGGTGGACGAGTCATGATCCTATTCAGCAGCCGTGGGAGAGTACCTATGCGGGTCTGGCTGGGAACCCTGCAATGCTGACTATCAACCACAGCGCAGACTGGTGGCGGGCAACAGACGACAGCTATGACGCCGGAGCCAGCAGTGCGTCCGTTCGAAACTGGCGGCATGATATACGGGTATACAGTAAAAAACCCAATATCTATAGAATCGACCTTGCACGAACGAAACTGAATCACTTCGACGCGAGACCAGATGGCTCAGGCACGATGGAGCGGCCGCTCAAAGGCACTGATAAACTTGTGCTCGGTGAATACAATCAGTCGTCAAATGTTTGGACCATTCATGTCCCCGTTTACTGGTCACCTCAAGATCGTGCCGCAGAAGAGAATCGCAAGAACACTGAAAGAATCAATAGGAATTGCGATCAGTTGCAGTATGGTATACTCGGTGTTCGAGGTGCACCGCGTGTTGTAGGAGCATCAATTACTGGTGCACCATACGTTGCAATAGCGCTCAAGGCGGTTACCTCGGCCGTTGGACGACTTGTGATAAATGGTGCTGTGAAGGTTGCATCCAAGGTCCTGAGCCCAGGTGCCGCTATGACGGGTGGTGCGGGAGCCGTGGCGGGTAATGAAGGTGTAAAACGTTCACCAGCCGTGCAGAATCTCTTGACAAACGGACTTGGTCTTTTCCAGAGATCTGAGGCAAGTAGAGTATTTTGGTCGGGTGGTGATGGAGCAAAAAATGCTGCTGCTACATTTGCACGGGAGAATGGCTTGAAAACCCTGGAAATGACGTGGAGTGGAAGAGTTATGGATGTAATCAATCCAGTGCTACCGAAGGCCGTATCTGGTCCATTGTGGACGAGGCTCTCCGTTTCATTTGCAAACAGCACGACACGTGATGCATACGTCTTTCAGAATGCTTCCTCTGGTGTGAGAATTAATAGTATATGGGCAACAAAGGAGTATGATATTCTCATTGAGAAGGGAGTAAACATTCATTTCTACAATGTGTGGAATCCATGATTACACAGAATCAGATCCATCTGTACAAAAAGTACCATGGTGATGTTGATTTCTTTGCACGGTCAGCTTCTGCCAAGGAAAAGGCTATAATCTCAGACAATCAGTGGTCTGAGATAGATCAATTGCTGCAAGACCTGCTGATTGCTAGTCGAGGTCTTGCATCTGATGATTTTAAACGCACACTTCAGCGAAGATTAGACTTACTTTGTGATTCACCGGAGACGGTCGAGATTTTAAAGGCTATGTCCAAGGCGCCGTAAGCAGGAATCTTGGCGCATGTTGTTCGGACAACTGTTGGCTCACCGACTCTGCATGCACGCAAAGTGAACTTGGGTCGCGGTGGGTAGTGTTTGGCTTGAGATGTGGTTAACACATTCAGCACAAACACCATTAACACGATCCAGCACAGGCTATCTTACGTGCCATTCTTCGGTTAAGGACATGACGAACATCAAGGATACGGTCAAAGCCATCAAGAAAGATGTGAAGTACATCGTTTCAGAGACCACGCAAGAGCGTTACGATGTATTTACGTATGGATCGTACCTGTTTGGCGAGAATGGTCTATGCATTCTGATTTCTGTGGACACCGACAAAGAAAGAGATAGACTCAAAGACGATGCAAAGTTTTTGAGGAGGGTTTCTTCGAGCCTTGTCCTTCGAGACTTCCCTGAAGAAGCAAGAAGCAGCGTAGTAGTTTGGGTTGAGTCACAAGAAACTGTGGATCGTGAATCAAAGGGTGATTGGCATCTACACATGAAGTAGCACGATGCACGAGGGTTCTGGCGTAGATTGGCCGATACCGAATCGTGAGGTGTAGGCTCATTTACATAAAAGAGTAGCGTGTCAGTGAGTGTTGCATCGCGAAGCAGAAAATGACGGTAAGGATCCGGATGTCATTCATTTCGTGATATGCGCAAGTGAGAGGATTGATACGACAGAGATCGTATGATCATCGAAGGACACCCACTGTGCTATGCTGATAAGCGTCTACGAATACGACGCCTACGGCATCGCGCGCGTCACACGCACTGCCGACCTCAAGGAACCGTATCGCTACGGCTTCCAGGGAATGCTCCGTATGTCGGAAGTAGCACCGTCCACGACCATCATCAACGACTACGCAACCCTCTTCCGCACCTACGACGCTCGTACGGGCCGGTGGACGAGTCATGATCCTATTCTGCAGCCGTGGGAGAGCACGTATGCTGGTCTGGCAGGAAACCCAGCGATGCTCACGGACTGGCTGGGGTTGACGACGGGTGGGGGCGGAGGAAGTGGAGGCACAACGAGCGAAGGTAGTTCAAGCAGCACAACAACAAGTACTACACCTCCATCGACTACAACGCAGCCGGGAGGGGGGCAGACAGTAGTGCCCATGTTGCCGATGCCATCGATAGATGGGATCGATCATGTATTAGTGCCAGATGTAGAGGTAATTGCACAACGGGAACCCCAGTTCTCGTTGACATATACTCCGCCAGCGTTTTCTAATTCTCTCGGATACAAACCGGAGCACAGGCAGGCAGATGCCACGTCGGTAACGATTCGCGAACGTGAAACCGATACACGACACTCGTGGACATATACGTTGCCACCAGCGTCGACATCTCTCGGAGAAAGGCCAGAGAGAAGCCCTTCAGACGCGACTGCAGTGAAAGATCCACCGTTGTTCGTTAAACCTGTACCACCTCTGAATACAGCGGTAATCTCCAGGCCAACCTTCTCCGAGGCAGATGCTGAACGTGCAAGGTTAGCACTTGAGCGACAGAAAATTCTGGAGTACTGGGCTGGACCTGCAGCCGGAAGTGGAAACCTGGCGTTGGACATCGTTAACGGGATTACCTATCAAATCGGTATGCATGGAACAACTGCCATTGCAAGTGGGGCACGCAAGCCACTAGCAATTACTCCAGCGCCACGGCTCCAAATAGTACGTCCGCTGTACTCGGTGCCAGCCCTCGTAGAGCATCAACCACTGAGACCAGTTGGATTCGGAAGTACAGGAAGAACTGAGCCGCGAAATTTGATTGAGCAACTTGCGATGAAGGAGATTATGTCAGATCCAACACAAGGTTACGAGATTAAGGATATGCAACCACTGAAAGACGCCCGATGGGAGGGCTGGCGAAAGATGCAGTATAACCGTAAATTCACGGGTATAGATGGAAAAGTTCAGAACGTCACGATTCACTTTAATGGGAAGTTTACCAATGAAAAGCTTGAGGCAGTTGATGATTTCAAATTTGTGGACTAGACCATGATCGTACGTTGTAAGCACAAGTCGCGTAAAGCGCTGCATGACTACTTTGGAGTGGAGTATAGAGATGCATTGTTCCGTCTCGATATCAGGCCAATATCGGATTGGGACTCGCTTGAGTTAGGTAGAGAATACCTAGTGATGGGAGTGTTTAACGGATCTGACGGCCTTGACTTTCTCATTGATTTCGATGACTTTCCAATAGCATACTCCGCTCTACACTTTGAGGTCATCGATAACCAAATACCGAGCACATGGCTGTTCCAGGCGCATGTAAATCCTGTCAATGGCCAGTTCGAGGTAAAATCACGATTGGGCTATAGAGAGTTCGCGCTTGACGAAGACCATTATGTGCGACTCGTCGAACGGAATCGGCCTGATGTTGAAATTTATCTGCAGAGACTCAGAGAGACCAAAGAGGCACTTGGTTTAGTAAGTGACACCGATGATGAGTATCCTCCGTCAACGTGGCTACCCTAGGTCTATACCCTGAGCTGAATCGACCTTGTGCCCCGGAGGGGCACTGTATATCAGCCCGGGGAAACACCCCGGGAAACATCAAAGATGCAAGGGTGAGATACGCGTATGTGCCACGGTGAGTCTTTACAATGCCCCTTGTGCCCCTTACCATGATGATGTCCGCACTGCCTCAGCCGCCCAGAATGTGACCGACGCCGATGGCCGCGTGACGAGCCAGTCAAAGGCAACAACGCGGTCGTTGACGTGGACGTCGTTTGATGGTGTGCGAACCATCACGGATAACGGTGTTACGGCCACGTACATCTACGATGCGTTTGGCCAGATCGTCCGCACGGACGTCGACGCCGCCACGGACTCGTCGATCACCTTGGCTCTGTACGAGCCCTTGTGCCCGACATCAAACTCCCGTCGGGCGGATCCTACATCGTCGAACCCGTCAGCGTCTACGAATACGACGCCTACGGCATCGCGCGCGTCACCCTGCGTCACCCTGCGTCACTTAGCTTGACCTCAAAATCTCGAAAAATTGTCCGTTATTAATGAATAGGTCCGTATCTTTTAATAGAGCAACTCGTTATTAACGCACACGTGAATATGGAAATACTATGAAGCGGGGGCCCACCGGAAGGTTTGAGGTTGGGGTACTTGGCGGTGAAGAAGTTTCAGCGTTTATCCCTGATTCGTTACCTCCTACGCCTTCGCTTGAATTGCCACCTAAACGCCAGAGATTACTTGAGCGTGCTCAATTAGCTTGTGGGAGGCTTGATGGCGTGTCGGCACTATTACCAGATCCGAGCCTGTTCCTCTACGCCTATATACGACGTGAAGCTGTCTTGTCTTCACAGATTGAAGGGACACAGTCTTCACTTTCTGACCTCTTGATGTTTGAATTGGAGGAAAGTGCTGGTGCGCTTTTCGATGATGTTGTTGAAGTCTCTAATTACGTAGCGGCGATGGAGCATGGCTTACATCGGATGCACGATGCCGTGGGTGGAATACCGCTTTCCAACCGTCTGATGCGCGAAGTGCACGCAAAACTTCTTGCAAGGGGCCGAGGATTCGATAAACAACCGGGTGACTTCAGAACAAGCCAAAACTGGATCGGAGGATCTCGACCCGGTAATGCTCGTTTTGTCCCGCCACCAGCTCATCAAATAATGCACTGTATGGGTGAGCTCGAAAGGTTTATTCACGATCCTGATATACCCGCATTACTCAAAGCCGCATTGGCCCATGTTCAATTTGAAACCATTCATCCATTTCTAGATGGAAACGGCCGAACTGGCCGCCTGCTCATCGCCCTTATCCTTCACCAGGAAGGTGTTTTGCGCCAACCACTATTATATCTCAGTCTGTATCTCAAAGAGCACCGTGATGAATACTATCGATTGCTTGACGTTGTTCGCCACGAGGGTGATTGGGAGGAGTGGCTAGACTTTTTTCTCAAGGGAGTTGAACAAACAGCAAATAGTGCTGTTGAGACAGCTCATCGGTTACTTGCTCTTTTTGCAAATGACGAGCACCGAATTCGAGAGTTAGGTCGAATGAGCGGAAGTGTCCAGCGTGCATTTGTTGTGATCCGGCGTCGGCCGGTGTTTACGATTGATATGGTTGCAAAAACTACCGGTTTGACGTTCCCAACAGCTTCACGGTCAATCGAATCGCTTCAAGCTCTCAATGTGGTCCGAGAGTTAACAGGTAACCGACGCAACCGAGTGTTTGTGTATGACACATACCTATCGATTCTGAACGAAGGGACACAAGTCTAGATTATGACATGAGAGTCCAGTGACTCAGCTTGTCGCTGTAGACATGTCATCTCCGATTCTCGGTAGTTGTCATTTCATATTACCCTGCATCGATCTGCGTGAGCTGGCGTTATTCAGCGTACGATTCTGAGTCGAATTGTACACGAATCATAGGTTGTAATTATCCAGCACGTGAGCTGCAACGTCGTATTTTCCATCGATGAACATTATTGAGTCGGAGTGAGAATGGCGACGTTTACATCGGATCTTTCGGGACTTGTTTTCCCTCTTGATCAGCGAGTAGAGGTGAGGCATCTTCGAGCGGGACTTCGGGAAGAGCTGTTACGCGCACGTCCAAACTTCCCCGATGCGGGGAGTATATCGAGAACGGAGCTTCAAGCACTGAAGGAGTCTTCGCTGGAACGTATGCTAGCCATTTCTATGAAACAGGCTCACATTGGAGCTGACGAACGAGATGTGCTAG
Organism: Ignavibacteria bacterium UBA2333; assembly: GCA_002344895.1. GTDB lineage: Bacteria > Bacteroidota > Ignavibacteria > Kapaibacteriales > Kapaibacteriaceae > UBA2333. Next base: position 6,014 of record DDUR01000017.1, read on the forward strand.
AGTATGTACTGCGTGATAAGATTATGTCAAGTGAACTTGAGGAAGATGACGGAATCATTCTTTCGCGAGGTCAAAGACTTGCAGACAAAGTAGCCAGATTTGGAGGGTCCTGGATCTTCATCTCGTTCTTCGGCGTCTTCATCCTAGTCTGGATGATCGTTAACACGACGTACGTGATGATCGACCCTGTCGATCCGTATCCGTTTATTCTCCTTAACCTCATGTTGTCATGCCTCGCCGCAATTCAAGCCCCAATCATTATGATGAGTCAGAATCGTCAAGAGGAGAAGGATCGTCAGCGCTCCAGGAGTGACTATAAGGTGAATCTTAAAGCAGAACTGGAAATTCGAATGCTTCATGAGAAGATCGACCATCTTGAAAGTATGCTGCACGAAACACTGGTGAATACTCGACACTAAAAAAGAATCAGCCTCGGCCGTCTGCACCCGTCCGAGGCTGATGGAACCGACGGTTGGCCGAAGCCAATCATCGATGTGTGACAGGGGTAACGCCTTGTTGTGGCTGCGAAGTTCCCGGCCGCTTCGGTGAAGTTTCCAGAACGAAAAAGGGGAGTGACTCTTGATGAGCCACTCCCCGTTGGGTGTCTAGCGTGCGGAAAAACGCGAGTTCTTAGTAGCGGTAGTAGTCCGGCTTGTATGGACCCTTAACGTCAACGCCAATGTATTTGGCTTGTTTTGGCGATAAGACGTCGAGCTCAACACCAATCTTCTCAAGGTGCAGACGAGCAACCTTTTCATCGAGGTGTTTCGGCAGGACGTAGACCTTGTTCTCGTAACTCTTGGTGTTTGTCCAAAGCTCAATCTGTGCCAACGTCTGATTTGTGAAGCTGTTCGACATCACAAAGCTTGGATGGCCCATGGCGCAGCCGAGGTTAACAAGGCGGCCTTCGGCAAGGATGATTACGTGCTTCTTGCCAACGGTGTACAGGTCTACCTGAGGTTTTACTTCGATCTTCGACTTGCCGTGGTTCTTGTTTAACCAGGCCATGTCAATTTCATTGTCGAAGTGGCCAATGTTGCAGACAATTGCCTTGTCCTTCATTGCCTTGAAGTGTTTCTCGCCGATGATGTCGCAGTTACCCGTAGCTGTGACGATGATGTCGGCCTCCTTCACGGCATCGAGGACCTTCTTGACTTCGAATCCGTCCATGGCGGCCTGGAGTGCGCAGATCGGATCGATTTCGCTCACGATAACACGGACGCCCGCTCCGGCCAGCGAAGCGGCCGACCCCTTACCAACATCTCCGTAACCAGCTACAACGGCTACCTTACCAGCAAGCATGATGTCCGTAGCACGACGGATTGCGTCAACAAGAGATTCCTTACAGCCGTACTTGTTATCGAACTTTGACTTTGTAACAGAGTCGTTTACGTTAATCGCAGGAAGTGGAAGTGTTCCGTTCTTCATGCGCTCATACAGGCGATGAACACCCGTTGTGGTTTCTTCAGAAATACCACGGATAGCGTCAACAAGCTCAGGGTACTTGTCGAGAACCATGTTCGTCAGGTCACCACCATCATCCAGGATCATGTTGAGTGGCTTACGATCCTTACCAAAGAAGAGTGTCTGCTCAATACACCAGTCAAACTCTTCTTCATTCATACCCTTCCAAGCAAACACAGGAATGCCAGCCTTGGCAATTGCTGCTGCGGCGTGATCCTGCGTTGAGAAGATGTTGCAGCTCGACCACGTTACGTCAGCACCGAGATCAACAAGTGTCTCAATCAACACCGCTGTCTGAATCGTCATGTGCAGGCAGCCAGCAATACGTGCACCCTTGAGTGGCTTCTTGCCCTTATACTCCTTACGAAGTGCCATAAGGCCCGGCATTTCTGCCTCGGCAAGCATAATCTCTTTACGACCCCATTCAGCCAGGGAGAGATCAGCAACGCAGTAGTTGTTCTCGGCATAGGCATACGAACCTGCCTTAACGCGTGAAGGAAGTGGCAGACCCTTCCGTGTGGAGAGTTTTACGGCTGTTCCACCAGATGTTTTGCCGGCTTTTACGGAGCCATTAATCGCACTGCCGTTTTTTGCTGCGCCATTCTTGGCGGTGCCATTCTTTGGAGCACCATGTTTTGTGGTTGCCGATGCCGACTTTTTCTTTGACTTTGTTGCCATGGTCTGATTCTCGTTCGTGTCGTGCGTGTGTTGGAGGGTTAAAGGTCAATGTCAGGGGGCTGCTTACGCAAGGGGCTTAAACGTCTCAACGAGGTCGAGTCGTTCCCACGGGAATTCATGGCGGCCAAAGTGACCGTAGGCAGCTGTTGCTCGATAAATCGCCCGGCGAAGATTCAGTCGCTCAATAATGCCTTGTGGCGTAAGATTGATGTTCTTCAGGATATGTGCCGAAATGTCACTCTCCGAAGCCTTACTTGTGCCATGTGTTTCAACGTTGATGCTGACGGGTTCGGCAACACCGATAGCATAGGCGAGCTGAATTGTACACTCTTTTGCTACTCCTGCAGCAACAAGATTTTTAGCCAGGTGGCGAGCTGCATAGGCAGCTGAACGGTCAACCTTCGTCGGATCCTTACCGGAGAATGCACCACCACCGTGGGGAGCACGGCCACCGTACGTATCAACGATGATCTTCCGTCCTGTGAGGCCGGTGTCACCGTGAGGTCCACCGATCACAAACTTGCCGGTTGGGTTTACGTGATACTTTGTTGTTGCCGACAGAAGGTGTTCAGGAATAACGGCATGGACAACGTTGGCAATCACATCGTCCTTGATACGCTTTTGTGTTACTTCTTGTCCGTTACGATCAATCTCGTCGTGTTGTGTTGAAACGACAATCGTATCGATTCCAACAACTTCACCATTGTCGCCATAGATAACGCTCACCTGAGCCTTGGCATCAGGGCGGAGGTATGGCATCAGCAGTGGCTCATTCTTGCGGATGTCGGCCAGTCGCTTAACAAGCTTATGCGAGTAATAAATCGCCGCCGGCATGTATTCATCTGTCTCATCAGACGCATAACCGAACATCATTCCTTGATCGCCAGCACCGCCAGTGTCAACACCTTGAGCGATGTCAGGAGACTGACGGTTAATGACGTTAATCACGGCACAGCTATCGGCATCGAAGCGGTACTCGGCACGATCGTAACCAATGTCACGAATCACACCACGCACAATCTCTGGCAGATCGATGTACGTTGTTGTTGTAATCTCACCACCAACAACGATCATTCCTGTTGTTGCAAAGCTCTCGCAAGCAACACGAGCCTTGGGATCTGCAGCGATGACGTGGTCGAGGACGGCATCGGAAACTTGATCACAGACCTTATCGGGATGGCCTTCGGAAACCGACTCTGACGTGAAGATATACGTGCTCATGGGCAGTGCTTAGCGTGAAAGGTTAACGACGGAATCGTCGCCGATGTTGATAGTGGCCAGACGGCCGTGGACTTCGGCGTTATTGCCAATGATGGACTGTTCGAGCATGATGTCGCTAACAACAGCGGCATCACAGATGATACTGTCGCGCACAATGGAGTTGCGGACGACGGCACCTTTGGAGACAGAGGCGAACGGACCAATCACGGACCGTTCGACAACAGCTGTTGGATCAATGTGAACGGGCGGGATAACAACAACACCAGAAGGAGCTGACGTAGGTGGCATTCTTGATGTGAGTAAGAACCGATTTGTCTCGAGAAGTGTCTCCGGTTTACCGCAATCATGCCAGCCTTCCACAGTAAACGTGGTGAACTTCTCACCACCGTCTACCATGATCTGCAATGCATCTGTTAGTTGATATTCACCTTTTGTACGAATGTCGCGTTCGATGAGTTCGTCGAGTGCGGTCCTCAATACCCGTGGATCGCTGATGTAGTACAAGCCAACAATGGCATCATGCGAGATCGGCGTTTCTGGCTTTTCAACGAGGCGTGTTACAAAGCCACCTTCGGCCATAACAACACCAAACCGACGTGGGTCCTCGACATACTTCACGCCAAGTGAAGAGAATCTCGACGTATTCAACACACTCAGGTCAACATCAAAAATCGTGTCGCCGAGAATGATCAATGCAGGTTCATTCGTGAGCGACTCACGTGCTGTCCAAATCGCATGGCCAAGTCCGAGCATTTCCTCTTGCTCAACAAATCGAACATCCAGGTCATATGATGACCGAACATAGTTCTCAACAAGATCACCTTTGTATCCGGTGATAATCGTTGCCGAACGTACGTTTTGTTCAACGAGCGTATCGAGAATGTGGCCGAGAATTGGTTTCCCGGCAACGTTCACGAGGACCTTTGGCAGCGTGTATGTGTGTGGGCGCAGGCGTGTGCCGATACCTGCGACCGGGATGATGGCGTGCATGGAGACGACAAAACTACTACTGCAGGCGTATACGTTGGCCTGAGCGCACGACATCGGACGTACGGAGCGACGGATTCTTCCGTCGGATCTCGTCGATACTCACACCGAATTTGTCGGCAATACCCGTCAGTGTATCTCCGCGGCGGACACGATAGGACTTCGGAAGTTTCTTTGAGGCCGTTGTGCCAGCGCTACCTTTTGATGTTGTTCCGCCGTAGACCTTAAGCTTGGAATTGGCGAAGACCGTTGTTCCTTCAACGACGTCGGCATTCCAGCGGCGAAGGTCGGATTCGTCAACGCCGTACAGAGCTGCGATTGATCCAAGTGACTCACCCTTCCGGACCTTATGGATCTGGGCCTTGCCCGTAGGTGCGCTCTTTGTGATGGCAGCAACTTCACTCTTCGAGAGGGATGTTTCTACGTTGAGTGTGCGGCCAGCCTTGAGAGCGCCATTCTTCGGAAGGCGGTTCAGGGCGTGGAGTCGGTCCTGCGTTGTGCCGTAGAGTGTAGCGATGGAGGCAAGAGTCTCACCGCGAGCGATTGTATGGCTAACGGTGCGTTTGACGGCAATACGTTCAACGTTTGTAGCAACGGTAGGAACAGCTCTATCTGTACGAGCAACGACGAGAGTGTCGCCTACAAAAATGTTCTCACGGTCGTATGGAATGTTATTCCAGTTCCGAAGATCTGCGAGGCGAACACCGTAACGTTTTGCGATCGAATTCAGGTTGTCACCTGGGGAGACCACATGTTTTGTTGATGTCAAGGACGTCGTGGCTGATGTTTCACGCGACGCGTCTGAGGCAAGATTAGCTGCCGATGACGTCACAACAGTTGATGACGTCGTCGTCACAGAAGTCGACGTCACATCCTTTGATTCAGCTGGTGTTGATGCCTTTGTTGTCGAAGCCAAGCTCGTGGACGATGTAGCGATAGGAATACGTAGGGAAGCACCACGACGTACCTTGGCTTGATAGCCTCGAAGGCCGTTAACTGAGGCAATGTCTGATGCGCTTACGCCATATCGACGGGCAATCTTTGCAAGCGTCTCACCGCGAGCCACGGTATGCACCATCCAGGGGCGTTTGTCATCATCCGTTAACGTGGAAAAGCGTGAAGCAACCACTGTCGACGTACCCTTGGGAACCTTCAACTTATACGCTTGGCCAGGAGGTGTACACGTGCGGATAAGTTCAGGGTTCAGGGCGCGGAGTGAATCGACGGAAATGTCAGCACAGCGAGCGAGGGCTGACAGATTGGTGGCATCGGGCACGGTAAAGACATCGTAATCGTACGTCGGATGCAGTTCAAGAGAATCATCCGTAAAGCCGTATTGCTCACGATTCAGCGTAATCAGAGTTGTTGCGATATACATCGGCACATAGTGCCGTGTTTCGCGTGGAAGTGACTCGCGAATGTCCCAGAACGAACCATTCTGCACGCCGGACTTCCTCATGGCGCGACGTACGCCACCGGCACCACAGTTATATGCTGCGAGGGCGAGATGCCAGTCACCGAGTTCGCGATGCAGATCCTTCAGGAATCGCATTGCAGCACGTGTAGCCTTCTCTGGATCGCGTCGTTCATCTTGCCAGAACGTCACGTCCAAATCATACTCTTCACCTGTTGGCTTGATAAACTGCCAGAGACCAACGGCCTTTGCCCATGAAACAGCTGTTGGATTGAGGCCGGATTCCATCATAGCGAGGTGAATAATCTCCTCGGGCATCTCCTCTTCTTTGGCGATGCGGCGGAACATATCAAACCAGCGGCCGCTGCGTTCGAGCCAGCGCTTCATAAACTTCCTGCCCTTGTCTACGGTCAGGAAGCGAATGTTCTTTTCAACGTGCTCGTTAAACGTCAGCGGAATCGTCGTCTCAGGAACCTTTGTCGGCGTAGCAACAACGTCGGGCGTAATCGTTTCAACCTTCGTTATCGACGCATCAACTTCTTCGAACAGGCGTTCGCGGAGGATAAAGACCGACGAATTTTCGCCGAGGTTATCGATGTTTTGTACGTAGGCCTCGTAATCCTCAATAATTGTCTGAGCGAGATCCGTAAAGTCCGTATTCTCCTCAATACGAGGATAGGACGCCATATCATTCAGGATCGTGATTGCCGATTCAAACTGCTCGGCCGCCTTCGTTGTATCCTTCTTTTCGATAAACGACAGTGCCTTCAAGTAGCGCTGTCGGGCTTGTTCGAGCATGGCAACGAGGCCATCATCCAGTTTACCTGCAGAGGCAGATGCTGCTTCATCAAGATCTGAGAACTCATCCGGGAAGACAGGAGCCGAACGGACGGGTTGTGGCGCAGATGTTTTTGGTCCATCCTGTGCGTGCGCCGGTAGGCCGACCAAGAAGGCGGCAGTGGTAGCGCAGATAATCATCCGCAGGCTGTTAGTCGTTTCCGGCATGAACCTCCCGTATCGAGTGCTTTTTCGTTCGGCGTTACACCGTGAGCGAACGTCCGAATATACGTCCAATGGGCCACTGACCCCAAACGAAAAAGGATATTGTTCCATGAACGGAAGTTCATGGTGGCAAAGCACTACCGTGTAACCGTTGAAGTGGTTCCGTGGGAGGGAGTTGGGGGTGGTACGGAGGTGCCGTTAAGAAGGTGCCGGGGACCTTTTGGCCCCCGGCACCTTTTGACTCAGGAGAATGCGGAAAGCGGCGGCGTTGCCGATGAATGGCGAAGGTGCCGCCGTTAAGGAGGTGCCGGGGACCTTTTGGCCCCCGGCACCTTTTGACTCAGGAGAATGCGGAAAGCGGCGGCGTCGCCGATGAGCGGCGAAGGTGCCGGGGACCTTTAGGCCCCCGACACCTTTTGACTCAGGAGAAAAAACAGCCGCAGTTAACGTTCTTCCGAGTCCCATCCGGCATCAATTCTTGCCGCGTACACATCAAGTGACGCCCTTACGAACTCCGCCAGACCTGGGGCATAAGCCTCGTAGTACGCCCGGAAGCGCGAATCCGTGGTGTAGAGCTCGCCAAGTCCACGAAGTACGTCTGGACTAGCCACGTAGAAATTCTCAATCCAGGCGTGATGCCTGCGCGCTACACGCTGGACATCGTCATCGTCCGGCCTGAGATGTGATACAGCCACCCAGGCCCTGTTTAGCGCCTCAGACTCTTCCTTAAAGACCTCGGCGTCCTCCTTTGTCATGTTTTTAACGCGCCGCCGTGATTCTGCCACGAGCTCTGGATCATATCGATTTTCGACCTCGGAATTCCATTCTTCAATGGTTTTTGGGTCAAAACCAGCAAAAAGTTCTTCTTCTCCCGGTGATTTCATAGTTGCCTCCATGCGTGATATGGTGTTATCAAGTGTCTGGAGAACACGATGTAAGGCACCGACCTTCTGCTCTAGAAGCATTCTGTGCCGCCTGAGTGACTGAACGACGTCAAAGTCCGGCCGATCAATCACAGCGCGGATCTCTCTCAAGGGCATGTCTAACGTCTTCAGCAGCAGGATATGCTGTAAGCGCAGCAGGTCGCTCTCATCATAGAGACGGTATCCAGCTTCGGAACGCATGGAAGGTGTGAGCAAACCGATTTCATCGTAGTGGTGCAGGGCCCGTACGCTCACTCCCGACATTTCGGATACTCTCTTTACGGTGTAGTGCATCGTGTTTCCTCACATCAAATCTCGGGCCTCACGTAGGGTAAGGGTCAAGGGGCGCTTCGCTACGGGCGTAAACAAGCGCGAAGGGAATAAGGTGCCGGGGACCTTTAGGCCC
>DDUR01000017.1:14298-17183 GCA_002344895.1 Ignavibacteria bacterium UBA2333
GGAGAATCATTCACCGGGTAATGTAGGGGCGAAAGGCGTGGGTGCGAAAGAGGTAGGTGCCGGGGACCTTTAGGCCCCCGGCACCTTTTGACTCAGGAGAATCAGCCATTTGTTGTCCGAACGTTTTGAGCCGACAGGCGTCAATGCATGTATGAACAGCGCAAGACCCCAGCAACCGGCACCAACACCCGTCATCATTCGCGTGACGGCTCTCGGTGACATTCTCATTACTCTGTAACACCAAGCCCCTTTGGCCCCTTTCCGACTATACAGACGACGCAAGTCGCTCGGACAAGACATCGCACCATGGCCGCCGTTCCACGACGGACCGGCACCACGAAGCGAAGTCGAAGAGCGCCGTCGTATACCCCTGTCCGGAACGTCCCGTGAGCGCGTCGAGCTTGTCGGCAGCCTCACGCAGGATCGCACGTCGGCGAGGTGGATTCGGCGAGGTTGATAGTCGAGACAGCGTAGAGTAAAAGATTTCCTCGTCCTCGCGAAGAGGTTCAGTTTTCGCTCGTGCCCGCCGATCGCTCCGGATAAGTGACTCCACAACGGAAGTGTGGTCCAGTGTGTGGTGGATTATTATCCGGAGCATGCGGGCTGCATAGTGCGCATCCCGTCGCTGTGTGTCCCGAACTTCCAGACATCGATTCAGTAGTCGCAGAGCGTCCTTATAGTCACCGCGCAGTGTTCTAAGAAAGCCGAGATTAAATAAGTTTGGTAAACGGAGCGATGACGACATAGCCGGTTCTACTTCATCGTACAGTGTTTCGAGTTCTGCAATGTTTGCTTCCGTAACCTTATCAGGACTATTAAGATGATAGAGTGCTTCAACGGTGAGAATCGACTCACCCAACGACGTGCGGTCGTAAGGTGTCATCCGAAACGGAGGATTTGAACGAAGTTCATGCAATACGGCGATGAGTTCGCGAGACTCCGATAGGCGATGAGCACTGATCAGGCGAACAGCAGTAGAATGAAGGAGTGCGGTGTATGCATTAAACCGCTCCTTCTTAAATCTTGGATCACGTTCGAATAAACGCAGTCGTTCTAGATCATAATTTACGCTGGTATTGATGTCAGCATCAATATAAAAAGATTTGATACTCAATATCCTCAACCAAACTACACGAGAATCAATTGTGCGTGGTTCACCATATGAGGTTGCATGAGAAAGAATGAGTTCTGCCAAGCGCTTAGCCTCAGGGCCGGGAGTCTGACCGTAGCGAGCAACAACAGATCGCATACGCCGACTCAGCGTTTCGTAAAACACATGATCCTTGAGCGCTGAGGCCGCGAGCACAGCCGGAGACTCCAAGGGATTCTCTTCGATCTCCGAAATGTCATCATCCATTTCCGATATACGTCGCCGCATCTGGCGAGCCTTTGCCACGAGAGCGTGGTCATTAATACTCTCGCCAAGGTTAATCGTTTCCTCTACTTTTTTAATTGCAAGATCCCGAAGGCCACGGTCGCGAAGAAAGTCAGCATCGAAGTACAATGACCATGCCTCACGTTCGCGGTCTGCTTCAGCGTGAAACATCCGCATGGCCTTGAGGATACTCGACATGAGTTCGCGTTTTGCTTCCGACAAACGTTTTACGAATCCAGAGCCAGCATGACGAGCCCGAATGGACGGTTCGTCGTATACCTCCTGTGCGGCAATGGCGTCGAATAACACCTCCGACTGGTTTTCATTGCCTAGAACGTGCCGGCGTAGGTAGAGCTTGACATAGCGTTTTTCCGCCTGTGTAAGGGCTCGAATAAGCGTGTGGAGGTCGTTTGACGACTGTCTTGACATAGGAGAAATATCGGAAATTTTGAGAAGGGGGTGAAGGGGGCTTCCCGAACTTGCATTCGTTATGGAACCACGACAAGACACAACGAAGACCGCGGTCGAACCAACGCCGTTCATCATCCACGGCTAACGAGTAGGTGCCGACGAGTAGGTGCCGGGGACCTTTAGGCCCCCGGCACCTTTTGACTCAGGATTTATTGCACACGTTAAACACGAACTACCGTGGACCCAAAACTCCACGGTATCAGGTGCCGACGAGTAGGTGCCGGGGACCTTTAGGCCCCCGGCACCTTTTGACTCAGGATTTATTACACACGTTAAACACGATCTACCGTGGACCCAATACTCCCCGGTATCGGAAATCAGAGTGCTTGCGAAGATCATGATCTAGCTTAGACAGCCAGACAAGTGTAAGACCTTCTCCAGACGTTTATCGAGAGGCCGATGAGCGTGGCACTGCTGAAGAACGAACTCTCTATAGTCAAGATCCGGAGGAAACACACCATCGATGAGGTCCGAAATGTGTTGAGGACGCGGGACCTCTATCCATTCCGTAAAATTTGAGTATTCCCACTCGCTTGGGTCATCACAGAGTCCGCCTACGACTGGATTGGCATGTACATACCGACAGCATTGAAGCATGTAGGCGTCGTCCTCAATGTAACTGGCAAAAAATCTTCCCTGAAAAACCGTTCCGCTGCGCCGATGGATCATGTTTGAACGCAACGAAAACGCTTGATTCAGGCGTTGCATGAACGTGCTGATACTCGTGTCACTATCCTGACGTACGACGATATGGTAGTGATTCGGCATGAGGCAATACGCGATGATGGTAATCTGGCACTCTGCCGCAAAACGGAACATAAGAGTGACAAAGAGTAGGCAGTCCTCCTTTGTTACGTAGATCACTGCTCGCCGCGAACCGCGGTTAACCAGCTGGTAGGTACCGCCTCGCGTAAAAGGTTTCGGTCTCCTGGGCATTGACGACCTCTTATATAGTGTTGAGAATATGGACTTGATGTACATGTGGGTTTTCGAAGTCATTTCGTGACACGCGTGAGACGAGGTGCCGGGGACCTTTAGG
>DDUR01000048.1 GCA_002344895.1 Ignavibacteria bacterium UBA2333
ATGGTGGGTGAAGATGAGGAATGGTGGGTGAAGATGAGGAATGGTGGGTTTAAATGCCTCCCGCCGTCGAAGACATACCGTGAGCGCTAGCGAACATACCGTCGAAGACATCCCGTCGACCGCAGTGAGACAGCTCTGAGTGAGGTAAACGGCGTAATTTTGTGGACCGATAACGTTTCCGTTCACGCTCAGAATCATCATGTCGAAATCTCTTGGCTCGGCCTTGGTTACCATTCTGCTTTCGGTAACCGTTTGTGTGATTCTGATGGTTGCCGCCGCAATCATCACGGACCAGAGTCTTTACTACGTAGCAGCCGGACTGTTCGCCATTTCTGGTGTGGCTGGCGTCTACGTTGTGCGGTCGTTACAAAAGAAGATTGGACGGTAGGGGAGTGAGAGTACTACCGGCGTTACGACACGACATTTCGGTGACAGTGCATCATGAGGATGGACAGGACTATCTGGTCCTAACGGATCCGTTTGCTGTAGCGGACGGCCCAATTCTTATCAGTGCTGATCTGTTATCGACACTTGAACGTTGTGATGGATTAACAACGGTTGAGACGTTAGCGGCTGACATGGGTGTTGACGTTGATGGACCGCAGATTCTCCAGGTACTGGCCTTCCTTGGAGAGTTGGATCGTTTGGGATACATGGAAGGTGAGGCCTACAGCGCTCGGAAAGCAGCAGCGGAACAGGCCTTTGCCGCGTCCGAGATACGTCCGCCTGTCTGTGCAGAATCCACGTATCCGGCAGATCCCGAGACATTTGCAGAGTTCATGACGGACCTTGTTGGACCACCGGCTGACGAGGACGTAACGTCCACGGCCCCTTCTGCCCCTTACCAGACATTCCCAACCATACTTGTACCGCATCTTGACTTTTCGGCCGCACCTGGGCTCTATACTCCCTTGGGTGACGTGTTGCGTCGAACAGTAGCTGATGTTGTTGTGCTCGTTGGTACATCACACTATGGTCACGATGCAGCGTACGTCCCAACGGTAAAACACTTTACTACACCGTATGGGATGATAACAACACATGGTGACGTTGTGCAAGAGGTACAGCAGCGACTACCGCAGGACGTGGTAGCGACTTCGGACTGGTTACACCGTCCAGAACACTCCCTTGAACTACCGCTGGCCATCATCCACCACATCTGGCGTTTTCGATCATTTAGTGTCGTACCAATTCTAGCAGCCGACATTGACATCTCGGGTGCAATGTCCATTATCGACGACGTACTAGCCGAACGTGGCCTGCGACCGCTGTACGTTATTAGTGGTGACCTTGCCCATGTGGGACTTCGATTTGGTCATGAAGAACCAGCCGAAGCTCTTTTGGACGAAGTCCGCCGTCATGACGACGACGTGTTAACCCTACTCCGTGAGGGCGACATAGCGGGCTTTCATGCCAGAATTGCGGCAACAGAGAACCATTTTAACGTCTGTGGGCACTATCCACTTGTTAATGCCTTGGGTCATCGTACCAGCCTCCCTCCCGGAACCGTCCTCTCCCATGCCATCTGGCATGACGAACCAACGGGCAGTGCTGTGAGTGCAGCGGTGGTATTGTGGGAATAGGGGGGGGGGGATCTAACGGTATAGCACCAGATGTCACGATTATGTAGTCCGTTCACATACGTATAGTTTTATGAACGCACTAGCTCATTCCGCGGGATCATCGCGCATAAAGTGTACGAGTTTATGAACGTCAGTGTACACTGCACGCTCAAATAACCTTTGCTTTTCTAACCGTGAATTCCTTTCAATCACTTCTGCGTTACTGAGTGCTACCTCCAGCTTCATAAGCAGGGTAGCGATACTCCGACGATCATTCTTTCTGTATGTTGGTTGGTGAGTAACAACCTCGGAAATGACGCGGTCACATTCATTATAAAGCGCTGTTGTATTGACATGGTGTAACAGTACCCAGTATTCAAAACAAATGGATGAGAACGCGATGTTAACGTCAGCGTTCGAGGCCTCACTAAAAGCATCGGACAAATTCGGATGCCGATCGCGATCAAACACCGCCCAAGCAATGTCAATTTTGTCAATCCCTCGGCCTCTCCTCTTGCGATCAATGGTTTCACGCACGACACCAAGTGGCGAATTATCACGCGCAACACGAATCTCGTACACGTACTTTCTCTTAAAGCCATCCATTCGATACAATTGATCAAAGTACATTACTTCCGTCTCACCTTCGCAAACGATCAATACTTTCTTTTTGAGTTCTGAGGTGAACGAATACTTAGGCATCATTTTCTCCGCCGTCAAATGGATTGATCGGAATGCCGACGACGGGAACTGCACCCAACCTACCGGAAAGGTACCAACGAGATGCCTGCTGGCCTTCAGCTTTGGGAAAGTTAAAGTTCGACATTGGCTGGCACGTCGTGTCTGCTGCCAGCTTTTCAACGAGTATGACTTGGTCTAGTCTAACGACATCGAGTAATCCAATGTTATGAGTGGTGGCAACTAATTGTGCCCCACTTCGATTGAATTCGGGATCCTGAAATAGGTTAACGATAAGCTCCGTGAGATTTGGATGTAAACTCCTATCTATTTCGTCAATAACAAAGACGGATCCAGTGCGAAAAACATCGTACAAGTATATGCTAATCTGGAGCAGTCGACGGGTCCCCAAAGACTCCATCGACGCATCGAATGCAAGATCATGACTTCCTGATTTATGAATGAAGTGGATATTGTATTTCATTGTCTTTGCGCCACCGTTACCTTGTTCTTCGTGATATTCTGTTTGGATACCATGAATCGAAGTGTCTGCGGCATGAAGTAATCTTGTGACAAAAGGAGCAATGTTTTTATCGGTTTCAGCCCGCCGAGCAAACTCCAACTCCGGTTGGTAAAAGACAGACTTCATGGTAGCGCTGTACGTAACTGCTTGGATGGTTTCTCGATGCAAGACATCGAAACCGGTACACGTTAATACTGAAACAATGTATTCATAGGGCGGAATCAGGGTGTCGACATTTGAGTTTGCACCCTTGGAAAGCACAAGCTGGTTTTCAAGAAGTTGGGTTTTCAGAATACTCTTTGGCCCAACGACACTTGGCCCAAATTCAACGGTTGAACCTTTCGGTCCATTTCGTGAGAAGAGAAGCGTTCGCTTACTAGTCCGGTAAACGTGGAGATATTCTTCACAAATATTCTTCCGGTCCAACGCTAAAGAATAGTGGTACCGCAGCCCATCATTAGCCGTAAAGTCCAATTCAAACCTTGTTGGCTGCTTGCTACTTTCTTCATCAAGAACGAAGGGGCTATACTGCAGCAGTTCCTCACCTAGAGACAACTTGTAGGAGACAGCTACCAACGTTTGAAGCGCACTCATTGCAAGTAAAAAGTTGCTTTTGCCACTAGAATTCCGTCCGACTAATAGCAAGGCGGGTAACAAGCCATGGTTGTTCCATATATCGAAGTCGTCGGACGAACGTGACTTCTTTCGCAAGGATGGCTCAAAAGAGAGAGTTTGACGATGTTTAATCGATCGGAAATTTTCGACAGCAAATGACCGTAACATGGCTCACCCTGGAATATTCTCGGCTAAAATGAGGAAAAATGTCCGTTATGGACCATAATAATTGGCAGCACGCCCAATATCAGGCCAAACCTATTGACACGTTGTTGCCCTTAGCGCTACCCAGCGAACACCCCCGAGAGCGTCAGCGAACACCCCGAGAGCGTCAACGAACACCCCGAGAGCGTCAGCGAACACCCCGAGAGTGTCAGCGAACACCCCGAGAGCGTCAGCGAACACTGGACACCAGACCCCCGTATTGTAGAAACAACCTGATTCCCTATATTTGCAAGCTCTAACAAAACCAACGACCCTATCGGCCCCAGAAGTGGGGATTTTGACATGGACCAGTACGGAAAAATCACGAAGTCGGTACGCACCGAGGACGTCGAGCGAGAATGGTGGATCGTCGATGCCACAGGGCAGACGGTTGGCCGTTTGGCAACGCAGGTAGCAACCATCCTTCGTGGTAAGCACAAGGCACTCTACACACCCCACGTGGACTGTGGCGATTTTGTCGTTGTGATCAACGCCGACAAGGTTGTCCTCCAGGGCAAACGGGCTGAGCAGAAGGAATACTTCCACAACACGCAGTATCCGGGTGGCGGTCGTTTCCGCAAGTTCCGTGATCTCGTGCAGTCGAAGCCGGAAGAAGTTGTGGAGCTTGCCGTAAAGGGTATGCTTCCGAAGAACTCTCTCGGACGCCAGATCGGCAAGAAGCTCAAGGTCTATGCCGGATCCGAGCATCAGCACGAAGCACAGAAGCCAAAGCAGTACGTTCTTCCGTACACCTCCAATAACTGAAACGAAACGACGAGACTGCGAGAATGAAGACGTATATCGGAACAGGACGACGCAAGACGAGTATTGCCCAGGTTCGGCTCACAAGCGGTACCGGCAATGTTCTCATTAACCGCCAGGGTCTTGAAGAGTATTTTACGGTAGACACGTACCGCCGCGATGCCATGCTCCCAATGGACATCACAAAGACGCTCGGACAGTTCGACGTCTATGTGAATGTTCGTGGTGGTGGTAAGTCCGGTCAGGCCGGTGCCGTCCGCCTTGGAGTTGCTCGAGCCCTCGTTCAATACAACGAAGAGCTTCGCGCCGTGCTGCGTCCAGCTGGACTGCTCACACGCGATCCGCGTATGGTTGAACGGAAGAAGTACGGCCAGAAGAAGGCACGGAAACGCTTCCAGTTCTCGAAGCGATAATCGGCGCGTCGGCAACGACACATCGACGACTTGGAATGGGCGCATCGACCTTCAGTGGACGATGCGCCCGTCCCGCAGAAACAACAACGCCCCCAATCAAGCACGCATGGGGAGCCGGTACCGAGGACATCCGACGGAGAACCTTCATGAAGACTTCATGACTGTCTCTCAAGGATGCGGAACGGCGATGAACCATGCGGAAGTTTTAATCCAAACCTTATCAGGAAACGGCTATGCCGACACTATCAGTCGAGGCTCTCCTCGAATCCGGAGCACACTTCGGACACCTTACCCGTCGCTGGAATCCCAAGATGCGCAAGTTCATCTTTATGGAGCGCAACGGGATCCATATTATCGACCTTCGGAAAACACAACTTCTTGTTGACATTGCGCGCGAAGCTGCGCTCGAAATCTCGTCAACAGGCCGCGGTGTGCTGATGGTTGGTACAAAGAACCAGGCCAAGGCCCCCATCGAAACAGAATCAACACGCTCACACAGCAACTACGTTACGGAACGCTGGTTGGGTGGAATGTTGACAAACTTCTCAACAATCCGGAAGTCGATCAAACGATTGAACCTCATCGACAAGATGGAAACGGACGGAACGTTTGAGAAGATTACCAAGAAGGAACGCCTCATGCTCGGCCGTGAGCGCGACCGTCTGCGCAGAATGTTTGGTGGTATCGAAGACATGACGCGCCTCCCAGGCCTCATCTTCGTTGTTGATATCAAGAAGGAACACCTTGCCATCAAGGAAGCTCGTATCCTCGGCATTCCAGTAATTGGAATCGTTGATACGAACTCCGATCCGGAAGAAGTGGATTATCCGATTCCAGCCAACGACGATTCGATCAAGACCATTGAACTCATCACGAAGGTCATCGCTGACGCCGTGCTTGAGGGTCGCGAAATCGCCAAGGTCAAGACGGCCGAATCGTCCAACGCCGCTGAACTGGCCGCCAAGGAAGGTGATGCCGGACAAGTGCAGCGTCAGATGCGTCAGCGCAAGACGGCTGGCAAGTCGGAAGAGTAAGCCCCTTTTTTTACCCCCTAACCCTGAATCAAACTATGATCAGCGCTCAAACAGTGAAGGAACTGCGCGACCAGACAGGCGCAGGAATGGCCGACTGTAAGAAGGCCCTTGAAGAATCACAAGGTGACATGCAGGAAGCCATCGAGTGGCTCCGTAAGCGTGGTGCCGCTTCTGCTGCAAAACGCTCCGACCGTGAAGCCAATGAAGGTATCGTTGTTGCCAAAACGTCGGCCGACGGTAAGATTGCGGCCATCGTTGAAGTGAACTGCGAAACGGACTTTGTTGCTCGTAACGATGAGTTCGTAAACTATGCAAATGCCATCTGTGATGCCGTGCTTGCCAACGACGTAAAGTCTGAGGACGAGTTGTGGACAATCAATGTTGGTGGTAAGACACTTGGTAACCTTCGTGATGAAATCCTTGCCAAGTTCAGCGAGCGTATCGGTCTGCGTCGTTTTGAGCGTATCGAAACAAACGGCCACATCACGGACTACATCCACGCTGGTAACCGCCTTGCCGTTCTCGTTGAATTTGATGCCCCGTCACTTGCAGCCGATGCCGTAAAGGGTATGGCTCGTGACGTTGCTATGCAGGTAGCGGCTATGCAGCCACAGTACGTTAACCGTGAAAGTGTTGACACTGCGGCAATTGCCAAGGAAATTGAGATCTACAAGCAGCAGGCCATCCAGGAAGGAAAGAAGGAAGACATCGCCGAGCGTATCGCTAACGGCCGTCTTGAGAAGTTCTACCAGGAAGTGGTCCTCATCGAACAGACGTTCGTAAAGGATCCAAGCCGCACGGTAAAGGACATTCTTGCAGATCTTGCAAAGTCGATCGGCAGCGATGTGAAGGTTCGTTCCTTCCGTCGGTACTATCTTGGCGAACAATAAGTCGAACCATTCGAGGCGCCGATGACGCCGCGTTACCGCCGCATCCTGCTTAAGCTCAGTGGGGAATCCCTCATGGGCGAGCAGCAGTTCGGAATAGATCCTGCCGTTCTTCGGGCCTTTGCCGAAGACGTCAAGGAAGCATTTGATCTCGGTGTCGAGATCGGCATTGTCTTTGGCGGCGGCAACATCTTCCGAGGTGTGCAGGCGTCGGCAAAGGGTATCGACAAGGTGTCGGGTGACCAAATGGGTATGCTCGCCACCGTCATAAACTGCATTGCTTTTCAGAACGCCCTGGAGTCGCTCGGTGTGCCGACGCGACTCCAGACGGCGATACGCATGGATCAGATTGCCGAGAGTTTTATCCGGCGTCGTGCCATGCGTCATCTAGAAAAGGGTCGCGTTGTTGTGTTTGGTGCCGGTACCGGGAATCCATACTTCACAACAGATACAGCTGCTGTTTTGCGTGCTGTTGAGGTTGAGGCAGAAGTTGTTATCAAGGGTACACGTGTTGACGGTATTTACGACAAGGATCCCGAAAAACACAGTGATGCCGTACGATTTGATGACCTGACGTATCGTGATGTCCTTGAACGCGGCCTTCGCGTTATGGATCTTACGGCTATCACCATGGCACAGGAAAACGGCAAACCGATCCTTGTCTTCGATATGAATCAGCGCGGAAATCTGCGCAGACTCATGCTCGGCGAGAACGTCGCCACCATCGTTCACGATTGAATCGAAGGAGTACGAACATGCCTGTGAAGAACATTGTCGACGATGCGTCGGCACACATGAAAAAAGCCGTTGAACACGTACAACAGCAACTGTCAAAAGTGCGCACAGGCCGCGCCAGTGCTACGTTACTGGATAACGTAAAGGTTGAGTATTACGGCGAGGCAACACCAGTTGGCCAGGTCGGCAGTATCTCTACTCCTGATGCTCGCTCCATCCTCATTCAACCGTGGGATAGAACAACACTGAATGCCATCGAGAAGGCCATTCTGGCTGCAAACCTTGGTATTACACCACAGAGTGACGGACAGGTGATTCGTATTAATGTCCCGCCGCTCACAGAAGAGCGTCGGAAAGACATTGTAAAAATGTGTAAGAAGATTGCCGAAGAGGGCAAGTTGGCCGTCCGCAATATCCGTCGTGACGCTAACGAAGAACTCAAGAAGGCAGAGAAGACAGAACACTTCTCTGAAGATGAACGCAAACGTGGTGAGGACGAAGTCCAGAAACACACGGACCGGTACGTAAAAGACATCGACGTTATTCTCGAAGCAAAAGAAAAAGAGGTTATGGAAGAATGATCGATTCGACAATCGATCAACACCTTCCTACTCTACGTCCTTCGATGAACGTTGTCCTGCTCAGCGGAGGTATGGACTCCTGCGTTACACTTGCCTATGCCGTGGCTGAAGGTGGTGAGATTGCTGCACTGCACGTGAACTACGGACAACGGACTCAAGAACGAGAACTTCGAGCCTTTAACGACATCTGTGATGTATACAATGTTCAGCGCCGGCTTGTTGTAGACATCTCCCATCTCGCTGCTATTGGTGGCAGCAGCCTTACTGATCCAGCCATGCCCGTGTCTGATTATGGGGCAGAAGGGGCAGTAATACCTTCATCCTACGTTCCCTTCAGGAACGCCAACATCCTCGCCATCGCCGTCAGTTGGGCCGAAGTACTCGGTGCAAACTCCATTTGGATTGGTGCTGTCGAAGAGGACTCTAGTGGTTACCCTGACTGTCGAGAATCGTTTTTCCGTGCCTTTGAGGCTATGATCGACGAGGGTACCAGGCCCGAAACAAAGATTCGTATTCGTACTCCGGTATTACACTCCTCCAAGGCCGACATTGTGCGTGAAGGCCAACGAATGGGAGCTCCCTTACACCTTACTTGGTCATGTTACCGCAATTCTGACGTTCCCTGCGGAACATGTGACTCCTGTGTTCTCCGCGCCCGCGGCTTTGAGCAAGCTGGAGTTGAAGACGCTGGGTGACGCGTGCTGACGCTGGGCGACGCTGGGTCACGCTGGGTAACGCTGGGTAACGTTGGGTGTTCGGCTTCGCTTCGCGGCGTGCTCGCTGCGCGAGCGGCATTCTCCCCACCTGCCTCCCCACCTGC
>DDUR01000092.1 GCA_002344895.1 Ignavibacteria bacterium UBA2333
GGGAGGCAGATGGGGAGGCAGGTGCACATTGTATACATGTTTTGTGTTCTCGAAAACGTGTCACCCCGGGGCGTTACGCGGGCTGATGTATTGCGCCCCTACGGGGCGCTTCAGAGAATTAGTTGCCCGGTGTGTATCTGGTTGCCCCAGAGGGGCAACGATATATCAGCCGGCGGTGAAACCGCCGGGACATAGTGCGATTAGATTCCCCCATCTTCCCCCACCTTTAACCCCACCTTTCGTATATTTGTTGTTCCCCCCAAAGGAGTCAACTAATGAGTACGTACATCGTTAACCCCATCGTCGTTCGGATGGAAGAGTCTGCCAAGGGCTCCATCTATCAGTCCATCATCGCCATGGGTATGCGCGCACGACAAATCAACGATCAAATCAAGACGCAGATCAGCGAGCGTATGGCCGACGTCATCGTCGATACCGATGAGTCAGAAGGTCCAAATCTGGATCAGATCGCGATCAGCAAGGAATTTGACGTTATCCCGAAGCCAACGTTCCTCGCCATGAAGGAAATGCTCGAAGGGCAGATCCATGTCAAGGAACCCGTCGTGCAAGAAGCCTCGGCGGAGTAATTCTCTTCACCATCGAAGACCGAAGCCATCCGGGGTTATCCGCGATGGCTTTTTCTTTTTCACTATGAATATCGTCCTCGGTATCACCGGCAGTGTGTCGGCCTATAAGACGCCCTGGCTTGTCCGCGATCTGCGCAGGGCAGGGCATGACGTACGTGTTGTGATGACGCCGTCGGCCAGTCGTTTTGTAACGCCCCTGGCCCTCGAAGCTGTCTCCACACATGCGGTTGTTGCCGATATGTTCGATCCTTCCATTCAGGATGGTGGCTCCTGGCATGTCCACCTTGGCCAGTGGGCCGATGTGATGCTTATCGCCCCGTGTTCAGCAACAACACTCGCTCGCCTCGCCCAAGGCCTCTGTGATACAGCCGTCCAACTTGTCGCCTGTTCGTTGCCAGCCGGTCGACCATGTCTGGTTGCGCCCGCGATGGATTCGGATATGTGGTCGAGTCCGGCTATTCAAAGGAATGTCCGTCAAGTGGTTGCCGACGGAATCGTTGTCATTCCACCGGCATCTGGAGAACTTGCCTCAGGTCTCGTTGGCGAAGGACGTCTCCCCGATCTTGCCGACATCGTCAACATCGTTCAGTCGTTTGATGTGGCGGCAGCAGAGCCGGGGATTTCAGGTGGAACGGTTTCGATAGCTGATCAGCTTTCTGACCACCTTTTGAGTCACCCCTCTGGCCCCCTTTCTAGCCCCTTAACCGGAAAACATGTTGTTATTACGTTGGGGCCAACGTATGAGGCCATCGATGATGTGCGATTTATCGGGAATCGTTCGTCGGGAAAGATGGGTATGGCCCTAGCCAACGAAGCGGTTCGACGTGGTGCTCTTGTTACGGCGATCTGTGGTCCAACGGCCCTACCAACACCGTTTGGTGTGCGTCGTATTGATGTTGAATCTGCAGCCGACATGTTGGCTGCTGTTCAGAACGAAGCAGACGTTGATGTGTACATCATGGCGGCCGCCGTTGCAGACTTTACACCAGAACATCGGCTTGATGGTAAGCTGAAGAAGTCAGCCGACAATGCCGAAGGTTTTACACTTTCGCTTCGACGTACAGACGACATACTCGCCTGGCTTGGTCAGCATCATCAATCAACATCCGTTGTTGTTGGTTTTGCTCTTGAGTCAACAAATGTCATAGAGTACGCTACTCAGAAACTTCATAAAAAACGCGCCGATATGATCGTGGCAAATTCTGCCTCTGCACCTCGTAGTGGGTTTGGCGGAGATGACAATACGATCATTATCATAACAGCCAACAACGAACCGGAATCCTTCCCTCCCATGTCTAAGACGTCTTGTGCCTCCGTTATCCTTGATCGTATCGGAGCACTGATATGATTACTCTGACAAACATTGCAATGGACCTTGGAACACGTCTGTTGTTCTCCAATGTCTCGTTCCTTATTCAGCGTGGTGATCGTATTGGTCTCGTAGGACGGAACGGTGCCGGTAAGTCAACGTTGCTCGGTATTCTCCACGGAGAACGTCAGGCAACAAGCGGTGATGTCACAATTGCCAATGGTACAACGATTGGTCTGTTATCGCAGGACCTGACGCTTGATCTTACTCTCACACTCCGTGAGACGGCACTGCAGGCGTTTAAGGATGTTCTTGCACTACAGGATCGTATCGAAGAACTGCAGCATCAGTTAACTGTCCGTACCGACTATGAGTCGTCCGACTATCTTGGAATTGTCCAGGAACTGACCGATGCGAACGACCTCTTTGAGCATCGTGGTGGCCGTACGATGCATGCTGATATTGAACGTGTCCTCACTGGACTCGGCTTCGAGCAGAATGATCTCGACAAGGTTCTCACGATGTTCAGCGGTGGCTGGCAGATGCGCGCAGAACTAGGTCGCCTCTTGCTTGAACGTCCGGACTGTCTTCTTCTTGATGAGCCAACGAACCACCTTGATATTGACTCCGTTCAGTGGCTAGAGGACTTCCTCACGTATTATGATGGCGCTATTGTCCTCGTATCCCACGATAGAACGTTTCTCGATGCCGTCACCAAACGGACAATTGAGATTACTCCTAAAAAGATTTACGATATACCTGCAAACTATTCTGCCTACGAAGAGATTCGCGCAGAACGTCTAGAACAACAGCGTGCTGCTGCTACACAACAGCAGAAGGAACGTGAGCGAGTTCAGAAGTGGGTGGATCGATTTAAATCGAAGGCTTCTCTGGCTTCTCGTGCCCAGTCTCGTATCAAGTATCTTCAACGCATGGAAATCGTTGAAGTTGATGATCAGGATACGTCAAGTATTCGATTTCACTTTCCACCGGCTCCTCGGTCTGGACGCACCGTTGTAGAATGTCGTGGTGTCCACAAGTCATACGGACCAAAGCAGGTCTTACGCGGTGTTGACTTTGCCATTGAACGCGGTGAAAAAGTTGGATTTATCGGTAAAAACGGTGAGGGCAAAACAACACTAGCGCGTATCATCGGTGCACTGGATGAACCAACAGCTGGACAGTGTATTCAGGGACAGAGCACAATTGTTGGATACTATGCCCAGCAACAGGCTGACATGTTGGGCGGACATAACACGGTGCTGGAAGTCATGGAACAGGCAGCACCTCCGGAGATGCGTGCTCGTATCCGGTCGTTACTCGGTGCCTTTCTGTTTCGTGGTGACGACGTCAGTAAAAAAGTTGGCGTTCTGAGTGGTGGTGAGAAATCTCGCCTCGCTCTTGCCCGCCTTCTTCTGCAACCTGCCAACCTCCTGATTCTTGATGAGCCAACGAACCACCTCGACATGTTGTCGAAGGAAGTTCTTAAAGAAGCGTTGTTGTCCTACGATGGTGCGATGATTGTCGTCAGTCACGACCGCGACTTCCTTGAAGGACTCACCGATCGAATCATTGCCTTCCGTCAGGGTACACTCACAGAATACCTCGGAGACGTGGAGGAATATGTTAAGGGGCTCAAACAAGGGGCTCGTCCTGCTGCTCCCCCACCGCCTAGCTCTGCGCAACCTTCTGTTGAGTCTCCCGTTCTTACCGCCGCCAAATCGAGGGAAGATCAAAAGGCGAAGGAACGCGATCGGAAACGTATCGAAAAACGTATTCAGGATATCGAACGCCAGATTGAAGTGCAGGAAAAGACGATGAAGGAACTTGAGCCACAGATGGCAGACCCGGAACTGTACAAGGACGCGGTCAAACATCACCAGGTTGTTCGTCGGTATGAAACCTGTAAATCCATCGTTGCCTCCCTCATGGAAGAATGGACATCCATGAACGAACAACTTCAGGAACTTGTATGAAATCGCTGCTCACACTGGTCGTTTTGATGACGACAAGCCTTTTTGCCTCCGCACAATCGTATGACCCACGCCGTACCGTCCATGTAGAAGGGCAAGCACAGGCACACGTTGTACCCGATCGTGCTGTTATTACCCTCGGCGTTGAAACCGAAGGTCCCAATGCAGCAACAGTGAAGGCCGATAACGATAAATCAGTGCGCACCATGCTGTCGGCACTCAAGAAGATTGGCGTAAAAGACGAGAACATCAGCACAACATCACTCTCACTTCAACCCGTCTACAACTACCGTCCTGATGGTCGTCGTGAGTTTGTGAAGTACGTCATGCGCAACACCGTTGTTGTCACCATCCGTGACCTGTCGATGTTTGACGCAATTCTCTCTCAAGGTGTCATCTCTGGTGGGAATGTTGTTGACGACATTGCCTTTGCCGTTTCCAATGAAAAGGCCATTCGCGATTCGTTGCGCATTGAGGCCGTCAAGGATGCACGTACTCGTGCAGAAGCAGTTGCAACGGCCGCTGGTACACGAGTTGGCAAACCGATCACGATTTCGGCGACCAACGGATATCACGACCCACAACCGTACCTTCGTAATGCTATGATGAAGGCCGAAGATGCATCGGGATCAACCGTTTCCGGTGGTCAACTTGTCATTCGTATGAATGTCTCGGCGACGTTTGAACTCGAATAACACACAGCCCGTCCATGCTTAACTCACGTCGTATCGTCGTTGTCCTGCCGGCCTATAATGCGTCAAAGACGCTCGAACAGACCTACCGTGAGATTCCCATGGACATCGTCGACGATGTTGTCCTTGTTGATGATCACTCCCGCGACGATACGGCAGAGGTAGCACGTGCACTCGGTATCAAGCACGTTATCCGACATGAGAACAACCGTGGATACGGCGGAAATCAGAAGACGTGTTATTCAAAGGCTCTTGATCTGGGTGCAGACATTGTTATCATGCTGCACCCGGATTATCAGTACACACCAGCCCTGATCCCCGTTATGGCCTGGATCATTGCTAACGACGTCTACCCTGTTGTCCTCGGCAGCAGAATCCTCGGTAATGGCGCTCGTAAGGGCGGTATGCCGCTGTATAAATACATTGCCAATCGTGGACTCACACTCATTCAGAATTTACTTGTTGGACAAAAGTTGAGTGAGTATCACACCGGTTATCGTGCGTTTTCGCGGACCGTGTTAGAATCAACGTCGTGGCAAAAGAATAGCGACGACTTTGTTTTTGACAACGAGATGCTCAGCCAGATCATTATGGCTGGATTCCCAATTGGCGAAGTAACGTGTCCAACAAAGTATTTCGACGATGCAAGTAGTATCAACTTCCGTCGAAGTACCATCTATGGTTTTGGTGTTCTAGCTGTTTCGTTTCAGCATTTTCTCCATCGACTAGGACTACGCCGACATCAGCGCTATACAGTATCTCGATAGTTGTATCATCTAGTCGTAAAGTTCAATTTGCACCGATGTTCGATGCAGCTCATTATTCCCTTCCCAGGATTGCAGAGACTGATGTTGTGAGCTGTAGTCGGGATGTCCCATTTGTGGCCATTGTTGAAAATCTTCATACCGAAGAGTCATAAATGTGGGTGATATATGTTTCCAGTATATGTCAATTCGCTTTGACGTGGTTGTTGATGATTCCATGACAAGTGACGGCGCAAAACATGATATCTCGTACTCGTATTCCCGGAAGAGTGACTGATATCGAACGTCAACACTGACGGAGGTAACACTTTGTGAAGCAGTATCAATGTAGATGGACGCTGTTTCCGATCGCGAGAACTGTGTTGTTGTAATTGACGATGAAAAGAACAATCTATCTGGCAAACGAGACCATGTTGTATCCTCCGACACCGTCGGTGACAGAGAGTAGGACAACATGCGCCGCTCGGGCAACGTATCCTTTTTACCATCCCTATACTGCGTGATCTTTCTCATCTCTGCATCACGCACCTCTACATCAATCTGCATGTTCTTTATGCGATCAAACCATGGTAAAAGGTCAACATCAACGACAACGGTTGTGTCGTTTTGCGGGACGAGAATCACAACGGTCGTCGGCTGATGATATCGCACAAAGACGTTAACCTCAATCAACGTCACGGCGGCTACAACAGCTTTGCGTGACAGTGAGCGGTCAGCTTCCTCGCTAAGACTTCGAATATCGATCTTGCGACGCCCTAGGGAAGATTCCTCAACAACGAGCACCGGTGTCCTCGCTGAATTATCCAGAACAGCACGACCAGATAGGTCATATTGTGCGACAATTCTCCATCGCTCTCCTTCATTCCCAGAAACATATTCATTCGTTGACGTAACAGCGGGAACCTCAAACGTTGCACCCTTGATGTGAAGTACGGGCCCAGCGCCGTCACGTAACTTCACAGTTAGTGAGTCTATGTGTTTGGGAGCACCATCACCACGTCTGCGCGCCTCAACACTCACCGTAGGCGATGCGAATGCCTGGGCATTGATCAACCATACGGCGGTCACGACGGTAACAATGTGTAGAACGGTCTCCTTCATCACAACCCAACTTTGTTGGATCATTCTGGTTACAACTTCTTCTCTCCCGCTTCAATCTTCATGCGCAGAACATTGGAAGGGGGCACAAGGGGGCATGAAAAGGCCGGATCGTAGGCACAGTAGGGATTATAGGCCGCGTTAAAGTCGATGGTAACAACACTGTCAGCGTCATCAACATCAAGGTCGAGATAACGACCTGCCTGATACGTGGTAAAACCATTTGTTGCATCCTTAAACGGCACAAACCACGACGACGATGTTGAGTTTACAAAACGATATGCCGTGAGTTGCCCCGTTTGCCCCTTTACGGAGAACTGCAACGTGGCAATCTTCACAGCACGGCGTATGTCGTCGGCCATCGTTGTTTGCATCGACACGGTATCGGGAGTTGACAAGCGCTGAATCGTTGCATCAACAACAAAGTCAACATCCGGATCAAAGTACTTCAGTCCAGTAAATGCCTGCCGCATCGTTTGTGGAATAGGACTGTGTTCATCCGTCCGGAAGGCCTCATCCTTATCGGCACGTAACCCAAGAATAATGTTGGCATCCCAGTCACTCGACGTTGTTTCGTCTTCTTCGCATTGCGTAAAGAGAACAAGAACAAGTCCAAGTCCGACAACAATTGCGAGCAAACTGCGGATGGGTTTTGGCAGGATCACGGGAAGTTCTTCCACATCATCGATTCAACGGGAATCGCTGTACGGTCGTTGTACTTCGCTGACGCTTTTTTGTTGTACGGATTAATAACCTGACCTTCAACGGCAAAGTAAATCAACTGACCGATGGGCATCCCTGCGTAAACACGAACAGGTTGTTTTACGCTGATCTCAAGTGTCCAGTAGTTACAAAACCCGATGTCGCCCTTCCCTGCCGTAGCATGGATGTCGATACCCAGTCGACCTACACTTGACTTCCCTTCCAGGAACGGCACATGGGCATGTGTTTCCGTGTATTCCTGAGTAACACCGAGATAGAAGTGTTGTGGCTCAAGCACAAATCCCTCTTCGGGAATCTCAAACGTGCGAATCCGATTGTGCTTCTTGGCATCAAGCTCAGCGTCGAGATACACAGCCAGCGTCTTGCCCAGATGAACGTCGTACGAGTTCGATCCAAGACAGGATGGCTCAAAAGGCTCAATCACGATGGTCTTTGCCGCCATGTGGGCGAGAATCTCTGCGTCGGTAAGGATCATGCGGGCAAATATAGGGGGTGGG
>DDUR01000079.1:0-2100 GCA_002344895.1 Ignavibacteria bacterium UBA2333
ATAAATCGAGAATTCCCGAATTACATCCATTTCAGGCCACCGCCAGATCTTGATCATGAAGGGAGAAGACGTCGAAAATACGTTTGCATTCCGCGCAAAGGAGATATTATAAACCGAGCCCAGCTGCGATTTTACACGCCGAAGTGTGTCACCTGTCATCGCATCGAAGGCGATTAGATCACCGCTCGATGTCGCAGCGATGATAACTCGTGGGTCACCACCCATTGCACATGCAACGAACTGCCAAACGTGGGGAATCTGTTGAGTTGTGCGAGTCCACAACGTATCAGCTTTACGTGGCTCAAGTTCGGCCGCAAAACTTGACTGGAATGTCAGGACCACGGATGCTACCATAATCGCGACACTAAACGTTCGGTTCATCTGAACCTCCATGTATAAAGAAGAAAAAACGTGACGAATCGTATACTACTGGTCTACAGGTCAATCGTTCTCATGAGACGGCCCGAATAGTACAATTCGTGAAACGTGTGATACCTGCATGAGAAAGAACAAGTCGCCATGACAAACACAACAAGTCATATATCATGCTATACGGACGACTCAACAACGTACGAAATATTCACTCATTTCCAACAACTCAGAAAAATTAATTTTTCTGAGGGATTGGGTGACGCTGGGTGACTTCCCTCACGGTTCCGCAAGCGAGTATAAAAAACGAAAAGCCCATTGAGAATCTCAATGGGCTTTGTGTACTGGGCGGGACCGACGGGGCTCGAACCCGCGACCTCCGCCTTGACAGGGCGGCGCTCTAACCAAACTGAGCTACGATCCCAGTACCAGTGGACCCAAGCGGGATCGAACCGCTGACCTCTTGAATGCCATTCAAGCGCTCTCCCAGCTGAGCTATGGGCCCGGATTTGTCGTCCGAGACCACAAAGATAGGTAGCCGCCAGAAAATGACAAGCACAGAAGTGCCTTTCTGCGTCTTTTTTGTCCGCACAACGTGTTTACATCCCCATCTATCATCCTTGCCCTATCTCCTTCCCTCACACTTCGTTACAAGCATACGGATGCCACTGACGAAGTATCGATACTCCTCAACTGTATATGTCAGTTCTTCCTCTTGAGTATACAGAGTACATGTTTGGGTACATGTACGACTGCGAAATGCACGATTACTCGGTACTGACCCTTCCTTGCGTACTGCCTTTGTACTCCGTTCAGTCTTCTTACGACGAAACGGCTTTTTTTTGAGTAATGTCCATTCAATGAGTCGTGCTCGACTCAGTGACGCACGGTTATGGGGATTGTCATCGAATTGAACATATCTCAAGATGACAGGACAGGTATCGGGATGATGTTTGTCGAGATGTTCAAGTGTGCGACGATGTTGATCAGTCAGTTCAAATCTATCATACGGGAATTGTACAAACCAGTACTCAGCGCTGTATGCTGTATCTCCTTGAACCGTAACAGTGGCATTTTCCAGAAGTCGCTTTTCCGTCGAGACAAATTCTACATGCCGATTCATAGCTCTGCCAATCACAAAGTGAGGATTACCCCTTGGTGATGGTTCATGGCCAACCTCGATTACGATTCGATCAGCCTCAACCTGCCAGACCGATGTTAGATACGTTCGAACAGACTCTGCCCGACGTTGTGCGAGTAGCAAGTCTTCTTCAGATTGTACACCATCTCCAAAGGCCCGCAGTTTGAGTGGTACTGATGGATACATCTGCATCCGTCGGCCGATAATATTGAGTATGTTTCTATAAACTTCAACAGCACCATACACTGACGTATCAGATGAAACTGGCATCGTATCCGTAACCAATACTTCGTTTTGTCTCTTCTGTACATACCTCAATGGAATATCTGCTGAAGCCGAATCAAAGTATACATACGGAAGTAGCTGCACCACTCTTGTGTACGTCTGTCCTACACATGCCGTCCAGGTAATGCAGAACAGAATCACCACGATGTATCGCTGTGCGCTCATCACAACAAGATATGATGGGGAGGCAGATGGGGAGGCAGATGGGGTTAATGGTGGGGAGGCGGGTGGGGTTAATGGTGGGGAGGCAGGTGGGCAGAATTCCGCCGCGAAGCAAAGCTGAACACCCCGTGAGCGACAGCGAA
>DDUR01000079.1:2443-7859 GCA_002344895.1 Ignavibacteria bacterium UBA2333
AGCTGAGCACCCCGTGAGCGATAGCGAACACCCCGCGAAGCGCAGCTGAGCACCCCGTGAGCGACAGCGAACACCCCGTGAGCGATAGCGAACACCCCGTAACCCAGCGTATTTCTACATTTTGTATATTCGCTCTACACTTCAACAGGAGTTCAGATTATGAAGGCAGAACTGGGAAAACGGCATCGTATGATTCGTGAGTCTGTACTTGGACAGAACGTAGCAGACTATGCCACAACGATGGGTGTGAAGGAAGTTACGGTCTACTCATGGGAGTCCGGACGTACGGCCGTTCCACAGGAAGTGCTTGCCATTCTGGAAGAGCGCCACGGAATTTCGGCCGGATGGATGCTCACCGGTAAGGGAGACATGCATGTTTCGGATGGACACCAGGCAGGACGCTCTCAGTCACCACTCGAACGTGTTGAGTCACACCTGCAGGCACTTCGTACCCTTGTTGATGAGCTCAGGGCGAATACACCAACCGTTGTTGCCGGTGCCAAACGTCGTTCTCGTGGTGGACATGTGCGTATTCCCCTACTCTCCCTCGGTGTGAGCGCTGGCACTCCGACGGTTGCCGATGACACCGTCGAACGCGAGATCGATCTTGCCGAAATGCTTCTCGAACATCCCGACAGTACCTACTTCATTCGGGTTGTTGGTGATTCGATGACCGGGGCTGGTATCCATGATGGTGATACGCTGATTGTGGACTGTGCCATTCAGCCACGACCAGGACAGGTTGTGATTGCTCGTGTCTATGGCGAACTCACTGTGAAGCGATATGCCATGGTTGATGGTGTGCCAATCCTTCGAGCCGAGAATACACGACATCGTGACATTGAGATCACGCCCGATATGGACTTTACCATCGTTGGTGTTGTACGGAGTTGTATCAAAACGCTCTGAGCCATGCTGTTCTGTCTGACCATACCGCATCTTCCCGCAGCTGCTGTGCGCATCACATCGGCTACGGAAGCCGACGTTGCCGTTGTTGTCCGTGATCACGTGATCTCTGCCACACCTGCTCTCATGGCCGATGGCTGCGAGATTGGTATGGCTGCAGACAGAGTGCGGAAACGCTGGCCCGAAGCCATTGTTGCCCAACGTGATGCCGTAGCAGAGGCATCAGTATGGGAGGCCATTGTTGATCGTGTGTACTCTACGACTCCCCTGCTCCGTGTTGAGGGACGTACGGCCATCCTTTGCTCCGCCGATGCTCCCACAACACTAGCGCGCCTCGTCCGCAGAACGCAGGCCTCGGCTGGTATGGCTACTACTGCTGGAATGGCCCGTATGGCTGCAGCTGCTGCAGTACCAGGAACAGTGTTACGAGTTGACGAGACTGATGACATGGCAATGTTAGCTTCCTGGAAGGTTGATATACTTTGTGATTATGGCGTAGATGAGGATACGGTTGAACGACTCAAACTCTTTGGCCTGTCTACTATTCTTCGGCTAACAACTCTCTCACGCCGTCACCTTGTTACACAGTTCGGACGTACCGGCACCATAATCGCAGATATCCTAGATAACCTTCGGACGCCAGTACAACTAGCCCCCTGGCAGCCCCCTGCCAGTGTTCTTGGTGATGTTACACTAACAGAGTCAGAACGTGAACCAGGGCCCCTACGTACGGCTGTTGTCACTGCAGTAAACCAGGCGATATCGGCATTGGCTGGACGTCAGAGTGGCCGTATGGAGCTTGTTGTTCGTGATGCCGGACGTGTTGTTGGTCGTGCAGAACGTATTCTGCCAGAGCCAACACAGGATGCGGAAATCCTGCGCAGGTCAGCCCTGATGCTCCTGCAGCGTTTACTCTCACCAGACCGCAGAATGTCGTCGATCACCATACGCCTCTCTGCACTCCGATCTCCTGTTGGTGACGTTATTCATCTGCTTCCACCGAAACCTTCCGTGGATGATGTTGCTACCTCGGTGTTACGACGTTTTCCGGGAAGCCTCTTCCGTGTGAATGTTCATGATGCCGACGCCTATATCCCCGAACGTGCTGCCACAATTCAGCCATGGGCTGCGGACCGACGATAGGATCATGCACCTCTATAACGAAACCATTGACGTGTCCTGTAAACAGGACATACCTCAGCTCGTGGCCTGGCGCGGTGGAGTATATCATGTGGACAGGGTACTTGACACATGGACGGCTCGGCATGCATGGTGGACAACAGAGGAGTTTCGGCGATATCTCCTCCTTGAGACAACGATGGGTGTCATGGAAATCTACCTTGGTCCACGTGGTTGGGTACTTAGCCGTGTTTTTGACTGATGACGTCACTCATCACCCTGTCACACTTCTCCTTCCTTCGTGCTGCATCCTCTCCCGATGAACTCGCCGAAGAAGCGGCGAAGCTTGGACACCATGCTCTTGCACTTACGGATGTGCAATCGGTTGGTGGTGCGGTTCGACATCAGCGTGCCTGTGAACGGTATGGTCTACGTCCCATCATTGGTGTTACAGTCTATGTTGATAATAGTCCCATCGTTGTCATAGCACGTCGTCAACAAGGTTATCATCGTATCTGTGTTATGCTCAGCACAGGTATGTCACCCCTGGACGTAGTACAAGAAAACGACGAAGATCTGGCCGTACTAACAGGTGGCTGGATGAGTATGGCAGCACGCCTTGCACGCGAACGAAATAATCGTGCTCTTCGGGAATGGCTGGAACGTTTGCCGCGTCACTCCACTTGGATATCCCTTGTCCACCACGAACGTCCCGGAGACAGTGCCGCCGCACAACGCCTCATCAATGTCGGTCAAAGCCTCAACATGCCCATTGTGATTGGCACGGAGGCATTCCATGCATCTCGTGATGCATATCGAATTACGGACATCATGACGTGTATACGACATGGCATAACGGTCTTTGAACCCCATGCTGAACGTCCCGTGAACGATAGTCGACATCTTCTATGTGAGGCCGATATCCTGCGCCGCTTTGGCAACATCATCACAACAGACATTCTCCGTGAAACGGATGCCTTTGCTGAGGCCTGCACAACCGATCTCCTTCCTGGCCATGTTACACCGCCCACTGCACGACTCGCCGAAGGAGCAGACCCACGTTCTGTGTTACGACAACACTGCGAGTCTGCCCTACCAATGAAGTATGGCGAGAATCCAGAGGCTCGTCAACAGCTTGAACATGAGCTTGAGATTATTGGTGACCTTGAACTCGCAGAGTTTTTCCTTGTTGTCCAGGAAGTTATTCACGAAGCACAGCGACGTGGTATACGCTATTCAGGGCGTGGCTCTGCTGCAAACTCTATTGTCTCCTACCTGCTCGGTATCACACACGTATGTCCACTCCGATTTCATCTCCTGTTTGAACGATTCCTCCATCGTGGACGGAAGGGTACACCGGATATCGACGTAGATTTTGACAGTGAACGTCGTGAAGAAATTATTGCCTGGATGGAAGAACGATTTGGTATTGATCACACAGCCATGACGGCGACGGTGATAACGTATCGACCTCGTATGGCTGTCCGCGATGTTGCAAAAGCTCTTGGTTGGCCTAACGATGTTATCGACTCACTCACAAAAAGTATTCCCGGATATACGAATAAAGACATTCGAGAGTATCGGAACGACATGGCTGCTGTTGTGGGAGATGCGCCATTACTCGATACACTTATAACCATGGCAACAGAACTCCTTGGGAGACCGCGACACTTTGGGCTCCACGTTGGAGGAATGGTACTTTCCCGCGAACCCATTCATGAACGATCCCCGGTACAACGTTCTGCAAATGGTGTGGCAATGGTACAGTTTGACAAGGACGACGTTGAGGCCATGGGCCTCGTCAAGTTTGACGTCCTGGGGCTACGCATGCTGGCATGCCTGGGAGAAACTGTTGAACTCATTATGCGTCACGAGGGAACGTATGTTGATCTCGACGTTATACCTCCAGACGATCCCTCAACCTTTGATCTGATTCGCTCTGGGAAAACACTCGGCATCTTTCAGATTGAGTCTCAGGGACAGATGCACCTCCTTGCCCAACACCAACCAGAAACCTTTGACGATCTGATCACGGAGGTTGCCCTGTTTCGTCCAGGGCCTCTGCAGGGCGGTATGGTCCATCCCTACATACGCCGTCGACGTGGTCTTGAGCCCGTTGTCCACCTACATCCGTTTCTTGAACCTATTCTTGCAGACACACTCGGCATAGTCCTGTTTCAAGAACAAGTCCTCGAAATCGCCCATCGTTTTGCAGGTATGCCACTCGACAGGGCTGATGACTTTCGGGCCTTGGTATCAAAAAACAGGGACAGAGCTGCTATGGCAGCCATGAAAGACGAATTTGTGAAAGGGGCTTTAGAAAGGGGCGTCGATCTTGCTGCTGCAGAACTTGTTTATGAGAAAGTATCACATTTTGTTGGATATGGTTTCTGTCGTTCTCACGCAGCGGCCTTCGCACGCATTGTTGTGCAGTCTGCATGGATGAAGACCCATCATCCTGCGGCATTCTTTGCTGCATTTATGCAGCATCGCCCAGGCATGTACAATCTTGTTACTCTGGAAGAAGAAGCCCGCCGATGTGGTGTCCGTGTCCATCCACCTGACCTACGTTACTCTGGTATACGGTATGACCTGTTTCAGGAAGCCGATGGTACACTCTCCATCCTTAAACCACTAACGTCCATTACTGGATGTTCTGCTGATCTGGCGAAACGTATTGTATGGGAACGCAGTAAACGACCATTTACGAGTATAGCTGACGTTGTAGAACGTCTCTACGACATCGTTGCAGTTGATGTGTTGGATATGCTCGCGCGTTCAGGTGCATGTGATGCACTGAGTGATTCATCTCGGACAGCTCTCTGGGAAATGGGAGTCGCTCTACGTCGTATGAAGGAACGTCGTGCACGACATACACAGACCTTAACACTCTTCGACATGCCACTTGTACAGAGTGTTGACATAGCTGAACTACCGGCACTCACAGCACCGGAGCGACTTGCATGGGACTATGTATCACATGGTGCAGCACGTCTTCACCCCATGACGCTCTATCGCCGTCTCCTCACGGATCTTGAGATACGCCCGATATCTACAGCACAGGCTTTTGAACGCAAACCACATCATCACAACAACGATACTGGTATAGACCTCACACTTGCTGGAATTGTCATCCTGCGTCAGTCTCCACCCACTGCACATGGTGTTCTGTTTGTCACCCTCGAAGACGAGACCGGCTTTATTCAATGTGTTGTACGTCCCGACATACGCGAACACTTTGTTACCGAACTCCGCAACTCAGCCCTCATCGTCCGCGGCCGTATCCACGCTATCGGCCCCTGGCGCGGATTACTTGTTCAGGACGTACGGGATCTTCGTGGGGTTTATGGTGGGGAGGCAGGTGGGGAGGCAGATGGGGTTAATGGTGGGG
>DDUR01000043.1:0-261 GCA_002344895.1 Ignavibacteria bacterium UBA2333
CAGAGGTGCCGGGCACCTTTAGGTCCCCGGCACCTCAAAAACACCTCAAAAAAAAAGCGCTCCCTCGGGAGCGCTTTTTGATCATTGACTGTACAGCGAAGGTGTTACTTACCCTTTGCCAGGACACTCTGCGGGATG
The DNA here is from genome assembly GCA_002344895.1 of Ignavibacteria bacterium UBA2333. Classification (GTDB taxonomy): domain Bacteria; phylum Bacteroidota; class Ignavibacteria; order Kapaibacteriales; family Kapaibacteriaceae; genus UBA2333. The sequence continues at coordinate 139 of DDUR01000043.1, forward strand.
CGGACGACCTTTTTTACAAGGCCGAGCTTTTCGTAGATACGAATGGAATAGGCCGTAATGTCAACCTGCCACCACTTCAGACCGTGGAAAGCCGACGCCGGAAAGGCGTGGTGGTTGTTATGC
>DDUR01000043.1:473-32883 GCA_002344895.1 Ignavibacteria bacterium UBA2333
GGAAAGGCGTGGTGGTTGTTATGCCATCCTTCGCCTAGTGCGAGTAGTCCGATGAGGAAGTTGTTGCGACTGTGATCCTTGGTCTCGAACATTCGTGATCCAAAGACGTGGCAAACGGAGTTAACGCACCACGTTACGTGGCTTGTCATAAAGATGCGAATGAGGCCGCCCCACAGGAGTCCACTCCACCCACCGATGGCGAAGGGAATCAAGAGGCTGATGGCACACCACATGAGGAATGTCTTGTCAAACCAGACAAGCATCGGATCCTTGAGGTAACGCTGACCATACTTCTCACGAATGCCACCCATCTGTGGTGCCGTCATTTCGAGTAACCATTCGAGATGGGCGAACAGGAATCCCCGAATCGTCGGTGTGTGGGGGTCGCCTTCCTGGTCGGACATCGCATGATGCTTCGTATGCGTAGCAGCCCAGTTGATGACTGGTCCCTGATAGGCCATGGAACCAAGAGCGAGAACAACGGCGCGTAGCGCCGGATGAGCAACAAAAGAACGATGAACGGTAAGGCGATGATACCCGAAGGTAACGCCGTACTCAGTTAATGCGCCGAGGACAAGACATAGGATAATGTCGGCCAGGGACACGGTGCCCGTAAAGAGCTGCCAGACTCCGAAGCCTGCTGCTAGCGTTGGTACGATCAGCAGGATCGGGACGTAGAGGTTCGAAATGCGCGGTACTGTATGCGTTGCGGACATGCGAAAAGTTCAGGGTGAAACAATGAAGGGGTCGTCCAATTTGGACGACCCCCATGAATGTCAGTCGATGTTACCAATCACTTGATTTCAAGCAATTCTACTTCGAACGTAAGGACTTCGTTTGGTCCGATTGGGCCTGTACCCTGGGGTCCATATCCGAGCTCGGCTGGAATCCACAGTGTGTACTTGGCACCAACGTTCATGAGGGCGACGCCCTCCTGCCAGCCCTTGATCACTTGATTGAGGGCAAATTCAACAGGTTCGTTGCGGTCGTATGAAGAGTCAAACGTCTTTCCGTCGAGCAGCGTTCCCTTGTAGTGGACCTTAACTGTACTCGTTGGCTGCGGCTTTGCTCCCTTGCCTTCACGATCAATACGATACTGAAGGCCAGACGGTGTTGTCATAACACCCGGATTTTTCTTGTTCTTCTCCAGGAAGGCCTGGCCCTTCTTGAGCGACTCGGCACCGGCCTTCTCACGCTCTTCCATCTGAACCTTCATAGCCGACTCCTGCATTTTCTGCAGTGCAGCATTCATTTGTTCGTCTGTCATGAGTGGTTTGTCTGCCATGGCGTCGCGCATTCCTGCCGCCACAACATGTGGGTCGACGTCCATTTTCTGGGCCTTCATGGCCTTACCAATGTTAAGGCCAAGGGCGTAACTGGCCGTGTCCTTGTCTGTCTGTGGTTTCACCTCATTAACCTTCGGCTGCGCATTGCACGCAAGCGTGGTTATGCCGACGGCGGCAATCATCAGGAGAATCTTCATGGTGCGTTGCTTGTGATGGAAAACGAAACCACAAAGATAGTCACGGACGACGAAGTGCCGTGGCTACCGCATTCGCAACATTCTGTCCGTCCAGTGCCGCACTGACGATGCCCCCTGCGTAGCCAGCCCCTTCTCCCGATGGAAAAAGCCCCCGAATCCTGATGTGCTCAAGGGTCATTTTGTCTCTCGGTATACGTACCGGACTGCTCGTCCTGCTCTCCGTTGCCACAACAACAGCCTCGTTGGTGGCATATCCCTTCATCGTCCGGCCAAAGTGTTGTACCCCCTCCTGCAAGCGCGTAAACACAGGTGCCGGCAAGATGTCGGCCATCGGAATCGATACCAGACCAGGGATGTAACTGCTCTTCGGGAGGTCACCAGATGTCCGCCCATCGATAAAATCCATGAGACGTTGTGCCGGGGCCTTTTGATCGTCACGGTCGCGCACCGAAAAACACCGACGTTCAATACTCTCCTGGTAGCGGAGTCCTGCTAGGGGGCCGTGCTTCGCCCAAGGGGCCCAGTCAACGTCGTCGACGGCCGTAACGGTGCCCGAATTCGCGAACGGGGAATCCCGACGTGACATGCTCATGCCGTTCACAACAATTTCTCCGGGAGAAGTTGCCGACGGGACGATCAGTCCACCGGGACACATACAGAAGGAGAAGACACCACGGTCACCAACCTGACAGACAAGGCTGTAAGAGGCTGCCGGTAGGTCGTCTACCTGCCGCCGCCCATGATACTGGACGTCGTCAATGATGTGCTGCGGGTGTTCGATTCGAACACCAACAGCAAAGGGTTTCGCCTCAATGTCGATGTTCCGCCGCAAACAGAGCTCAAAGATGTCGCGAGCTGAGTGTCCAGTTGCCAGAATGACGGCATCAGCATGGATTGTTGCGGAGTCTTCTACAACAACACCACGAATCCGTGTGTCTTCGAGTATGAAGTCTGTTACTCGTTGACCAAATCGAACATCGCCTCCGAGTCGCAATATCGAGTCGCGAAGTGATGTGACAACGGCCCAAAGGCGATTCGATCCAATGTGCGGATGCGCGTCAATGAGGATGTCTTCTGGTGCGCCATGATCTACAAGGAGCCGTAAGACTTTTTCAATTGAGCCACGTTTGTGTGATCGTGTGTAGAGTTTGCCATCGGAATACGTCCCCGCTCCACCTTCTCCAAAACAGTAGTTGGAGTCAGGATCAACGATACCAAACTGTTGTATCGCCCGAAGATCACGACGTCGACTGCGCGCATCCTTTCCGCGGTCGAGCACAATTGGACGTATACCTAGTTCGATTGCCTGAAGCGCTGCGAAGTATCCAGCAGGTCCAGCTCCGACAATGATGACCGTGGGATTGTTTTCCGTGACCGGTGCGATGTTGTTCAGGACTGTTGGACGCTGAATCCGTGGTCCGTCAGTAGAGACCTCAACACGAAGTCGATAGACAACTCGCCGACTTCTGGCATCAATACTCCTGCGCACGGTCGTTGCCGTCGTGCTAACAACGTCAGGGAGGCCAGCTTCCTCCAGCGCTCGTTGACGGATGAATGTGCTGTCAGTGAGCTGGGAAGGGAGTACAACGATGTCGACGGTACGAGTTGACATATCAGTCAATCGGTGGTATCCAGAGGAAACGCGCCATATCTACACTGTCGTTGATAAACGTTATACCCTCTGCTTCCAAACGTTCGCGCATGGCATACGGTGTTTCAAAGTGATGTTTTCCGGTTAACTCACCGTTTCGGTTAACAACACGATGTGCCGGCACGTCAAACAACCGTTCATCAAGACCAACGGCATTCATAGCATATCCAACCGTTCGTGCTGCAGATGCAGCACCAAGGGCTCGTGCTATGTGTCCATACGTCGTAACACGCCCGTAGGGAATGCTTCGCACAATGTCGTAGACCCGATCATAAAAATCTTTCATGCTCCAACGTGCGCACCGATTGCGGCGAGAATGTTCGTTGCTGCACGTCGTCCCGTCTCCGCAGCTCCGTTCATGTAACCACGGAATCGTTCACTACAGTGTTCACCAGCAAAGTGTACGTTACCAACGGATGTAAACTCCTTGCCATAGTAGGCTGTCCACTGGCCCGGCCCATAGGTGCTGTAGCTGGCCTTGATCCAAGGATATCCCGTCCACTGCATCCGCTGAATTCGTCCGGGCTCAACCTGTGATGACTGTGGCCAGATGGCCGGAAGCTCGGCGAGTACACGTTCGGCTGCGTCCTTCGTTGTCAGTGCGCCAAGTAAGCGACACATACTGCCTCCGGTGTAGAAGGTCAAGCCTGCCCCTTTTGCCCCTTGTAATGCAGTATTGTCCCAAACGAGCTGCAATTCACTGTCGGAATAGACAAACCCATTGTCTCCAGATGAATGCCAGAAAGGTTCATCAAAACCTACCATAATCTTGGCATTTGAGCCATAGGATAGGTTCTGAATCATGTGCTGCTTGTCGGCTGGCAGATCAATGTCGAGGTCAATGGTGCGAAGAATTGTCCATGGAACCGTTAGCAGAACATGATCTGCGTCGATGTCCAGAACGTGCTGATCCTTCCTGAACGTCAGTCGATAACCCGTCGATGTCTTCTTCATTGCTTCCAGGCGATGTCCCGTTCGAATCTGCGGACCAAGGTCGGCTGATAGTCGATCGGTGATTCGCTGATTACCACCGCGAATCTTATATCGCTCGTCACTGTCGCCGTATTGACGGAACACGCCCTCGGACACATCAGTGTCAACAAGGGAAAGGAAGTTCAGCGCAGACTGTTCACCCGGTTCAAGTCCATTCTCTGTGATAAATGCTGAGTCAAGGAATGAACGAATCCAACCAGTAAGTCCGAGTGACGTGAAGTATGCCTCAAGCGACATTGTATCAAATGCTGCTGATGGCGAGTTCGCGAGTTGACGGTAGTCATGCGGCAACATCGAGACGTGTTTGCGGATTTCCGGGAGGACAGGGAGCAGGGCCGCAACGATGTCACTCTGCGTGTACCTGCGTCCTTCAAAAAAGTAGACATCGTCGTACTGACCAAAGTCAGGTGATGAAAGATCAATACGTTCAAGACCGAACTTGTCAGCCAGGGCCAGCATATCCGTGTGTGTGCTGTCGATGTACTCCCCACCTAACTCCGTCCACGAATCCCGTACAAGGAAGTTTGTGGACGTCATAATACGTCCACCCGTCCGCGCTGAACCTTCAAAGACGGTTGCAGCAACTCCCTTGTGACGTAGGATCCATGCAGCGTGTAAACCGGCAATACCCGCTCCTACAATCACCACACGATGGTGATGTGAGATGGGAACGTCTTGTGGCCGTCGGCATGCTGATAACCACGATGGAAGTGTTACAGCAGCGCCTGCCAGACCAGCCGTCCGGAGGAAATCGCGTCTGCTCGGAACGATGTCTGTGTGATCCTCGAGCGTTGCCTTTCGAAGGGCCTTCTGCAGGAGGTCATGGAGCGGCGTGCGGGACATGCCGCAAATCTACGGTTTACTGACGCAGAACCTTGAAGACGGTGCGTCGGTTAAGGGCACGGTTGGTGTCAGAATCGTTCGGAGCAACGGGTACCGTAAAGCCGAAACCACGTGTGCGTAAACGCTTCGCCGAAATGCCGCGGTATACAAGGGCTTGTTTGACGGACTCCGCACGACGCAATGAGAGTGTATCGTTATACTCCTTGCCGCCGATGTTGTCAGTGTGACCCTGTACTTCAAGTACTACACGGTCAAAACGATCTAGGTTGTCGGCAATCTCATCAATGATGAACATTGACACAGAGTCGATCGTGCTGCTGTTATAGGCAAAGAGGATCGGTCGCGAAAACTCGTCCGTCGGATAGATAGGGTTTATTGGCGACTTGTCGTACTGACCCCGAGCGATTAACGTGTCCCTGCCAGGGACATCAACCGTCACATCAACAACGTGTAAGCCGTCATACTTCGGTGGCACGTAGTGAACGAGGTAATAATTTTTAAGAGAATTGTAGATATCGAGAAAGATGGCCTTGAGGTCACTCTTGGAATATGCCCTGTAGTACTTACCACCAGTATAGAGCGAAAGACCCTGAAGCTCTTCGTCCTTCGCATATCCAAAACCAACACAGTAAATACTGACGTTGTTTTTGACAGCATGTTCGAAGATTGACTGAATCTTGGTTGACGAGGCATTCTCATCACCATCGGCAAAAACGACAACGACCTTTGGACTTGTTGGAGGCACCGAGTCGAGTGTCTTTAACGACGTGAAGATTCCGTCGTTCACACTCGAGAAGAGTCCTTGTGTCCGTTTGTCATAGTCGTCGTATTCACGAACGGCATATGCTGCATCATCCGTTAACGGAACAACAACCTTTGCTTGTTTATGGAAGGCCGTGATGCTTACAAAGTCGCACGGGCGCTTCATGCCAACAAACATCTTTGTACCCTCGGCGATGTATTCGCGAACGAACTTCATCGATCCCGAGTAGTCTATAGCGAGTGCGATGTAGGTTGGGATTGAATCCTTATCACCGTATTCGCGAACACGAAAGTTCTCAATGCCAATCGTACGCTTATACTTTCGTGTGCCGACCGTTTCTACAAGACGCGGAAAGTAGTTTGGAGCGTCAGGCCGTGCATAGGGCGCTGCCATGTTCGTTACAACATGTCCATTTGTATCCAGCACACGAACGAACATGCGAATGCTGTCCGGATACGTATAGTGTTCAAGTTTCCAAACGTCTACCTTCAGCGCACGAATGTCAACACTATCAATGTGTTTTGTTGTTGTATACCGAGTCTCCGTTCGACGTTCACCTCCGTCACGCAGGTCAAACTCCGTATTCATTCGTTGACTACGGCACGACAGTCCCAAGAGCGCAACGATAGTAACGAAGGAGAGGAGGGAAAGGGGCAAACGGGGCATCAGATCTCACGGATTTTTACGCCAACGGTCATTCCATCACCAAGCGGAACCAGTGTCGATCGCAGAGCGGGATGTGTGCTCATACGGTCGTTAAACGCTGCAATGGCAGTAACGTTGGAAGGTTCGTAGTCGGGTTGTGCTTCATGGACGTGTCCCCATGCAAGACAATTGTCACCGATAACAACACCACCAAGTCGAACATGAGGAAGGACGGCCTCGAGATACCGTACGTAGTTCGGTTTGTCAGCGTCAATAAAGACAACGTCGAACAGATCTTCTGGGGTAAACGACGCAATTGTCGTGAGTGCAGGTCCTCGACACACGTTGATGATATGATCCAGGCCGGCTTCACGTGCTCGAGCTTCAATAAAGTCGGCGAAACGCTCATCAATTTCGCAGGCAAGAAGTTGTCCATCCTGAGGCAGCGCTTTGGCCATCGTTAGCGCCGAATAACCTGCTAATGAGCCGATTTCAAGGACACGACGTGCTCCTGTCACAGAGATCATCAGCTGAAGAAATGATGTCTGTTCCGGTGCAATGCTGATAGCCGGAATTTTAGCCTCGGCGGCTAGTTCCTGAAGCCTACGAAGGTCGTTGTCTTCAGCCGAAAAGAGCCGAGCGAGATAGTCATTCAGTTCTGGCGTTAGGAAGGTACTGTGTGTGCTCATATTTCAGAGAGACTATGGACGCTGGCCGAGGCCAACGTTGACGTTGATTCCATATCGATGTGCCTGACGGATAAAGACCGTAAGACTATTAATCGTTGAATCGAGTCGATTCGCAAATGCCGTATCGTAGATCACGCGATTCGCAAAGCCGTCACCATCGCGTACCGCTCGAACAACATCAGATATCTGAACGATTAACGTATCGGCATGTACAATGGCATTGTCTGCCTTCGAAAGTGTTGTCCGTGCTTCGCTAACTGTGCCATCGAGATCTGCAAGAAGTTTGGATAGTTTAGGATCGGTATCCTGAACAATTGTACGGATTTCGTCTACGAGAAGTCCGGCATTCCGCACGACATCTGTGATGGCTTTTCGATTCTCTGCAAGGAGATTCTTGGCATCTGTTACGAGTATCGCACCATCGGTCGTGATTGTACGAACGTTTTCAACAACCTGTCCATCGGCTAGTAAGGATGTTAACGACGCTGCGATGGTGTCGAGTCGGCGAACAAGATTTTTTGCGTCACCACTCACATCTCCCAAGGCCGTTACCATTCCACCGATGTCTGATGCAACGCGACCCGGCATTTCCTGCGAAAGGTTAAACGGACTTGTAGCTGTGCCTGATGTGATTTCTACCTTTTTCCCGCCGGTAATCTCCAGCATGGTGACAAGAGCCGAAGCGTCGGATTTTAGATCTGTCACATCGTCGAGTGCGGCCTCGGCAATAACGGAGCCATTGTCATTTCTGACGGCGACGATGGAGCCGCGTTTAACGCCATTTACGACAACTGGTGAGCCACTCTCAAGTCCACCACTGACGGGCAAACGAATGAGGAGGTTGCGCTCTGCGCCGCCAATCGACATGCCCTTGCCGAGCATAATGCCGAAGATGAGAAGGGCCAGGCCGATGATGGTGACAAGGCCAACTTTGATTTCAGTGCTGCGTGATACTTCCACGGTAGTCCTCGAAACGACAACGCCCCCCGTTGACGGAGGGCGGTGCCGTTCAGTGTCATAATGTGATGTAGATCAGAATGGCGCTTCGCCTGTCGGTTTATCCTTGTCCTCAGCGTGATGAGCCTCGGCGTCTCCGTTCTCATGCTCATGTCTGCGTGAGTCCAGAAGCAGGATGTTCTCAGCAACGATCTCCGTATGATATCGTTTCTGTCCATCCTTGTCCTCAAACGTTCGCGTATGCAATCGTCCTTCAACATAGACGCGCACACCCTTACGAACCAGCCGTTCACAGACGTCGGCCAAACCACGCCAGGCCACAACGTTATGCCAGTCTGTTCGTTCCTGAAGGACGCCGTCCTTATCCTTCCAGGACTCTGAAGTGGCAACACGAAAGGTTGCCATTTTGTTTGCGGACGACGTAAAATTGATTTCCGCGTCCTTACCGACGTGGCCAATGATGGTGGCCCTATTGAGGCTTCTCATGGCTGCCTCGCTCCTTATCGTGTGAACGAAAATAGGAAACGCGATTGATCGCGCAACGACGTTGTGTGTTCACGGAGGTGATTCGTGACGCTGCCGGTGCATAGTTTGCGGGATGAACCTGACAATGGAATTGGATGGACGGCGCGCAGACTGGAATACGACAGTGTTTTTCGACATCTCCCTGCCAGTCTCGCCAATGCCGTCGACAAATGCCTTCTTCCTTCCTGACGCCACGTTTACAGCGTTCCGAGCAGGATCCTTTGTGGGATCCGTCGAACAAGGTGGGCCATGTCGATGTGATGTTGTGACACTCGCTCCGCATGGTAATGGCACACATACGGAATGTATCGGCCATGTTGCCGGTGAGCGATACAGCCTCGTGAGCTGTTTGCGTGAATCGATTGTCACAGCTCGACTGATTGATGTTCCACTCGTAGAGGGTACTCTCGAGAAGATCACTCTCCAGGCTTTACGTGAGTCGTGGGACCAAACGATATTTACTGATGCCCTGATAATCCGAACGGGTGCTGCGGCAGAACGACGTTCTCGCCGATGGTCGGGGACAAATCCGCCCTACATTGACGTTGACGCCATGGAGTTTCTTCATGCGTCCGGTATTCGTCATCTGCTGGTAGATCTGCCTTCAGTTGACCCGGAGGAAGATTCGGGAGCATTGGCAGCGCATAAAATGTTCTGGCAGTGGCCGTGGGCTCCTCGACCAGAACGCACAATCACGGAACTTATCTGTGTGCCGGATGAAGCCCCAACGGGACTCTATGCTCTTGTGTTTAACGCAGCGGCATTTGACGGTGATGCCGCCCCTTCTCGGCCCCTTATCCATCCACTTGTTCTGCGCTGATAACACCTGCTCTTATCACAACTACGTGTGCCACTAGCTGATACCGTAGTCTTCGATCTTTCGATAGAGTGTACGTTCGCTCATGTTCAGCAGGCGTGCAGCTTCCTTCCGTACACCGGCTGCGCGACGCAATGCTTCGACGATGGCAATTCGTTCGAGGTCGGCAATATTTAACGTCGGTAAACCCGATGAAGATGAAGTCTGACTGTGTGTTGGCCGTACCGAAAGTGAAGGGTCGACAATTGGAATAAGATCCGTTGACGAACTGATGGGTGAGTGTGTACTCGGGGGTACTGGTATACCGGCACCCTGAGGCATTACACCCTGATTTATACTCATTGCCATAAGATGGCGGAGGACAAGTTTTATCTCATTTACATCTGACGTGAGCTGAAGCAGGGTACGATAGAGTGTCTGCATGTCAGCATCCATTGATGACGGGCGCACAGGCTCCGGCATTCGCGCCAAGGCTGTTGGCGGAATAACGTCGTGATCCTCATCTTCCTGAAGATACTTGTGAAGTATGTCCGTTGTGACTCTCGCACCGTGTTCCAAGGTCACCATTGTCTCAACGATGTTCCGCAGTTCGCGAACGTTGCCATGCCATGGATGACGTTGCAGAAGGTCCATGGCGTCTTCATCTACACCTGCCCATGTTGCACCAATTCGTTCTGCCGTACGCTCTGCGAAGTACTCTACGAGTGCCGGTACATCATCAGGATGTTGGCGTAATGGTGGCAGGTGAATGTTGACACTGTTGAGACGGAAAAACAGATCCTGACGGAACGTGCCACGACGAACTTCATAAAGGAGATCACGATTTGTAGCGGCAATAATGCGAACGTCAACTTTTTGAACATCGCTAGAGCCGAGACGACTAAATTCGCCAGACTCCAGGATACGAAGAAGTTTTACTTGTGTGCCAATGGGCATTTCGCCGATTTCGTCAAGGAAGATCGTTCCACGATGAGCGGATTCAAAAAATCCCTTACGCTGTTCAACACTGCCTGTGTAAGCGCCCTTCTCTGCGCCAAAGAGTTCACTCTCGAGCAGCGTTTCGGGAATAGCGCCACAGTTCACACTTACAAACGGAAACTTCTTCCGTTGGCTAAGCTCGTGGACTGCGTGAGCAAAGACTTCCTTGCCCGTGCCCGTCTCGCCGGTGATGAGTACGGTAAGATCTGTGGGTGCTACCTGGAGTAGGCGACTAATGGCAGCAACCATCGACGGGGATTCGCCGACGATGCCAAATCGTGTAGTAAGCTGACGGAGTACCTGTCGTGTTGCCTGCGTCGACATCGTCATTCCTTTGATCGCTTTGACCACTCAGCCCAGCCACCTGTGTAGATGAAGATCGGGCCGAATCCAAAGTTTTTCATGACGGAGGCAACTTCATGGCTAAGCTCACATTCACCACCATCACAGTAGATCACGATGTAGGAGTCTCGTGGCATCGTCGCAATACGCTGGATGTTTTGTGGCATCTGAACTTCAGCACCATAGATGTTCATGGCATTGCCAATGTGACCCTTGGCATACGTACCCTCATTACGTGCATCAATGAGTGTGATGCAGTTTACGCCGAGCAGCCGAACAAAGGCATCATATCCAATCTCCTTCACCTCACCAGGAGCAGCAACAAAACACGGTGTCTTGGTTGAAGATGTTGAACTGGATGAAGTGTTTGTCGATGTAGATGTTGTAGCCGACGTTGTAGATGTTGACGTTGATGTGGTTGTTGTACCTACAGACGTATTGGCTTGTGTTGACGATGTGTTCGCCGCCATTGATGTCGACGAATCGCCTGAAGTACCTGCCGCGTCTGACGGCACAATCTGCGTCACAACGGAATCCGTTCCAGCACGATCGATGAGGGCGTCAATGTCTTGGTCAGACGCTATTGAAGTGTCATGTTTTGGCCGGATCCACGGAATTTGACGCGGATTCATCCATGTGTTAAATGTTACTGCAAGACCGAGTGAGAGTAGAATAAGCAGTCCAGCATCGCGTAACGTTCCTGAGCGTGGAGCAGCGGTATGACTTGTTGACCGATCATTCATATGTCCGAGGGGACTTCCACCAAGAAGATGAAAGTGGAGATGCGGAACAGTTTGTCCTCCGTCGTTGCCAATGTTGGTAACAATACGATACCCAGACTCTGCAACACCAAACTTGCGGGCCAGGTCCTTCGCGACAAGAAAAATCTTCCCAACGACTTCCGCATCCTGCTCACTGAGGTCATCAACACTCTTAATGGGTTTTTTCGGAATGAGCAGAAGATGGAGAGGAGCATTGGGAGCAATGTCGCGAATGACGATGATCTCGTCGTTCTCGAACTCGATCGTCGACGGGATCTCCTTATCGGCAATCTTTTGAAAGATGGTTTTTTCCATGTCGGTGCTCACTGAATGCTCATGGTAGACGATACCAGGTTTTAAGAACGATCCACGCAGCATTGATGTCGCGGGATCGACGGCTCGCCTCGTCTTGTTGTTCAGACGATGCGTTGACGAATCGGTCCGGATGCCATTGGGCAATTGCACGCAGGTAGGCGCGCCGAAGCTCCTGTGGAGGTGTTGTAGGAGTTGTTGCCAACACGTCGTGGGCACGAAGGACATCTGCGGGAGCCCCTTTTGCCCCTTCCATGTTTGATGTTCCATCGCGTGTCGAGAATGACGACGGATCACCTGTTGAATTCACGGCATCTTCGATGGCTCGACGCAGATCATCATCTGCTTCATGAAGCAGTGTATCAGCCCACTGTGTGTCGGCTCGATGGGTGTCGGCCATCCAGGCATCTGCAAGGGTTCGAATACGGTCAAAAATCTGGCCCATGTGGCAAGTTACAACCGCATGCCGACGGAGAAGTATGCAAGAACGGGTCCCCAGGCAACAGCGGCTGGATTGTCGAGGAAGTAGAACCGACGTCCTAACGCGAGCATGGCGGGTCCCACCGGAGTATCAACTCCAAGAGTAAGACCGAGTCCATGCTGCATATCACCGATTCGAATGTTTTCAGGATTCGCCCAGATTGCGCCGATATCGTATCTCACGCCAATCCACGTATCCCAAAAGAGTCGCACTGGGAGGAGGGTACGTGCACCAAGGTTACCTACAAGGATCTGTTTGCCGCGCTCTTCGTCCTCTCTCATTCCGAAGAACATATCCTGTCCCCCAAGGGAGAATAGTTCTGGCCCGGGAAGTGTGCGATCAGCCGCACCAATCATGAACGATGGAGTAACAAAGAGTCCGCCGATATCAAGAGTGGTGGACGTTCGTGCCGTGATCTTGGTAAAGGAGAGGCCGTTTGACAGGGAGAAGAGGCTTGTCTCCATGGCAAGGTCAACAACCCGACCGTGTGTTGCAAAATCAACAAAATCTCTGTCGTCCCATCGAGCAGAGACACGCAGTGTAGCAAGTGGTTGATATCCCATCGGCACACTGTCGAGATCACGATAACGCTGTTGTTCATATCGGAACTCACCAAGTACCACACCACCACGTTCCAGCTGGCGTCCAGCAGAGAGTCGTAGCCCATAACGATCCTCACTAAACTCTTGGACACGAGTGCGCAAGGGCTCTGTTGTAGGTCTGTTTGCTACAGCGCCGTAAATCCAAACGTGACGGAAGCTGGCATAGGCCTTGGCGGATGCGGTCCAAAGTGTTCCAGCTATGCGCGGCACATCAAATGTCCAGGCGAGTTCACCAATTCGTTCACTTCCGTACGCGCGAATTGTTGAACGAATTCCCGTACTCAAAACGTTGATATTCGCAAACTCTAAACTACCCTGGGTGAATCGCTCGTTGTCAATACGCGCTCCAAGCCGTAAAACCTGATTACCTCGGTCTGACGCACCAACAACAATGGTTAGGCCCGTGTCGGCACGATGTTGGAGCGACATGTCAACGTCGTCAAAGAGTTCTGATGCTCGCAGATTTGCCGCAGTTGCCGAGAGATCATTCGCTGAAACGGCACGTGTCGTGTCAAACGTAAACTCTCTCAGTGCGTCCTTTAGGTCAACATGTCGTGCTGGATTGATGCTGATGTTTCGAACGCGGCCATCATCAATGGTCCACACAACAGCTCCGGATACCGGGTCATATCGGACGTTACGGATGTAGGCCAGATCAAGACCGTTGTTGTGGAGCGCATCAAGGATCCTACGGCTGTGATATCTCGCGAATAATGGTGACCATCCACGCCCAACGACGTCATCAAGTATTTGGTAAACTTCCGGAATTTCGTGAACACGTTCAGCACATTCAATACGCGCTGAACGTATGAGAGTTCGTGCGAGAGCACTATCCGGATTCTCTTCGCCACCCATTGCTGAACGGCGACGAGCCATAACAAGGCGAAGTTTGGCCTGGATTGAATCAGCAAGTGGAATGGCAGCGCGTTCTCCGGCACGAATCAGCGATTCGATGTCTGAAAAATCAAATGTAGATCGATAACCAAGTTCAGGCGTGATAACAACATCGGCTTTAGAAAGCCACATCGTATCTCGTTGTTTCATGGCTGCCGTTACGGCTTGATCGGCAATGTTGAGCGGTGTATCCAAATCGTCGGTCGTGAGGTAATCGCTCACGGTGTTTACCACAACATAGACGTCGCCGTCAAGTTGTGCTGCCGCTTCGTAGGGAATGTTGGCAACAAGTCCACCATCAATGATGATCTTGTCACCAATACGAACGGGTGCGTATCGAAGTGGAAAGGAGGCACTTGCGCGTAACGCTGTTGCAAGGTTCCCTGTATCGAGAGCAACCCATGATCCATCAACGAGATTTGTACCAACAGCACGAAACGGAATAAACAGGCTGTCAAAGTCAGTTGTTGAATTCCACGGACTTCTCCAGAGGATATCCTGCAGAAAACTTGCAAACTTTCCGCCGGCACTAATTGACTTTGGCGGAAGGAATCGAAAGTTCCGAAACCGGAGTGTGAGGAGTGATCGATCATCCTCGGCCTTTTGTGCGAAGAACAATTGCTCACGGTCGGTATCATCACCGAGAGATGTGACGTCGTCCCAATTGATGTCGCGAAACATCGAATCGAGTTCTGCTGCCGTATATCCCGACGCATAGAGACCACCAACAATTGCGCCGATACTTGTACCTACAACTGCGTCGGGAATGAGGCCGCGTCGTTCAAGCTCTTTAAGGACACCTACTTGAGCAATACCTCGTGCTCCACCGCCGGTGAGGATAAGAACAAGTCGAGGACTGTCCTGAGCGAACAGAACAGTCGTTGTCAGCAAGAGGATAATAGCTGACGTCACGATGGTCGAGAGCAATCGTGTCACGGTCTGGACTTATTCCTCCATTGCTCTGCGCATGCCGAGATAGAGTGGCAGCATCGCGTCTTCGAGAGCAGTACGATTTGTGACGGCTTCTACGGCTTGTTCTAACGTTCCGGCATGTGTCATCACGTCCGAGGTCCGTCCTGCATCAAGTGTTTGTTCGATAATCTCAGCAATTGCCTCGGCAGTCATCATCCGTGAAAGTGGTGCCAACGGAATGTTGAGTTCGTTGGCTATGTCTCTTGACGCTCGAATACCGCGTGCAAAAACGTCGCCCAAGGGGCCACCATCCGTCACGCTGGCCCAGTCCGTACTCACACCTCCTGGACATATCACCGTTGCCTCAACACCGGTACGAACAAGTTCGGTTCTCAATGCTGCAGTAAATCCAACAACTGCATGTTTTGCGGCAACGTAGGCTGAGTTGTAGGGAAATCCCATCTTGCCGGCAACACTTGCAATGTTGATAATGTGGCCAGACTTGCGCTGTTTCATGTGGGGAAGCATCAAACGTGTAAGCCGCATAAGGCTAAAAACGTTAACGGCAAACATCTCTTCGATGATGGCGTCGCTCGTGTCCTCCACGGAATGTCGGTGACCACGACCTGCGTTGTTCACGAGGACGTCAATGTGTGTGTGCGCTAGAGCTGTGGACACAATACGTTCACAGTCGTCTGATGAACGAACGTCGGCAACAATAACATGGGCCGTACCTCCAGCTACAGTCACAGCTTCTGCTACGTCACGAAGTTTATCTTCTCGACGAGCAGCGAGAAACACATGACCACCATGGCGTGCTACGCGAACGGCTAATGCAGAGCCAATACCGGACGAAGCTCCGGTGATGATGACGTTCATATAATTCGGAATTGAGTGTACGTACGGGAGTTGTCAACGTCAGTACACGTGATGGATGTAACGTCAGAATGGTGAGGACCTTGTCGTAATAACATCTCCAGTTCGCTAATGGTGTCCATGTCTCCCTGGGCCACACATTCAACGGTTCCGTCTTCAAGGTTGGCAACAAAGCCACGTAGCCCAAGCCGCTGAGCATTCAGCATAACGAATCGGCGAAAGCCAACACCTTGAACGGTGCCGGCAATGATGTAGTGAACTGTTGGCATGTAGTGGTGCAGTGGTTACGACTGCTTGTGTACGATCGAGGCCGTAGCCTGGTCCGTTGGTGTGATGAGAATGTCTTGAATGGAAACGTGTTGCGGGCGTGTCGCCGCAAAGACGGCGCAGTCGGCCACATCTTTGCCCGTGAGTGGTGTATACCCTTCGTAAACGGTGGTTGCGCGGCCTGTATCACCTCGAAAACGAACGAGGGAGAACTCCGTTTCCACAAGTCCGGGATCAATATTACACGTCCGTACACCCGTTCCGTTAAGGTCGATCTGCATACTGTCTGACAACATCTTTACGGCTGCCTTTGTTGCGGCATAGACATTACCACCACGATAGTGCTGTCGGCCAGCAATACTGGCAATGTTGATGATGGTACCACGACGTCGTGCGATCATGGATGGCACGAGCGTTCGTGTGACGTTCAGCAGACCCTTAATGTTTGTATCAATCATTTCATCCCAGTTCTCATACGTGCCTTCCTGAATCGGATCAAGTCCGCGGGAAAGTCCGGCATTGTTAATGAGAACATCGAAAGGGGCAAAAGGGGCAGGGAGGGCCGTAAATGCAGCCTCAACTGCCTGCCGATCCCGTACATCAACGGTATCAACGTGCACATGTATACCGTATTCCGAGGTGAGTCGTTGAGCCTCGGACTCTAAACGCTCGCGTCGACGTGCCCAAAGGATCAAATGTGATCCGATAGCGGCAAAGGCATCGGCACAGGCAAGGCCAATTCCACTTGTTGCGCCGGTAATGAGAGTGATGGAAGGTTGCATCACCTAAATTTACGGAATGGATATCGCGCACCCCCCGCTTTCGACAAAGCCATTACGGTATGTTTTCCCTCATGTTGACCGTGTTGACCTCGCCAATGGCACCACTGTCTACCTTATTCCACGACCCGATGATGACATTGTAACACTGTCAATCGGCATTGCTACGGGAAGTGTTCACGACGAGATTGTCGGAGAAACGGCATTTACAGCCGAACTGCTATCGCGAGGAACAACCAAACTCTCTCCTGAAGACTTTGCCGAAGCTGTCGAGTCTCGTGGTTGTTCTGTTCGCTCGAGTGCTGATCGTGATGGAACGTCGATTGTCGGTGTAGGTCTTGGCGAATACGTTGATGATCTTGTTGATCTTACGGTTGACGCTTGTTGTGAACCGCTCTTCGATTCGTTCGAGATCGATCGCCATCGTCAACGGCGTCTCGCAGACTATACCGTAAACATCTCCGATCCTGACTATCTCGCTAATAGGGCAGCGAGTACGGCCATTTATGCCGGTAATGGATATGAACATCCACGTGATGGTACGATCACGTCGTTGCCACTGCTGAATACAGATGTTTTACGGCGTGTTCATCAACGGATGATGGCAGCGCCACGGTTTGTTATTGCAGCTGGAGCATTTGATCGTGACCGGATGTTGTCAAAACTCGAAACAACACTGGGCACACTTCCTACACCGACGTTTGATCCAACGGTGCCACAGTCTCGGCGGCGCGAACGAACGGCTATCATCGCACCAAAAGATGATGCCGTTCAGTCCGTAATCCGAATCGGCTTGCCATGTGTTGGTCTTGCTCATGAGGCCTATCCGGCTGTGCAACTTCTTACGGAGGTTCTTGGCGGATATCAGCTGGCCCGTCTGTTTACCGTCCTGCGAGAAACGAAGGGATACACATACGGAGCGTATGCATATAACGACGTCCGCAAGTTTGGATCCTCCACGATTATCACCACGAGTGTGGGTAATGATTTTAGTGTTGACACGATTGCGACGATCGTAGAGGAAGTTGATAAACTACGGAATGTAGACATTGATGCCGATGAGCTGTTTAACGCACGGCAGGCACTCCTCGGTCAGTTCGCACGAAGTGGTGAAACGCCACAGCAAACGGCAGGCCTGGTGGCGACCATTCACCAACATGGTCTTCGTGACGACTACTTTACGAGACTTGTTGACCAGCTCCAGCGCTTGGAGAATGATGAATTCAGGGCCGTTCGAGAGCAGATCTTTGACTCAACAACAATGGCCATTGCCGTAAGCGGACGCGAAGATGTGGTTTGTTCAGCTGTCGCCAACTTTGTTGATACCGTTGAACTCTTTGACGTAACGTCAGCATGACGCTACTTCACGTTCTGGCTATTGGTATTGCCGTGTTGGCCGTTGTTGCCATCCGCCGAGGCCATGACGTGCGGTTTGTGTTGTTTACTGCCGGCCTTGTTCTCGTATCGATCATGCAGAAGCCGTGGATGGTGTTCGATACATTCCAGGTCTACCTTGGGAAGGACTCCATCATTGGTCCGATATGTACGGCAATGGGATATGCCTTTGTCCTGAAGGCAACGGAATGTGACGCTCACATGGTCCGACTACTTGTGCGACCACTCCGTAAGGTCCGATCAATTCTCGTTCCTGGAGGTGTGGCTATTGGATTTATGACGAACATGGCCATAACGAGTCAGACGGCCTCTGCTGCAGCTGTTGGACCTATTCTTCTTCCGCTGTTACTAGCCGCTGGAATTCGTCCGGCAATCTCTGTTGCCGTAGTACTTATTGGATGTAGTATCGGCGGGAATCTCTTTAATCCGGGTGAACCAGACATTGTGGCCATCAATGCAGCAACAGGTGTTGACGTCCCGACGATTATCAGCTCAGCCGTCGTGCCAAATCTTTTATCGCTCGCAGCGGCTACCGTGGTTCTCTGGATCATGTCAATCAAGGGCGCAACACAGGATGTATCGGTCACAGAAGACGGCCCGGTCGATTTGGTAAGGGCGCTCCTTCCGCCCCTTCCCGTCATCCTTCTGCTTGTTTTACAGCCAGGACTGAACCTTGTCCCCGCAGTGTTTGACGTCTATCCGAAGGGACTTCCCATTTCACTCGTGATGCTTGTCTGTACGGGTCTTGTCCTGATTCTTCTCCGGGAGAACATCGACACCATTACGAAGGCATTTTTTGCCGGTATGGGACATGCGTTTACGCATGTGATCAGTCTGATCATCGCCGCAGGGTGTTTTATAGCTGGACTTGAGGCAACGGGCCTTATAGAAGCAGCTGCGGCAGTGTTTGTGGAGCAGGCAGCACTCGCCGGCGTTGTGAGTCCACTTCTGACGTGGATCCTCGCCTGGGTATCGGGCAGTGGAACAGCGCCGAGTGTAAGTTTTTCGAAGGCCTTTTTACCGTCACTTTCAGGTGTTGATCTTGGGCGAGCGGTCGATCTAGGGATATTCGGTGCGATTGGCGCAAGTATTGGCCGCACAATGTCGCCCGTGGCAGCCGTTGTCCTCTTTACGGCAGATCTTGGTAAGGTATCGGTGAAAGACGTAATTCGAACTGTTTCTTTGCCACTGCTGATTGCCTTGGCTGTGACAATTGCCTACTCCCTATTTTCGGCGTCGTGACACAAGACTTCATTTATCTCGACTTTGCAGCGACAACACCCGTTGACGAGCGTGTGGTAAGCGCCATGATGCCGTACATGACGGATGTCTTCTACAATGCGGCCAGTTCCCATGCGGCTGGACTACGCGCGCAACAGGCCGTTCTCGATGCCCGAGGTCGGATAGCTCGTCACATCGGTGCTCGAATGCAGGAGATAATCTTCACCTCCGGTGCTACGGAGGCGATTAATCTTGCCATTCTTGGTTGCCTTCGCCATGCCGTTCATCACGATGAGCAGCGTCGGCGCATTGTAACCGTCGCCACGGAACATGCTGCCGTTCGTGATGCTTCGGAACATGCTCGTGAAGAGGGTGCCGACGTGGTATTCCTTGGAGTAGATTCTGAAGGACGATTGAATCTCGACGATGTCAGAAGAGCAGTACAGGACAATACACTGCTTCTGAGCGTGATGGCCGTCAACAACGAAACCGGTGTTGTGCAGGACCTTGCCGAGCTCAGTCGAATTGCTCATGATGCTGGTGCATTGTTTATGACGGATGCAACGCAGGCCTATGGAAAAATGCCGATAGATGTTGAGGCACTTGGAATTGACCTGATGTCGTTCTCCGGACATAAGATCTACGGTCCCAAAGGTATAGGTGCCCTCTACGTTCGTCAACGTCCTGAGCGTACCTGTAAACTTGAGCCGCTCTTTTTTGGAGGGGGCCAGGAAAGGGGCATGCGCAGTGGTACCATTAACGTTGCTGGTGTTGTAGGCTTGGCCGTTGCTGGTGACATTGGTATTGGCGAGATGGAATCCGAAAACGAACGTTTGCGTTCACTGCGTGCAGCATTTGAATTGGGTGTTACGGAGCGGTTTGGTGGCATCGTAAACGGTCAGGATGCACCACGAAATGCATCAACGTCGAACATTACCTTTCCTGTAGCTGATGCCGACCTACTCCTCATGAATATGGCTGACGTTTGCTGTAGTAAGGGCAGCGCGTGTTCCAGTGCCAAACCAAAGCCGTCGCCCGTCCTCACAGCAATGGGTCGCAGTGCCACAGAGGCCGGTGCCTCACTTCGATTTTCTTTTGGTCGTAGCTCTTCCAAGAACGACGTAGACGCCGTTCTTTCACGATTAGAATCTGCCTTTGCCGCACTAGACGGCGTTGAGCATCGTTAACCCTCCGCATCATGACAGACGTACAGCACGTAGAGCGACTCGCTCGACAGATTGAATCCGTTCGTTCGGAAATTGGAAAGATCATCATTGGCCAACGCGATGTTGTTGACCTCTTACTTGTGAGCCTGTTCGCACAAGGTCATTGTTTGCTCGTAGGAGTACCAGGTCTTGCCAAGACCTTGCTCATTCGTACGCTCGCACAGACACTCGACCTGAAGTTCTCGCGTATACAGTTTACGCCTGATCTTATGCCTGCCGATATCACAGGTACAGAGGTTATCGAAGATGATCGTTCGACGGGACAAAAACTCTTTCGTTTTGTGAAGGGGCCAATCTTTTCGAACATCGTTCTTGCCGATGAAATCAACCGCACACCGCCAAAAACACAGGCAGCGCTGTTAGAAGCAATGCAGGAACATCGTGTTACGGCTGGTGGAACAACCTATACCTTGTCAGAGCCCTTCTTTGTACTCGCTACACAGAATCCTATCGAACAAGAGGGAACGTATCCACTTCCTGAAGCGCAGCTTGACCGGTTTATGTTTAACCTCCGGTTGGACTATCCCGACTTTGCGGAAGAAGTTAATGTTGTTCGAACAACGACGGTTGGCGCAGCCCCTGAACTGTCGCACATCATGAACTCCGAAGAGATAGTCGCCGCACAAGAGCTTGTTCGCCGTGTTCCCGTTGCCGATAATGTTATCGAATACGCCGTCAAACTCGTTCGATCAACACGCCCAGGTTCAGACGCAGCAGATATCGTGAAGAAGTTTATTAGTTACGGTGCCGGACCTCGAGCCAGTCAGTATCTCATTCTTGGAGCAAAGTCGCGAGCTGCCCTAGCAGGTCGGTATACACCAAGTATTGAGGATGTTAACGCTGTGGCCACAAGTGTTCTACGTCACCGTATCGTAACAAACTTTACTGCAGAAGCCGAAGGTGTAACGACCGATGTTGTCGTAAAGACGCTACTTGGATAATGAGGGCAATAGCCCTCTAAGGAAACGTATTATGGCTCCTTGGTTGTCAGGCCGGCAGCTTCATTCGTGCATAAGGTCCAAGCATTCCTGTAAGTACATCCGACGATGAACTGACATTTGCGATGACTAATGTTGTTGATGTTCGAATATCGACGTTAACAGGTCAGGAGGTTCTCGTGAATGCTCGTTTAACAGCCGATGCGGTTTTGCTGCCGCTCCATGGAACTCCACGCGGTACCTACGTTGTACGCGCTGCTACGTCAACGGGTAAGATCTACACGGTGCTGTTGCAGAGGAACTGAGACGTACTGTCACGTTACACGTCGTCAAGCCGTCGTGCGTGATGGTGTAACCTCTGTGATTTGTGTAGTGAGTAACTTACGCGGTCAAGTAAACAACATTGAGAATCTAGCAACTTCAGGTGTACTTCATGATTTCAGGAAATCGACGTGTCGGCGTATCATCTGGTAACAACGCATCAACCGTGTGCAGTCTACGACACCTTTGTGCGAACTGTATGCTTGTGCTTGCTGCACTCCTGCTTATCCCAGTCTCTTCACACTCCCAAGAACGCCAGATTATTCAGACGTTGATGACCACATACGACTTCTTGGCGTCGAGAACTGACTCGTCTTTTGTATTGGCACCTGCGTTCTCATTTGGTCAGCTTATGGTGTACAATGTGGAATCAGATGGTTCCGTTACACAATCATTGATTGACTGGAAAAAACAGGCTGGTATTGCATCTCAAACTACATATGCATTCTTTCATGCGCTCATTGATAAAACAACGGTATTGGTGAGCGTTGTCAATGAAGAAAATGACATAGAACTTAAGGTTATAGGTAATGGGTATTCTGAACTCATTGATGGTAATACAAATCATCGGGCTGTTTCCGGTGACGGCCGATACGTGTTTTATACTCGAGAGAATCCGGACAATACGAGTTCCGTCGTTCGATATGATCGGCAGTTAAAAACGAAACAGGACATCAAGGTTCTGGCGCAAAATATCCGGAGTCTGCAGGCATCGAGAACTGGTGACAGAGTCTTGGTAGCACAAACTGATAAGAAGCATATAGTTCTCAATGGGAGCAACGGATCTGTTGTTTCTGAATTCTTTCGCAATGATTCTGTGGAATACTCATCGAAGCTACTTCTTGCCCCTGATGGCGACATCATACTTGGTCTCGGCGTCTACCGTAATGCCAGTGCAAATCAACTACGGTGGGTCGCTCACTATTATGAGGCTGCTACGGGCAATCTTGTTGATACGTCTCATATCAGTGAGGTAAGAAGTGTTGTGTTTGGCCAAGACTTCTTCTTATCACCAGACGGAAGTACAATTGTAGTAACCTGTGATCAAGATAGTGTCGCTCTGTACAATCTTCAATCACGAGAGACGATTATTGTCGATCCAAAGAGCAGACTTGTAGACGCCGTTGGTCTGTGTGCTGATAACCGCACGGTCTTTCTGAGCGAGATCATTAATTTAGTACAATTTGTTTCCTATTGTCGACCTGCCGAAACGCCTGGTCCGGTCGTTACTACATTTATTGGTTTCGCGAACTCATCAGGATTTCCTCGCTTGGACAACGCGGCACAAAATGTGTTACTGACGTCATCGTCTGGTGTACGGATTGATCTCGATACTCTTTCGAAAGTTGTCACTTCACGATGGGATGGGATGAACGTCACGCACACATATGGAAACGACGTGCTGACTGTGACTTCTTCCGACAGTGTATATACCGTGACGTCGGTAGATCTGACAACACTCGATAGGAATTTCGTTGTATCTGTGCCAAGAATGTATGGAAGGCTGGCCTCAACGTCACGAAACAATACGCGCGTCGCGTTCTATCACAACGCCTCTCAGCAGATTCACATCATCGATTGTAGCACCGGTCTGGTGATACAAAGTATTCAAGTTGCACCAACAGGAACGACAAGAGACTTCCTCGAATTCATTCAAATGGACGAAAGTGGTGAGTATGTTCTGGCGTCGGGTATAGCCCATGGAGGGCTCTTTCGAGTGAGTACGGGCAATAGTGTGGGTTTAAATCCAGTATTCACGTTCCCGAGACCCGGGACATCCTACTGGATGTCACCTGATGCGAGGTATTTCGTGGGTGACAATCTCGATGAATACAGTCGTTTGCTGTACGATCGTGAACGTGATTCGACCACCGTCATACTTCCGGATGTTGATGATGCATTCGTTCTTGCAACCTTTACACGAGATGGAGAGAATCTCATCGTCGTTTCCGAGTTCTGTCGAGTTTGGAGATTACGACTTCCTGATTTGACTGTTGCTGATGAGTTCCAATACTTTAGTCCGATTACCCCTAATCGAGTAATCCTTGACTATGACGCACAATCGAATACGTATGCGATGAGTCTGGATAACGGAACACGCCTCGAAATCATCCGCCGTGGTGTTGTAAACTCTACTGCTGATGAAGTTGTCACCCCACAAACGACAAGTTTTGCTGTAAGCACATCCGACGATGAACTAACGTTTGCGCTGGCAGATGTTGTTGATGTTCGAATGTCGACGTTAACGGGTCAAGACGTTTCCGCGAATGCTCGTTTAACAGCCGATGCGGTTATGCTGCCGCTCCATGGAACTCCACGAGGTACCTACGTTGTACGCGCTGCTACGTCAACGGGTAAGATCTATACGGTGCTGTTGCAGAAGAACTGATTGGACTCTAAGCGTCTCGGCCTATGTTCGTGGTATGAAAGGCTTCCTAGTCCTTGTCCTGCTTCTGATTGCGGACGGTACTGCTTTGGCCCAGTCAGTACTTCCGCTTGACGTTGAGCTGTACGAACGGCGTGATGTTGTTTCTTCGCGCATAACGACCTTGGGTCGAACGGCAGTAGATATGCCTCCGGGTGAGTTCGGAGAACAGTCACTACAAACAACGGAAATAGACTGGAATGGTATCAGGCTTGATACGGTGACCGTGGGTCTTACATCTCGGAGTCAACGCGCCCGTACAATAGATGCAGTGGTCTATGTTGATGTTGATGACGCCATAAACATGGTTTCGCGTATCACTGATGTAATCTCTCAGGCATATGATAGGCCGACGAGCTTCGAGGCGACATTTGCCAGGTGGGAGCGTGGTGATGAAGCCCTCATTTCTATTGGAATTGGCGAGTCCGACGAGCGCATTTGGTTAAGGTTTGACCTCGAGGCTCTGAATACCTTTCTCCCGGAGACAAAGCCCCTTTGGCCCCTTAACCTAGCAATGACCTCTGATCGTGAGGATGTTCGGTCGCGTCTTTCCGATAGTTGCCATAACGTCACCGCAATTGGCGAAACCCTCGTTTCAACCGGATGTGTCTGGTATGGTCGTCCGGTATCCACGACAATGGTGGTATTCTCCCCAAACGGCCATCCACAACAAATAGAGCAGACCATCAAGGATATAACGGCGTCTGAAGTTGAAGCGCTGTTAGGTAGAATGTATGGCCCTCCAACGGCTGCTCATGACGGGCGGCCCACCTGGATGGCCGAGGATAGGCCTGCCGTATCCGTCACCGAAGGAGATGCGGGTGGCCGGCGTATTATCTATGATCTCCGTGGAATTGAGAAGCTCCAGATCCTTCAGCGCAGGGATTCTGGCAAGTAAGGGGGCGAAAGGGGCTATCTTTGTGGTCCCATGAGTCTAGTTGCCATCGTCGGCCGACCTAACGTCGGCAAATCCACGCTCTTTAACCGCATCATCGAAGAGCGTCATGCTATCGTTGAGTCCATCCCAGGCGTAACACGAGATCGTCTTTATGCGAAGGGCGAATGGGCAGGCCGTCGTTTCCAGATCGTCGATACCGGCGGTATTGTTCCCGATAGTGACGACCTCTTTGATACGGCTATCCGTGAGCAGGCTGCGCTTGCCATGGAGGAGGCTGACGCAATCGTGTTTGTTGTTGACGGTCGTGATGGTGTTATGCCTGTTGACCGTCAGATCGCCGGTCTGTTGCGTGCAACCAATAAGCCGATCACACTGGTGGTGAACAAATGTGATAATGCCAAGGAAGACCTGAATGCTAGTGAATTTTACGAGCTCGGACTCGGCGATCCGTATGCCATTAGTGCGCTGAACGGACGTAGCACTGGTGACTTCCTTGATGCTGTTATTGGTGTCCTGCCGGAGAATCCTGAAGACACAGAGGATGATCGACTGAAGGTTGCCATCGTCGGACGTCCAAACGTTGGAAAGTCGTCACTTACCAACGCACTGTTAGGTAAGGACCGCATGGTGGTCACACCGATTGCCGGCACAACACGTGATGCAATTGACAGTGTGGTGAAGTTCTACGGTGAGGAGATTGTCCTCATCGACACGGCAGGTCTCCGTCGTAAGAGTCAAATCAAAGAAAGTGTTGAAATCTACAGCGCTATGCGCACAGCCCGAGCTATCGACCGGTGTGATGTGGCTGTTGTGATGATTGATGCCACGGTTGGTATTGAGCATCAGGATAAACGTGTCCTTACACAAGTTGAAGACGCTCGGCGCGGAATGATCCTTGCGGTTAACAAGTGGGACCTTGTATCCAAGGAAACACGTACTGCGGACAACTTTGTCAAGAAGTTCCGTGAAGACATGCCAACGTTAGATTACGTACCAGTGGTGTTTATCAGTGCGCAGACAAAACAGCGAATTACACGCGTTCTTGAAATGTCGAAAGAGATTCAGAATCGTCGTATACAGCGTATCTCTACAGCAAAACTGAACGACCTTCTCCTCCCAATTCTCGAAGCCACACCACCACCTGCTGTTCGTGGCCGTGACCTTCGTATTAACTTCGTCACACAGGTAAAGGCAGCACCACCTGTATTTGCCTTCTTTAGTAACTACCCGGACCTTATTCCCGATTCCTATAAACGATTTGTTGAGCGTCAGCTCCGCGAACACATCGATCTTGAAGGTGTGCCGGTGAGTTTTATCTTCAGGAAGAAGAATGCGTAGAGGTGGGGAGGCAGACTAGCCCCACCATTCCCCGATCCCCACTGCAACTCCAATAAGAATGATAAACCATCCAAAGATGCGTTTGAGGTGTTGAGGGTGGAATCGTGTTGAGAGAAAGAATCCCACAACGATGCCGATTGTGGTGAGAGCAGTAAACGTTATAACGAGTGGCCAGTCGTATTGAATGCCGCCACTAAGATCGGCTGTTACGCCAACAAGACTGTTGAGGGCCATCAGGACAAGGCTTGTACCAACTGACGTGCGCATATCAAGTCTGCCCCAGATAACCAGGGCTGGCGTCATAAGAAAACCTCCACCAACTCCGAGAAAGCCGCTGACGACTCCAATAACGAGTCCAAGGAGGGAAAGGCGACTCATACGAGCGACGTCGGAACCCTCAGGTGGATGTGCCAGACGTAACATTCCTGTTCCTGCAGCAAGCAGGATCATAGAAAAGGCTAACATCAACACCGTATCACGCAGGATAGCAGTTTCGCCAAGGTATCCGAGTGTCTCCGGCAGGGCAGGAAGCACAAACCGACGTATAACGGCGATTGACACGAGTGTTGTAAGGCCAAAGGCAAGGACCGCACGCCAGTTTACCTGACGCCGTCTGATGTATCCGATACTAACAAGAGATGTTGCAATCGTCACAACGAACAGAGCATATCCACTGGCAAGTGTCGGAGGCACACCTCCCAGATAGACAAAGGCCGGCACGGCCACAATGGCCCCGCCGGCCCCAAGAAGTCCTAGTGAAATGCCGATTACAACGGCAATCACACCGAGAAGTACGGTCATGCCTCGAGTAAACTGTTCAGTTGGTCGGCAATCTCGCCGTGAGGACGAACGCCTGAAGCACGCCACACGATCTTTCCGTGATGGAAGATCAAAAGTGTCGGAATACTCTGTATGGCGAATTGACGGGAGATGTTCGGACTCGCGTCGACATCGACCTTGACAACAACGGCGCGTCCGGCAAACTCCTTGGCGAGTTCCTTGATGGTAGGTGCAATCATGTGGCACGGACCACACCAATCGGCCCAGAAATCAACGAGGATGGGCTTGTCAGTTGTTGCGACGAGTTCGTCAAATTTTGTAGGATGTGTTTCGGCTGTCATGATGATCACCAGGCTAACATGCCACCCTTGAGGTTCTTGAGATCGTCATATCCATTTGCTGCCAGGAACAAACAGGCCTGAGCGCTACGATTTCCTGAGCGACAGTACACGACAATCTCTTTTCCACGCATCGGTTCGAGTTCGTCAATCCGATCTGGAAGTTCACCAAGTGGGATGAGGATAGAATTGGGAATGTTCTTTTCTTCGTGTTCTTCCGGCTGACGAACATCAAGGAGGATGACGGGTTCGCCAGCGTCGAGTCGGGAACGAAGTTCTGTGGGTGTGATTTCTGTGTACATCTGGTGGTAACCTAGTTTGTGGTGAATTCAACGGCCTTGGCATGTGCCTTCCAGCCAACATAACCCTGACTGTGATTGATGATGTTCGTAAAGCCTTCGCGTAACAGGAGACTTGATGCAATTGCGGACCGGTCACCACCCTGACAGGTGATAACAACCGTTCCTGTGCGAGGAATCTCTCCGAGATGTTCGCGGAGATAACCGCCATGGATGTTCCACGATCCAGGGATGTGGCCCGCTTCGTGCTCACCAATTCCACGAACGTCAATCACCGTAAGTCCTTCTTCTCCCAGGCGGGATGCCAAAGCCTCTGTATCAATCTGTGTTGTTGTTTGAAGATCAACACCCTGATCGGCAAAGTCCGTAACGTTCGGATACCATCCTGCAATGTTGTCCAAACCTATTCGCAGCAGTTTGCGAACAACGTCATCAAGCTGTGACTGTTCGGCAATTACAACGTACGGGACGTCGTAGTCAACTAACCATCCAGCCCATGTTGAAAAGGCCTTATTGTTCTGAATGTTAATCGACCCTTGAAGATGGCCTCCTGCAAAGGCCATTTTGTTTCGTGTGTCAAGCACAAGTCGACGGCTTTCGAGTGCGTCACGCACCTCACTCATCGAGAGAAGGCGGGGTTGTGGCATGTGCACGGCCAGTGGACGCGGGACCTTGTTGAGACGTTTCATCTGGGCGAAGTAACGGGGTGGTTCCGGCTGACCCATCAGGAGTTCTTGTACAAAGGCATCTTCGTTGGTGTGACGTAGGGCCCAGTTTACAAGCTTTTCGTAACCAACCGTTGATGAAGGTATTGCACCAAGTGCCTTACCACAGGCCGAGCCAGCACCGTGTGCTGGGTGAACCTGGATGTGATCTGGTAACTGACGGAATTTCTCGAGGGACTTCCAGAGTTGGCGTGCACCAACTTCCATGGTGCCTACATATCCAGCTGCACGCTCCAAAAGGTCCGGACGTCCAACATCACCGACAAACACAAAGTCACCCGTAAACATCATGATCGGAACGTCGGCGATGGCCGGCGTATCGGTCACAAGGAAGGAGATGTGTTCCGGAGTGTGCCCAGGTGTGTGAACCACGTCAACCTTGATGTTTCCCACCATAAAGGTGTCTCCATCCTTCAGCCCAACGTGGTCAAACTCATACTTCCATTCATCTCCGCCCTCATCGGAAAGGTAGAGCATAGCGCCGGTAGCTTCTGCTATTTCGCGCGAACCACTAAGGAAGTCAGCATGAATGTGAGTTTCGGCTACGTGCGTAATGGTCAGGCGCTCTTGTTTGGCTATCTCAAGGTATGTGTCAATGTCGCGTTTTGCGTCAATGACCATGACCGTTCCCGTTGCCTGACAGCCAACCATGTAGGAGGCGTGGGCTAGACCGGGCTCATAGATCTGTCGGAAAAACATAGCTGTGTTCCGTTGTCGTTAAGATTCTGTGGTTATCGCTGTACAAACTTCGTCATAGACAAGTGAACGATTCCGTGACAAAAATCACGCTCGCTGGGCCAGCTTCCGTCGGTCCATAATCGTGATTTGCCCCCTTGCCCCTTGAATAATGCCATCATGGACAAATTCACGCAGGATTCGGGTCACAACTTCACGGGCCGTTCCTGCCTCCTCAGCCAGCTCCTCATGCGTAATCCGGATAACGTCACCACCGGCACGCGCAGCATGATCAAGCAGCAAGGCTGCCAGCCGCTCGTCCATACGCCGGAAGACAATCTCTTCGAGCAGAAGCAGGATGTCCGTGAGTCGCGTTGCAAACAACGAGAACACATAGTCACGTGCCTCGTGTGACGTATCGATGAGTTTCCGAAAGTTGTCCGTTGTGACAATTGCAACAACGGCTGACTCCTCAACGATTGCCGAGGCCTGATGGATGGGATTACTGAGTGCACACGACATACTCAGGATACAACTGTCACCTTCCGAGATACGATACAAGGTGATTGATCTGCCGCTTTCATGTTCCTTAAACACACGAACGGTGCCAGACAGAATAAAGCCAATCCGACCGCACCCCTCGTTTTCGCGAAACATATAGGTGCCAGCATCTGCCGTGATGATGCTGTAGGCTGTGGAAGAGAGAAAGTTGAGATGGGGCGGAAGGGGCGATGTCTCCATACCGGTAAACTACGGATTCGTGAACGTGTACCATCGACAGGCAAATTCACGGTTGTGTGCTGTGATGAATACGACGACGTTCGTGCAGAACATCAAACTTCAGGAAGGGGACATTGTCATGAAGTTGAACTACCGCGAGATAGCCAGAGCTATGCAGCCGTGGCGACGGAATTCGCCGATGGAAGATGTGCGTGATGCAATCTCATCTGCAACGGTTGTATTACTTGAACGGTTGACGATTGCCGAGAAAAGTGTTGACAACATTCAGGCCTTTGTCACAACCGTTGCGCGTCGTATTCTGAGCAACATTGAACGCCAGCGCCGTATGCTCGATTCAAGTGACGCGTGGGATGTTGCACGCTATACGAAGTATGAGCAGAAGTATCTGAGTGTAGATGATGAAGCGACAATCGACGATCGATTTGAAACAACGATGCTCATGGAGTCGCTTCCAATTCCATACGCTGATGTACTCCGCCGACGATATCTGGATGGTTATTCGTTTGAGGAAATTTCAGCTGAGACAGGGATTTCGGCCGCCTGTCTGCGACAACGTCATGCGCGTGCTTTACGCGCTGCTCGCAAGATTCTCTCAGCCCAAGAGATGTACAATGGGCACGGTGACGAGGGGAATAGAGAGAACAAGCTCACTCAGCAGACGGATGATAGGGCGGGGGAGAGTGCTGGAATGCAGTACAGGCAGGAACATGGTAGATATGGTCAAACCTGTATACGTGATTCCAAGGGAAGGTTTGCTCAGCAATATCCCGATGGTGCCCGCCGACGCAAGAAAAAAGAGAACAACAAGGGTAAACGTCGATCGACGAGGACCAAGACTACGCGCAAGACTCGGTTGTTGAAGAGCAGTGTCAACACTCACGTCCGTCCTGCTCTCGAGCAGAACGATAATCGCAACGATAGCACAAAACGTAAAAAAGCCAATAATGTGAACAAGGCTGATGGACGAAACAAGAAGAAACGGAACAGCCCAAATCGAACACGTGTACGTAAGGATGACGTTCATGTCCTTCAGAAATCCAATACTCCGCGTCGATCCAAGTCGTTGAAGTCCGTGGTGAAGGACAACCAGCGCTAAACAGGGAAGACCAGCAAGGATGGAGAGCAGAGGAAGTGTCAAGAGGCCCAGAACTACGGTCAGAACTCCAGCAACTCCGACGGCAACGTAGAGACCTCGACGGTGCCGAGCTGCAAACTGATGTCGTAATGTCGGATAGTCATCCTGCCTGCGAGCGTCGAGCAGCCGGTCCAGTGTGTAAACCGTCCACGCAATACCTGGAAGTACAATCCACCATGACCAGGGGAGGTGAACATCAAGCAGGTTTGATGTGAGCAGGCCTGACGCAGCTACACCGGCAGCAATATCGACGTGCAAAAAATGCAGGAAGGATAGTCGGTGGAGCAGCTTGTCGGACCCCGTCATCGCGCGTCGTTCTGCAGATCCTTCAGCCGCGCAAGATCATGAGCAAGATCAACAAGATTCCGAATAGTACCGGACGTCATACCAAAATAAATTTCATCAAAACGTTTGAGAACATCATCGTCAGCCGCTGATAACATGGATGCGAGAAGTTCGCGTACCTCGTTTAACAGGGATCCAAACTCACGTTCGAGTACAGGATAACCTTCTGCTCCGGGCTGGACACGTCGAAGGGTGCCGTAGACATTCCACAGGCCCTTACCTGTTCGAGTAAGCGTGTTAAATACCTCTGCATCACCACTTGTTGCTCCCAGTTCAAGTAGGACACCGATGTCATTCTTTTTGCGGAGGCCACCTTCAATTGATGTATTGAGGTATTCGAGTACGGCCGTTGTATCGTCGCTGAGATGCATGGTGATCAGTATTGAATAGTCGCCAAAACCGAACGGAACACACGCTGAATTTCTGCATCTGGCGGCACGTCCTTCCCGCTCACGGTTAGGGGAACAAGTGCAAACTCGTAATGTGTACCGACACTCGATGTAAACACGGCACAACGTGTACGCGCCGACCCGGCATTTGTGCTGAAGTCATACGTCCCAAACTTCCGTGGCCCCAGCTCTGCCGTACCATACGTTCCAACGAGTTTGGCAACGCCACCCGTTTTGCGTGAATGTTTTGCAAAGGCAATTCGAGCCAGACCAAGTAATCCTTCCTTATCAAGTTGGTCCTTACTCGACTCGGCTGATGGCACTGTGCTGAAGACCATTGATAGGGTGTAGTCTGGATCCACGGCAACGGCTACGACATCGGATGATGTCTCACCCTTTGTATCAAGAAACACCCAGCCCTTCGGCAACAGGGCAATCATGTCCCCCTGGCGCGTCCGAACCAACTCATCACTCATCTCTATTTCCGGCTGCGGACTTAATGCAACATTGACAACGTCAACCTTTGCCTCCGGAGCCTTTACAAACAGGCAGGACGGTAAAACGAGACTGGCAGCGATAGCCGCAACAACAAACGAACGGATCAACATCTCCGCAAATTACGCCATCCTCCCCCACCATCCCCCACCATCC
>DDUR01000051.1:0-65653 GCA_002344895.1 Ignavibacteria bacterium UBA2333
CACCCCTATGTCCTCCCCCCTCCAGGAAAAATCCTATCTCCTTGGTGTTTTGGCCGTTAAGGCCGGACTGAGTTGTGATGAACGTGCTGCCGTTCTTGTCACGAAGTTGATCGAAGCAGGTGCTTCCGTGGGATCAACAATCGAAGAGGCCGTTGGTTGTGGGTCACGCGAGGCATTTCGATCAAAGCTATATGCAGCCAATGAGTCAATTCGAGCACTGAAGTTTTGGCTGCGCCTGCTTGACGACTGTGACCTGCTCTCAGCAGAAACGGCGGCCGAGGTGGCCGCCACTGCAGAAGAGGTTCAGAGAATTGTTGTTGGCTGTTTGCGGACCTTACGTCAGGCTGGTCAGGATTTGCGTGTAACGGAGCCTGAACCGTTACCAGATGTGCGTACTTCAGGGTCACCTTCGTAAACAACGTTTCCACTGCCAAAGATGTCGGCAACTAGCAGGGTGCCCACGTCAACATGACAGTTTCCTGATCCGAAGATGGCAATCCGGGCTGACTGCGATGTGCATTCGTAGGAGTTGACATTTCCACTGCCACTGTTGCGAACGTTCAGTGTGCCGACAGAACCAACAAGCGTGATCGATCCTGAGCCATGAAGATTCGATGTGAGACTAACAGCAGCTAGGCCACTTACCGTGAGCGGACCAGAGCCATAGTTGTCGAGGGTGAATGATGATGACGTTGTGCCCTGTTCGAGAGATGTTGATCCCGATCCACGAGTGGCTATGCTTGAAAGTGCTGGAGTCACAATACGAACAGTGGCAGTGAAGTTTGAGTATCCACCTGGATCCATGCCAACACTTAATACACCGTTTGCCCCAACACGAGTTGTGACCTTGTCGATGACGTTGTCATCAGCCTCAACAGTGATTGATGGCGTTGCTCCTGCTGTGACAATGGTGTTGACGGGACCGTTAATATCAATGGCTGCGAATGACGTAACCGATCTACGTTGTGTAGAAACGGAGCCTGATCCAACGAGGTTGTCGCTCGAACAGGCAACAACAAGAGCACAACATATCGTTATGCAACGTGTGAGGGTTTTCATGTGAGTTCTCCGGGTTAGGTACAGGGCCCGGATACGACTGCACGTAGTTCGTGTTACGCGGGAAATGTGCTGGAATTGCGGAACTTGCAGCTATGACGAATGCACTCGACGATATCTCGCCACGATGGATTACTGCCGCCGAAAGCCCCTTTGGCAGCCCCATTTTCGACTGTCGCTCAATGGCACTACACACCATTGGCGCTTCTGATGATCCTGAACGACACGTGCGGTTTACGGAGTTGAGACAGAGTGATGGAAGCCACGTCTACGGAACGCGCCCAGATAAGGCCGTTCGACTAGATGTTCACATGGAAATCGAATTATCGAGATCCTTGCCCGATCGTGGCCCCTTGTTCCAAGCCGCGTCAATGGATGAAAAGTGGGATATCTATCGCGATGGCTCATTACTCTACTTTGTTAGGAGTTGGAGCGGTGAGCTTATCTATGTTACAGATGTTGTACAAACTCAATCAGGCATCGCCGTCCACGCCGTTGTTGTTTCTGAGGCAGACATTGAACCATCAGATCCGTTCTTCCATGCAAGAGTTGTGAACTACTTGTTATGGAGTCACGTTGCCGATGTGGTCTATCCACACCCGATTCCACGTGACGCACAATCGGACGAAGAGATTCTTACATACTCGCACTCTGCCTATGGCAGACGTGGTTGGTTTGCCGTTCGTGATGAGTTCGGTTCCGCTGAGCAGATGTAGTAACGACAGGGTTGATTGTCGTAAACTATCTTTCTGTCAAAACTTACAGTTTAGACAAGGCATGTGGTAACATAGCGCGCCACGTTGGCCAGTCATGTCCCCATTCGCGTCCCCATATCTCAAGATGATGCGGAATGTTCTTCATGTCGAGAATACGTGAGAACACCATTGACGCACCTGGATCTTCATACGATCCCGATCCCGAGAGAATGTGAAGATTGTGTTTGGAGCGGAGAAGGTTCAGCCAGTACTCATCGTGAAGATTCGGAACATAGTCGATCGGCGAGTTGAAATAACAGTCCTCGTCATAGTATCCCTTCGAGTAGGCCTTGAGGTCGTAAATGCCACTCATCGCAATCGTGCCATCAAAAATGTCCGGCCGACGGAAAAAGGTGTTAAGAGCGTGGAGCGCTCCGAGTGATACACCACCCGTTATGATAGGTACTGGACCATCGCAGTCGCGATAGATGAAGGGAACAACCTCTTCAACAATGTAGGTGTTATACTGTTGATGTCGAATGATCTTGGATCTACCATCCATTTGATCGTTCAGCCAACTCTCACTATTGATACTGTTGATGGAGTATACCTTAACGCGACCCTGCTCGAGGTACGGTCGAATAGCATCAATCAGCAGGAATCGCTCATACTCCAGATAGTCCGCCGCTGCACTTGGAAAGAGCAGGACGGCTGGACCAAAATGGCCGTAGGAGACGATTTCCATGGTCCGATGTAGGCTCGGACTCCACCACGACATAAGATCTCTGCGCATTTCCGTTCTCTCCGTTTCTGTGTCAGGGCCTCGAATGTACGAAGGGTGACGTACAGAAAAGCAGGAATGAGCCTTCATGTACCTCAATAACAACCTCATTGTCTATCGCCCTGTTTCGTGCCCCTTCACGAATTCCAAGCGAAAGGACTTCATTCTCCAAGTTCCATTGCAGGCCACGTGTTGTGAGTCTGATTGACGGTTGGGGAATAATCGACAACAGTTCACCGGGTGACGTGGTGAACTGCACCGATGAGTGAACTGGTATCGCCAGTCGATCGCCGTCAAGGGCAACCGTCTTTCCTTGCGCCCCGTAGCGCATGAGGACACTCCAATTATTCAACGTGTGTTCAAGATCGCCCCCATGAAGACCAACAACAAGAAGCTCTTCATAGTGTGACGTGGCCGCGAATTGTAGAGCTTTCTCAAAGTCATTGGACTCTTGATTTGCATCATGGATAACGTGCGTCAGGCCAAGATCTATGTCAGGCCGAAGTGAATCAAGATCTCCAACAAGAAACTCAGCAACAACGCCAATGTCAACCAATGCATTTAATGCTCCATCGGCGGCAATGATTGGTACGTCGGCAAAGAATTCGAAAAGGGAAAGGGGCGGAAGGGAGCCGTTTACTGCGATGATTGCATCGAAGCGGCGTTCGCCGATGTTAAGGATAGGGAAGACTCCCACGTGTCGTATATCCTGAGGATGGCCGCCACTCCGTCTGTCAATGCGGCAGGTCCAGGTTGAAGAATGATTGGTGAGGGAATTTCGAACATCATACTGTTGGTAATGGGGCTGAACTGCTCCCATCCGGGACGTTGACGGACAGCGTCAGGCTTAAACATCTTCCCACACCACGATGCAATGTAGATGTCCGGACGGCGACGTACAGGCTCTAGTGGATCCGCAATAATTCGTCCACGCGCCGCTTGCTGGTCGCGATGCTCCGGGAAGATGTCAATCCCTCCACAAAGCTCAACGAGTTCACTCACCCATTGAATACCTCCGATGAGTGGATCGTACCACTCCTCGAAGTATACGCGCGGTTTGCGTGTTCTCATTGCACCACGCGCAGCGGCGTCGTCCAAGCCTGCACGCAACACTGCTGCATACTGTTCTGCAGCATCAGCCATACCGACAAGTGAGCCAAGTCGAACTATCATGTCGAGGATGCCGTCAATTCCTCGCTGATTAAAACACATGACGTCGATTCCTCGCCGTATAAGCTCGGCTACCATGTCGGCTTGTAAGTCACTCCAAGCCAAAACAAGATCTGGCTGCAATGCAAGAATGTCATCATAACGCGCATCGAGATACGTCGAGATGCGTGGTTTTTCCTTCCGTACACGTTGCGGACGCACAGCAAACCCCGAGACGCCAACAATGAGATGGTCAGCACCAAGTGCATAGAGCGTCTCAACGGTCTCTTCCGTAAGACAAACAATACGTTTAGGATAGGCAGCCATGTTGATGTTGCCTATCGTTTGCGTTTGGGAGGCCGAACAACCGTACCCTTGGGTACAAATAGTACACCGGCTCTATCACGCCGTACAACATCGTTGTAATATGCCTTGTAGGAGTCATACTCATGTGGCAGGACGTAGTGACGTGAGGATACGCTCGTTCTCGTAAGTGTTACTGTGTTGTTTGTGGTCTCCGTCGTGTGCACGACAGACCCTGTCTTGTGCGAACGTTCAAATCGTTTTGTAAGTCCAGAGGCCTCGTAATTCTCCGGAATCGTTATCTGCAACACCTCATGCACCGTGTCACGGTCTGAACCGAACTCATAGGGATGAACGCGCTTTGTGTACGACAACGCCGGATCTGGTCCCCATCCATCGTACCACTGAAGTCGAGCCATTCGGAAATCACCTGCTTCTACGAGATAGGACGGTACAGTATAGACCATCCGATAACTAAACGTCGGTGACAACGTGTCGAGCCCCGTCATGTCGTAACTCTCAAGTGTCACACCTCCCCATTCATTCGAAAGCATCTCCAATAGACCCTTTTCGATCTCCTTCGGTGTTGCTTCTTTCCAAGCTGAACGATAGTACTGTGTCCGTGCTCCATAATGAACGTTGGTCTGATCGATGATGGCATCACCTTCAGGGGTAAAGGACACCTTCGTGGTAATGTTAATGTTGTTTGGTAAGAAGAACGAACGCGAAAGTCGGATCGGTTCCTTCCATCCAGGAATAATTGGCAGGGCAAAGGCGTCGAGATCGGCAACCGGTACTGATCCAAGTGGAACATCATCTGCCGTAAGGTCAAAGAATCGTAACGTGTCGTTGATATAAAGACAGACGATGGCATGATCAAACGGGATGGACGGGAGTCGATTGGGGACGAGCTCCGATGATCGCGTTTCGACAAGGACGTGCCATGCTTTAACGTTTCGTTCGGCAAGCATGGAAATGCACAAGGTTGCAACGTCCTTACAGTCTCCGATGCGTGTTACAAGAACGTCGCGGGCCTTCTGTGGTATAATTCCTGACTGACGGAAGGGAACGTTACTGTAACGAATTGTCGACGTGATATATCGATACACTCCATCAATGAGATCCATTGTTGAGTATTCACGATTGCGAGGGAAGAGTGAATCCATGAGCTCGGCTACTTCGAGTGATGTTCGTGTTTTTGGACGCGCGATTTCGTCGTACCATACAACAAGTTCGTTCCATCCAGGTACAGACGTTACCGCAACACGTTTGCCGATAACTTCATATGAGGGCATTCCCTCTTCATACTCTATTGCTGGGTCATCCTTTGTTTCCCACGTATACAGTATTCCATCCTCGCGATCTGTAATCACAGGAGCTTCGGCTCCATTTGCAACAGACCAACGGAGGTTCGTTGATCGTGGTATCAATAAGGAGTATCGAGCAAGTCGTACCGGATAAAAACCATTGAGACCAACGTCGTCCCAGAAGTACCGAGCCAGTCTGCCACCTCGAGACTCACGGACCTTCGCTTTCACGTGGATCACGTCACCGATCTCGAGTTGTTTGAAGACAAGCATACCTCCACTCCCGTCAGCCGTGACTTCGCGTCCATTACGTTTCCGTACCACAGCCTTTTCGAGTATCAGATTCCCATCACCTGCATACGGAAGGCCATACTCCTTAAACGCGTCAATACCCTCCGTTTTTAGAATGCGGATGACGGTTTCGTAGAGCACCTCACTACGACTGCCATTGTAGACAACACGCCGGCGGTCATCGAGCAAGAAGATGGCGGCATCTTCTGGATAGTCCGATGACGGAGGGGCTGACGCGATAAGACTATCGATGTCAACCTTCGGCATTGTCGTAAATGGATGTGGCTGACCCTCAAGTTCGCGAAGCGCTTCCCTTGCATCAAAGTTTGCTGGGTCAAGCGCTAACGCCGTGCGATACGCATTAAGGGCTGATTCGCGATCAAAACGAGTTCCGTACAGGGTGCCAGCTTTAAACCATAACGGTGATGAAGTTGGTGCAACGTCGAGAGCAGCTCGCACATGAAAAATCGCGCTATCATATTCCTTTCGAGAGGAGTAGATGTCCGCCATTGAGACGTGATATCCTGGAGCACCTGGAGCACGTTCAAAAAGCTTCTGCCAAATTTTTCTCCACTCGTCCTGACGTCCGGCTTCTAGATGGAGAGCGGCTAGAAGGAGCAAACCGGACTCTGTTTCGCCGAACGAAAGGTGATGTTTCACAATCTTTATTGCTGCGTCGTACCGACCCTGAGATTGAACTGCTTGAACAACATTGTCACGCATAAAGCCAACATTCGTAGGGTACCGCTCGAATGCTTTTACGTTCAATTCATTCCGTTCCTGCAGTCGATTTCTGCGTGAGGCTATAGTTATTGCAGCGCTGTAGTACGTCGGTGTTTCCGGCATAAGAACAGCAAGCTTTTTTAGGTAGTCTTCGGCCTCGTCCAGTTTGTCGTTACTCAGGGATCGATACAGTTCTGTGATAACAGAAAATGCCAGGTCTGGTCGTAACGTAGCAATTCGCTCAACGAGTGTATTCTGATCGTCGTCCTTTCGTCCTCGACGATAAGCATCTATGAGCTGGAACATGATGACGATTGCATCTGGATAAGCTCTCGCCCATGGACGCAGGACACGTTCTGCTGCATCGGCCTGATCGTTACGCAAATGACAGTCAGATAAAAAGATGGCATCATCGAGTGCACTCGGATTCCGCTCAATACGCTCCTGAAAGAACTGGATAAACGGATTCGCAATAGGACGTGGGTTGGGTGCTGTTGCTGATGGTTGCTGTACGTCGGTAGAGATCTTGAGATCGTTCACAGGATTGCCGGCTTCATCTGTGATACGCAGAAGGAAGTTGCAGCGCGAGATTTCGGATGAGCCAACCTTAACAAGGACTCGATTCCAGCCTGAGCCAAGAGTAATCTCATTGATGTAGGTGTCAAGATCGTTGTTGTGCTCATCGGCTGACTCATCAACGACGGTGCCATTGACAAAAAGTTTAAAAGATCCGGATGTACCCAGGCGAAGGTAGACACGTTGCTCTCGAGGTGACCATACATAGGTTGCTGCATAAAACTGTCCATACGTGGTCGGATAGTATCGCATCATGTCAATCCATGAATCCAACCGTGCAACTCCAGGTTCGATCCATCGAACCTCGCCGCCACTCGGACCTTCGTAGACTGCATCCGGGACATCTTCTATCTCTGGCTCGAACTTGCGGTCGTGGCCAGATGAGGAGATGTTGGGAAAAGGCCCCACAAGACGCCATGTCGTAACTGCTCCAATCTTTGCATACCACGACCGTGCACGTTCAACGTCACCCCTGCTTTCGGCAATAGATCCCAGTTGTTCGTAGGCCATGGCACGGAGGATTCCGTACTGGTCGGGACGGTCAACAACTCCCGTAAGAATGTCCTCAACAGCAGTTGGATTTGCCTCTGTGAGAGATTGAAGGCGGCTGGAATAGATTGAGGCATAGATCCACGGATGTGGATCCTTGACGCGAGAAAGCCCCTCAGCGAAGCGGCCCCCTGCCGCACTATCACGGAATCGAATTGTCTCAATGAGTGATAAGCCAAACCATGGACGTGGATCGTCGGGCCGTTCTCGTATCTCCTCCAGGAATGCCTGCTCGGCATCAACGTCTCGATTCTCCAGCAATGCCTGCCATCCGTCGTTGGCAGAGGCCGCCATGGTTACAATAACGCCCGAAAAAAGTAGGCCGTAAAAACGTCGCAGAAGTGTAGATGTCATCTTCATAGTCGTCCGATGTATGAACGTGGTTTGCTAGTTTGCGCACCGCGGTCCACTAACCTACGAAACGCCATGCTCTCCATTCAGGCAATCCTCGTCCCCACGGACTTTTCCGAAAACGCATCCAAGGCACTCTCCTATGCCAAGGAACTTGCAAAGGGAACCAAGGCAAAACTTCACGTTGTGCACATCGTTGAGCCTGTAATCTATCCTGCTGACTGGAGTTATGCCCAGGTTGGTTTTGCCGACATTGAGCAGGAGCTTCAAAAGAATGCTGAGACGGAACTTGAGAAGCTACGCGGTGAGCTGAGCTCGGAGGGATTTGATGTAGACACGAAGGTGCTGCGTGGGCGCGCAAGCGATGAGATTGTTGCCTATTGTAAGGAACATCAAATTGGCATTGTTGCCATGGGTACACATGGACGTAGTGGACTCGAACATTTCCTCTTCGGTAGCACAACGGAGCGTGTTCTGCGCAAGAGCCCGTGCCCTGTCCTGAGTGTCCGTCTTGAATCCGACATGAAGTGATCGGTTCACATGCCCTTCCTCAAAACGTCCACGCTCGTTACCATTGAGCGCCACATTGCCGAAGAGGCAGCCTTTCATCCGGAAGCAACAGGTGAGTTCTCGAGACTGTTACGGGATTTCACGCTGGCACTGCGTATTCTCGCCCGTGATGTTCGAAGAGCCGGACTCAACGATGTCCTTGGCATGACCGATGGAATGAATGTCCATGGAGAACGTGTAAAGCGACTCGATATACATGCCAATGAGGTGATCTATCGAGCTATGGACCACGGAGGTCATCTCTGTGTCATGGCGAGTGAAGAGTCCGACGGTCTGATGTCTATCCCTGATGATTATCGAAAAGGGAAGTATGTTCTTGTTTTTGATCCACTCGACGGATCATCGAACATTGATGTTAATGTTTCGATAGGAACAATATTTAGCATCTATAAACGGCTGGATGAAACAGCAACAACACCAGGTACGCTGGCAGATGTGTTACAACCGGGCTATAAACAAGTAGCAGCTGGGTATGCAATGTATGGTTCATCAACACAACTTGTTTACACAAGTGGAAATGGTGTTGATGTCTTTACGTTCGATCCAACAATCGGTGAGTTTCTGTTGACATTTGAAAAGATTCGTATTCCTAAACGTGGTCGAATCTATAGTGTAAACAGTGGTAACGCACATAAGTGGCCACAAGGTGTACGAGACTATGTATCGAACCTACTTCGACCTAGTGAAGATGGACTTCGTCCGTACTCCCTGCGATACGTTGGAACCATGGTGGCTGATATTCATCGTACGTTACACTACGGTGGAATCTTTATGTATCCATCGGACTCTTCGTCTCCAACAGGGAAACTGCGTTTAGTCTATGAAGTAAACCCGATGGCCTTCATCGTTGAACAGGCCGGAGGACGCGCCACGGATGGACGGCAGCGCGTCCTGGATATTCAACCTGATTCGTTACATCAACGCGTACCGTGTTTTATCGGTAGCGAAGATGATGTTCGTGATGCAGAAGCAGCACTTGTTGCTGCTGGAGATTTTTGACAACATCCGTATGATTACTCGTGAGCCCGTCATTCAATCAAGGCTCGAGTATTACCGTGAATGTTTGTTGTTCTGACGCTTTTGCTGATGCTGCTCGAGTTTTGTGCGCTGCTCAGCGGTTAGCACGTCCATAACCTTTGCTTTTCGATCTGCACGCGAAACGGAATCGATTTCGCGAATACGCCGGACCTGATCGTCCGTAAGACCAAGGTGTTTTTTCATGCGCTCAAGGTGTTTACCCTTTTGCGCACGATGTCCACGCCGTTCATGTTGTTCGTGTTGTTCGTTATTGTGACGTCCTTCGTGGGACGTTACTCGCGTTGCTGAGGCAGCCATAACAGCGAGGATGACGATGGTTATTGCCGTGGTCTTCTTCATGGTAGTTACTCCGAAGGTGAGAATGGGGTAAGAGAACTTTCGAGACAACACACGATCTTCATAGGTTTAGTCGTCCTAGGGTTGCCTCGTTTTTTACTGGAGTCCATCATGTCAACACGTCGATCCTTTCTCGCTGCTGCAGCTGCTGCGCCGGCTGTCCTGAGTATGCACGCACTACCCGCAATTGGTGCTGAGCCAACACCGGATGGTACAGCACACGTATTACCCGCACTTCCCTATGCAGCAGATGCACTCGAGCCGCACATTGATGCCAAGACGATGACAATTCATCATTCAAAACATCATGCTGCCTACGTTGCTGGACTCAACAAAGCGGAGGAAGAGCTTGCGAAGGCACGCATTTCCGGCGACTATGCTCTCATTCAGCACTGGTCAAAACAGGCTGCCTTTCATGGTGGTGGGCACTGGTTACACAGTATGTTCTGGAAGGTGATGGCACCTCCGGGAAGGGGCGGAGGGGGCAAACCAACAGGGAAGATTATGGCTGCAATTGTGGCTTCCTTTGGTTCCTATGATGCATTTACGGCACAATTTTCGGCGGCAGCAAATGCTGTTGAGGGAAGTGGCTGGGCCCTGCTTCATTATCGTCAATCCGACGGTAAGCTCTTGATTTTACAGGCAGAAAACCAACATAAACTCTCGTCCTGGGGGTCAACGCCCATCCTCGGAATCGACGTTTGGGAGCATGCCTACTACCTCACATATCAGAACCGGCGTGCAGACTATGTTAAGGCATGGTGGAATGTTGTGAACTGGGCA
The DNA here is from genome assembly GCA_002344895.1 of Ignavibacteria bacterium UBA2333. Lineage (GTDB taxonomy): Bacteria > Bacteroidota > Ignavibacteria > Kapaibacteriales > Kapaibacteriaceae > UBA2333. The sequence continues at coordinate 10,509 of DDUR01000051.1, forward strand.
CAAGTGGAACAGAATCTCGTCAGCCTCGGCGGGTAATACGTTCGTCGGATGGAGAGGTCGAGAATTATGACGGAAAATTTATCGGTGGAAAACTTGCCAAGCCGAGATAATTCTGTACCTTGCGAGATCTACGCATGGGCGATCCGCTGCGTAGCAGGTTCCCGGACAACCAAATTCAGTGACAGTGAGGGGGCCGCAACCAGGATCGTGAAGGGTACGAGTATGAATATCTACGTTGGCAACCTGCCGTATACGATGAGCGACGGCGAACTGCGCGCGGCGTTCGAAGAATTCGGCAATGTCGCCTCGGCGTCTGTGATCAAAGACAAGATCACGGGTCGCAGCCGCGGTTTCGGCTTCGTTGAAATGAACGACGGAGACGAAGGAAGTCGTGCAATCGACGCCATGAATGGCCGTCCGCTTGCGGGCCGCCCACTCGTCGTCAATGAAGCACGTCCACGCGATGAGCGTCCGCGCTTCAACAGCCGCGATCGCTACTGAGCCGACCGCACTCCTCAATCCGCCTATCCGCCAAGGGGCTCCCTCACGTGAGGGGGCCCCTTTTCCGTATCTTGCTCGTTCTCACACGACAACAGGAATCTATCACGCAGATGCAGCTCTTCGACACCATTCAGTCCATGGGCCATGAGCAAGTTGTTCTTTGCTCTGATCCCGTTACAGGCCTTCGCGCCATTGTTGCCATTCACGACACATCACTCGGACCTGCCTTGGGCGGGACACGGATGTGGAAGTATGCGTCCGACGATGATGCCATCACGGATGCTCTTCGACTCTCTCGCGGTATGACGTACAAAGCCGCCGTCAGCGGCGTGAACCTCGGTGGCGGTAAGGCCGTCATTATTGGCGATTCGCGAACAGAAAAATCAGAGTCTCTTTTCCGTGCCTACGGTCGTTTTGTTGAATCCCTCCGTGGTCGTTACATCACGGCCGAAGATGTCGGAACGAGTGTTCGCGACATGGAGTGGATTCGTATGGAAACAAAGTATGTAACGGGTGTTGGTGGAAACGGTGGCTCCGGCGACCCTTCACCGGTTACAGCACTCGGTGTGTACTCAGGCATGAAGGCTACGGCAAAGTTTGCCTGGGGCTCAGATGCACTGGCAGGCAAACGTATCGTTGTTCAAGGTGCAGGAAACGTTGCATCGTTTCTGGTCCGTCATCTTACAAAAGATGGTGCAACGGTCTTTGTCACCGACATCTACGAGGAAAAGGCACGAGCCCTGGCAACAGAAACGGGTGCCAGCTACATCAAACCCGAAGAAGTCTTCACAACAGCGTGTGACATCTTCTCGCCAAATGCTCTTGGTGCCATCCTTAACGACGAAACGATTCCAAACTTGAGCTGTCAAATCGTCTGCGGTGGAGCAAACAATCAGCTCAAGGATGAACAAAAGCATGCAGAAGCTCTCAGAGACCGCAGCATTGTCTATGCTCCTGACTACGTGGTGAATTCAGGTGGTCTCATGAACGTTGCCTCCGAAGTTGAAGGATACAACCGCGACAAGGTCATGCGCCAAGCTGAAGGTATCTACGACATTACGATGAACATCCTTACAACGGCTCGCGACGGAAACATGCTCACGATCCAGGCCTCGAATAGAATCGCCGAGGATCGTATTCGCAAGGTTCGTCATGTTCATGGAACCTATATCGGATCGCCGACGATCCGCGGAGTGTAGGCCAGCGTGGCAAAAGAACAACCTCGGGACGAATTTCCCCTGAGTCAAAAGAAGGTCATCAAGGGAACTCGCCATCTCGCTCGCGAAAAGGTCTTCCAGATCCTTGTAGCGACGCTCGACGGCGATGTCTCGTTAGACGTCGTCTTCCCACACGTCTTCTACCGTCAATTCACGTTTGATCCGGCCGAAGCCACGGCACAGCGTATTCTCAAGCCAGACGAAGTCCGAGAACTTGAAGCCGACGTTCCCATAGACTGGAACGACGTAGACATAGAATACGCACGCACGGTTCTCATGGCTGAGCGCGACCTCAGAGATGAGGTCACAAAGCGTATTGAGCAGATGGTCACGAATTGGGATTTCGAGAGAATTGCGAATCTCGACATCATCCTCATGCGCTTGGCCTATGTTGAGCTCATTGCCTGCCCCGATATTCCCATCAAGGTCACCTTGAACGAGACAATCGAACTGGCAAAACGATTTTCGACAGATAAAAGCGGTACGTTCATCAACGGTGTTCTTGATGCCATTATCGATGGCCTCAACAAAGAGGGGCGCATTCGAAAGACGGGAAGAGCACGTTTGAACGGCTGACGTTTTTGAGAAGTGAAGAGAGGAGAAGACATGTTGAAGTTTTTGTGTTGTTGCGTAGCAGCTATCGCTGTGACAACAATGGCCACGGCGCAGCCACGGTTCATGTGGGCTAAACCATTACGTGGTCCCGGTGTCGATCAGGTTACCAGTATATCTATTGCTCCGAACGGATCGCTGTATGCATCCGGGAGTTTTCTTGACTCACTGCAACTAGACTCGAATTTGACGATTCTATCGAACAAGGGATACGATGGATTCCTTGGTCGGTACAATCTCAACGGACGAGCCATGAGTGGTTTTGCCCTCGGTGGTGTGGATGCTGACGAGTCTCGTCAGGTTGTTACCGACAAAGACAACAATGTTTACGTAACAGGAACATTCTTTGATCTGGCCCAGATTGGTGCAGAGATCATTGAAGCGTCAGATGAAAGCACGATTGATGCCTACGTTGCAAAGTTTGATCGTTTCGGCAGCCTGAAATGGACGGCGGTTTTTGGTAGTGTGGAGTACTCCGAAGGAAATCCATATCTCGCCATTGACTCATCGGGTAACGTCTATGTGGGCCTTACGATTGGCGGTACGTCTCCCTATGGGAATGATACATACACTGCGTTAGGTTCTTCCGACATTGTTGTCGTCAAGTTGAATTCGAATGGACAGACGCAGTGGTTCAAGGGAATGGGTGCGACAGGCATTGACGTCGTCACATCCGTATCTGTCACACCAACCGGTGATCGTATCTACGTCACCGGTACCTTCGAAGGTACGTGTGTGTTCGGCGAGTCAGAAACGATTACATCGTTCGAACGAAAGTCCGATGGCTTCGTAATGGGACTCAATGGTACCGGCAAGGTTGACTGGGTAAAACGTATCGGGTCGCGCGAAGTGGATAGAGAGATTGTAGGCGCACTTGATGTAAATGGCGACCTTATGGTAGCAGGAACGTTCTTTGGCACCACAAGTTTTGGCAACATCAACCTCAATGCTAACGGCGGCGTATCGAGTGACTTCTATCTCGCTCGCGTAAAGAAGGACGGATCTACGGATTTTGTCCAGGCATACGGAGGCCCTTTTGAAGAGGCAGCACTAGCCATTGCCACTGACAAATTTCAGGGAACGTATCTCACGGGTTACTTCAACGACGAAGGAAAATTCGGATCGGAGTTCTTCGAGTCGTACGGCAAACGAGATGGATGGATTGCCCGTTTTGGTCCAGCAGGTGAAATTGAATGGGTGCGTCGATTCGGCGGACCAGAAAACGACGTCGGTCTTGCTGTTGCCGTTGATAAGGACAACATTCCCTACGTAGCTGGTGAGTTTGAAACGCGATGTACCTTCCTTTTCCAGACGATTACAGCCTTCAGAAACATTGATGGCTTTATCGCAGCGTTGGAATGTGGTCCAAACACAGCCTTTATACCGACTGTTGATGACACCATTCGCATTTGTGAAGGACAGGATACTGCCATCACTGTTTTCTCTGGAAATCCCTCGTACGAATGGTTTAACGACGGTAGTCCCGTCAACAGCGTCACGCGTGAAAGATTCCCTCTCGAGACTCTGACGATTGGCGAACATCGTTTGTACGTTCGTATCCGCGACCGTTATGACTGTTCCGGCATCTCGGATACGATCACTGTTATCGTGCGCGAGGGACTTCCAAAGCCAGCCATCGTACATGAAGGAATGCAGCTTACATGCACACTTGACGGATACACGTATACGTGGATTCGTGATGGTGGTGTTTTGTCCGCCTACACCACAAAAATGATTACCGCTCCTGGAAATGGAAGGTATCGGGTTCGTGTCAGCGATGGTACGGGATGCACACGTGTGTCCGACGAAGTTGTCGTTGGAACAGTAAACTCTGTTGATGATGCGTGGGAGGCGGACGGCCTGCGGCTGTATCCTAATCCAACACGAGGCGACATCACGATTGACGGTCTCGCTGAAGGGGATCGTATTACGTTGGTAGATGCCGTCGGCCGAGTTATGACAACGCAAACAGCCACGTCGTCCGACGTTGTCATCAACATGTCTGACATGACGCCTGGTCTCTATGTCGTAAGTATCACAACACCTACGGGTTTACGTACCCGATTGGTGATGAAGAGGTAAGTGGTCCGCGCCGCACGTCGAGTATCCATGCGACGTAGACGGGAACATATTCGATAATGATGGCGGCGGTGTATTCCTTGAATACACCGCCGCTTTGTTCATTATAGACGGCTGTTGCATAAACGGTCGACGTAATAGCCCAAACAAACGTTGTTCGCAGAGGAACAATGACGGATACTGCCAGAGGTGGAAGCAAATACCATACATGTGCTACCGGCGAGAACAGTGGTAACGTCACGAGTAATAATGCAGCTGCAGTCATCGGCGCTTTCCGATATCTCAACGTAACATACATCATGATGACAAGTGCCACAGCTGAAATGACAAGTCGACCAATACGCTGATCACCAAAAAAAGGTAGTAGTTCACCGATAAGGCTGTTGGCCTTCCAGCGAGCAGCAAACTCGAGTAGACTGTCAAACATGTACGGACTCCACCACGCGCCAAAGACGATGATGACGATTCCAAGAAACACCAGCAAGAAGCGAAGACGCGGTCCGCCTCGCGTAAGGAAAACAGCCGGAAGAACGAGGAGCGATATAAACTTCATACACGCTGCAAATGCCAGACTGCCTGCAGAATACACCGTAGATCGCCGTATCCAAAGCACAAGCCCAAGTAGGGTTAACAGTGCCGTAAGGATATCTAGATGTGCATCGATTACACCGTGTACGAGAACGATAGGAGAGAGTGCAAACAATCGAAGATGACGGCGGACTACATCGTTGTGTACACTACGATCAACAACGACCAACAAGATCAGAATGAGTATCGTCCAGCACGCTTTCCAAATGAATGGATGTGTATCACTGGTAACTGCCAAGACGAGAAACACAGACTGTGAAGCAGGCGGGTAGATCGTTCGATACCGCCGGAACTGAAGACTATCAGGAAAGGCAAATCCATCCGAATCTTGCCAAGCCAATGATCTAAGCGCAGATTCAGAAGGTGTGTATTGATAAACATCGATGCCATGTTGGGCTACATGTCCGTCCCAGCGATAGCGCTGAGAGTCCGTACTCAACGATGCCGACGTCCAAAGAAGTCCTGCATACAGTAGAATGATTCCAATGTCCGTTACCCGCCGAAACGTACGCTCAGAGAAACGTATACGTGGTTGAGATCCGTGCAGGTAAATAACGGCAAGTGCCCAAGGTATGGTCAGCGCGATCCAGAGAAGAAGAACGGCAAACCATGATAACTCAAGATCTGCGGAAAGCATATCGAGTTATTGTTGAAAGGATGATGATGCCCGCCATAAATGATCCGCGAATGGTTCCACTAATTTTCGAAGTGCCAATCCGACGGCGATATGATACGGGAAGTTCAACAACCTTCAACGACAGGTACGCTGCCTTAATCTGCATCTCTACCGTCCATCCAAAGGATCGATCCTCCATATTCATCGCAGCTAGTGCTGTGACGGTTATGGCTCGAAGTGGACCAAGGTCTGTATACCGCATGCCCCACCTCCAGTATATGAGGTGTGTTGCGAGTGCATTCCCGAATTGCTGCTGTGGCGTCAGTGAGCCCCTTTCGCGCCTTCCCAATGTCCTTGAGCCTAAACACATATCGGCGTTGTTGTCGACAAGGCCGTTGATCACTCTCTGCACATCGGATGGGTCGTCACTGAAGTCGGCGTCAACAAAGACAATGATATCGGCCTGTGCTTCACAAGCTGCGTCAATCCCGCGTAAGCAGGCAGCACCGTATCCACGTTGGGGTTCGTAGACAACCATGGCACCAGCCTCTCGTGCACAACGTGCCGTTGCGTCAACGGAACCGTTGTCAACGACAATCGTTGTGTCGACACTTGGGGGCAGGCTCTTTACAACGAGGCCTACGGAGAGTTCTTCATTGAGTGCTGGAAGAACACAGACAACTCGACGTCCATCCGACGTCATGATTCCGTCGGAAAATACCGAGCGTTATACTCTGGCATCTCATCACGACGCCAGCGGCGATGACGCCCGGCCATATCAAGCATGTCACGCGTTTCATCAACCGTCATTTTGAGGCGATCGGCAATGAGAGCGGCCTCAACATATCCGAGTTCGGACATCTGTCGGTCTATTTCCGCATTGATACGAACATGGTTCTTCTTACGGACCGACATTGCGATACGAAAGACAACGAGGGCAAGAATGGTAAAGATTCCTGACAGGATGGAATTGCCCGTCCAGGACTCAGCATCGTTTACAAGTCCTCCCAGCATCATAACAGCGCCGAAGAGGGCGAACATCATGAGCAAACCGGAGAACATGAGGAGTAGTCTGTGATTCATAGCTACGAAACTACGTCGTTGGGACGTCAAGGTTTCCGAAGTTTGTGCTTCACCTCATCGAAGCGACCATGGCCGACAAGATTGAACAGCTCCGTACACTCAAGGAACAAGCCCATCTCGGTGGAGGGCAGGCTCGAATTGACGCCCAGCATGCCAAGGGTAAACTCACGGCACGAGAGCGCCTTACGGTGCTGCTCGACGAAGGGTCGTTTCGAGAGACCGATATGTTGGCCCGGCACCGGAGTACGCGATTTGGACTTGAAAAACAGCGTCCTCTGGGTGACGGCGTCGTTACTGGCACAGGTACAATCCACGGCCGAACGGTCTGCGTGTTCTCGCAGGATTTCACCGTGTTTGGTGGCTCACTGAGCGAGGTTCATGCCGAAAAGATCTGCAAGATCATGGACCTCGCAATGAAGATTGGAGCTCCTGTTATTGGCTTAAATGATTCCGGAGGGGCGCGTATTCAGGAGGGTGTTGTCTCACTTGGTGGATATGCCGACATCTTCCTACGGAATACCATGGCGAGCGGCGTCGTCCCACAGATTAGTGTTGTCCTTGGTCCGTGTGCTGGTGGTGCTGTGTATTCACCAGCGTTAACGGACTTCATTTTCATGACAAAGGGAACCAGTTACATGTTTGTAACGGGACCGGATGTTGTCAAGACGGTCACACACGAAGAGGTAACGTTTGAAGAGTTAGGTGGTGCCGATACACATGCCGAGCGCAGTGGTGTAGCACACTTTGCCCTGGAGAACGAAATTGAATGTCTGCTTGCCGTCCGAAAGATGATGTCGTATGTACCGATGAACAATCGTGAACAACCACCGCGGCGAACAACTTCGGACTCACCAACACGACTCAATGATAAACTCCGCAAGATAGTTCCGGCTAATCCGAATACTCCCTATGACATGCGCGATGTTATCCGCGACGTTGTGGACGAGGCGGACTTCTTTGAAGTACATGCTGGATATGCAACGAACATTATCGTCGGTTTTGCTACACTTGATGGTCGTCCAATTGGAATCGTTGCTAATCAACCAGCGTCGTTAGCCGGCGTGTTAGACATTAATAGCAGCATCAAGGGGGCAAGGTTCGTTCGCTTCTGCGATGCATTTAACATCCCCCTGGTAGTGTTCGAAGACGTACCGGGTTTTTTGCCGGGAACCGATCAGGAATGGCGAGGAATTATCCGACATGGCGCAAAACTTCTGTACGCTTTCTGTGAGGCAACAGTACCAAAGGTTACTGTTATCACGCGAAAAGCCTACGGAGGAGCTTATGACGTGATGAACTCTAAACACATTCGTGGAGACTATAACGTAGCCTGGCCTACGGCTGAGATTGCTGTCATGGGCGCAAAAGGTGCAGTAGAAATTCTCTATCGTAAGGATATCGACAAAGCGGAAAGTCCAGCGGATAAAGCTAAAGAATTACAGGATTCCTATAACGAACAGTTTGCCAATCCGTACGAGGCAGCTGAGCGTGGATATATCGACGATGTTATCGAACCGCAGTATACGCGTAGTGAACTGATTCGTGCTTTACGAGTGCTAGAAACAAAGCGCGACAGTAATCCTTGGAAAAAGCATGGCAACATTCCGTTGTAGTTTACATGTGATGGTAGGTTTTCTCTCGTACGTTCTCTTCGTAGTGGTGGTCGTATACGTCAGTAACGTTGAGCACGTAAACAATCACGGCTCACCAACAACGATTACACATGCACGTGAGTACGTGACGTGTGATCCGATACCAACACCAATAGCCGTGTAGTTGGGAGCAAGAAGACTCTTCCGATGTCCACGGTCAGGTGTTCCTTCATCGACGAGAAACGATGCAACGATGAGTTCGGCCGTCATGTGGCCGTAGGTTACATTCTCTCCGTACGAAGTGAACCGACCAAACTTTGCAATTCTTGTTGATGGGTCCGAACCGTCATGACCGATGTGACCCATCGTGCCGTACGTTTCAATATCGAGGGCATGCAGATCTGCAGCTGCTTGTAGAGCATCACTAATGATAAGGGGCGGAAGGGGCTTCAGCTTCTTGAGCACCGTGCGAACTTCAAGTACCGCTCGTCGCAGAGCTGTAGGATCCTTGGTAAACGACCGAACGTGACGCTCATAACGATCAACTGCGGGGATAAACGACGCAGGATCAGATCGGACACTATTGACAACAGCGACGACGTTAGCCTCCAGACTATCGGGTCGATGACGTACGATCGGGGCGTGTGAGCCTTCCTGAATACTGAACACAGTAACAAGCAAGGCTACAAGAATTTCGGCAAGCATGCCGCTATTATGCGGAATTTTTCACTTCTGCGCCGTAAATACGCTCGCAGAGTGACGTCAGGACCATTGCCTCTTCAGAGGTAAGACGTCCAGCTATTTCGGCGTTAACCTGATCGACAGCAGGCTGCATCTTTCGAAGGATGTCCAATCCAGCCTCAGTAATGTAGGTCATTGACAATCGGCCGTCAGCTTCACTCTTCGTGCGCTGTGCGAGGCCAGCCGAAACCAGACGATCAATGAGTCGCGTAACATCGGGTGCCGTATGAATCATACGCTCAATGATGTCACAACGTGCGTGGCCGGCCGGATACACACCGCGAAGTATTCTCAGAACATTGTACTGAGGCGTTGTGAGACCATATTCCTCACAAATCTTCTCTACCTGGCGATCCAGATAATCAGCACACACTAACACGCTGAGGACCGCTTCCTGATACGGACTCGCGAAGGATGACTGCTTAAGTCGTTCTCGAAGTGCTTCTCCCATGACAGGCGAAGATACAAAAAAACGTGTTGCCACACACATGCGAGATTCACACGAAAATGGGAAGGTGCCGGGGACCTTTAGGTCCCCGGCACCTTCAAAAAAGGGCACCGAAAACTTTTACTGTGAGCCGACCTTCGAATCGGCAATACGTAATGCTGCGAGGAGGTCGTCAAGGTCGCCATTGACCACACTTTCAAGTGCACGGTTCTTTCCCTCGCCCTCGAGCCGATGGTCTGTAACGCGGTTCTGAGGCCAGTTGTACGTGCGGATCTTTTCTGATCGGTCGCCACTGCGAACCATGGATTTACGGGCACCAGCGACGCTGGCATGGCGTTTCTCGAGCTCGAGTTCATACAGCCGCGCACGCAGTACCTTCATGGCCTTTTCGCGGTTCTTGAGCTGCGAACGCTCGTCCTGGCACTGTACGACAATGTTTGTAGGTAGGTGGACAATTCGAACGGCCGTTTCGACCTTGTTAACGTTTTGGCCCCCTTTGCCCCCTGACCGGAAGATGTCGATACGAAGGTCATTGTCGTTGATCACAACGTCAACCTCCTCAGCCTCCGGCAGAACGGCTACCGTGGCCGCACTCGTATGAACACGTCCTTGCGTTTCGGTTTCGGGCACACGCTGGACACGGTGTACACCACTTTCGTACTTCAGCGTGCCGTATGCTTCGTCGGCCTGTACCTCAAATGTGATTTCCTTAAAACCACCAAGATCACTTTCCGTGTGGTCAACCACGGCAATAGGCCAGCCACGACGTTCACAATAGCGTGTGTACATCCGGAAGAGGTCTGCAGCAAACAGAGCAGCCTCGTCGCCACCAGTCCCCGCACGAATCTCTACGATACAGGGCTTAAGATCTTCAGGATCACGTGGAACGAGCAGTCGCTCAAGTTCCGGACCCATTGCTTCCATCTGAGATGTAAGCTCTCGGATCTCGTCATGAGCCATTTGCCGTAGTTCAGCGTCGGCAGCCGTATCACTTGCGAGTGCCCGGCTATCAGCTAGTTGTCGCACTAATCGTAGGTACCGCTCGGCGGCATCGGCGACCGGACGTAATGCAGCAAACTCCCTCGATGCTTCGCGAAGCAGGCGAGGGTTATTTACGGTGTTCGGATCGTTCAGCGACTGCTCAACTTCCTTAAACCGGTCGATGACGGACTGGAGGCGTTCTTCCACGGGGACGCAAAAATATCGCAACTTGCCGTTCGTTCCGGCTTGCTGGCATTCTTTACCCAAACATGCGCCTCAAAAACCTCCTTACGTTTCTCACCGTTCTTGCAGTTCTTCTTGTGTCGTGTGCAAGTGAGGACGAGAATATCGTGAACCCGCCTCCAGGGAGCGTTAACGTTGGTCTCCGCTTCTTTAATGGCGTGCCCGACGGTGTAGCACGAAGGCTACTCCTTGAACGAAACATCCAAACTCTCCCGGTGAATTCCGGGGCTATGAGTTCTGTAGTTGCTGCCCCGTCGGATTCGAGTCTTCTCGAAGTTGTCGCTGGCACAACGACTGAACTATTAACGGCAGATCGTCAACGATTCTCACGGAATTCAATCTATACCGTCGTTGCAATGGCAGACTCGGCTACAGGCCAGTCGTTTGACACAGTCCTACTCTTCCCATCAACGGCAATCCTTGGAACGGTGCCACTTGCACAGGTTCGTTTGATTAACGCCGTTCCATCGCCAGATCTACGCTACGATGTTCGGATAGGCTGCCCAAGCGGCCCTTCATTACCTGGCTCGTCTGTTAGCTTCCGGAACTCATCGCTGTATCGCGAGGTGCCCCCTGGTGTAAATGTCTTCACCATCGTGGAAGAGTCGCCTACTGGAACAACAATTCTTGGTACCTATGAATGTGACCTTGCCGCGCGACGTCCATACTCCTTTCTCTTCTTCCGTCGTACATCAAACGCAGAAACGTCCATCGCTCTTTACGACGAAGGTGATAGTACAGAAAATCTCGAACGTCCGCTCACGACCGTTTCCGAGCGGACATCTCTCATGCGTGTGCTCAACGTCGGTTCAACACCCGTATCTGTTGTAAATACTTCAACAACCCAAACGTTGGTTCAAGATCTTGCACCACGGCGCCTCACACAGTACATATCACTCCCAACATGTGAACGGACGACGCCAGATGTTTTCGAATCACAGTTTTCGGATGGTCGTGAAGCGTTTGACTCAACGTCTCTAAATGTTCGTGATCGGTACACGCTCATTACGTGTGACACGGGCTCTAACGCACAGATCATCATTGTGCCGCCGACACCTCTTGTTTATGGGGCAGAAGGGGCGTCCAAAGTTCGTGTTGTTCATGCAGCGGCAAGGGCAGGAAGTGTTGTTGTGTCTGTAGGTGCGCGTAATGATCCTACAGCACCAAATGGATACTCTCCAGGATCAACGTTGGCAAGAGATCTGACATTTGACAACACATCAGGCGTGGTGCTCTTGCCCCCTGGCCCCTTACCACTTACCGTAACGTCATCATCAACACCGACGACAATTCGAGCAATTGGTTCTTCTTCCATTGAAGCTGGTAGGTCATATCTCATCATCGTAGCAGATAGAGATGGTGGAGGAATTGATCTTCTCGTTGTTGAGGATAGTGAAGAGAATAAACCAGCAACTCCTATTGATGATGCGGTATTCGCGCGCGTTGTAAATGCATCAGTTGCCTCCGACGTTGTACCTGCAAGTCTTGGGAACGTTGTTACAGACGGCAAACTTTTCATTGGAAACTCGTTTGCAACAGTCATACCTCAGGGATCAACGTCGATTTCCATCGGAGGCGCAACGAGTACTGTAGATGCGATACAAGGTTTGAGAATTCTGGCAATACGCGCAGATGGAGGTGGACAACCGAATGTGATCACGGTGAGAACGGCACCGCTTGAAACAATTCGTGGAAGTTCTCAACGACGGGTAGTGAATGCAACAGCAGACGTGCCATTTATCTCCATCAATTACGATTCGATTTCCGTCGATCCGGCAATCGATGAGATATTCGTTACACGTGTAGCGTTTGGCGAAACGACCGTGCCCGACAGGATAGATCGTGAACGTCGAGGATCATTCTACGTTTTTGATTCTGACACACGGAAGGAACTCTACAGGCTTCCTATTTCGTTCGGACCTCTTGGCAACTCGTACACTCTCGTCGTCATGGGACGTAAGGAGACTGGATATTCCGTGCTCGTCTTGCAGGAGTATTAACAAACTTCCAACCAGAGGCGAAGTATATTTGCCGTTCCTCGTATGACCACGTCCCTCCGCACCACACTTTTGGCCGCCGCTATCGTCGCCATATCCGCTGTGACTATGTCTTCAGCGGAAACGATTTCCGTGCCGGCTGTCACAACGGTTCCGTCAGGCACTGTGGCCAACATCGTCATTTCGGGCTCATTTGAGTCCGGAGGCACAGCCAGGCTCACACTGTCCTATCCAGCGAACATTCTTCGGATACGTGGCATTCGTGGTGCATCGGCGTGGGGAATGCGATGCGAGAATCCGATCATCATTGGTGACGATGTATCGTCGACAACCGGGACAATCACTTTTGAATGTTCAGATGTTAGCTCTGGCATACATGACACAGTCGCCGTACTTGAGTGCGACATTCTTGTGGGCGGATCGTTAGAGGGACTTCTTGTCCCAACTGCGCTCCGACGAAACGGTGCTGATGTTACAAATGCAGTCTTTGGGAGTGGACTTGTACGGAGAGATGGACAACCGGTAGGTATTGTGCCGCCGTCGGACGTAATCACATCTGTCTATCCAAATCCGATGAGGGAAACCGCTCGAATCGTCTTCACGATGGAGACGTCCGGTACCGCACGTTTTGCCATTCTGAATGCTCAGGGGCGGCTTGTTCGCGAACTCCCGGCAGTCGTCGCGGTACGCGGTGAGAATGACATAGCTCTCGAAGTCGAGCCATGGGAACTCGCAAGCGGATCGTACATTCTTCAGCTTCGCACTGAATCTTCTGCATCACTGTATTCATTTGTGGTGATGCGGTGATCGGCCCCTTGCGCCCCTTTCTGACACTCTTGATGTTTGTGCTCCTGTCAGCAGTGACAGAAGCACGAGATCCACAGTTTATCACAAAGAACTCTGAGGGGAAGGAGTTCTGGTTGTGTTTTATGAAGAACTTCCGCGAGTCGGCACCAAATGAGCGGCCGGCACGATCTGAAGGTCTAAAACTGCAGCTCTTTCTGACGAGTTCTTACGACGCAAAGGCACGGGTACAAATCGCTCAGATCGGCTTTGATCAAGAATATGTGATCAAGGCAAATACGGTCTTTAATGTCCAGCTTCCTCCGTCTGCGCAGCTCAAGGCATCCGAAACGGCAGAACAGCTTGCCGTCCACATTACTGCCGACACAGCAATTGCAGTCTACGGCTTAAATAGCCGTTTTCAGACAACAGACACCTACATGGGATTGCCGATCGACGTACTCGGCACAGAGTATAGAGCCGTAGGATATACAAAACTCAGCGGTGAGTTAATGAGTGCTGTGAGTGTTGTCGCTACGGAAGATGGGACGGAAGCAACGATTACACCAACAGCGAACACGTCGACGGGAAAACGAGCTGGACAGCCATTTACCGTTCGTCTCAAACGCGGCGATGTCTACACGATCTACGCTCGATTTGAATCAATCGGCACGTGTGATCTCACGGGAACACATGTCTCGGCAAACAAGAAGATTGCGGTTTTTAGTGGACATCAGTGCGCTTATGTGCCGCCCAAGGTTGAGGCATGTAATCACTTAGTTGAGCAACTGCCGCCAATCTCGGCTTGGGGTAAACACTATTACCTTGGTAATCTCCGGGAGCGTTCGCGATATACATACCGCGTTATCGCAGCAGAAACGTCAACACGAGTATTTGAGGACGCGCGCCTCGTAGCAGTCCTGCGTGCTGGAGAGTACTTCGAGAACCTCAATGTGAATCGGCATGTGCAGGTAACTGCAGACAAGCCAATTCTTGTCGCTCAGTTTGCGCAGGGATTCCGGAATGGCGACAGTGTGGGCGATCCAATGATGATCCTCGTGAGCCCAACACAACAGTTCCTAAAACAATATAGATTTGCAACACCAATTAATGGTCAGTGGCATCACTACATCAACGTTGTTGCACCGACGGGCTCTATCTCGTCGATACGATTAAACGGCCGTCGAATCGACTCAACACAGTTCTCCGTTCTCGGCGAAAGTCGATACAGTATTGCCCAAGTACCCGTCCCCTTTGGTACGCACTTAATAAAAGGTGATACGGCCTTCGGATTGTATTCGTACGGATTTGGATATGGTGCAGATGCCTACGATGCATATGGGAATATGACTGGACAGTCGTTTTTTGAATTAGATAAACTCGTTGACACGTTGCCTCCGCTGGCAGATGGACGAAGTGTACGAGACGACTACTTTGTGATGTTTCGTGATGACAGAACATCGGATCGTGGTATGAAGTCGGTCCGCGTGTTGACCTCTACAGCACTAGAGGCACAGATTCCCAAGATTGACGAGGGTGCACCACAGGTATCTGTTCGACTTCGACCGAGTGCACCTGGTGTAAGTGGACGCGTTGTTTTTCGTGCTACGGACGCTGCCGGGAATGAGGCAGACTACACCGTCTGCTATGTCTTTGATAGTCGCACCGAACGGTATGGTTATATCTTGACGCCAGGATCTGATGCTGTATGTGCGTCAGAAGGGGCATGGATGGTAGGGGCATGGGCTTCGATTCGCCATACGTATCATAACTCGTCGTTCCGTCAATCTGGTAATCTTACAGGAGAAGGTGTATTTACTGGTGGACAGGGGATTGGCGGCTGGGGCGGACTTCTCGTTGGACGAAGGTTATCACAGGACTTTGTCCTCTCGGGTCGACTATCTATTTCATCCATTGGTGGTGAACTCCTGTCTGCTGATACCACTCGTAGACAAATACTTGACACATCAAGCGGGCGATCGGTATCATACACCGAGGGCACACTTGTAGGAGTATCAGCCCCGCAAATGTCGATTGGTATTGCGGCAGAGTTCTTTCCGCTTAGATTCTTTTATGTCTTTGGTGGACTCCAGACGACACTATCGCTTGGTTCAGCCGCTGACGTGCGCCGAACGATACTCGAGCCATCATTTGCCGTATATGACGAAACGGGAGAGCGTGAGCGTTCAAGTGAACCTACATCACTTGATTCGTGGAATACGTTACGATTTGGTGTGTTTGGCGGTCTAGGTGCGACCTATCCAATAACCTTTAGAATGTCTGTCTTTGTTGAGGGCCAATACACCACGGATTTTGGCAACGTACTTTCTGATGCAGACTGGTCATTAGAAGATGTTGGTATCAATCTTGGTGTGCGATACCGGTTTTAAAATTGTTGCCCCGTTCGCCCTTTAACGGTTATCCAATCAGCAACTACCGTTGTTAGGAACGTCTCGGGATCTGTGAGTGCTGGTACATTAAGCACATGGGCCACCTTGTCACGCGTAGCATACAGCAGCTCAACAGCTTGATCAGGATTCATCTTTCCCCGTCGGGTTTCTGCCAAGACCTCGCGGATAGTATCTACATCGTGTTCGCTGAGCGCTTCAACTCCTGGATATGTTACCAATCCAGAAGTAGGCGAGCTGACGTAGAGTGAATCAAGCGATACCTGTTGGCTGAGTTTGACGACCGTCGTACCGGCGGCCATATCTCCGAGCCGTTGCCCGTTCTTTGACGAGACCATTGCGATAATGGCGGGAACGCCAAAAAAAAGATTAATCTCGAAAATCCCGATAGCCCATCGAGCAAAGTAGTTGCCAACTGTTGCCTGCGTGCCATCAAGGCGTACCACTCTAATCTTCATGGCCTTCTTCCCGATGGTCTGCCCTTTCATGAGTGACTCGGAAATTGGCGTGTAGAGGATGCAACCAAGGAAGCAGATGACACCGATAACAACGACGATGGTAATCGCTGCGTCTGTTGACTCTGATCCTTGCACGACTCCCACAGCGAGTAGTGCAAGTAAAAAATACACCACATAGAAAGTCACGAGAGTAATCACGGCATCAATGATGAATGCCACAAGCCGTTCTCCGAAATTTGCTTTTGGAAACCGGATTTCAACATTCTGAGCTGTTTCGATTGCTATGTAGTTCATGATCAAATATCGTCACATAGTCAATAATGCGTGCTATCTTTCCGCAAATAAATGCACACGCTGAACAAAACGCTTTACCGCGGGGGTCATAATCGGTGAGAGAGTCTGCATTTGTCCAACAGAGACAAGACCGGTGGCGCGAGATTGAGCACGATCTCAGCCGCGTACGATCAACGAATCCAGACCGATTGGCAGAGGATTACATTGAGCTTACGGACGACCTAGCTATCGCAACGGCTCAGTTTCCACAGAGCCGAGCGATTTCGTACCTCCATAGAATCGCCGCACGTGCACATGCGGCCGTAGTTCGTAATCGACGTACAAAGTTTTCCGATGTCATACGCTGGCTCGTGTATACCGTGCCGATTACCGTCTCTCGTACACAGCGCCACCTCTTTTTCAGCCTTTGCCTTTCCTTGATTGTTGGAATAGCGTCTGCATATGCTGCAGTTCAAGATGATGAAATACTTCGAAGTATTATGGGTGACGGATATGTAGATATGACCGCAGATAATATTGCGAATGGTAATCCGATGGCGGTTTATGGCCAATCAAGCGAATGGATTATGTTTATACAAATTGCATTAAATAACGTGTATGTCATGTTCATCATGGTTGTTCTCGGACTGATACCATACATTGGTCCGGCATTCTACCTCATTCGTAACATGGCAATGATCGGTGCGTTTCATGGCCTATTTATCGTACATGGCGCATTTAGCGAGTTTATGCTCGGAGTGTATATACACGGAGCTGTTGAGATTACATGCGTGATTATCTCCGCTGGTGCAGGTTTTGCATTAGGTGACGGAATTCTCTTCCCTCGTTCATACTCCCGGTCTGTAGCCTTTGTACGCTCCACACGAGCCGCCCTGCGACTTTGTGTCTCGTTAATCCCGTTCATAATTCTCGCAGCAGCGCTGGAGTCATTCGTTACCCGCCACGCTGCATTGTCCCCTTTCCTCAATGTTCTGGTTATTCTCACGACGTTCGCAAGTATTGTTGCTTACTTCGTTGTTCTTCCAAAAATCCAAACACGCCGTTATGACGCAGAACCCACACTACATTAACATTGATCGAAAACGGGAGTTTAGTGAGATTATCACTGACACACTCACCCTTATTCGCCAAACCATGTCGGTACAGCTGAAGCTTGTCTTCGTGTATCTTGGACCGCTCATCTTCTTGTCGGCTGCTATAACCACCTTTTTCACGATGGAGAGTGTAGGCTCTATGTCCTCCCTGTCAACCGATGGTGGACTAGATCAGTATGAAGCGTATACCGCAGGGCAATACGACAATCTGGCCGTTACGTTCGGAAGCAGTATTCTCCAACAGTTGGTTTGTTGGCTTGTTATGTCCTTGTCACTCTGTAGTATCCGTCAGTATCGCGACGGCAAAGGTGACGTGAACTCTACGGAAGTAATGCGTCATTTCCGCCAAATTTTCTTTCAAGCATTAGTATCATTCTTTGTGGTGGGCCTCATCGTAGCTTTTTCACTCGTTGGTGTCATAATTGGTGCAGTCATAGCACTGGTGTTTCTCGCACTTCAACCAGCGGCAATTGTGTTTGAGGACCTGTCTGTATTCCAAGCGATCCGACGCAGTTTTGAACTTGTCCAGAATTCGTGGTGGTTCACATTAGGTGTTCTACTTCTTCTGTTTGTCCTCCAATCTGTACCCGTCTATGCTGTTTCGTTCGTGTCGGGCATACTTATTGGACTGCGCGCGATTGGCGGCATTCTTGATGACTCGGTTGCATTTGACGTGATTACAGCCGTCTTCGTGGCGTTGTCCGGAATAGCTCAGAGTATGCTCTTCGTTGTTATGGGTACTGGCCTTTCTGTGTTGTTTGCACATCATAAAAAACGTTCATCGAATAACGATATTCAAGACAGGGTTCAAAGTATTGGATCGTCATCATGATCAATGTTATGAGTAAGTACACGCTTCTCGTCCACACACTGGCCGAATGCTATGTAAATGTAATGGTGCCAATTCCAAGAATCGGTCCGTCGCACGTTGCTACAGAATCGAGGCCCGTAACCGCTTCAACGCCGCTGGAACAACCGTAGGTATGATAGATTCAGCGGCACAACAGCGATTTCTCGACAGTCTCGCGGCAAGACCCGAGTACTCGTGGAATGTCACACAACCGCAGATGTCTCTCATGCAGCGCCTTAGAGCGTGGTTCTTTGAGATGTTACGGTCGATTTTTCCGGACATATCCCCAGAGGCGGGATATACGATCATCATTTTTGTGCTCGTCGCTCTGTTTGTTCTTGTTGTTCTCATCGTTATGCGATTGAGAGGTGGCCGATATCAACGCATTCGACGCAGACCCCAGGTTGTGGCACTTGATTCAGAATCAGAGCTGTTACTCGATAATGAGCAACTCGCACAGCGTGCTGTAGCAGAGGGACGTTGGCGCGATGCAGTTCGACATATGTATCTCGTCTTTTTGCGAGACCTCCGTGATGCTAACCTGATTGATTGGCGCGCAGAAAAGACAAACCGAGACTACGTACGTGAGGTTTCAACATCGTCCTTCGCTGAAGCATTCAAGGGTTTAGTGTACGACTTTGAGCGATCATGGTATGGTGCGGATGAAACGACATCGAATGATTTCGAGAGAGTCTCCTTGAATATCACTTCGCTCCGACGTGAAGTGTCACAAATGCTGAACCGAAAATGATTTCCGTACGCACGATATCGTATGGAATATCAGCAATCATATTTGTGGTGCTACTGCTGATCTTGCTGGACAAAAAAGAGCCCGTAAAATGGGAGTATACCTTTCTTTCGAATTCGACGAATCCCGGGGGCTCCAAGGCCGTCGCAGAGTACCTTCGTCAAACGACAGGTGTTCACGTCGACGCCTCGCGCCGTCGGCCGCGCAAGGTTGTGTCAGAAATCCCACGGTCGGCCACTTTTGTTCACGCTGCACGCTACGTAGATCCGACAATAAGTGATTTCGATGCATTACTTCAGTGGGCTTATGCAGGTGGCCATCTCTACGTAACAGGATTCTATCTCTCTGACGAGATCGAAAAATCTCTTGATGTTTCTTTTCATTATCAATACGAATCTTCTGACGACACGGTATCGGTCGTGTTTGTGATGTCACGTGATACTGTGTCTGCACCCAGACGAGCTCTCGAGTACTACATAACGATAGAGGACACAGCTGTTTGGACTCCGCTTGCAACGATACAACACAGTGACACGCAGGTCGTATTGGCTCGTCGGTCATATGGTAACGGTCACATAACAGTATGTTCTGTTGCAGATGCTTTTACTAACCATGGCATCCTCGACACTTCAACCAGACAACTTTCAGTACGGATTGTTAATGATGTTACGGGTCCGGTTGTATGGGATAACTACCTACGACGAGCAGGAAGCCGTGGCCTTGATGTTGTGATCAATGAATACGAGTCATGGCGGTATGCGTGGAACATACTCCTCATGTCATCCATTGTCTACGTCGTAATGGCCGCTCGCCGCAGGCAACGTATCATTCCAGAAATCAAACCGGTAAAAAATGCATCACTTGAGTTCGTTGAGTCGATTGTTGAGCTCTACTGGAAACGCCGCGATAACGGCAATCTTGGACAAAAGATATCGAAACAGTTCCGTGAACACGTACGTCGCACCGTACGTGTGTCGGTGCCGATGGATGATGAGGGATACGTGCGATCTGTTGCGGATGCCACTGAACGACGACACGCTGACATGCTTGATCTAGTTCAGCGGCTCCGATCAGTGGATGCTGGCTGGACGCCGCACAATGAAGAGCTCTATCGCCTTTACCTTGACGTTAAGAACTTTATCAGGGAAACAACATGACAGAACGCCCACATGTGACCGCCATTCAAGCGAAGGTTGATTCCATTCGCAACGTCATATCGAACATCATCGTTGGACAACCAGCAGCGATTGACATGTTTCTAGCTGCTCTCGTGAGTAATGGACACATTCTTGTTGAAGGTCCTCCAGGAGTAGCGAAGACGTTACTGGCGCGGCTTATGGCAAAACTCGTGGACGTACCGTTCACACGAATTCAGTTTACCCCTGATCTGATGCCGGCCGACATTACGGGTACATCTGTCTTTGATCCTCGTACGCTTGAGTTCACGTATCGTAAGGGTCCAGTGTTTGCCAGTGTTGTCCTTGCGGACGAGATCAATCGTGCGCCCGCAAAAACACAGGCAGCTTTGTTTGAGGCAATGGAAGAACGACAGGTAACCGTTGACGGTTCTACGTATGGGTTGCCAGACCCCTTTATGGTGGTTGCCACACAGAATCCCATTGAACAAGAGGGCACGTACCGATTGCCCGAGGCACAACTCGATCGATTCCTGATAAAGATTCTTGTGCCGTATCCAACAGTAACGGAAGAAGCTGACATTCTTCGTAGGCATGGCGCAGGATCTGCTGTTGACGCTGTGAGTCAAATCCAATCAATCATCTCAGCGGGTGAATTGGCGGCATGGCGAGAGGCCGTTCGCACTGTGATCGTCGAAGATTCTATCATCAACTACATCGCTACAATTGTCCACGCAACGCGTACATCAAGCGCACTCTATATTCCCGCCTCTCCGCGAGCTTCGTTGGGTATACTCACGATGGCGAAGGCTATGGCAGTGCTGCAAGGACGTGACTTTGTTGTGCCTGATGATGTGCAATCTGTTGCTGCTCCTGTCTTACGACATAGAATTCAGCTGCTGCCGGAGCGCGAAATGGAAGGGTATGTTCCCGATAGTGTCGTTCGTGACATTCTTAAGACGGTCGAAGTACCTCGATGAAGTCATTCTTCCGACAGTGGTATGTCCGTCGTACTGCAGCGTGGTCACTTGCACTGACAAGTATTCCGGCTATCCTTGACGTATGGATACCTGGAGCACAGTACGTGACGACCCTCGCTGTATTCGCCTGGATTGGAGTTGTGATCGCAGAGTCCATTCTCTTGTGGCGTATCCGTCACATGGTTGCGCAACGTACAATGGATGAAAGACTTTCGCTTGGAGATGATAATTATGTCCATGTCGACGTGCAAACTGACAGTCCAACGCCACTAAGGTTGACCATCATTGATGAATTACCAATTCAGTTCCAGGCAAGAGATATCGAGTTCGATCTTGATATGCGGCAGAAGCCCGCTGCACGATGCACCTATGTTGTCCACCCAACACGACGAGGCGCATACGACTACGGATCAATCAATGTTTATGCGCGGACATTCCTTGGACTTGTAGAGCGACGTTACTCATTCGAAGCTGCTCGATCCGCAAAGGTATATGCAAGTGTTATCAATATGAAGCGACAAGAGTTGCGGGCATTCTCACAGTCTGGTAAACCCCACGGTGCGCGTCGAATCAGGCGACTCGGACATACGATGGAGTTCGAGAAAATCAAGCCCTATGTTGCCGGAGATGATCGACGAACCATGAACTGGAGGGCTACGGCTCGAGCCGGCGTACCAATGGTGAATCTTTATCAAGATGAGCGGGCACAAGATGTTTACGCCATCATTGATACTGGTCGTGTGATGAAGATGCCATTCGTTGGGCTTACGCTTGTTGATCATGCCGTTAATGCTTCACTTGCATTCGCTAACATTGTACTGAAGACTAGTGATCGGGCCGGACTCATCGTGTATGATTCGAAAACTTCACGCATTGTTCCTGCTGAGGGGAATGTTCGACATCTCGCAGATATTAATGATGTCTTGTATGCACTTGACACACAGTTTCTTGAGTCGGATGACGTTCATATGGTGCGTGCCGTTCGTGCGGCGACACACTCTCGTGCACTCTTGATGCTCTACACGAACATCGAAAGTATGAGTGCTCTCAAGCGTAGGCTGCCGGCATTTCGAGCACTCGCTCGATTCCACGTACTCGTCGTCGTCATCTTTGAGAATACAGAGCTTCGTTCCGTTGCCAACGAAGAAGTGCGCAATCTTGAGGGCGTCTATCGAACGACCGTTGCCGCAGACTTTGCCCTCACAAAACGTGAGATCGTTGCTGAGCTCCGTCGTATGGGCATTTACGCCATCCTGACGGCTCCCGAAGATCTAAGTGCCGCCTCCATAGATGTTTACTTGGAGATGAAGGCACGCGGTGTAATTTGATGGTGTGAACGGAACTTTCTCACCATCGCTTGCCGTAGCTGCGAAAGATCTTCGTAGCGAGCTTCGAACACGGTACGGGCTTACAACACTTGCTCTTAGCGTTGTGACAACGGTAGCACTTGTTGTGTTTGCTGCCGGTGAAGAGCCCCTTTCCAAACCCCTTTCCGCTGCAATTGTGTGGATAGCCATGGTGACCACGGCAATGGCAGGTCTAGGACGTACCTTCATCAGCGAGGAAGAGCGGGGAACCTCTGTGTTTCTCCGTTTAACGACCCCTTCCCTGTCTGTGTACTTCGGCAAACTTGGCGTTAATCTTGCTCTCTGTACCCTGGCAAACGTAGCCACAGCTGTTCTGTTCTTCCTGTTTGTTCCGGCGATTGGTGCCGGAAACATGATCTCCTATACGGCTGTCGTACTATCCGGAAGTTTGGGCATCTCGGCATCTGCAACGATTATCTCGGCCATTGTGGCCAAGGCTGGAGGCCGTAACGCATTGTTGCCAGTACTCGCTTTCCCGCTCCTCGTTCCTGTCCTGTTGCCCGGTGTAAACGCCACGATAGCTGCTATGGCAGGGTTTTCGATCGCCGAGATTCTTGGTGACCTTGTTGTTGTAACAAGTTATTCAGGCATTCTTATCGTCGTATCTGCTCTTGTCTTTGACGTTCTGTGGGAAGACTGAATCTCCATATCGCACTTGTCGCCGTTTTCCTGATTGTTGCTTCATGCGCATCGTGGAAACGACCGCAGTCGTATCGTGCTGATGCATCATGTGATGTTCACATGCGTGTCGCTCTCATTGGTGATCTCCAGCGTACCGGACCCGTTGAGGTCTGGCGTGAACGCAACGATGTCGAACGTGCCCTGCTTCTACGTCAGCTTGCTGCAGATCAACCTGATGCTCTTGTGTTACTTGGTGACATGGTGTGGTGGGGAGCTTCGGACGAAGAGTGGGACTATTTCGATCGTGTGATGGAGCCAGTACGATCATTACGAATTCCAACTCTTGCCGTTGTTGGAAACCACGAGTACTACGGAGAGGATGCATCTGCATTTGATCACCTTCGTGCTCGATTTGATGCTCTCAGTGAAGTGACGTGGTATACAAAAGTGTTTGATAGTGTTGCATACGTTGTGCTGAATACAAACATCGAGGAGTTAACACAACGTGAATTGTGGCGACAGTACATCTGGTTCCGTACGACGATGAGGACATTGGACGACGATCCTTCGGTACGGGCCGTTATTGTTTGTGGCCATCATCCACCATTCACGAATAGTGACGTTGTGTCTGACGAAGAGGTACTCCAGCAACACTTTGTACCAAGCTTCCTTTTTTCAAAAAAGGGAGCTTTCTGGTTCTCCGGCCACGCCCACACGTATGAACGATTTGCCGTTGGCAACAAACAGTTTATTGTATCGGGCGGCGGCGGTGGCCCGCGTCAGCAGTCGATTCGCGCCATCCACCGAGATGTCTACGATGGACCTCCGCTGCGACCGTTTCACTATGTCATTGTGGAACGGCACGGAGCAAGAATTACTGCTAGTATGACGCCACTACGGCGAGGCCCTGTCCTTCCCGATATCGCAACAGTCGATGTTGACGTTGATGATCGTTCACTGACATCAACAGAGTGACATGAAACAACTACTGGTTATATGGCTGGTCCTATTGCTTAGCGTACGAGTTACTGTTAAGGGGGCAGAAGGGGCAGATACCGCTCTGGTAAAACCAGCGACGGAAGACGAACAACACTACATCATGGCAGCAACAGCTGTTGATTGGTGGCGTGGAGGACTAAGTGCCGGAGTTGTTTTCAGCGTCTTGCCGCAGCCCCTCACAGAGTATCCAATTCCTGCTCCTATGATTGAACTTCGAGGACGATTTGCATTGCCTCTGAACCTGGCAATCTACGGTCGACTGGGGTCAAACATTGCGACCAATATCGGCCAGATTGGTGCAATGTGGACGCTGAATCTTCCTGTCGTAAGTCTTGGAGGGGGTCTGTCAGGATTTATAACCTATGGTAACATTACCTATATCGACGGATTTAACGTTGTTCATGAGCGACTAACGTTCTATCCGATGGCTACGGCGAGCCTTCGACTTGAGAAGGTGACACTAACGGCGCGAATTGAAGCTGAGGTTCTCTCGTACCGTAGATCGCGGCTTGGAGATGCTGAGGGTGATAATGGAAACGACCGAAAGAATCAGGACGTTATTGGTTATACGCGGTATGACCGGCAACTCACAGGTGGCGCAATTACGCTATCAATTGAACAGCCCTTCTGGAAAAACACACACATCCTGCTCGGTGTGACGTTTGCATACTCACGAACACCGTATCAAGCGTGGTTTCTCTATAACACGTTTGACGACAGACTGTTTTCAACTGAGTTCTTCGCAGGATTTATACTATGACGAAACAGTTGATCACGATAATGTGCGCTGTTGCTCTCATTGTATCGGCGTGTGTAGCTGATCTCGAACCAGTTTCACTGCCGGTTGTTGATTATACATCTGAGTTACGTGGTATGCTGTCATTTGATAGCACGGCACGCCGTCTCCTGTCAGGTGTTTATAAACGCAATGAGGGTACCACTCGATTTGGTGATCGTATCGCCGTTGCATACGATGGCCAGGTAGTAACAATGTATACTGTTCGTGGTGTTGCCTTCTTCACACTACGTGGTGGAATTGCAAATGACAGTGTAAAACTCGTCGGTGTCTGGCGTGGTGTACAGGGATCTGAAACCGGAATTGCACGCCTGAGCATTCGACCCTCCGAAGGGGGACGTGAGATCGCTGAGGGTAAAGGGAACGGATTGGGCCTTATCCTTCGTGGTGAGATTACGACGTCATCTGGCAGCAGGGAGTCCTACGTAATTGAGAAGGTTGACGCAACAAATCTTCGACAGCTTGATTTTGAGATAATCGCACATCGCGGCGGTGGCAGAAACAGTGAACGGCTTGGTGTGAGTGAGAATAGCATTCCGATGGTGTTACTTGCTGGACGATTAGGAGCGACAGCTGTTGAAGTGGATATTCAACGGACACGTGACGGAGAGCCCATCATCTTTCATGACCCAACGTTTACAGCACGTACCGTACCGAGTCCATATGTTATCGGTGATGTTGACAACTATACACTTCGGCAGCTAAAGGCCGTTGCAAGATTGGTGAATGGAGAGACCATTCCAACACTGGATGAGATGCTCGACGTCATCATTGACTCTACCGAGCTTCGTCTCGTTTGGCTCGACGTTAAAGCTCCGTCCGTTATGGATGCCATACTTACGTCACATGCACGTGCTGTTGAACGAGCTCGACAACGCGGTCGTGACGTTGATATTCTTATTGGCATACCGGATGATGCAACATTCTCAGCCGTAAGGAACAGTCGTCTGTTTGGATCGCTGGAAATTGATCCCAAGACGGGTACATTACCAATACTTTGTGAGTTAGGTGTTGACCGTGTGCGTGATGTGAATGCGCGTGTTTGGGCACCACGGTTTACGGCTGGACTGCAATCAACTCTTGTTGCTGAAATGAAGAAAGAGAAGCGTCGTTGTTTTGTATGGACAGTAGACGACCAAAACTTCATTAGTGACTTTGTGAGTAATGGCGAGTTTGACGGAATACTCACGAACTATCCAACGCTCCTTGCGGCTATGTTTTACACATCACCGAAGGGTCGTTAACGTGATGACTCAATCGATTATGGTGGTGACAACAACTGTTTTCTTCATGTTGATACAATGTGTAGATGCATACTGTCAACAATCAGACTCATCCAAGATCGCACCGCAGCTCGAGCCAATTTCTGATAGTGTGACAGCACGATATCAGTTTGAATTCACCGTTGTGGGGACGATAGGTGTTACGAGGTACGAAGACAATCCGACACGATTCAGTTCAACGAATCGATTCCGAGGTTTTGCTGGTTTGTTGCGCGCGATGTGGCACCCCGATCATCTGTTGAGTATAGGCGTAACAAGTGGATATATACTTCTGAGTGAGGAAACATTTGCTTCGGGTACTGCTGGACTACTTGAATCTGAATCCGAAGTTCAGCTCACGGCATTCCCGATTCTCTTGTCGTTTGCCATGCAGCCAGGAAATCTCCAGATAGGTGCAGGCGTAGGTGCCTATATGCTAACGTCGGCAACGCGTATTGCCGGTGAAGAAAAGTTTACAAGTTCCGACTTTGAACTCGGTGTTCACGCGTGGGCTGGTTATGACTTCGATGTCTTCTCAGGATTCAGTGTAGGGCCTGAAGTTTCTCTGCATGTCCTTAGTAATCGCGGCATAGGTGCCTTTCATGCCGGAGTTCGTGTGCAGTACGACCTGTTGTACTAAAGCTCAGCTATGCTTTGCGGTGTGTTCGTAGTCGCTCAGGGGGTATTGACTGTGCGAGCTGCGATTTGACGGGCCGCGATTGCTCCTGAACTCATCACACCAGGGAGACCAGCTCCTGGATGTGTGCCGGCCCCAACAAAGTAAAGGTTCCGAATATCCTCACTCTCGTTATGTGGCCGCCACCATGCACTTTGGAACAATGTTGGTTCAACACTAAACGCACTTCCAAGATGTGACGCAAGTGTTGTATCAAAATGTACAGGATCGATGTGGTGTTCCGTCACAATGTGTTGTCGGAGATTTGGCATATATCTCTCTTCGAGATAGTCGAAGATGGCATCGCGATATCGTGGTGCTTCAACGGACCAGTCGGTGCCACTGCCAAGATGCGGAACAGGTGAGAGAACATACCACGCATCACAACCGTCTGGAGCAAGGCTAGGATCTGTAGCAGTTGGACGATGGAGATAGAGGGAAAAGTCCTTTGCGAGAACCTTCTTCGTAAAGATATCTTCAACGAGTCCCTCATATCGTGGGCCCATAAGAATTTCGTGATGGGCAAGATTGTCGTACCGACGATTTGTGCCGAAGTAGATCACAAAGAGCGACATACTGTACGTCAGCTTCTCAAGATGCGTATTCGTGTTCTTACGGCGATATTGTTTGGGAACAAGTGACATGTAGGTGCGTGCAACATCACCGTTCGAGATAACAATATCGGCGCGAATCTCTGTACCATCTGCAAGCCGTATGCCCCTTGCCGCAGGCATGCCCCCTGACGTATCATCAATGAGGATTTCCTGTACATCAGCATTGAGCCGGATGGTACCCCCGATATCGGTAAAGAGTTTTACCAGAGCACGAACAAGAGCACCCGTTCCACCCATGGCAAACCACACGCCCCACTCCTGTTCAAGTTTGTGAATGAGTGCATAGATACTCGTTGTTCGGAATGGATTACCCCCAACAAGTAAGGGATGGAAGCTGAAAACTTGCCGAAGTCTATCATCCTTAATGTGTCGGTTGACGAACTTGGCCACACTGTCTTGCGACCGAAGGCGGATAAGGTCTGGCAGGACACGTACCATGTCCGTTAGCTTAGAGAATGGCCGATCAATAAGATTAAATCCTGCCGTAAAGATGTCGGCAGTCTTCTCGAAGAAGCGCTCGTAACCACGCACGTCGGCAGGATTAAATCGACGAATCTCCTCGATTACCTCCTCGCGTTTGCCCGTGTATCGGAACACGGAGCCATCTTCAAAACGAACGTTGTAGAACGGATCAATTGGGACAATTGATACGTAGTCCTCCGTATGCTTACCGCAAAGCGTAAACAGATCGTGAATTAACCACGGTGCCGTAATAATGGTCGGTCCACCATCAAATGTGAAGCCATCTTGTTCATAAACATAGGCACGGCCACCGGGCTTGTCCCGACGTTCCACAATCTCCACGTCATACCCTTTCGCCTGCAGGCGAATGGCTGCCGTGAGTCCACCAAAACCGCTTCCAATAACAACGACCTTCACAGAGACCTCAGAAAGTGCAGTAGGCGGGCAAACATACGTTGTGTGTCCTGCGTTCCTTTATAGGGCGACCATTATACCCGGTGAGTTAGACACTCACCATTCGTAGTTCACTCGTAATTCACCGGGAAACCACTTTGCCCGCTGAATATGTGGTCAGAATTGATGTTTCTAGCATGATGTTTTTACCATGAACTCAGCATGAATAACAATTCACTTGATGTTGCGCATATCGTGCCGGAGATTGCTCTTGTATGGCGACACTTCCCTATATCCTTCGTGGAGCAGTTCAACGTCCGCTGAGCCGTTTACGTCGGCAAACAGCTACCGTTGATGTTGCACCACCATCACGAGAGGGAAGGTTGTACGCACTTGACCTTGCGCGATTTATCGCCATGGTCTTTATGATGCAAGGCCACGTCCTTGATGCGATTGTACAGCGTGGTTCACTTGACATTGATGTGTTTCCGTGGAACGTCTGGCACATCGTACGTGGACTTACGGCACCAATCTTTCTTGTTGTAAGTGGAGCTGTTCATGCATTTGCCAACAAGCGCGGTCAAGACGGTCTAATCCTCGATACGGTTATCGAAAAACGGATTCGATGGGCCATAACGCTGATCGGTCTTGGATACTTGATGGTGTTTCCGGCAAATCGTGTTTGGGACCTACCTTTTGTTTCGTCGGCATCGTGGACAGCTGCCCTGGCGGTGAATATCCTTCAGCTAACTGGTGTGACTATTCTTCTGTTCGTACTTGTTATGCGAACATCGAAGAACATTGCTGATATGGGGCGAAGGGGGCTCTTCACGGCCTTAGGAATTCTTGTACTTACACCTATCATGCGTTTGGGATTGGTTGAGCCACTTGTACCCTCGTGGTTTGTACCATACCTACATGAAGGAACCGGCTCACTGTTTCCGATCTTTCCATTTGCATCATATCTCTTTTTTGGTGTAGCACTTGGTGCATACCTGCATGCAGTCCCTGCAGAAACACGTCATCATCATATTCGCCGTTACCTGTGGCGGGGTGGAGCTGTTCTTGCGGGTGCAGCGTTGGTTGCCCATGGAATTGGATTGCTGATAGGATACTCTGCGTCACAGCTCGACAACATTGGAAGTGTTATCCTGGTCTTTCGCCGACTAGGAATTGTTCTCATGTTATTTTCTGCGTCGGCAGCACTTATCGATCGTGTGCCTTCCCTACGTCATTGGGGGGCACTGTTTGGCAAAAAGTCATTACACATTTACGTGATCCATCTTGTTCTGCTCTATGGCACACCTTGGTACGATGGTATCGGACGTACACACTTCCGGAGCTACGACCTTCCAACAGGCCTACTCATCGTTGTTGCCATCATGGTCGTTACGTTGGCAGCTGCGTGGGGAATTGACGTTTATGAACGTACGACGGCATTCTCGGCCCAGACAAAGCGCAGAATTTCGGCTGCATTAGTGACCGTTCTCGTTGCACTTCTTGTTGTGTGATAAATTAACGAACGGTCCGACGTAAATTATTATTTCACAGTCAGGAATGTAAGTTGTTGTAAATATTGGACTTACAAAGTCTATGCAGAGTTATTATTTTAGATTGGATAAGTTAGTCCCTCACAGTAGGCAATCCTTTGCATGATACGAATGCCACGCATACCGCACCCTAAGTTTGACTCGCCAATCGTCGAGCATGTTGTTGTGTTAAGTGAACTCAGATCAGCCGTACTTACGGGATCTGTTCTTCCGGAGCACTTCTTTCAGCTGAAGCGCATCTTTCAGTTCCTTGAAAGTCTACAGTCGGCTCGAATCGAAGGAAATCGTACAACGATTGAAGAGTTTGTTGAGGAGCAAATCAATGGTGATACGGGACAAAGTGAGTCGATACGAGAGATTCAGAATCTTGAAGATGCTGTTATCTACCTTGAAGAGGCATTCAAGAGGGCACCAACACGAGAGATTGACCACAGCCTGATTTGTGAGCTCCATAGGATTACCGTAAAGAACCTTCGAGATCCGCGGTCTGGAGGTGAAGGTGACGACACTCCTGGAAGGTATCGTTCGAAGTCCGTCAAGATTGTTGGAGCGGATCACAAGCCCCCTCCTCCGTGGGATGTTGAGGCCGAGATGAATGAGTTAGTGTTGTTTATTAATCAGCAAATTCCGTTACAAATGGAGCTTCTCCGGATAGCAATAGCGCATCATCATTTGACGTACATACATCCGTTTACGAATGGGAATGGAAGAGTAGCACGACTCCTCACCTATGGAATGCTAATTAAAGCAGGATATCGTGTTGACGTTGGTCGAATCCTCAATCCAACGGCGGTGTTCGTACATGACCGTAAGGCATACATGAATGCGCTGCAGCATGCCGATGAAGGGTCTGACACGAATCTTCTCGACTTCTGTGAGTATGTACTTGGGGGTTTACGATTAGTGTTTGAAAAGGTTCACCAATTGACAAATGCAGGATATGTAGAAACACAAATCATGTTGCCGTCATTTGATCTCGCAGTTCAACGAGCGATTCTTAGTCCCATGGAGCGACGTGTGGTGGAAGATTTGTGGAGAAATCAAATCTGTGAGTCCAAACACTTTTCACGATGGTATCCACAAAAGAAAGGAGCTTCGCTATCTCAAGAGATCGCACACTGGAAACGCCGCAAACTTATTCGTCCATATCCCACAAACTCATCACGAAAGTACATCGTAGAGCTTGAACATGGTCCACTGTTGCGGTGTATAATCCATGTACTTCATCAACAGGGTTTCTTACCCTTCGCACCAGATGCCTAGTAGCCTTCCGCGCGATGTAACCACAGTTTACATTCCCTTTTTGAGCTTTGCAGCAAGGCGGTCAGCAAGAATCGGGCGAGTTTCGTTGGACAGCAGGCCAAGGCCAATGACACTTTGGCGGAACGTATAGGCCTTATCAAGAGGGAATGATCGTCCGTCGAGAACCCACGACAGAAAAATACCGTCACTGATGCCTGTTTCCAGTTCCGAAAAAGATATACTATCAACCTCTGTAAACCATCCGGAGTTGACGAGTTCAGCTGTGAGTGAAGCGCCAAGATTTTTGAGAAAGGAACGTGTCCGACGAACTCTTTCGAGAAAAGCCGGATTATCTGTCCTGAGCGCATGAGCCCAGAATTCGAGCAAGAGTGGAGCCTGTTCTGCACGTGACGTATAGAACTCCACGGCAGAGTCACGAATAGCATCAACCTTCGATAGAGCGTCTTCGGCCGCAGCAGTACGCGTACGAATGACATTTTCATACTCCGTCATCCATGCGTCATAAACGGCGAGGAAGAGTTCCTCCTTTGTTCGAAAGTACTCGTATATCGTCCCCTTACCGATACCAGCAGCGGTTGCAATGTCCTGCATCTTTGTGGCATGGTAACCCGTTTTCGAGAACACGGCGGCAGCATGTTCTATGATATCGGCTCGTTTGGCTGACTTATCGACAATTGGTGGCATGGACACTCCGAAGGTCAGAGCCCCTTTGCCCCCTATCGTATCATCCGCTCGAGTTCGTCACCAAAGGTGTTGACGTGGTCGGGCGATCCTGTGCCCCATGTGTGAAGGCGCACAATTCCATCGGCGTCGATGAAGATGACGTTCGGAAGGCCGGGGCGGACGTTGTAATGGGTGAAGACGTCGCCGTCCCAGTCTAACAAGACGCTGTACGAAGTGTAGGCGTCACGAAACCTACCGCGAAGGTATCCCTTGAGGAAGCTCGGTGCAAGTGATACGTCGGCAAGTGCTACAAAGGCTACACGATCGCTAAACCGTCGCGTGAGTGGTTGGGTCCACTTTTCTGTGTAATCACTACCCTTCCAATCGCTCAGTACGAGGACGGTGGGACGGCCCTTCCAGTGGCGGTCCCACGCCCACGATTTTTCAAATTGATCTTCAAGGGTAAACGACACTGCACGTTTTCCAATGGCCTTGGCTGCGTCGGCGGCAATCGCTGTGGAGAGCGCTAGGCAGAGGAGACTGAAGAGCGTTACATGTCGTATGTGTTTCATGAAGTACCCTTGGCGTCCATCATTTTTTTATGATCGGCGAGGAAGGAAGCAAGACCAGCATCCGTGAGAGGATGTTTGATCGACTGCAACAACACCTTATACGGCGTTGTAGCGATATGAGCACCTGCCTTGGCACATTCCAGGAGGTGAATTGGATGGCGAATAGAGGCAGCTATAATGAGTGACTCAAGGCCATGTACTTCCCAGATTTCGCAGGTGTCACGCACGGCTTGTACGCCATCCGTACTGATGTCGTCCAAACGACCGAGGAACACACTGACGTACGTGGCACCGGCATTTGCAGCAATGAGGGCCTGGTTTGCCGTAAAAAGCAAGGTTACGTTTGTCGGTATGTTTCGGTTGCTCAGGTTCCGCACGGCGGCAAGGCCAGCCGGGATAAACGGAATCTTGATGGTAGCGTCAGGAAACCACGACAGAATCTCGTCGGCTTCGCGTAACATCCCCTCCGTGTCCGTGCTGATGACTTCCACACTGACGTGGCCACCAACATTTTTATGGATGTCCAGCAGAAGTTTGCGAATGTCTGCCTTCGGATCTTCCTTGGCAAGCAGTGACGGATTAGTTGTCACGCCGCTAATGAAGCCCATAGAAGCGGCGTGCTCAATCTCCTTGAGATTGGCGCTATCGATGTAGAGTTGCATGACGTGCAGATCAGTTATGGTGGTCGTAACACATTCCCGTTAGACGGCGTTCCCGAATGAGATCACATTGGATCGGATCCGAGGAGTTTGATGGCGGGAAGCTCGCGAAAGTGCTGGTGGTAAAAGAGAAGTTCAACAGTTTGTTCAAGAGCAGGGACTACATCATCGGACCATCGCCAGGTGCGTTTTCCCTCACGTGGGAAGTGGTCCCCAACACTTGGAACCGATTCAACGACGGTCGTTTCTAGGATATCCGGATCAGCCATTGCCATCACTGCCTCGGTGACCGCGTCGATATCAGCATCAATTCTGCATGCCCAAATTGCCACCGGCAGAGGCTGCTCTGTGATGTCGGTCCACTCTTCGCTTACATCAAGTGCCGGCTCTGGATCCGTTTCAGACACAAGATCAATTCGACAATCGGCAGATGCCGAACTGCGTTTCTTCAGTTCAGCTGATACGTCAAACTTTTCTGCCAGGATAATCGAGCCGATGACACTGAGAAATGCGTCAGGTGTAGACGAATCTGCCGTGGTGATGTCAGCGAGCCCTTCAGCGAACCAGAGGCCTGCAACACGACAGTAGTCGTGGAGCATGAGACAGGGGCCAGGAATTATTCGCTCGTCGACAACTCCGACGGCCTTACCATATCCCAGAGGTGACACAAGGGCGACGTCTACGGTGTTCCGTATGAGCATGTCGGCACATGCTGCTTCCGACGTGCGTATCACGCTCCATCCACGCTCTGTACAAACAGCGTCAACGTTACGTGTTAAGGGGCTAAGAAGGGGGCTGTCCGGTATGGCGATCTTCATCGACTACGAAGGTACGCACTCACGACGGCATCAAGGACGATTCCTGCCGAAACGGCAACATTCAGGGAGTGTTTTGTTCCGTACATCGGAATCTCAAGAATCCCATCCGACAAATGGATCGCCTGTTCTCTGACGCCAACAAGTTCATTCCCCAAGATGATCGTGATTGGCATGTTCTGGGATGAAACATCGTGAATAGACAGACTGCCGTGTGCTATCTCTAGGGTATAGATTTGATGCCCAGCTTCACGGCATACCGAAATGGCATCCTCTATTTTCGCTATGGCCGTCCACGGTACTGTACGGTCAGCACCAAGGGCCGTTTTGGCGATCTCTGCTCGTGGTGGAGCTGGTGTGAAACCGCAGAGGTAGAGGTGTTCTACGCGGTAGGCGTCACATGTCCGAAAAATCGAACCGACGTTATACAGACTACGAACGTCGTCGAGAATGACGCGTACGGGGAACCGTTTCGACGTCGAGAGTTCTTCTTCAGACAGTCGCTTTTCCAGGAGTTCGGCATGGGTGAGTTTCTGCACGTCGCGAATATCGTATGTTGACACCATGAATCGTCGAGGATTTCTTGCTCTCGGGCTTGGCCTACCCATGATCCTGCCGACCCTTTCGGCAGATGATGTACGTGGTGCGCCTGCTGGATATGATGAACGTACACCGGCAGAAGAAGAGTTTGTTTCTAACGCGCTGATGATTGCTGTGCTCGGAGACTGGGGTGCTGGTGGTCCGGTTCAACGGCGGGTCGCTCAGGGAATCGTAGACTTTGTGCGTGCCCCTTCCGCCCCCTCCCGTCCACGTTCACTCACAGCAGTGATAAGTACTGGCGACAACATCTATCCGAACGGTGTCCAGAGTGTTGACGACCCACAGTGGGTATCGAAGTACGAACGTATCTACTCCGATGACGTGTTTAACGTCCCTTGGTGGGCTGTACTTGGTAATCATGACTATCGAGGCGACGTGGATGCACAGATTGCCTACGGTACAAAGAACTCACGGTGGCATATGCCAGACCGGACGTGGGACACTCAGTTTCCAGCTGGTGATGGGGCAAACATGGCTGTCTTTGGTATAGACACCCAGCAGCTTCTCCAGCGTTCCAAGGGGTGGACGGAACAACTCGCCAATCTTGAATCACGCCTTACGGCGGCATCATCGGTAACCTGGAAGGTCGTTGTTGGTCATCACCCTATGCGATCATACGGACATTACCGAGATCAGTCGTGGATGCTGCGAGACGTTAAGCCCATTCTTGAACGTCATGGCGTACACCTGTATCTCTGTGGTCACGATCACGACCTTCAGGTGATCAAGCATCCTGAGGATTCCCTTGTTTGTATCGTCAGTGGTGCTGGCGGTAGTTACCGCGCAACAGCATGGGGAGCACATACACGGTATGCCCGTACCCGTGGTGGGTTTGTGACCATGATGGCCGATTCTACACGGCTTCTGGCATATGTTCACGACGCCAACGGAGTTGTCCGACATATCGAAAGGATTGTGGGATGAAGATAGTTACGCTTCTCGGTCTTCTTCTGATACTCCAGCTATCGGCAGCTCCCGCTATGTATGGTCAGGCAGCCGATAGTAAGGGAACGGACTTCTGGTTTGTGTTCCCACCAAACTTTCATAACAACGAGTCGACACTTCCAGGAAATCCAAGCGAGCAATCGCAACACCAGCTATATATCTATATCGGCGCAGAGCAACCAACAAGTGGTACTATCCGATTGCGGAATTCAGCTGGTGAATGGACTACGTCTCAGTTTTCGATTACAAATCCGTTACAGCTTCATACGTTCCAGATTTACTTCTCAGGATATGAACTACAAGGATATAATCGGGGAGGGGCAATAAACCTCTTTATGAATCAGACGGAAGTTGTAGCGCCAAACTGTGTTCACATTACGGCTGATGCCGAAGTGACAGTGTATGCTCTAAATCAGGCTGCTTTGACGAGTGATGCGTTCGCCATCCTGCCAACGGATGCCCTCGGTGACGACTATGTTGTAATGGCATATCCTAGTGACTTTAACTTCGGTGATGATGGATCACTTAGTGGCCAATCAACGCCGTCGCAGTTTGCTGTTGTTGCTACGGAAGATGCAACGACCGTAACCATTACTCCCAGCTCAGCAACCCTGCGTAATGTTAATGGTCAGGATCAAACAGTTACTCTCCAGCAAGGAGAAAGTTATCTTGTTCAAGCATATCCTACGCCAGGTGCCGCTCGCGACCTCACGGGTAGTATCGTTCGCGCAGATAAGCCGATTGCTGTATTCGGAGGACATCAACGCACGGCGTTGCCTCGCGGTACGTTCGGCCTGATATCGCGCGATTGTCTTATAGAGCAAATGACTCCGGTGAAGACCTGGGGTAAGGAGGCGATAGTTACTCCCTTTGCTGTGTCAACACGAGAGTCTCCACAAGGTGTTGATCTTGTACGCGTTGTTGCCGGATTCGATTCGACGGTTGTATGGATTGACGGTTTTGAGGAGGCACTTCTGCCTCGGGGTGGCGTGTATGAAGGTCCTCTAGAGTTTGCACACGTTGTCACAACGTCAAGACCAGCACTCGTGGCACAATTCAGAAAGACATCAGGCGGTGGTGGCGGTTCACAGTCCGAGGATATCGGCGACCCGTTTATGATGCTTGTGCCCCCAGCTGAACAGTTTATGAACTCATACAGGTTTATGAGTATTCAGGTGCGCGGAGATCAGGCAGGTACAAACAATCGTGTTTATCTCGAGCAGTTTCTGAATGTTGTTATTCCTACCGTTTCCGTCCCATCGTTACGACTCGATAACAATCAGCTTCCTCCGGGTACATTTCGAACAATTGGATCTAGCGGCTATTCCTGGGCCCAGATAAGTATGACAGACGGCGTCCATGACATTGTAGCCGATACGGGAATTGGCATCTATGTTTATGGTTATGGATTTGCAAACTCGTATGGATACATAGGAGGTATGGCATTCCGTGAGTTGGACGTCTATCCCCCACGATTCGGATACACCACAACATGTGACGTCGTAAATGGCCAGGTTGCAGACTCCTTACTCGGAGATTCGCGACTTGCACAAATTGAGGTTGTTGATGGATCCGTGAATAATATCCGGTATCAGCCTGAACCATTTGCCGCACCACAGGCCGTTCACCGATTCTTACTGCGACTCGTCAATCCTTACGAAGATGGCAGTATTACCCTCGAAGCAACGGACAACGTTCAGCAGAAATCGTCGTTTACATATGAAGTTCCTGGCTTTACCGTAGCCTCTCGTGGTCACGGTTCGCAGCCAACTCTTGAACTGCGAAGTAGATCACTGCCCTTGGGTCGTGGTCGATGTGATACGATAATTCTGGAGAATTATGGAAAATTCCCCCAGAAAATACTGTCATTACGTCTTGCAAGTGGACGTCAACTGAATCCTGCTGCCCCTTTGCCCCTTACCATCAATCCTGGCGAAGAGATAGCCGTAGAGTTCTGTCGAACGGAAATGACAGAAGGGCCGACGTCTGATACGCTGATTATTGGTGACTCCTGTCAGATTCGTCCGATAGTTGAGCTGCGTGCCAACGTTGTGATGGACAGAGATGCACCAGTGGTGGAAGCCGTCGTCGATGCCTGCTCAACGCGAGTAGAAGCAAGTATTCGAGATGATCGTCCGAGTGATTTTGGTCTTCAGAGAGTATCAGTGCTCGAAGATTCACTCATCAATTGTGTCGTACGAGCAAGTGCCGATTCTACGACATTAACGGTGACGGTAACAGATCCGTTGCGTGATGCAGTCTGGGGTATACGTGCAGTTGATTCAGCGGACAATGAAACCATCATCCTCGATACGATACCGGGCTTTACGGTAGAGTTTATGACGTCGTCAAGTCCCAATCTTCACGTTATGGGCGACGTAGAAATTGGAGATGTTGGTTGTGATACCATCCCTGTACGAAACACAGGCTTTTTCCCCATTACGATTTCGAACGTCAGGCTTGAAGACAACGTCCAATTCAGCATGCCACTCTCGCAGTTCCCAATCACGGTTGAACCAGGCCAAACAGCCGGGCTGCAGGTCTGTTTTATGCCCGTCATTGCCGACACGTCCTTGCGAACGGATACGGTTCGTGTTGAGTGGGGATGTGTTGAGAGGGATATAGCTGTTGTTGCAGAGGGCATTGAGAGGAAACTCCTTGGAGTTTCTCGATGTGAAGTTGATGTCGACACACGCATCCGTATCGGCCGATATGGAGAGTTAGGGCTCCTGCCACAGCCGGCATCATCTGAGCTTACACTTGTTCTTCCGAATGAAGTGACACGTGCCGACGTTGTTCTTACTGACATTCGCGGAATGGCTGCTCTCACTGTTACGTATACTGGCACAAAAACTGACGGGCTGCTCCTTGACGTCTCAAATCTTGCTCCCGGCGTCTATCATTGTATCGTCCGAACCGGGGAATCAGCATTTTCGCAGGTTCTCGTTATTGACCGCTGACACTGACTACCACGACTTTTCGTCATTGCGCTAATGAAACTCACGCCCATCCGCCTCCTCATTCTTGTCGCCGCCGGAATCGGCATAGGAATTGGCCTTGGTTCCTACGTTCGCCCGTTAACGACGGCCGACAACGTCTACGAACAGGTCAGAAAGTATAACGACGTCCTGTCGATGGCCGTCAAGAACTACGTCGACGAGGTCGACAGCCAGAAACTCACCGAGGCGGCCATTCGTGGTATGCTCGATGAGCTCGATCCGCACAGTGTCTACATCGCCGCAAAGGAGATGCAGAAGGTCGAAGAAGACTTCCGTGGGAGTTTTGAAGGAATTGGTGTTGAGTTCGACATTATCGCAGACACGATAACAATCGTCTCGCCAATCGTTGGAGGTCCGTCAGAAGCCTTAGGTATCCTCGCCGGTGACAAGATTGTGAGGATCAACGACACTACGGCGATTAAAATTGCGCGCGAGAATGTGCCGAAAAAGCTTCGTGGGCCAAAGGGTACGACCGTAAAGGTTCATGTTAAGCGATCAGGTGAATCAGAACTTCTTGTGTTCGACATTGTTCGCGACAAGATTCCGATCAACTCCGTTGATGCATCGTTTATCATCGACGGCACGGATGTTGGTTATGTGGCGATGAATCGTTTTAGCGCTACGACCTACGACGAACTCATTACGGCATTACGGAATCTTCGTTCAAATGGAATGAAGAAGGTCCTACTCGATATGAGATTTAATCCCGGTGGTTATCTCGACCAGGCCTTCCGTATTGCTGATGAGTTCATTCCGGCTGGACATAAAATTGTCTTTACCAAGGGTCGCAAACCAGAGTTTGACGAAGAGTTCCCGTCGTCACCGGGTGGTGAATTCGAGAACATTCCGCTCGTCGTTCTCATCAATGGTGGTTCGGCATCAGCCTCGGAGATTGTATCCGGAGCTGTACAGGATCTCGACCGAGGACTTGTTGTTGGCGAAACAAGTTTTGGTAAAGGACTCGTTCAGAGACAGTATCCACTTGGAGATGGCTCGGCTTTCCGACTGACAATTTCGAAGTACTACACACCTTCCGGCCGTCTCATTCAGCGTCCGTATGACGACAAGTCGAAGTACTATCGAGGAGAAGGGCGTGAAGAGTTGGACGAGGGTGAGAACATCGACCATGATGAAGCTCATGTAAAGAGTGACGACTCGAAAAAGCCGAAGTTTAAAACCCTCGGAGGACGGACGGTTCTTGGTGGTGGAGGTATCACGCCTGACTATGTCGTGAAGAGTGATACCATCGCTGTCCTAGCAAGAAATCTTCGTCGTGCCAATCTCTTCTACCTGACGGCTGACGCCATTATGAAGGAAAAGGGCAAGGATATTCGATCGAAGTATTCGTCATCGATGTCAGACTTTATCCGGACGTTTACAGCGTCGGATGAGGCCATTTCGAAGTTAAAGGAGTTAGCTGCTGAGAAAAAGGTTGAGTGGAATGACAAAGAATTCGCTCAGGATGAAGACTTTATCAAGGCAGCCATCAAGGCAAACATTGCTCGGGCACTCTTTAACAACAATGGCTTCACAAGTGTGATGTTGTCTCAAGACAAACAGGTGAAGAAAGCCCTCGAACTCTTCCCTGAGGCGAAACGAATCGCCCGTCTCAAGTAAATTCGTACGGTTCGCGCCGCACGACGGAAGCGACACAGTCGCTCTCGTCGTGCGGTTTTCTTTTTTTCGACGTCAATGCACATCAGTCTTGTACGTCGTCCCCATCGTAGCACAACTCAGGACCATCCGTGAAACGCCTCTTGTCTGCCCTTGCCCTCATCCTTGCCGCCACGTCAGTACCGGCGATGGCACAGATGTTTCAGCCGGGCGAAGATCTTACCTATCGTGTGTCGTACCTCAACATCACACTCGGCACCATTCGAACCCTGGTGGAACCCTTCACCACCCTCGACGGCAAAAGAGTCGCCAAGGTGAAGGTCTTTATCAACTCACATCCGAACATCCCCTTCGTTTCCTTGCAGTCGGTGTATGAGAGCTGGATGGATACATCTGGCACCTATTCATATAAGTTTAACGCGAATACAAAGACGGATGATGGATGGGAGTTTGACCAGTACGTCTTTGACTATCCGAACAAGAAGATTATTATGGAAAAGTACCGTAATAAGGCAAAAACATCATCGAAGACCATTGACCTAAAAAGGTACTATAACGACGGCTCTTCATTACTCTTTGCTGCCCGAGCCCTTCTGCTTTCGAAGAAGTCGTACCGATTGCCAACTGTCATTATGGAGGACACCGTTGGCACCGTTATCAACTTCCAGGGTAGCCGTGAGAATGTCGAGATTGATGCCGTTTCGTATCCGGTAAAAACTGTTGGCTTTACAGGCGATGCAAATTGGACTGGCATCTATGGTCTTTCTGGCAGGTTCGAAGGATGGTTCAGCGATGACGAAGCACGTATTCCAATCAAGGCCAAGATGAAGGTCTATGTTGGCTCCGTTACGATTGAACTGCAATCCTGGAAACGCGGTTCGTGGCAGCCACCAAAGGCTGGTTAAGTCGACGCCATGAGCACCTATCTTGTTCTTGACGGTGGAGGTTCTTCGACGGACGTTGCAGCTGTTCGTTCTGGCGAAGTCTCTGGTAAAATTGTTGCACGAACGTCGCTGCCGTCCTTTAAGCCCACACCAGAAAGTCAGGGTACTGCAGACCTCGCGCGGGCACTTGGTGTATGGTTGGCAACAACCGTGCCCGACGTTACACTGTCGTATGTGCTTGTGGGAATGGCAGGTGTTTGGGCCGATGTTGAACGCCGCCGTTACTTGCAAGATCTGGCCGATGCCTGGGAACAGTACATTGCGGCTGACGTGCCACGTATTACGGTTATTAGCGACGTAGAACTCGTTCAACTCGCTGCCTTGGGTGATGGGCCTGGTGTGATTTGTATTGCCGGTACGGGGTCAATCGCTGTTGGACGTCGTGCCGATGGCCGCACAATTCGTGTTGGCGGCTGGGGCCCGCGTATTGATGATGCCGGAGGAGGGTTCTGGATAGGCAGAGAAGCGTTAAACGCCGTTGTACGAATGCTTGACGGACGAGGACCTGCAACAGAACTACTCAAACCCGTTGCATCATGGTTACGCTGTGATCCATCAGATACAGTGACACTCCAGAATGCTCTACGATCCACCGGTATTGATCGAGCAGCTCGGCTCGCTGAAGCCGTCCTTTCATATGCCGACGAAGGCGATGCGGTTGCTGTGTCCATTCGCACGCGTGCTGCTCACGAACTCGCAGGACTTATCACTACCGCACGACGAGTTGTTGGAGAAGGGCCGATTGTAGGATATGGATCACTCTTGAATAATGCTAACCTTATTGATACTATAGAAACTGTGATTGGTGAGCCCCTTTTGCCCCTTACAGATGTTCTCGATGGTGTGATACGTCGATTACAGGCCGTTTGAAGAGTTGCTGCTAATCGCGGACGGCAGCCTGTAGTAACGTGATGTGCGGTCGGCGAAGGGTAAGTGCTGCGCGAATACCAACCGGTACGGTAAACTTTTCGCGTTCATGTCCATACCAGAATCCCGACATTACCGGTCCTGCTGATTCTGCTGCCCACTCTTTCAGAACATCTCGGCTGACATGTTGCTGACCAGGACTTGGTGTGAAGTGTCCAAACACCGTTGCAGCAACTCGTTGGGGCACGTTTGACAGCCGTAACTGAAGAAGCATCCTATCAATACGATAAGGTTCTTCACCCACGTCCTCAAGGACAAGTATGGACTTGGTAAACGATGGTAACCAGGGTGTTCCGGCGAGTGAGCATAACATGGCAAGATTTGCCGGTAGGAGAGTACCTGTGGGTGCTGTTTCCTGTTCTTCACTTCCCTTGGAGATAGTCCGGCAACCAACATTTCGAAGCTCCATCCCAGGTGACGTGCGAGTTAACACATCCCAAAACTGCTGCTCTGCGGGCGGAAAGAATCCGTCGGCCATGTCAACACTCGGCAGCGCACCACTAAAGGTTACAAATCGGAGTCGTTTCCAGAGGGCCAGCTGAAGCGCAGTAACATCGCTAAAGCCTACAAAAATCTTTGGGTTACGACGAATAACGTCGAAATTGAGAAGGGGCAAAAGGCGCGCTGATCCATATCCACCCCGAGTACAAAAAATGGCTTCGATCCTCGGATTGGCAAACATCGCCTCAAGATCGGCGCAACGCTCAGCATCGGTGCCAGCCAAATAGTCCCGATAACGCCGATACGTGTGGCGACCGAGCTGTACTCGATATCCAAGTGATTCTAAATAACGAATACCGCGTTCCAGGCGGGATTCGTCACGTTGGGGAGATGACAGTGCTACAAGGCCGATAACGGCGCCAGAACGGAGGGCGCGAGGGACAATCATTCCGCAACATAGGGACCTTTATCTTCGCATGGCACGATGCTTGCTTCGTGCCATCCGGTTCGATCACCATTCGGAGGCGGCGTGCCCCTTTCCGCACACCGTACAATCTCTGTTCGTCTTGCCGTAGTCCTTCTTGTGACCGCGGTAACCGCCGTCTGTGTTCACGGACAGACGAACCTTGCTGGTCGGGTTAACCAATGGACCGAAGTCACGGCAATCAATGCTTGCGACAGCACCGTCTTTGTCACCGATGCATCGTCCTACTCACCGGGTGACCGGGTCTTCCTCATTCAAATGAAGGGCGTCGACATCGTCGTCGCCAACGATTCTACCTACGGTACTCTTCGATCCCTCAATTCTGCGGGTGCATGTGAGTTCCTCACAGTGGCCTATGTCTCAGGTACAGGGATCACCTTTACGTCTCGGTTTGCGAACACATACGATGCCCGGCAACGTATGCAGCTTATCAGACTACCAAAGGTTGCTGGTGACGCGAGAATAACTGGCCCCATTAATGCCCGACCGTGGGATGGACGTACCGGAGGTGTCGTTGTCCTTGAAGTGCCCGGAACGTTACGTTGTGATGCTGGCATCGATGTTTCATTTCGCGGTTTCCGAGGTGGCGCTCTTGGTGGTCGTACCTATACATGCGACACCATCTCCTGGGATCTCGACTATGCCGAACAACGAGGTGGAGGTAAGGGAGAGAGTAGTGTAAATCTTGATCTTCGTTCTGCACGAGGACGACTCTTTACAGGCGGAGGTGGGGGGAATGCTCACAATGCCGGTGGTGCAGGCGGTGGGAACGGTGGAGTTGGTGGTAGTGGTGGGAACGCCGTACTCGTCTGTCGTGCCCAGGCAGCCACTGGTGGACGTGGTGGAGTACGTGCTGATACAGTCTATTCCTTGTCGAGATTACTACCCGGTTCTGGCGGTGGTGGTGGACATCAGAACCCAGGAGACCTTGAGGGTACGTCAGGGGGCGCAGGGGGCGGACTGATCATCATTCGATGTGGACGTCTGGATGGACGAAATGCCGTCTTTGCAGCCGACGGAGAAAGTGTAACACGCGTTGCTGGATATGATGGTGCAGGAGGTGGTGGTGCAGGAGGTACGGTACTGATCGACGCCGGAGCCATTGATGGTGCAGTGGTTGTTCGCGCACGTGGTGGAAAAGGTGGAGACATCGGCACGTCACCTCGTGGAATTGTTTATAATGCACATGGACCCGGTGGCGGTGGCGGAGGTGGCACCGTCATTCTTCCTCGTGCATCAAACGGTGTTGTGACGGAATTGTCGGGAGGCATTGCGGGAAATCACTTGAATCCGGAGAATGAAGCGTATAATCAGCGACGTGGAGCAACCGATGGTACTTCGGGTTATGTCGTTCGGTCATTCAGCTGGAAATCACCCACGTCACTCACGCTGTCAACATCTGGATCTGTTTCGATTTGCCCCGGAACAACGGCAACACTTTCAGCTACAAGTGGATTCGCCCGGTATCGATGGTCAACGGGTGATACAACGCAGTCAATACGTGTACGACGTGACGGGACGTATTCCGTAACTGCTGTTGACAGTGGTGGTTGCGCTCAGACGGTTCAGGAGATTCGTGTGACGTACGATCCTGCAAGAATTGATGTTGATACACTTGTTGACTTTGGACTTTGTGATCTTGATATCCCTGTTCGCCGATCGGCAGGATACGTTAATACAGATGACGAGCGAGCTGTGATCGACAGTATTGTTGTACCAGCTCCGTTTAGGTTGTTGGGGCCCCCTGTGCCCCTTACCGTCCTCCCTGGAAACTCTCTTCGTATTGATCTTGAGTTTGTCGGAACGGAAGAGCGTATCTACGAGGACACGAT
This sequence comes from Ignavibacteria bacterium UBA2333, assembly GCA_002344895.1. Taxonomy (GTDB): domain Bacteria; phylum Bacteroidota; class Ignavibacteria; order Kapaibacteriales; family Kapaibacteriaceae; genus UBA2333. The sequence continues at coordinate 55,456 of DDUR01000051.1, forward strand.
GTGGGTCTACTTTTCAGAGCCATGTGTAACCCGCATACCTACCGTCCTTCGAGCCGAGATGAATCCGATCTATGTACAGTATTCATCGACTGACACAACTGTCCTCACAGGATCGGTGGGAGTTCAGTTGCCTGTCTATGTACGAACGCAGGATGCGGCACTTACTCTTCCTCCATGTGGTCTTGAGTTGACCTTGTCGATCGACAGTCGTCTTTTTGCGATAACGTCGGTAACACAAGGAACAATTGTCAGCGATGTACTTGACTTTACACAATCACGACGTCGTATTGTAGTTGCCATTGATAGTATCTCCATCAATGGCACCTTGTCGACAGTAACATCGATTGTCGGCACAGCATTGAGTGCATCTGCAAAACAGTCCGTTATCAGCATCGACAGTGTAACATACATCGATCTCGACCGCGTGCCGATTAATCAGATTGAGCACGGAACCCTGGCTGTCGAACCCTTGTGTGCCGGCGATCTACGGCTTGTGCAGTTTGTTGGTTTGCCGACTATGACGGTTGCTCCAAATCCTGCACGTGATGATGCACGGGTTCGACTGACACTGACGGTACGAGGAAACTATGTGCTCTCGGTTCGTGATGTACAAGGTGTGACCATGTTTGAGGAAACCTATCCTCATTCCACGTCGGGACAGAACGAAATCGATGTTATCCTTCCTGTTCAGGCGTGGCCTGCAGGGATGTACCTTGTCTCACTCAGAACACCCTTTGGTGTGATCACGGTGACGCTACAACACATATAACGTCGCAGTTACACAAGATTGTTCTTCGGACTCAAAGGGCGAATGTTTAACGTCGGCAGAGACTCAATTCGCTTCCGAATGACGGATTGTGCTGCATCGGTAGTCCAGTCGGCTCGTACATCGGGATGATCAAGGAGATCTTCCATGATCACATCCTGTTCACGTCCGATACGTTGTGCCTCATCGTACGGTACGTCCGGAGAAAACGTAACTAACGTATACAAGGGTACAAACCTGTCAGGGTAGTTCTGATACACCCACGCTTCGATACTCTTCCGCTTCAAAAAACGTTCATCTGCAACCTTGTCACGCATTTCCTTAAAATTTTCTACGGCAAGATCAGCAATAGCATTACCAGCTGGCTTTCGATACCGTTCGTACAGCGAAAGCGCTGTTGGCCAATCTTCGCCGGTTACATCCAAGCAGTCAACAAGTACCCGAACGTCTTCAAAGCCACAATTCATACCCTGACCATAAAACGGCACGATAGCATGGGCTGCATCACCGATAAGTGCAGTGCGTCCGGCAAATGTCCATGGTGAACAACGAATTGTAACGAGGGACGACTCCGGATTCGTACGAAAATCCTCAAGGAGTGTCGGCATCAGTGCAGCGGCATCGGGGAACTGCTGATCAAAAAACGACTGAACGTCTGCATCAGAGCGAAGCTCTGCAAACGAAGGGCTGCCGTTGTGTGCAAAGAAGAGTGTACACGTAAAGCTGCCATCGATGTTCGGCAGAGCAATCATCATGTAGCTCTTCCGTGGCCAGATGTGTAAGGCATGTTTATCAAGGAGGAATCCACCATCGGCTGATGGTGGAATGTGGAGTTCCTTGTATCCATGTTCAAGGTAGGACTGGGAATAGTCAAACCTGTCTGTCTTCATGAGCCGCTCTCGAACGGCCGAGTACGCACCATCGGCACCAAACAGAATATCTGCTTCGACCGTCCGACTGTCACCGTTCTCGAGTTCAAATGTTGCAGTTGCTGTTGCCGGATGTACGTCTGTACATCGAGCAGAAAAAACAATCTCCACACCTGCTTGTTCAGCTGCGGTAAGAAGTGTCTTATTTAACTCACCACGTGAAACGCTGTTAATGGCTTGTCCTTCACGTCCATACGGCTGATAGTGTGTTGAACCTGACGTGTCATGCATAATCCTGCCTGACATCGGAATCGCAATGGCGCGCAGCTCCTCTGCTAAACCGGCGATACTTAATGCCTGGAGTCCACGATCGGATAAGGCGAGATTGATCGATCTGCCCGCACTGATATTTGCAGAACGCATGTCAGGGCGACGTTCAAAGATGGTTACGCGATGGCCTCGACGTGCAAGGACAACTCCAAGTAAACATCCAACGAGTCCAGCTCCGGCAATGGTTATCTGTGCCATGATATCAGTAATCCTGAACAAACGGTGAGAACGAGGGGTCAATCACGGTAATTGTCCCTCTCGACATGTTCGACAATAACAACCATTCCGTTGATGGAGTGCCAACATCAAATCGGCCAATGTCGGTGCATGCTACAGTAACATCTGTAAATCGTCCGCTATGACGGAACTCAACACGAAAAGGCTTGTCAGCAGTGATTGAAACTGGAACAACTCGTGGAGCTTGGTCCTTCACACGCGCTATAACATGGTGCTCTGTGACCTCAAGTGTGAGTCCCTTATCCGTCGAAGTCGTATCGTCATGAACCGTTGATCGCACAACAACACGAAGAACTGATCCTGAAGAAAGCTTCGACTCGAAGTCTACATCTCCGTCCGTCATTTCTTGTACTCGTATACCTGCCTCACCACCTTCAAGCAGACGAATAGCATTTCGGCCTACGACCTCAATACGATGTCGCTGCGGAATGGTCGAGGAAGACACATCTGTACCACGTTTGATGATTCGACCTTCAACGTTATATCCATTCGGATCACGCAGTCGGAATGCATACGGATTGCCAATCGTCGTACAGGCTGTTAGCCCACACAACAGACAGATGCTGAGTACGCTCAGGAGAAGCCTACTCATGTGGATACCCCTTACCATATCTCAGTTCATCGCGGTTAAAGAAGTGATCGAAGAGTGAGGCACCGATACCGATGTAGACACCTTCGACACGTTCGATTCCGCCAAGCTGACCTTCAAAATCTACACCGAAGAGAGAACCGTTACTTCCTGAAACATAGGCAGCAACAACCTGAAGTGTCACTTGCTCACTGATTGGAAGAGATCCACGTGCACCGAGATGTACAAAGGATGACGGTGCGAAATTGTATTCGAGGAATGGTTGAACGGCAAAGTCTTTTACAAACGGATGCCACATATAGGAGACACGAATAGGAAGTACGCCTATGCCGAAGTCCTGTGTGCCGAGAACAACCGTGTTCAGAAGAGACGTTCCTACACTCAAGCGATAATCCAAAAAGGGTAAGGCAAGGTCGGCAGAGCCCAAACGAAATGCTATACCTGTTATCAGACTAGATCTGCCATTGGCATTTTCACGTCGACCCCAGAGTCCGTTCTCAACATCTGCGCCAAGTAACACAAAGTCAGCAGGTTGAAGTGACCACGCTGAATGTTCGTGATACTTCCACTCAACGTCGAGCTCTTCTTCACGATTCAGAAAGTCAAATGAAGAGAAGCCTAACCCTATATATGGGAAGTTTACAAACGCACTGGGGAAGGTTAGGCCGTTGTCGGTAACACTCTGGCCAGACATACCAAAGGCATATCCAGCATAGAACCTGAGATTAAGTCCACCGATACTTCCAAGGTCTGCACTCACAGACGTGTTCACATATTGAGAGGGAAACAAGGCGAAGGATGATGATGCGCGTATAGCACCATATGGAATCTTTGAGCGCAGATACCAACGTTTTGTGAGTGTTAACACTCCGGCACCACGAAGTGTGTTGGCCGAATTGTCATCGGGTGTTAACGTCTCAAAAGCAGTAACGCCCCATGACCAGCCTGGCGCATCGTCAAAAATCCTCAGCCTCCATTCGCCAATACCAAAACGCAGAATCGAACCGGAAAAGAGGGCGGAGCGTTCTTCCTTGGGTAGGCTTGGACGGAGTAGTTTGTCAACAGTTGGGAAGAGCCCAAACAGTCCGTTAAGAGTGGACTCTCCATCAATTGCACTGCCGATGAGGCTGACGCCTTCAAACACGCCAAGGCGAATAAAGTTTGGATACTCACGTTCAGCCACACTGTCATACTGAACAATGTGACGTTCGGTGACAAGTGTTCTCGATGATGGAAAGATGACGCCATTGTCACGATCACCTGGCGTGTTATTTACGCGATCGGTTCGTGTTGTGTCACGGCGTGTTATCGTGTGAACGTCTCGTTCAGTGCGCGTGATACTTACACACGATGACAACGTAATGATGGTAAGGAGCAAAAGGGGCAGAGTGCCGCTTGTTACATGGTGTGGCGCTGTTCTCATACAAAGGAGACCGACAATGAAGTGTAACCGTCAAGCTGGGCTACGGCAATGTCACCCGCATGGAGTTGTGCTACACCTTCCGGTGTGCCGGTAAAGATGGCGTCGCCTGCCCGAAGGCCGAAGACGGTTTTGAGATAGGCAAGGAGTTCCGGTATCGTGCGTTCCATGTTAGCAGTCGTACCCGTTTGGCGCCGTTCGCCGTTGACGTCGAGAGAGAACGTGAGGTTCTGCGTTACGACCTCTTCTGCCGGAACCACGTGCGAAACAGGAGCGCTTCCTAACCACCCTTTTGCAACGGCCCACGGTTCACCTTTTTGTTTGGCTCTTGCTTGTACGTCGCGTGCCGTAAGGTCGAGGCCAATTCCGTAACCAGCAATACCGCTCTCGCCGAGAACAACAACGATTTCAACTTCATGATGGACGTTTGTTGTCCATGGTGGAAGGACGATTGCACTCGAACTCTCAACGTATGCCGACGGAGGTTTGAGAAAGACAATCGGGTCTTCGGGTACGTCGGCACCCATTTCACGTGCATGGGCAGCATAGTTGCGGCCAATGCAGTACATCGTCCCAACGTTCAGTGTCTGTCCGTTGGTAAACTTCCACGTTGGTACACTCATGGCATTGTCCGTCGTAACGAGTCAGGTTGAACGACATCGTCAATCTGCTCATTGGGTGGTGTGGTAATGATCTCAGGTGTGAGTGTATCGGTGCTATCGGCATGTATGGCAAAACGTGTTTGACGGAAGCCAATCTCTCCGTCATTGTACACCTTTTGCATGAGTCGTCCCCATGCGGGTGCAGCAGCTCTTCCGCCTTGTCCATAATCGCCAGTGAATGCAATGCGCCGATCGTCAAAACCCACCCATACGCCACATACTAGCTGCGGCGTGTATCCTACAAACCAGGCGTCGGCAAAATCATTCGTCGTTCCCGTCTTACCGGCCGCGTCATGTTTATAGTACTGACGAATTCGTGAAGCTGTACCGCCATCGACGACTCCTCGCATGAGGGAGATCATGTCGCGCGCTACGTTTGGACTCATGGCATCGGAGACGGTTCGTGGCAGGCGAGCCTCATGAAGGACGTTGCCCATACGATCCTCAATTCGCGTGATGGCTGTCGGAGGAACATGGACACCTTGATTCACAAAAGCACCATAGGCAGAAACAAGTTCGAGGGGTGTTACCTCAACACTGCCAAGTGCAATTGATGGAACGGTGCGGAGTGGTGAACTAATTCCGAGGCGCTGACAAAGGTCAACAACCTTACTTGCCGACGTATGCTCTGTGATAAGTCGGGCTGCAACAGAGTTCGTCGAAAACTTTAGAGCCTGCCGCAATGTCATCGGACCACCGTCCTTACTTGATCCTCGAGGAGCCCAAACATCACCACTTGAGAGCACTGTACTAAAGGGCCCACTTTCAATTGTGGTCTCCGTTGATAGTCCCTCTTCAAGTGCCGAAGCATAGACAAAGGGCTTAAATGCCGAACCCGGTTGACGTCGAATCTGTGTAACGTGATTCAGTGAATACCGACTTGCAGGGTTTAATCGCATGGCTCGTGGTGATGCACCAACCATGGCTAGTATAGCGCCGGTATGTGGGTCGAGAACAACAAGGCCCGTTTGTATTGTTGTCACACTGCGCTTAACACTATCGACAAAGACCTTTGAAGTACGCAGTCGATCGGCAACACGCTTCTTCTTTGCTGTAGGTGCAGAGGCATAGTCAGAGTGCTGGCGAATAGCTCGATCGATTAAGGCATCAAGTAACTTCTGCTGTCGTTTCCATGACCATTGCTGGTCAAATGTCTTTTGATAACCTTCGAGATGTTCGGCAACGGCCTCGTTTGCATACTTCTGAATCTTCGCATTTAATGTCGTATGGATAACCAAGCCGTCGCGATAGAGATCATATCCATTCAGACGGTCGTTATCTGCACCGTCTCTTGAGAGTTGTTGGCGGATCATCTCCACAAAGTGCGGTGCGATCCCTCGATACGTCTGTGCCGGAGTCGACTTCACGAGAGGCTCTGCGGTGGCGTCCATCCACTGTTGATTGGTGATGTAGCCCTCTTCAATCATCATCGTGAGGATCAGATTCCGACGTGCGATGCCAGCGGAGTCATCCGTGTTGTATCGCTCAGGCGCTTTAAAGAGTCCAACGAGCCATGCACACTCAGCAAGAGAAAGCTTCATTGGTTCTTTACCGAAGTATACCTGTGACGCTACTCGAATCCCGTATGCACCTCTGCCATAGTAGACGGCATTGGCATACATTTCAAGGATCTCGTCCTTCGTATACGTTCGTTCAATCTGGAATGCCGTCCATGCTTCACGGATCTTTCGTGCAAGAGACTGCTCCTGCGTAAAGTAGAGGTTCCGTGCGAGCTGCTGAGTTATCGTTGATGCACCTTCCTTTGTACGCATGGCAAAGACGTTCTTGACCATGGCTTTCACAACTCGCATCGTATGTACACCCCAATGATCTCGGAATGCACGGTCTTCGGTTGCGACTAAGGCGTCAATAAACCCCTTTGGTATCGAGTCGTACGGAGTATATGTTCGGCGTGTTGTTGCAAAGTGTTCGAGGAGGACACCATCTGCGCTGTAGACCTGCGTTGCTAGATCTTGGCGAGGGTTCTCAAGCTGCTCCAGTGTAGGTAGGCCACTGCTAAGGACGATGGCCGCATACACGAGAACAACAGCTGTAAAGAAGAGAATGCCGGAAACAAACCAGCGGACAACGGACGTTGGAGATGGACGACGAATCTTCATGTTAGCGCTCCATAACCTTCACGAGTTCAACACGACGTGATCGTTTGCGCCACTGGTCAACAGCTTCTCCGCGACGTTTATCGGGCAAGAGGCGTTCTCCAGCAGATCGGCCTTCGAGTAATGAACGATCAACGCCAAGTTCCACGAGTCGATCCATCACAAACTGTACACGCCGTTCTCCCAACAGAAGATTACTGGCATCGGTATCAACGTCATCGGTATGGCCAATCAAGACGAGCTTCTTGAGATTCGCGCCACTTGATTGAACGTTTAATGCTACCTGACGCAGTGCGTCCTGCCAGGTCTCTGTTGTTTCTACACCATTGGAGTCAAGTGTATGCTCATACGGATTGTCAAAAACCGACGTCGGGAAGTTCACGCGCAGATTAAATCGAATCGGTAAGGCTAGTTCGCGTTTGGCGCGCACCGTATCACGAGCCTGATCTCGAGGCACGTTAATCGTTGTCTGATCATAAAAAAGATCAGGAGACTGTGCTGTGATTTCTACATCTCTACCTACGGGAACATCAAGCGCATAGGTGCCTGAGGTATCGGTACGAGTGCGGCTCACGACACGATCTGTTTGTTCATCACGTGCCGTCACCTCTGCGTCAACAACGGGTTGACGTGTTTGTTCGTGGAGTACGGTGCCCGTCAGTGTTGCAGTAGGGACTGTGTCGAGGCTCTCAACTGTTGAAGTAATGACGGGCTTACTTGGTGCAACAGGATCAATGGCGATGCTGTCCTCATGTACGACGAACATGTCAAACGTTCCAACCCTATCCGACGAGAAGTAGAAGGGAAGCTGAGATGATGATGGCATCCATGGAGCAATCTCATCCTTGGGGCTGTTAACCAGTTCTCCAAGATTTACCGGATTACCAACAACGATGTTGCCGTTGTCGATACGAAGTGGTGCTGAGAAAATGTCGTAGCCACCCATCGTGGAATGACCAGCTGACGCAAAGTACAGGCGTGTTGCATCGGCCGTCACAAATGGTGTTATCTCATCACATGGTGTGTTTACGACATCGCCAAGGTGACGTGGTGATGCCCATTGATTACCCTCTCGTACAGTCCACCAAAGATCAGTGCCTGTAACGGCATTTGGCCGCTCGGATGAAAACACCATGTACGTTGTGTTGCCATACGTAAACACGGCTGGGTGACCGTCCCAAACAATGGGTACAGAGATACTGTCGCCAAGTGCAGAGTCAATGTGAGCAGCAGGGTCGTCCTTGGCGACGGTCGCCGTCACAAGAGACGCATCACCCATAAGATCAGAATCACGAACATGTGTGATCATAATATTGTTGAACGTCGAAGGAGACACAGACTCGCTGACGGATTCAACGTTTGTAAACCGCATCACATCATACGTCGTTGTATCAGTACTCCGTCCACGGAGCAACAAGACATAGTTAGCCGTCAACGACGTAAAGCCCCATTCGCCCCTTTCCGCAGAAGCAGCACCGAGAACGGGAGCGAGTTTTGCTTTGCGCAGGCGTTCGCGGCTGAAGGCATCGGCGGATGATGGACTATGTGGTGAGGGCAGACATTGGGGAGGGGGCGGAGGGGGCGGACACGGAAGGGCCGTACGCCGGTAGAGGGGATTGGCGCAACCTGCCACCATCAGGACAAGAGCCATGATGGTGATACAATGGGGTGCCGATTTACGGAAACTCGCAGGGATGGGCCAGTGCATCGGCTAGGAGAACGGAGTAGACGGAATCGGGAATTTCGATAGCACCGAGTGAGGCGGTGAACTCGTTGATGTACTGTGTATCCAGCAGGCGGAAGCCGCGAAGACGCAGATGGGCTGCAAGATGCGAAAACGCCACCTTCGAGGCATTGGAAACGCGAGAAAACATGGACTCACCAAAGAAAGCTCCACCGATGTGAACGCCATACAGACCGCCGACGAGGCCGTCATCGTTCCATGATTCAACACTGTGGGCAAAACCAAGATCATGCAGGTGACTATAGGCTGCCACAATGTCATCAGAGATCCATGTTTCGTGGCGTTCAGAACATGCGCGGATGACGTCATCAAAAGCATGGTCTATTGTCACCCGAAACGTACCTCGTTCAATGATCTTCCTCAGGGAGCGCGAAATGTGGACGGCATCCAGCGGAATGATGGCGCGTGGATCGGGTCGGTGCCATGTAATTCTTCCCGTCGCACTATCAGCCATGGGAAAGAATCCATTCCGATAGCCAACAAGCAAGACTTCGGGAAGCAACATTGATGAGCCGGCCGACCTCATCGTAGCGGTTGGTGAGAGTGTGAAAAGGGGAGAACGATTCCTGAACGTTTACGAGCACGCCGACGAACGTAGGGAATACCCTTTCGATGACAGAAGTCCTGCTGATCCGTTATAAACGAATGTGGCCACATTGCATCGTCCGTAACGTCTTCAACATCGAACAACCCTGACTCTTGAAGAATCGACAGTTGCCAGGCATCAACATCCGGTCTATCTGTTGCGAGGTACAGAAAACCATCGTCACGAAGAACACGAAACACCATGTTCACGAAGGAAGGTGTAAATGCGCGGCGTTTGACATGGCGCTTTTTCGGCCACGGATCGGGAAACAGATAAAACGCATGGTCAATACTTCCGGCCTCGATAAAATCCAGACCGTTTGCCACGGAATACCACAGAGCAGCGGCATTTGGCAGAGACTCTCCGTGAATAACCGTTGAAATCCATTCAACGAGCGGTTTGCGGATTTCGAGACCAAGAATCTGAAGATCGGGACGGCTCGCCGCATAGTCGAGTAACATCCTGCCGCGTCCGCATCCGATATCAAGCACCGTTGGCGCACCTCCGCGAAGAAACCACTCCGACCAGGAAGCAGCCTCGATAACGGGTGGATACCAATCCGGCACGTGGAACTGTCGGTCTATGGGCAAATAGATCTGCGGTGACACGTGATGGCGCACACGAGGCAGGGGTGGGCGCTGGAATTCCTTGTCAACAGTGGGCATAGAGCAAAGTTACGGTTCGACGAGGTGTCTCGCTCTCGCTCGACGGTATGTCTTCGACGGTGTGTTCGGCTTCGCCTCACGGTATGTCTTCGACGGTGTGTTCGGCTTCGCCTCACGGTATGTCTTCGACGGTGTGTTCGGCTTCGCCTCACGGTATGTCTCGCTCTCCCCATCTGCCTCCCCACCATAAACCCCACCTGCCTCCCCATCTGC
>DDUR01000051.1:65895-114435 GCA_002344895.1 Ignavibacteria bacterium UBA2333
CCTCCCCATCTGCCTCCCCACCATGAACCCCACCCATTGTTTCCCCTCAATCCGTATATTCGCGACCTTGTGTCTTCCCCATGCTAAGGAGGCTGGGAAGACCATGCCGTATGTACGACGGAGGCATCCTTGAAGAAGAATCTTTCGAAATGGCTCACAATCATCACGCCAATTGTGTTGGCGGCGGTTCTGCTGTGGCCAACCTACAGTTACTACCAGTTGAACGAAGAACGTTCGGCGCTGGAAGGAGACTCTGTAAGTCTGGAGGCTTGGGAACGGTCTAACGGAAGCGACTTTAAGAGCGCACGTGACAGCCGTCTGAAGCTCGGCCTCGACCTTCGTGGCGGTATGTACGTCACGCTGGAGGTTGACGTGCTGGAGATGATTGCAGCATCCGTAGAGCGTTCCTCTATGGATGATGATCTCCGGCAGGTTCTGGAAAAGACGCGTGTTGAGACGGATAATACCGACCTCGATGTGCTGTCAACGTTCCTGAAGAACTTCCGCGCGACTGGTAAGTCATTGCTTGCCTACTTCACGCTGTCTCAAGGCACGGATGTCACCGAGCAAGCCATTGAAGAGAAGTTGCGTCGCGACGTTGATGGAGCAATTGACCAAGCTCTGGAAGTCATCAAGCAGCGTATCAACAAGTTTGATGTCTCAGAAGCTCTTATCCAGAAGCAAGGCACGCGTCGGATTCAGGTGGAGTTGCCAGATGTGAAGGACGATAGGGAAATCCGTAAGCTCCTTCAGACAACGGCTAAGCTCGAGTTCAAACGCGTGAGCATGAACAAGGATCTGGTCCGTGTGTTTATGGACATCGATCGGATTGTAAGTGGCAATACTGTTGAAGAGCTGACACCTGATACGACGAAGGCCGATTCTTCGGCTGTTGTTTCAGCTGATTCCACAAAGGACTCTGCCGCAGTAGCTGCTGCCAAGGATACAACCGCTGATTCTGCATCGAAGGATCCCTACAAGGGATTGTCTGAAGAGGAACAACGCCGCAAGTACCGTAAAGACCATCCATTTACGAGCAACTTTGACTCCTATGCAATTTCCGGAGATCGCTCCCAGGCGTTCACCTTTGTGGGTCTCGAGCCCGAGAAGATTTCCGATCAGGCCACGTTCCAGTTCTTCGTACCAGCTGAGAACCTCAAGAAGCTTACGGCAATTCTTAAGCGTCCAGACGTTCAGAGAGTAATTCCATCTGACATTGAGATTCTTCTCGGTGCAAAGCCAGAAGAGTTCGCAAAACGCCAGGATCCTAACCTGGATATTTATCAGATGTATGGTGTTGTTCGCGATGCTGACCTTGCAGGTGACGTCATCGCCGATGCCTATCCGTCATTTAACCCGGAAAACAACAAGCCAGTCGTGCGCATGTTCATGAACCCTGAGGGTGGTGAGCGTTGGGCACAGATTACCGGTGCAAACATCGGTAAACAAATGGCCGTTATTCTTGACTCAGCCGTCTACACCGCACCTACGATTCAGAACAAGATCTCCGATGGTGTGTCGGAAATCAGTGGTATGGCTAACGTTGAAGAAGCTACACTTCTTGCAACGATCCTGAAGGCCGGTGCTCTGAAAGCTCCAGTTAGAATCATTGAAGAACGTGTAGTTGGTCCATCACTCGGTGAAGATTCCATTCGCCGTGGTGTGACGTCGGCCCTGATCTCCTTCGCCGTCGTAATCTTCTTTATGCTCGCCTACTATGCTGTAGGTGGTGCGATTGCCGATATCGCATTGTTGCTGAACGTCGTTCTTGTCGTTGCAGCACTTGCAGCTCTTGGCGGAACACTAACGTTGCCGGGTATCGCTGGTATCATCCTTTCAACGGCAATGGCCGTTGATGCCAACATTCTCATCTTCGAACGTATTCGAGAGGAGCTGGCTGCTGGCCGCACCCTCAAGGGTGCCGTAGAACAAGGATATGGTAAGGCCTGGAGCGCTATCATTGACTCGAACATCACAAACATGCTCTCGGGTCTTGTCCTCATCTTCCTCGGAACGGGACCTGTTCGTGGTTTTGCCGTTACCCTCATCGCCGGCGTTGTTATGACGCTCTTCACGGCCGTCGTCGTCACACGTGCCTTCTTCGAAATCATGATCGCGAGCGGTGCTACGACGATCAATCTTGGTCAAAAGAAGACGGCCTGACGTACGGACTTCCCACTTCGACACAACGGAACGACAATGGATTTAATTAAAAAAACCAACATCGACTTCGTGTCCCGCCGGAACACGTTCTTCATGATCTCCCTCATCGTGACGATCCTCGGCGTTGGTGCGGCGATTCCGCTCATCGACCTCGGTATCGATTTTACGGGTGGTACGGAAGTGAAGATGGCCTTTCGCAACAACACGGTCACAACAGACCAGGTTCGCGCAACAGTAGGGGCTCTCGGATATTCCGGATCAGAGATCAAATCCTATGGCGCTGATGGCGAATACCTCATTCGTGTTCAAGCCAGTGGAAATGCATCGGATGTTTCCGCATCGATTGTTGAGGGTTTGCAGAAAAAATTCCCGAATGAAGTAGTCGAGCTGCTCGGCGCAAACAATGTTGAAAAGAAGGTCTCCGGTGAACTCGCCCTTGAGTCCGTCATTGCTGTTGCCTTGTCCTTCTTGCTGATGCTCATCTACATCGGATTCCGCTTCGAATTCGTGATGGGCCTGGGATCAATTGTAGCGTTGCTTCACGACGTACTGATGGCCTTTGCCGTATCGGTTCTGTTTAACAAACTCGGCCTGATCAATCTTGAGTTGAGCATCAACTCGATTGCCGCTTACCTGACGATCCTTGGTTACTCCATCAACGATAAGGTGGTGGTGTTTGACCGTATTCGTGAGAATCGCGAGAAGCATAAAGGCATGTCCCTCTCCGAACTCATCAACTTGAGTATCAACGAAACACTTGCCCGTACACTTATTACGGGTGTGAGTGTGTTGGCAGCTCTTCTGGTGATGGTCATGTTCGGTGGCGACGTGCTTGAAGGCTTTGCCTTTACGATGTTCATTGGCATCGTCATCGGCACGTATTCCTCCATCTACATTGCAGCCTCGTTTGTGATCTGGTACACTGATCGTATCAAGCACAAGAAGGTTGGCTCTGTAGGAACAGCAAAGGCATAGGTTCCATGTCAATGTTTGACGTAACGCGCCATAATACCGCAACAACTGTGGTAACATTTGCAGAGCAGGTGCTCGGTGGACCCGAAGCAGTTGAGCTGGCAGGTATTCTTCGCACGGCTAGTTCCGAAGGAACATCAGCTGTTGTGTTTGATCTTGCGCGTGTACGCGTCATGAACTCGTCAGGCCTTGGTATGCTCGTCAGCTCCCTGACCTCTCTCAAAAAAGCGAACGTTTCCCTGAGACTGGCTGCCGTACCCGAAAAGGTAATGTCCTTGCTTACCATGACACACCTCGTGACTGTGTTTGAGATCCGTCCAAACGTTGCCGACGCAGTCGCCGAATGAGCGTCAGGATTATCGTTGGCGCTCAATGGGGCGACGAAGGAAAAGGGAAAATTGTCGACCTTCTCAGTGAAGAAGCCGACATTGTGGCTCGTTATCAAGGTGGTGCTAACGCCGGTCATACTATCGTTATCGGCGATACAAAGTATGTCCTCCACCTTATCCCCTCCGGCATTCTGCACGATGGCACACAATGTGTTATCGGTAACGGTGTGGTGATAGACCCGGTTGCCTTACTCGACGAGATTACAATGCTCGAAGGTATGGGCATCAATATTGCCGGTCGGCTGCATATCAGTCATAAGGCCCACCTTATCATGCCGTACCATAAGATGCTCGATAAGGCCCGTGAGGCTATGGCTGGAAGTATTGGTACGACGGGACGTGGGATCGGTCCTTCCTACATTGATAAAGCACAACGTACCGGTATTCGCATAGTTGATCTTCTCGATCGTGACTCACTCACCGAGAAACTGCGAACGAATATTGAAGCAACAAATCGGATCCTCCGCGCTGTGTATGATGTTGGCCCGCTTAACGTTGAAGCCATCATCGACGAGTACGTAGCCTTTGACAGCCGTATCGATCCCTACATCACAGATACCACGGCCTATCTACACGCAGCGATAAAGAATGGCAAACGCATTCTTGCTGAAGGGGCACAAGGGGCTTTACTCGATCTTGATCACGGTACGTATCCGTTCGTTACGTCAAGTAACCCAACATCGGGTGGTGCCTGCACCGGCCTCGGTATCGCACCAACCTCGATCTCATCCGTTCTAGGTGTTGTGAAGGCGTATTCAACGCGTGTTGGTAATGGGCCTTTCCCGACGGAACTTCATGATGCAGATGGAGAATTGCTGAGATCAGAAGGACATGAGTTTGGTGCCACAACCGGACGTAGCCGTCGTTGTGGATGGTTGGACATACCTGCACTGCGGTATTCCATCATGGTGAATGGCATTGACAGTATTGCCTTAACCAAACTAGATGTACTAGGTGTCTTTGAGTCGATCAATATCTGTACAGCATACCATATTGACGGTAAACCTGTAAAGCATTTCCCGGCAGATGTTCGAACCCTTGAAAAGGTTCAGTGTGAGTACGTCACAGTTCCTGGCTGGAAATCATCTCTTGACGGAATTCGCTCCTTCGGCGATCTCCCCAAGGCTGCCCAGGACTACATCACAACGGTTGAAGATTTACTCGGTGTTGCCATTGAATGGGTAAGCACCAGCCCTGCCCGGGACGATACGTTTCGTCGCTAATTCGCGCCGATAGCGTACATTACGCTCCCGGCCATGCCACCACGCATTTTCATCACGGTCGCCCTTGCCTTGACGACCATCGTGTCGTCGGCCTTCGCCCAATACTGGCGACAAGTGCCCCTTTCCGCCCCCTACAATGGCGGCTACTATCTTGATGTCTTTTTCCTGCCATCACATCCGCAACTAGGTTGGGCATGTGATCAAAATGGTGGCTATGTTATTCGCACAACAAATGGCGGTGCAACATGGTCTGGAACGTCGGTTCGCACGAACGGTGCAGGATGTCATCTCGAATACATTGAGTTCCTAACACCTGCTGTAGGGTACTGCTCCGGTCCATGTGGAGCGTTTAAGTCGCTCGACTCAGGAAAGACGTGGACGCAGCTTGTCTTCCCCGATACCGTACCACGATGGGGTGGCCAGTTCCGATCAACAACAACGGGCTGGTTTGTTGGTGGAACGTGTGGTCGGAATCACTTCTACCGCACAACAGATGGGGGCTCAACATTCTCTGTCTTTATTGATAGTACAACGTCTACAACAACTACGATGGCTGATCCCTACTGGGATGCCAGTCTTCCAGCTGACGTTGTCTACGCATCAGGAAATGGTCGAATCTTCCGTTCAACGGATGACGGTGTCACATGGTCATCGTGGGTGACGACGGGTACAACAGCTCCGTGGCAAGAAGAAATTCATCGATTCGGAAATACCTGGGTAGTGTCAACAGCTTCATCGAATTGTAGTGGTGGAGGATTTACCGGTGGTGGCGCTCGTGTGAGTCCAGACAATGGTGCGAACTGGCGTGAGTTTAATCCGGGTAAACAAATGTTCGGAGTGAACTTTGTTTCCGCCACAACAGGGTGGATGGCAGGCGAAGCAGGCAGTGTGTATATGACGACCGATGCAGGTCTTACCTGGACACTGCGGAACTGCGGACTCGCTGACAGCAATATGGACGATATCACCTTCCTAAACTCTTCTACCGGCTGGGTAGTTGGAGAAGGTGTGTTCAAACTCTCTCCTGCCCTCCGCACGGCAAGCGACACTGTCGTCGCCTTCGGTCAAACATGTCCTGACTCAACGGCTCGAGATACCGTATTCTTCGAAAATTTTAACTTCGATCCGTCTACCTGGACAGTGTCGTTAACTGGCACAGACGCTGCACATTTTGGTATCGCAACAACGGTAGGACCTACCATTCCAAGTTGTGGTCGTGTGCCCGTTGTTGTAACGTATAAGCCAACAGCTCCCGGAAATCATACAGCAGTTCTGTCCGCTTCGGTACAAGGTCCTGACACGACAATCTCTGTGCAGTTGCGCGGAAGTCGTCTGAATCTTGCTTCAATTCCAAGTGATACGGTAATTACGATGACCGTACGTGTTGGAACGTCGGAAGATCGATCAATCTTTTGGACGAACTCCGGCGGTGGACCTGAGACGATTGCAGCTATTGTTCGGGATAGTGGTGATACAACCATTACGAGTATCTCCCGAACACCAATCACGGTCGGACCAGGTGTTGCAACAACAACCTTTCGTGGCACACCGACGGACACAGGATGGACAGAGGCCCGGTTTCTGATTCGTATTAACCCATGCGGTAGAGACACATTTGTAACCGTCCGTGTCTATGGTGTTACTCCCATCCTTGAATGTCCAGCTACCGTACAAGAAGACCTTGTCTGCGCCGCACGAGACACGTTCAGGGTGCCTGTTCGAAACGGCGGTAACGCACCGCTGAACATTACAACGATGGTGCTACAGGGGCCAGGTGCCGGTGCATTCCGAGTGCTTGGATGGACAAGTGGTCGTCCTACAGTACCAATCGTTATTAGTGAAAAAGCAAGTGATACATTGTTAGTGGAGGTAACGTCTCGTTCCACTGACGATCGATGTAACGTACAGTTTGCCAATGACGACGCTTCACTTGTCCGCGGACGAAAGAATCCCTGGAATCTAGCTCTGCGTGCCGTGAGTAACCGGTCGGCCACACTCATCAATGACCGCGATCTTGATATGGGCACCATCTGTCCATTTGATACGGCAACACATGATGTGACGATAACAAACAACTCGCCAAGTCCAACTACGTATACCTGGTCACATTCAATTCCTGACGTCAGCGGTCTGCCAACAACGCCGTTTGTTCTGGCCGGTGGCCAACGACGAACATTTACTGTTCGTTACGTCGGCAACACGATTGGACCATTTTTAGACACGCTCTATCTCACGTCGTCACCATGTGACACAACACTCAGCGTAGTCGTGCGCGGCGCTGTTCGATCTGTGGGTCTGGCGATGACACCGGACTTTATTGACGATTCAGCTGCGAGTGGTACAACGATTACAAAACGTGTTGTGGTGAGACCGGTTGGTGTGGATTCTATGACGGTAACGTCGATCGTACTTGATCCACCATCCGGTGACGTAACGATTGGTACGGTGCCTGCACTACCATCTCGTATTGGACCACGCGACAGTATCGTTGTTACGGTGACCTATCGGGCAAAGGGACAGTCGTTGGTTATAGGCAGACTTCGCGCTTCTGCATCACTACCGTGTACTGCCGATACATCCATACCAGTAAAGCTGAAATCGCTGTTTGAAGACCTTTCTGTATCGCGTTCAGTGATCTCTCACGTTCAGCAGTGTACAGCTACAGAGGTTTTCGATACAGTAGATGTTTTTTGGAAGGGGCTCGCGCCGTTGGCGCTAACGGCGCCACAGATCGTTCCCAATGATGGAACGTTCCGCATTGTTGAACCAACGACGGCATTCACGATTCCATCAGGCGGAACAGCTAGGATCATTGTAGCCACGACGCCGCAGGCTGGAACGCGGACGGCCATGTTGTCGACTCGTGCAGCAGCGAATAACATCGACGTCTCAATACCACTTGAAGCGCGCCTCGACGTTACGGTGATCCAGGCCCAGCGAACATCCTTTGACTTCGGTACCGTTACAGCATGTGATCTTCCGCTTGACTCATCAACATCGATTGTCCAGACGGGAACGATTCCTGCAACGGTTTCCGTATCACCAACACTTGCTGTATCGGGACTCGATCTTGTTCTAAGCGGGTCGTCAATCACCGTAACGTGCACACCAGCTCAGTTACCAGCAGGTACATCTACGGCAACGTGGACACTTACGGATGCAGAATGCGGATCGTCAGTTGTTATCACAGCAACGGCAGAAAGTATAGCGGGCAGACTTGTTCTAGAACGGAATACGGATGTCGGTATCCATCTCGTTGGTACAACAGTTGACACGTTTATTATCATATACAATCCGTCATCTGAGCCCCGTCGAATTGATGATCTGCGATTTGTGCCAGCAACTTCTGCATGGACGTTTGTTGGTACAGCGCCTATAGGTCGTACTCTTCAGCCGGGTGATACCGCGATTGTACCAATTCGCTATGCGGCAGAGGCTGCAGAACGAAACCAGGCACAACTTGTCCTTGAAGATGGTGGTGGTTGTGATGTAACGACGTCTATCGATGTTGTAGGTGAAGGACGTACAGACATCGTCAGACCAACATTTGATGCACGGCTTGAAATTGGCGACCACGTTGTTGCCCCTTTTAGCCCCCTAACCGTACCTGTTTTATGGACACGCGACGTAACTGCCGCAAACATCGACAGTGTGCGGTTTGTGATTGACCATCTCTACTTCTTGTTCGCCGTTGATTCAGTTCGTGTGGCCACGGATCTTGGTGCGGTTGTCGAATATGTTGTAGAGCCTGGTAGAACAACCATCACACTACGTCGAGATGCAGGCGCAACAACGCAGTTTGGCGGCACAGACACACTGTGCTGGTTAGTTGGTGAATCAGGACCAGGGATACCAGACTCAACGGATTTCAGAATTGGTGATGTTGAGATACGTGCCCAGGAAACAACAACTTATTCCGTTCGAAACGGAACATTGGTTGTTGATGCTTGTGGACCAAGGTTTCTTGTTGACTTCCGAGAACCTGCCACTGTGAGTGTGCGTCAGGACGCTCATCACATCGTTCTTAACGTCCAGGCAGCCGAAGAGGATGTTGTACGGTGGGACGTTATCTCGCTCGAAGGAAATCGAATTACAAGCGGTGAAATTGACGTTAACATTGGTCGTACGCACCATCACATCGATATGGCAACGGTGTCTTCCTCCGTCGTAGTTGTGCGGTGTACAACGCGCAACGGGGGACGGTATTCCTATATCCTACCGATTATTCGCTGATATGTAACAGCTGCTCTGTGGCAGCAATCACGGCTTTGGCTAAAGCCTCCTTTGTGTCCTCAGCGATGTTCACGCGTGCCGACGTTATCATCGTTGGACGTTCAGGTGTTACATCAAAAAGTTGAAGTTCAAGTTCCAGCATGCTGGCTGACTTTTGGGTGATTCTTCCCTGAATGATCCGTTCAACGTCGTACGCCTTCAGGATACGCAGCTCAATGGACGACGCAGGATCGTCATTCTCAACGAGATAGTATCCTGCTCGTGAATAGATCAGATCGCGAGTTTCCACATCGAGCATTGTTGTGCGAGGATCATTCATAGCTGTATGGACAACGTTCTGGACGGCGTCATAGGCAGCAATGATCTTCTCCTTATAGAGTGACCACACAGGTAGGCCTTCCTTAGGGACAAAGGCGATCCCACCCACGGCCGTCAGAACGGTCGGGCGTACACGTAGCACAGAATCAGCGTTTGAATACAGAGCAGTATCGCCGAGAACATTACATAGTGCTCGTTGAAGGGAGGCGAGAACGGCAGGATCTGAAACGATGGTTGAATCGGATCGATTCCGCAGAACATCATAACCAATACCGCGACGGCTAATGTCGTACTTCAAACCAGCGCTGATAACGAGTTCACTGCGTACAAGATTCCCGATCCTCAACGTTGTCACAAAGGCTATAGCGTCTGCACCAAGTGCCTTGGCTGCATCGGCAAGTGTTAGCTGACCAAGACCTTGTTTACGAAGTAGTGAATCTCGCACAAACGATGGCATCGTCACATAGGCTGTTCCATTATCTGCAGCAATCATAAGTGCTGTTTCGACCTGTGCTGCATTGATGACCGTGTCGGCAGTATCAACAGATACCTTACCTATGAGCAGTGTCGACCGATCGGCTACTACTGAAGCCCTAAGCGCTGATGATACAAGCGGATACTCGTGGGCGAATGCCGTAGAACAGAGCACAACAAGGCCACACAACGCCCATATAACGGTTTGGTAATACGGGCGTAACACAGACCTTACAGGGGGCCGGTAGTTTTGAAGTGCTGGTGATAGGGGATTACCAGCATGTTCTGTTTCGACTGTTCTGTTCATCGTTCGAGGTGTTGAAGTGATCGCCATGCAAACCATGCGATATGCCATTCTGTCCATCATGATCCTTGTTCTTCCGGCCATTGTTATGGCCCAGGGAACGATTGTGGGCAAAGTTACGGATGGCGAAACCGGTGAGCCGCTTCGCGGCGCAACCGTCTTTGTTGAAGCTGTGAAAAAGGGTGCCTACTCGGATACAAAGGGTGCCTACCGTGTGAAGGGCGTTCCCGCAGGAACGTACACACTGAAGTTCACCTACGTTGGTTACGACGCAAAAATTGTTGAAAACGTCGTGGTCAACAAGGATAAGACGACAACGGTAAACGTTGTTCTTATGGTAACAAAGACCGAAGGCAAGGAAGTTATCGTTGAAACGACACGTGCCAACGACAATGCCGCTGCGCTTCTTGCCCAGCGGAAAAACGCTGCCCAGGTATCTGACGGTGTTGGTAAGGAAGAAATGTCCAAACTCAACGATGGAGATGCTGGCCAAGCGCTGAAGCGTGTTTCCGGTGTAACACTCGTTGAAGGGAAGTATGTGTTTGTTCGGGGCACAAGTGACCGATACAGCAATACGACGCTGAACGGTGCGGCTCTGACGTCAACCGAGCCGGATAAAAAGAGTTTTGCCTTTGACATGTTTCCGAGCGATTTGCTGGAAAACGCAAACGTCGTGAAGTCCTTTACACCTGACCTTCCTGGCAACTTCGCCGGAGGTCTCGTTCAGCTAAACACGATTGACTTTCCGCAGGGCACAAGTCTGAAGATCTCAGGCTCACAAGGTTTTAACGACTTTGTGACGTTTAAGGATAACGGCTTCTTCCGTACTGCTGGTGTATCTGGTGATGCCCTCGTAAATGGTGCATCTGGACGTGCTATGCCATCGGATGTTCCTGCTGACCGATCTGGTATGAACGAACTCCTGCGCGATGTGCGCGCTGGTAATGCAGATGCCATCGCCCGTATGGATCGTATTGGCCAGACGTTTAACAATCAGCTCTGGCAAACGGGTACGGAGACCGTCACACCTAACGGTAGCCTGTCGCTGACCTACACTGACATCTTCACGTTTGGTGAGTCAGATCAACTTGGTGTTGTTGCCTCGGCCAACTATGGTACGTCGTATCAGAACAATGCCATCGTTCGCGCTGGTATCCTTTCGAATCCTCAAGACTTCCTCTTCAAGTTTAACGGACGCCAGTCAACACAGTCAACATCACTTGGTGGACTGTTTAACATCGCCTACCGAATTGGTACAACGTCGACCATTTCGTTTAAGAATGCCTACAACCGTTCGGGCGATATCGACAACGTCTACCTCAGCGGCGAAAACTTTGCCCAATCCCAAGCGCAGAAACTGTTCAGTTTCCAATACGTCGAAAAGACACTGTACTCAGGAACCGTAGCCGGTGAGCATACGATGACCTTCCTGAACAATGCATTGTTCGATTGGAAACTTGGTTACTCAAACTCTACGCGGAACGAGCCCGACTTCCGCCGTCTGCAATTCCTGCGAAATGCATCGGATAGCGGTCAGCCACTGTATGCAGCGTTTGATCTTTCACCCCAAGGTGCTGGTTCACGCGCTGGGCGCTTCTTCTCGGATCTTAACGACGATGCTATTACCGGTGACATCAACTTTAACCTCCCGGTAACCTCGGAAATCAAGGTGAAGGTTGGTGGTCTTGTTGAGAACCGCTCGCGCACGTTTAAGGCTCGGTCACTCACGATTGTCCAGGGAGTTGAGAATGACATCGCTGACAAGCTTGTTATTCCCGACACGGATGAGATGCCTGACCTCTCACCCTTCTTTGCCGACAGCAACTATAGTGTTGAAAAGCAGCGACTGAGTTACTCCGAGGATTCTAAACTCAGCGATCAATACGACGCACAGGAGAATCTTATTGCTGGTTATGCAATGGTCGATCTGCCCTTCACGGTGTCCGGACTCGAGATGCGTGTGATAACCGGTGCTCGACTTGAGAAGAACATTCAGCGACTGAACTCCTTCTCGCAGACAAACGATCCAGTGTTTGTGAACCAGGATCTGCTCGACATTCTGCCGGCGTTTAATCTTATTGTGAAGCCGATGACGGACTTTAACATTCGTGCTAGTGCATCACAAACACTTGCCCGTCCTTCACTGCGCGAATTCGCTCCGTTCCAGTTCTATGACTTCCAGCAGCAAGCAACAATCTCGGGTAATCCGAATCTGACGCGTGCGCTGATTCAGAACTACGACCTGCGTTTTGAATACTTCCCGGGTCCAGGCGAAGTACTCTCCGTAAGCGGCTTCTTTAAACGCTTTGAGAACGCCATTGAAGAAACACTCTTCCCGCAGCAATCAGAAGTTGTACGTTCTTATGGTAACGCCAATGGAATTGCCAACAACGTAGGAGTTGAGGTTGAGGCACGAAAGGGGCTAGGATTCCTTACTTCAGCACTTGAGAACTTTATGTTCTCGATTAACGCCTCACTCGTTAACTCCGAGATTACCGTTGAGCAGGCTGGTGTAACTGATACACGTTCCATGTGGGGGCAGAGCCCATACAGCGTGAATGCAAGTATTGCCTACTTCAACCCTGAAACACGTACGGCCGTCACACTTGGCTATAACACGTATGGACGCCGCATCATCCAGGTCAACCTCGTTGGTGTGTTCCAGGGTGATCCACACGTCTACGAACTTCCACGGGACATCATCGACTTCAGCGTTGTACAGCCAATTGGTGACCAGCTGGAGCTTAAGCTTGGAGTTCGTGACCTCCTGAATCAACCACTGAAGTGGGAGCAGAACGGTGCTCTCATTCAGAGTAACGTCCGCGGCATGAACATTTCGCTCGGCTTCGGATATCGCCTCTAACACGACAGTACACTTCTTGTGATGCTTTCTACTTCGAACATTCCTCTTCCCACACACATGGAGAAACACATGCGTCGCACGCTCTACGCCCTTCTCGTCCTGGCCGTAGCGTCCGTGACCATGTGGGCACAGAATCCCACATCCGTTACGTTACGTTATCCCAATGGCGGCGAAGTTTTCCGTCCTGGATCAACACAAGAACTCCGCTGGGACACAGCGGGCACATTCCGTGCTCGTTGGCGTTTCCTCTTTGGAACGTCGCCAGTAGGTCCATGGACACCACTTTCGGCTCCAGCTGCAAACGTTCTGGATTCTGGAGCGACACGCGGTCAGACGGTTCCGGGAAGTGGTGGATGGAGAGTGCCATCGGTGGGAACAACGTCCGGATATATTCGGCAAGAACTCATTGCTGATCCGAATGTTTTTGACATTTCCGATGCACCATTTACTATTGAGTCACCTCAGACCATTACACCCGACTCGATTCTGCAAGGTGAGATCACAACAACGATCCGCCTTCGTGCTTCGAAGATCTACGGTCTGAAGGGATACGTCTACGTGAACGACGGTGCTCAGATCATCATCGAACCAGGTACCATCATTGTTGGTGACATACCAGGTGAGAACTCAGCACTGATCATCAACCGAGGTGGTAAACTTGTTGCTGATGGTACGAAGGAACGCCCGATTGTCTTCACATCACGTGCAGCCCCTGGTCAGCGTGCTCGTGGTGACTGGGGTGGTGTGTTGATTTGTGGCAAGGCTCGCACAAACAATCCTGCCGGCCAGGCAGCACTGGAAGGTGGCGTAGCTGATCAGCAAGCTGGTGGTAAGGGCTGGTACGGTGGAACAGATGACGATGACTCGAGCGGAGTACTTCGATACGTCCGTATTGAGTTTGCAGGCATTGCAACACTTCCGAACAGTGAGCTTAACTCACTTACCATGGGTAGTGTTGGCCGTCGTACAGTTCTGGATCATATCCAGGTATCCTACGGAAACGATGATGGATTTGAATGGTTTGGCGGAACCGTCAACGCTAAGCACCTCATCTCCTATGGTATCCTTGACGATGATTTTGACTGTGACAACGGATTCTCAGGTAAGGTACAATTTGGACTCGTAAAGCGATTCCGTACCGTTGCCGATGTGTCTACGTCACAGGCATTTGAGATTGACAACGATAACGCGAGCTCGTATAACAATCCCAAGACGTCTGTTATTTTCTCAAACATTACAGCTATCGGTCCACTTGAAGACACATCATGGACAGCGGGTTCTGGTGCTAATCAGTATAGCTCACGATATGGTGCAGCAGGCCAGATCCGCCGTAATGCTCGTGCTAGCATCTTTAACACCGTCTTTGTTGGATGGCCACGCGGATTTGAGATTGCTCAGGTGCAAACCATGGTTGCAGCACTTGGTGATACGCTGAACCTCCGAAACAACAGCTGGTACGGAGTAAAGAATGCAACGTTCACACTTGCCGGTGGCACACCGCCAGCTGGTCTTGATGTTAACTGGCTTGCAACACCTGCCTTTAACAACGTTGTTGAAAAGGCGAATCCAAACAACGCCGTTCTTGAGAATCCGTGGGCAACTGACAATTCATTCAGTGCTGTGCCCCTTTCCGCAGCCCCTTACCTGAACTCTGCACGTTTTGATAATGCTTCTGCACAAGTGAACCTTGGTGATGCATTCTTTGACAAGGTAGACTATCGTGGTGCTTTTGCGCCAACCGGAACACGCTGGGATGATGGCTGGGCAGAATACGATCCGATCAACAGAGAGTACCGTGCACAGCCTGTTGTACGTGTTACATCACCTGGTGCTGCTGCTGGTGAATCGTATACAGTAGGTGACAAGGTGACGATTACGTGGGATACGTCTGGTGCAGCCGGTAATGTCTTCCGTTTTGAGTTTGGAACATCGGCTAATGGGCCATGGACAACAATCACTGGTGCTGCGAGCGTTACGGACGCCGGCTCCACACGTGGTAAACTTGTAGATGGCTTTACGATTCCAAACACAATCACAACAACAGGCTACATCCGCATGTCGCTTGTGAGTGACCTTGGTGTGTTTGACGTGTCGGACTTCCCATTTGAAATTAAGGCTCCTGTATCAACAGAACCTGTTGTACGCCTGATTGAGCCAGGTACGGCAAACCGTACGTTCCGTGTTGGACAATCGGTTGACCTTCGTTGGGATACAACAAACACATTCCGTCAACGTTGGCGCTTTGAGTTTGCCAAGAGCCAGAACGGTCCATGGAAAACGCTCCCTGGTCTGAGCAACGTACTTGATTCCGCAAACCGTCGCGGATCCTTCCCTGGTGGTATTGTTTTCCGTCCGGAAGACGAGACGACAACGGGATACGTTCGGATGGTGATGCTGTCGGACACAACAAAGACTGACGTCAACGACGCACCGTTAACGATTGAAGCTCCAGATCCTGTACAAGTTGATAGTATCCTTGAAGGAGAAATCAACGGTCGTGTCTATCTCTCCAACACCAAGATCTACGGTCTGAAGGGATACGTCTACGTAAATGACGGTGGAGTCCTTGAAGTTCAAAAGGGAACCATTGTTGTTGGTGACACACCAGGTGAAAACTCAGCCATCATCATCAACCGTGGTGGCAAGATCCTTGCCGAAGGCACACCGGAAGATCCAATTGTCTTCACATCACGTGCCGCTCCTGGCCAACGTGCTCGTGGTGACTGGGGTGGAATCCTCATCTGCGGTAAGGCTCGTACGAACAACCCTGCTGGTCAGGCTTCTCTTGAAGGTGGCGTAGCAGATCAAACAGCTGGTGGTAAGGGCTGGTATGGCGGCACAGATGACGACGACTCAAGTGGTGTACTTCGATACGTTCGTATTGAGTTTGCCGGTATTGCAACACAACCAAACAGTGAGCTTAACTCGCTCACCATGGGTGGTGTTGGACGTCGCACCGTACTTGACCACATTCAAGTATCGTACGGCAACGACGATGGTTTTGAGTGGTTTGGTGGCTCTGTCAATGCCAAGTACCTCATCTCCACCGGTGTCCTTGATGATGACTACGACACCGATGCGGGCTTCACGGGTAAGGTGCAGTTTGCCGTAGCGCAACGTTTCCGTACAGTAGCTGACGTGTCAACATCACAGATGTTCGAATCAGACAACGACGCAGCCGCATCGTACAACAGTCCAATCACGGCACCAACCTTTGTGAACGTCACCGGTATCGGCCCACTGGCTGATACATCGTGGACACCAGGATCGGGTAACAACCAATACAGCTCACGTTTTGGTGCCGCCGCTCAAATCCGTCGTAACTCCCGTCAGAGCATCCACAACTCCGTCTTCATCGGCTGGCCACGCGGATTTGAATTTGCTCAGGTACCTACGATGCTTGCTGCAGCAGGCGACTCCATTGAGATTCGCAACAACAGCTGGTATGGGGTGAAAGGGGCCGTCCTCACACTTGCTGGTGGAACACCACCAGCTGGTATCGACGCTAACTGGCTTGCTAAACCAGCATACGGTAACGTTGTTGACAAGTCGTCGCCTAACCTTGCCCAGCTCGAAGCACCATTTGCTACGGGTCGTGACTTTAATCCTGCACAGAAGAGCAGCTCGCCACTTTCAACGGGTGCTGCATTTGACGGCAAGGCAAGTGATCCATTCTTTGAGCGTGTGAACTTCCGCGGTGCCTTTGGTACACAACGTTGGGATCTTCCATGGGCTGAGTATGATCCGGTCAATCGCGAGTACAAGGCAAAGGATCCGACGAGTGTTCGCGAAGAAGATCATGTTGTTGCTGGTATCACTGGATCGGCTCATCCGAACCCATCGTCCGACGCCAGCACAGTACGTTACACACTCACAACTGACGACGTCGTCACGATTCGCATCATCGATGCAGTTGGTGGCTTCTCGTCGAACTTCATCACGTCTGAGCCACAGACGGCTGGTATCCATGAGTTTAACCTCATCACTGCCGACCTCAGCTCGGGCACCTACTTCCTGACGATCACCGGAACACGCGGCACTATCACCATTCCCGTGACAGTTACGCGCTAACGTTCGGTCGTAAACAGAACAGCTTCAGAGGCGACTCCGGCAACGGGGTCGCCTTTGAAGTTTTATGGACGCAGGGTGACGCGGGCCTACGCAGGGTGACGCGGGCCTACGCAGGGTGACGCGGGCCTACGCAGGGTGACGCAGGGTGACGCTGGGTGATCATTCTCGCAATGAACGACGTGTAACCCGGCGTAACCCGGTGTAAGCAAGCGTATCTTACCCCACCATTAACCCCACCATTAACCCCACCATTAACCCCACCATTAACCCCACCTTTAACCCCACCATCAAAAATTGAACCCGACATTCAACCCTGGTTCACCGATGAATTTCGACCACTTATCGTCGAGCTGCCGAAACTGGTCTGGAAGTTCTGAGTGGTACATACGATGTGTAATACAAATGGAAGGCTGGATAAAGAACATGTCGTTAAACAACTTTATGTGATAACCAACGCGGTATGAGTTAAACAACTGAAATCCATCATCAATCCGGTTGCCGTTATCGTTCATAAAGACCTGATATGTGGGCATGGCGCTGACCTCTGCATACAGACCATTCCACAGAAAACGTGTGTAGGCAAGAGTGATACCGAATTCGCGAACGTAACCCGGGAACCGTTCTTCAGGCTTTTTGTAGGCATCGTTGAAGATCGGATGAATACCGTTAGGCCAGGCATACCTCCACGTTATAGCCGAAACAGTCACCACGTCTTGTTCGGTGATTCGGTAACCAACATTGAGTTGAGCAAAGTTTGGCGGGTTCTCTGTATCGAGATTGCCGACAAGCACAAACAGCGACGTACCGACAAACCACTTGGGATAGGTACTGTCGGCCTCATAGTACTGTGCCTGGAGGCGTCCGCAGAAAAGCAGCAAAAGTGTGATAACGAGAATGAGGGTTCTGGTGCGCATACGACAGTGCCGTAGTAGTTAACGAAGAGTGGTGAAAAATGAGATTGGCAAACTACTTCGTCGTGGACCGGACAATTGTTCACCTAAGTGAAGAAATGCACAGAGTCAGCAACGCCGCCGTATTGGGCCTTCCACGTATCGGTGAGCGGCGGAGATGTCGGATGAATTAGGTTATCTTGTGATGAATCGATTGACTTCCACACATATAGGTCGTAACCGTCGGCGTGCGTTCGTTTACGTGTAGGGTTACGCACATATTTTGTGATCTACGCAGCATTCCATGGCCAAACGTTCTCCTTCGAAATCTTCCCAATCCTCCACTGCTGACATTGGCTTTGAAGAAAAACTCTGGCAGTCGGCGGATAAACTGCGGTCCAACATGGACGCGGCAGAGTACAAGCATGTCGTGCTTGGACTAATCTTCTTGAAGTATATCTCGGATCGGTTCGATGACGTACGTAACCGGCTCCTTGATCAGGTCGCGGAGGGGGCTGACCCAGAAGACCCTGATGAGTATCGGGCACTCGGTGCGTTCTGGGTGCCGGAAGACGCGCGCTGGGCACACCTGCAGGCCAATGCAAAGCAGACAACCATCGGGAGGCTGGTAGACGACGCGATGGTGGCCATTGAGAAGGACAATCCGCGTCTGAAAGGTGTGCTGCCAAAGGACTATGCACGACCAGCACTCGACAAGCACCGATTGGGTGAGTTGATCGATCTGATCGGGACCATCGGACTCGGCACCCAGGAGCAACAGTCGAAAGACGTGTTGGGTAGGGTGTATGAGTACTTCCTCTCGAAGTTCGCCAGTGCCGAAGGCAAACGTGGTGGACAGTTCTACACGCCGAGCAGCATTGTGCGCTTATTGGTGGAAATGCTTGCACCCTACAAGGGTCGCATCTATGACCCCTGTTGCGGATCTGGCGGCATGTTTGTGCAGAGCGAAAAGTTTGTGGAAGCACATGGCGGACGTCTGGGCGACATCAGCATTTATGGTCAAGAGAGCAACAGCACCACACGCCGTCTGGCCATGATGAACCTGGCCATCCGCGGCATTGATGCCGACCTTGGCACGGAGCATGCCGACACCTTCCGTCACGACATGCATCCCGACCTCAAGGCCGACTATGTGATTGCCAACCCACCCTTCAACGATTCCGACTGGTTCCGCAACCCGGACGACGTCCGCTGGCAGTATGGCATTCCGCCCAAGGGCAACGCCAACTTTGCCTGGGTACAACACTTTGTTCACCACCTTGCCCCGAACGGCAAGGCCGGTTTTGTGTTGGCCAACGGCAGCATGAGCAGTAACCAGTCAGGCGAAGGCGAAATACGCAAGGCACTTGTCCAGGCGGGTCTTGTCGACTGCATGGTTGCACTTCCCGGTCAACTCTTTTACAGTACACAGATTCCAGTATGCCTATGGTTCCTGCGAAAGGGTGAAAAGGTTAAGGGGCGAAAGGGGGAGGTGCTGTTTCTTGATGCGCGCAAAATGGGAACGATGGCATCGCGTGTACACCGCGAACTCACGGACGCCGACATCCGCAAGATTGCCGACACCTATCATGCGTGGGAGAGTGGCGACAAGACGTACGAAGACATCCCCGGCTTCTGTGCCAGTGCCGATCTCGCGACGATTGAAAAGCACGGCTACGTGCTCACCCCCGGGCGGTACGTCGGCGCTGAAGAAGTAGCCGACGACGACGAACCATTCGACGAAAAGATGAAGCGTCTCACCGCAACACTCTATAGGCAGCTCAAGGAATCGGCTCATCTTGAGCAAGAGATCAAGAACAATCTTAAGGGGCTTGGGTATGGCCAAGAAGAAGCTGAGTGAGGTTCGGCCAGCGAACAATGAGATTCGGAAGGTATTGTTGCAATACTTTTATGACCGAAACAACAACGCCACCAGCGCACGTGGAAAAAAGGGGTCGGCAGTAAAGATAAGCGACGTGAAGAAGGAGCTTAAGGCCGCACACAACCTATCTCAATCTGAGGTTCAAAGTAATCTTACATACCTCATAAGTCAAGGTTGGGTTGAGGAGAGCAAAGTCGAGAAGACCTTTACAACTCCGGGAGGAGCCGAGGTTCCATCAAGCACAAGTTTCTATCAGATAACAGCGCCTGGTATCGACAAGATCGAAGGCGAAGGAGAGTTCACTATGCAGAAGTTCCACGGAATAAAGATTGAAGCCACAGGCCAGAATATCATCACGCTTGGTGACGGCAATCGAATCAATGCTCAGTTCAGTGATTTAGGCGCAGCTCTCGTAGAACTCCGAGATGCAATTGCTCGGTCTACGGAAGATGAAGCTGAAAAGTTGTCACTTGTCGCCGATATCGACACCGTTCAATCACAGCTCGCAAAGCCTTCTCCAAACCTAGGGGTCGTCGCAGCAGTGTGGGAGTCGATCAAACGTGCGAGTACGATTAATGGTTGTGCGCAACTCGTTGATAAGGTTGGCGGGTTCATCTCCGAATTGCTTCAGTGATCATAGTCCCAGCCGCACCTGTTGGCACAGATAGCGCTAGGCCTGATCATTGCCAACACGACTTCAATCTTGAGGATCCAGCTAATGTCGACTCAGCTGACGAAAACCACTCTCGGTGACATCGCTGACTTTGTCTCTGGTGGTACACCATCCAAGTCTTGCTCAGATTACTGGACTGGAAACATTCCCTGGGTGTCGGCAAAAGACATGAAACGTTTTCGCCTTTATGATACACAGGATCATGTTTCAGAAAGTGCTTTGCGAAGCGGTGCGAGGCTGATTCCAGCGGGTACAGTGCTTGTGTTGACACGCGGGATGACGCTGCTAAATGACGTGCCTGTCTGCATAGCCAAAAGGGCTATGACCTTCAATCAAGACGTCAAGGCACTGCTACCGCGGTCTCAGGTGGCTCCCGAGTACTTGCCCTACGTGCTGCTTGGGAAGAAGGAAGTCTTGCTTGCAAAGGTCGACTTAGCCGGGCACGGGACAGGTAGGTTGAACAGTGATGATCTCAAAGCACTCGAGGTCGAACTCCCTCCCCTCCCCGAACAACGTCGCATCGCCAAGATCCTCGGCGATCTCGACGACAAGATCGAACTCAACCGCACGATGAACGAGACGCTCGAAGCCATGGCCCGGGCGTTGTTCAAGAGCTGGTTTGTTGACTTTGATCCCGTCCGCGCCAAGATGGAGGGACGTCAGCCCGAAGGCATGGATGCAGAGACCGCCGCCCTCTTCCCCGACAAACTTGTCGAGAGTGAGCTGGGGATGATACCGGAGGGGTGGGAGGTGAAGACGCTTGGCCAAATTGCTGACGTTATTGACTGCCTTCACTCAAAGAAGCCTGAGAGAACCCTTGACGGCGGCCTGTACCTTCAACTTAATAACATCCGAAATGACGGACTTATTGACATCTCGGATGGATTCTACATCGGTCCTGATGACTACGCCAATTGGACTTCACGAATGGAGGCAGTCGCTGGCGATTGCGTGATTACCAACGTAGGTCGCGTTGGGGCGGTTGGTCAGATACCTGAAGGAGTGCGCGCCGCCCTCGGCAGAAACATGACAGGAATACGTAAAAAGGATGATTTCCCATTCTCCGGATTTCTTGTTGAGTGTTTGCGGTCTGAGCAGATGCTCAATGAGATCCAGCTCAAGACAGACACTGGCACGATCCTGGATGCATTGAATGTCAAGAGTATACCAATGCTGCGGTTTGTACAACCACCAATTGTAATCCTGGAGCGCTTCGAATCAGTCGCCCGACCACTTCGTCGTGAAATGGAAGAGAATCTTTCAAATTCGCATTCCCTTGCCACCCTTCGCGACACATTGTTGCCGGAGTTGATGAGTGGGGAGATTGCAAACGACGAATTTGGAGCGTGAATTTCAGCTTATGAAGGAACATACGCGTGAGGAGTACTGCTAATGACTGAATCATCGCAGGACACATTAACAAAGTACCGGCTCATTGGACCACTCGATAATGCGGAAGACAGCGACCTTTTGGCCGGCCTGAGTGAGAAAGATGCCAAGAACCGCCTCCAGGCATTAATCGCTGAATGGCTCCGAATGGAAAACCTCGTGGTTCTCACGGGCGCGGGCACGTCAGTTACGAGTGGCGGCAAAACAATGGAGAGCCTTGAGAGCGCGGTTCTTAAAACTGTCATTGCATCTAAAGACATTCCAGAAATGGCTGCTGCAGTCATCAATGCACGGATACAGGAGAAAGCAGAGGCTAAAATTGGGTTTGAAGAATGGCTTTCGTTCCTCATCAACGCAAGCCACATTGGTGCTGCGCCCCGTTCGCCATTGATCGGTGTTAAGTGGAAAGGGGCGATTGAGCCATCGCAGACCGACCTTTCCGTGCTGACCAAGCGAATCGGCAAAGCGATTTTTCTTGAGTGTTCGTTGTCTCTGCCAGAAGCACCATTGTCGGCAGCCGAGGCACCTCACATCTCTCCACATCTCTCGTTTCTCGCAAAGCTGGTCGCGCGCGACAGCAACCTCGGCCGAGCTCATTTATTCACACTCAACTATGACACGCTTTTTGAGCAAGCGTTAGAACTGCTTGGTATCCAGTATTTCGATGGATTCACGGGAAAGGCTGATGCAAGATTTGATCCGTCCGTCTATGGTCTCGATATTTACTATCCCGGTGAAGTTGCCGAAGGGCGTGTACGGCGCTTCGACAAATTCGTGCACCTCTACAAGTTGCATGGTTCAATTCATTGGGAAGTGCGGGGTGACGAGCTGCGCGCGCGCCATCCTAACCTGCAACTATTCAAGAGCTACCTAACTCTGAATGATGTAGCTGAGAAAGCCGCAAAGCTCGCCGAACTTGAAGAAATCACACCCCAAGTTGGCATTCTGCCAACTACAAACAAGTTTACTCAGACGTTAGCAATGCCATTTGCGCACCTATTCCGCTCTTTTCAGATCAGGTTGAGCGCACCGCAGACATTCCTTCTGATTCTCGGTTACGGGTTTGGTGACGATCATGTCACACGAATCATCGAGACGGCATTGATGAACCCCTCATTAATCATGCTTGTGGTGGAACCCAACCCGACGAGTAAGACCATCGATCGAATACGCCGTTACAAAGATCTAGGAAGGCGGGCTTTCGTGCTGACACCTACGGACGCGGCTTTTGAAACGGTGAGATTCAAGGGTGCGACATTTGATGATTTCGCGCGAAACGTGATGCCGGATGTTCAATGGCTTGACGATTTCTTGCGGCTTCGTCGCTTTGAAAAGCAGATAGCCAGCGGAGTAGGGACCGCCGACCTGAACAATGGAGTGGGAGTTTAGATATGGAGAATCCTCGCGTCGTCGGTCATGTAGTTGCCGTCCAGGGATTCCGAGTCAAGGTTGAAGTTCTGGCGGAAGCCAAATCGCCGTCGCGCGCGACACTTGATGGCGTGCAGAAAGCAATCGCGATCAATGCCTATTTGACGTTTTCGATTGGTGCAGGTCAACTCGTCATCGGAATCATCACAGACCTTGAGTCACGTGAGAGCTACGATCCAACCGGAGGCGATGAGTTGACCCTCGAACTGATGAAGCCCCGCCGCATCGCGAACGTTCAGTTGCTCGGAACAATTGAAATGGTGGACGAGCGCCGACTGTTTTCGCCCGGCATTACAGTTCTACCGACACTTGATGCGGCTGCGGAGATCGGTGCGCCTGAAGTCCTAAAAGCCGTTTTCGAAACACCGCCACGCCGAAACAAGCCGGACGATTACGATGGCAACGGTGATGACTTCGATTGCGAGCTAAGAATTGGTTGGCCGACTGGCCAGCCAGATAATGTCGTTAACGCGTCATACAACGACCTGTTCTCGCGCCCGCTCGCAATCGTAGGCAACACCGGTTCGGGAAAGTCCTACTCCGTTTCGAGCCTTGTACAGAAAGCCATGTCTGCGCTTGGCGAGACTGGCAACGAACCACACATCTTCATCCTTGATGTCAACGGCGAGTACGGCAAGGCATTTCCGGCACAAGGGTCGCCCCAAAACCGGACACCTGATCGTATTTATCTAAATGGGAGAGAGTTCGGCATTCCGATCTGGTTCCTGAATGCCGAAGAAGTATGCGCCTGGCTGAGTGCTGCCGAGCAGACGCAGGAACCTGTCTTGAAAGACTGGTGGTCGATTGCAAAGGGCGGTGCAGCCGCAACGACTTCAACTGTGGGCAGGCTTCAGAACGCTCTCAGTTCTCTAGACCAGCTATTGAACGAGCTTTCAAAGCTCAAAAGAAAAAGCGCAGGATCACATTGCGACGCCATAACGGGACACTTACTAGGATTAGGCATCTCGGTGACGACTTTTGAAGATCTGTTCAAGTCACATAGAAACGTTGATAGCTACAATACGGAGGTTGTTCCGAATCAAGCTGAGATCGGTGCAGAGGCGGAAGAACTAAGAGATGTGATTAAATCTAAGCTTGTTGAAACTCAGCGTTCAGATGAACAGAGTGTTCGGACAGCCGACTCGCCTCTATTCATTGCCCCCAAAACACTTCGCGAGCCGTCGCTGATGAATAGGACTGTATCGAAGGAAGATGCGTTCAAAGTCGAATCTCACCTAACGACTCTCAGGCTGCGCTTAAACACAAGGCTTGATGATCGCCGGTGGCATGCGTTCTTGAACTACGAAGAGCCAGACACCATGATTCAAAGTCTCAAGGACTGGATGGCGCGATTTGGCGTGGGCACTGTAATGGGACCACGCGTTTCGGTTCTAGACCTTTCGATGCTGAGCAATGAAGTTCTTCCCTATGCGTGCTCAGTGATCGGCCGCATACTTCTTGAAGTACGTGAGCGACTTCCGGCACATAACCGCTACAAGCATCCATGGGTACTCGTGCTTGAAGAGGCGCATAACTATGCAAGACCAGTACGAGCTGACGAAGAACGAGGGCACAAGCTTGCCCGATTGGCCTATGAGCGTATCGCCAAGGAAGGGCGGAAGTTCGGATTGTCGCTCATCATTGCAAGCCAGCGGCCAAGTGAAGTCAGCCAGACGATCATAAGCCAGTGCGCTAATTTCATTTCGCATAGGCTGCAAAACCCGGACGACATTGACCACTTCAAGCGCATAATTCCGATGCAGGCGCGGCGATTGCTCGATCAAGTCACCATCTTGGCAGCCGGCGAAGCAGTCGTTTTTGGGAGCGCATTCCACGTTCCGGCGCGCGTGCAATTTGATAGGCCTCAACCTGGCCCCTACAGCCAGACAGCAGCCCCATTCTACGAATGGAGTACAGAGAAGGATCCTTTCCCGCTTGACGAAGTTATTGGTGCCTGGGGGCTTAAATGAAACAGATGATTCACACGGAGAAGGTAAACAGGCAGTCCCTCAGGAGTAAGTGTCGTTATCGGGTCAGCGCTATGTTTATGGAAGGCTACTGCGAGACGATGGGGCATTGCGTGGTATGTGCAGAGTGATGCTCCGACGGAGCTTCTTTGTGCCGTCAGATGAGTCTGAGTTTTTAGCAGTCAAGCAGACGATGTACCTCTGAAAGGGCCAACGGCTTACGGTGAAAATGGTCTGTCAGCGTAATAATGCAGAAGTGCTACTTCTAAGGGACGCCAAAGACAAGGGGTTGGTCTAGAAGAAGAAAAAGGAAAGGAGCGATGATGAGGAATGGCGACGATATTTTCACCGCAAGGCACTCAATCCCGGATAGATGATGTCAAAGCGAAGTGATCTAAGAGCGCTTCGCGCAGCGGCTTTTGGCTCCGTCGTGGCAACCATGCTACTATCACCTTCTCCACTGTTTTTAGGTGATCTTTCATGGCTTGGAATTGAAGTGCGAAGTTATGGCAGGGAACTGAACAATCCCGGTAGTTGATTGTCGAGAGTCAGGGCAGTAGTGTTGCAATTGCTATTGCTCTACCTGCTGTATGGAACGTATCACCGAGTGAAGAATGAAGCGGAACTTGCGCTTTGAAGGTGATTTATCAGGAACGTTCGACAATGCGAGAATAGTGTCACTATGCTGCGATATGACGATACCCGAGGGACGTGCTCTGTAATGGTGAAGCGGGAAGTGTATGAGGGGAGGCCGATAAAAAAGGTCCGAAAGTTAGTTGAAATTCAAGAGGCGCATCCGAGTTTGGTAGATTGGATATAACGTCATATCCATTCGCCTCACGAAGTAGTCACAAATAGCTCCAACCATGCGAAGTCCGAATTGACGGGCGTGTTCGTGGCAATTAGATCACTCGTCACGAAAGAAACACTGTCGCTTGTTGTTAACTATCTTGAGTTGATATGGTAGCAGAACACCTGACGCAGAGCGAAGTAGAGCGGAGTCAAGCTGACCGAAAATCCATAGATTCCAACGACTGCCGATGCAGCATCGAGCAGTCTCTAATGACGACCAACAAGTAAATCATTCTCACACACTCGAGCAAACGCCTTCGCGAGTCTCAACAAGAAACGGACATGATCATGGCTACAGACCTTGAGATCTATGGACCCGTGCCGATTCCGTATCAAAGGAACGGCCGAGGATCAGCAAAACAAATTGGCAAGAACGAAGCGAAAGAATTCTGGGAGTGCGAACAAGCATGTGAGATTTCTAACAAGCAGGGGTGTTACGTATTTGCACTAAAAGCTGGTAGAGGATACCGTCCCTGGTACGTTGGCAAGGCAACGAAGTCCATGCGGCAAGAATGTACAGGGTTGCACCAACTGTCGCATTACAACGAAGTCCTCTTCAAGGGTAATAAGGGAACTCCGGTACTCTTCTTCGTTGTGCCTGGCGGAAATAAGGTTAAAGTATCCAAAACTATCGTAGATGAAATCGAAACGTTTCTCATTCAGACAGTCCTCACCAAGCATCCAGAAATTCAGAACATTCAAAAGACCAACCTACCCAAATGGACGGTGAAAGGGGTAGTTCGAGGTGGTCGCGGCAAACGGAAGCAGAACGCCAGCGATTTCCGAAAGATGATGGGCTTGAGCAAAAGCAAATGAGACACACTTAATCCATCATTGAAGATTCTGCTATGGAGTGGTTCCAGAAGCTGGGCAATGCCGTTAAACACGGCCGAGAGAACGCACACGTTGCACCGGCGGCGGAGCGGGATTTGTATGGCGGGGTGGCATACGTGGGTGACGGCTTGTCATCGAGTGGCAATGAGTTCATACCTGCTGCCTAGGTGTTCGTCGGTTTAGTCTTTGACTGTTCCGATTGGATCGGATCGGGATTAGCCTGCATCATCGTGTGCGCGACCCTATGGCGCTGACCTTGCTTCGCATTTCACTTTAGCCAGGAGTTCTCGCAATGGTTGTTTCGACTCCTGATACTTTGAACGCTTGCCCACAACTTGCACCCAGTATTGCCGGCCGCCTGTACTGACCCTCCAAACGAGACAGTTTAGCGCGCTCTGTTGCCTAGGTTGTCACGAGGAGACTCGGCAAACGTCTGTAAAGGGCGGCGCAAGCGCTACTCGACCGACACACGGGTTCAGAAGTCAATCATTACTCCACTTATACCTATGACACCTACAGAAAAGGAACCGGATTACGCTCAACGGCGCAGCCTTTGGCTTGCGTGTATGAAGGGTGATGACCGCAATTCGATCGACAGTCAAATGACCCGATTGATATGGAACACGCTGTCGTTTCGCACCATAAACGAGTCGAGGCGTCATCTGAGGGTAGACATGGAGGGTAGCCCGATGGCGAACGGGATGTTGCATGGTCTCATAGATAACTGCTTCTGGGACAGCACAATAACAGCCGTTCGAAGGTTGGTTGATGCAGAGTCAATTGAAAGCGTCGGTCATCGGCGGGATAAGTCTGTGTTTAGTCTCGTGGCCGTGATCGACGATATAATCAAGAATGC
The DNA here is from genome assembly GCA_002344895.1 of Ignavibacteria bacterium UBA2333. GTDB lineage: Bacteria > Bacteroidota > Ignavibacteria > Kapaibacteriales > Kapaibacteriaceae > UBA2333. The sequence continues at coordinate 93,677 of DDUR01000051.1, forward strand.
CAAGCTCGCCACCCGCAGTAACATGATGGCTGCGGAAGGACTACCATATCATTCTGACGAAAGAGCTGCTGAAAGGAAGAAATACAAAGATGAGCGTATTAGGAGCGGCGAATCAAGATTCTTCTACCCCACAGAACTAGATGTGGACATTATTCATCAACGACATCAGCAGATAGACAGTGTAACCCGAACATCGCCAGATCAAAGGTCACCCGAAGATCAACTATGCGTTGATACGATGATGGTTCTTAGGAATCAGATGAAAAATTCTGCAGCAAACTTCAAGAACTTTGCAGACAAGTACATCGCTCATGCTGCTACGCCTTCGAGTAGGGGTGCACTGCAACCATCAGACTTTGACATCAGCTTAAAAGCACTCGACGACTTTATCGAAACGGCTTGTAGGGCCTATGGTTATATATCGTTGTACGTACTGGGGACTCACGAAAATGCGTTTCCCTCACTTGTCGCCTATGATCATCTTGAGTATCTCGATCAGCCCATTGCCTCACTTGAAGTCTTACGCACTCTAGATACCTACTGGAAGGACGAAGCGAAGAAGATTGATGGCTGGACCGCGTACAGTCCAGCCGAGCTACATCACACGTTATGATGCGTTAGCTCGTGCCACGAAGGCTCGACAAGTCTCGTGTGCTTTTTTCAACGTAGGTGTCCCTTGTCAAATGTGGTGGGTTGCTGCGAACCCAGCAACCCTGGTTCTAAGTTGAATTCTAGGCCTCCACGGCTGCACTACCGTAAGCGCGGTCTGCGTATTGGGAAAGAGAGTAAAACCCATACGTCATACAGTCATCGGCCTGGCATATGTTTACAGGATCGAGACTGTTCTGGGCCTGCTCTTCATTAAGTGCATCCACCCTCAAATCATGGTTTGTCATCCCAAACCTGTTTGTAAATCAACACCTTGCTCATTTAAGCCCGTTTCCTGCCCCTTACCAAATTCCAACCCCGAAGACGCCAAACGCGGTTGCTAGCTCCTGAGTGAGTAGTTTGGTCGAGTTTCCCTTGAAGCGTTCAATTCATCGTGCTGTATGACTTCTTCATCGCCCGTCTTGAATCTATCTCCAACGCAGTTCCGTAAGAAGATGACGAGCGGGCGAACGGAGCCGTACCTGATAGAGGCTATCGACGATGCGGGGAAGTCGAAGTCCAGTTCCTTCAGAAGTGTTGTGGAGACTCTACTACAATGATGACCAACTATTCGGCAGTAGCACTCAGATATGTACACGATGTTGCAACGGGCGAATTCGTCAACATCGGTGTAGTGGTATTTGCACCACAAGAGCGTTATCTGCATGCACGTTTTGCGTCGAACATACAGCGCATAACTCGCTTGTTCCCTGGCGCTGATGTATCCCACATTCGCCGCGTACTCAATTATCTTGAACAACGATTTGAGTCTCTGAGCCACGATGTCGACGGTGGATTGCCGTTCTACCCAGAAATCAAAATCGCCGAGGTTGTGACAAGGGTCTTACCTCGAGACGATAGTTCATTGCAATGGTCCGAAGAGTTTGCTGGCCTTACACCCAGCCTTGAACAATCGTTAGAGCAGCTATACCAGCGTATGGTCAACCGCTATACACAACCAATACACGCTAGAAGTAAAAAGGAGAATGAAGTAGCGAGCATCTTTCTCAATGGACTCGGTAGCCTCGCAGATAAGCTCGTGTCGAAAAAGATCTCGAATGAACTTAGCAGCCATACCTTTCATCATGCGTGGAAGAATGGACGATGGAATTGTTACGAGCCCGTCTCGTTCGATCTTGCTGATAGCACGAGTATGAAAGAAAAGGCCGTGAGGATAGTCGGCAATGGACTAACACTCGCCGACACCGAATCCCACAAGGTCTATTTCCTGTTGGGCGCGCCGAGTGCGGACCACGACCCCGAGGCATACCGCCGCGCTTGCAGTATCCTCGACAAATACCCAACAGATCATGAACTCATTGACGAAGCCAACGTTGAAGCGTTCGCACAGCAAGTTGCAAGAGAGATTGCAGCGCATGAGCGGGAGATATAAACCTTATGCCCTACCCCTATACGATACGAATCTTTGTTCCTAATGGCGACCCTGACGGAATTCGCACAATAGAGAAATCAAATTGGAGCGGCAGTGGACTTGTCTTTCCACGGGCACTCTTTTCGGAGGCCAAATCACGGACGGAACTAGCCAAGACAGGCGTCTATGTGCTTTTGGGACCGCCCGAAGACAGCGGACTTCGCACTGTATACATTGGTGAAGGCGATCCGATTAAGAACCGATTGGAGAGTCATGCAAAGTATAAGGAGTTCTGGCAAACATGTGTTGTCTTCACCAGCAAAGACCAAAACTTGAATAAGGCACATGTACAGTATATCGAATCGCGTTTGTATTCTCTAGCGGCAACTGCCAAGAGATGTGTTCTCGATAATGGAAATTCCCCACAGCTTCCTTCAATGTCTGAGTCTGATGCCGCAGACGCTGAGGGATTCCTTGCTGAGATGTTACTCTGTTTTCCCATTATCGGAATTCACGTGTTCACCCTCTCAGAGCCAGCAAGATCTTCGCTCATCGAGTACTCAGTATCAGGTAGGGGCATTACTGCTCGTGGTGTTGAAACTCCACAAGGTTTTGTGGTGTGGTCGGGTAGTACCGCAGCGCTACAAGTCGTGCCGTCATGCCATACCTATCTCGTAGACCTTCGAACTGCACTTGTTGAGAATGGCGTGTTGCTCGAGAAAGATGGTGCACTTCTTTTCACACAAGACTACGTTTTCGCCTCGCCGTCGACCGCCGCTGGCGTAGTACTTGGGCGCAGCTCAAACGGAAGAGAGGAATGGAAGACGAAAAAGGGGCAGACGCTGAAGTCTGTACAGAGTGGCGACACAGTACTATGAGCCTTACTGAATCCATCGTCGAAGATGCCGCCCTGAAATGGTTCGGGGAATTGGGCTATGCCGTGAAACACGGACCCGACATTGCGCCAGGCGAACCAGCGGCGGAACGTGACGAGTTTTCGGAAGTGCTGTTACGTGTACGCCTCCACGATGCATTGCGACGCTTGAATCCGGGTCTGGCGGCTGAAGCGCTGGAAGACGCAACAACAAAGGTGCTTCGGGTGACGCAGCCAGCGCTGGCGCGGACGAATAGGGCGTTTCACACGATGCTGCGTGAAGGGGTGCCGGTAGAATACAAACGCGCAGATGGCACGATCGCAGGTGATCATGCACTGCTCGTGGACTACGATAATCCGGCGAACAATGATTGGCTGGTGGTAAATCAGTTTACCGTCATTGAACATCACAAAAATCGCCGACCGGATGTGGTGGTGTTTGTGAATGGAATACCCCTTGCCGTGATCGAGCTGAAGAATGCAGCAGACGAGAAGGCGACGATCGATAAAGCCTACTTACAGCTGCAGACGTATAAGGCAGAAATCCCCTCGCTGTTGCAGTACAATGAGGTGCTCGTCGTGTCCGATGGGACGCTGGCACGGATAGGTTCGCTGACAGCAGGGAAGGAGTGGTTTAAGGTATGGCGGACGATTGATGGACGTGGTGTTGAGCCCCCTACTAGCCTTGAGCTGGAGACGTTGATTAAGGGTGTGTTCGAGAAACGACGTTTCCTGGATCTGATCCGCTACGGTATTGTGTTCGAAGAAGACGCCGACAGCGATAAGGTGCATAAGATCGTGGCGGGATACCATCAGTTTCATGCCGTGGAGCAAGCGGTACATGAAACGGTGCGTGCGAGTTCAGTGACGCAGAGTGGGGTAGCACGTGACGTGCTCGGTACATACCATACAAGTGCGATGAAGGATGGTAAACCAGGTGACCATCGGATCGGCGTCGTGTGGCACACACAAGGATCGGGGAAGAGCTTCTCGATGTTGTTTTATGCAGCACGGATCGCTCGACATCCGGCGATGCAGAATCCGACGATCGTGGTGCTGACCGACCGGAACGACCTCGATGATCAGTTGTTCGGACAGTTTCAGCGTTGCCATGAACATCTTGGACAAATGCCGAAACAGGCAGAGTCCGTAGCGAACTTGCGCGAGTTACTTGCCGTGGCCTCCGGTGGCGTGATCTTTACGACGATCCAAAAATTCAAGCCCGATGCGAAGGGCGAGAAGATGCCCTTGCTGTCGAGCCGAGCGAACATCGTGGTGATGGCCGACGAAGCCCACCGCAGTCAGTACGACCTCATCGATGGTCTGGCGCGGAACCTACGAGATGCGCTGCCCAATGCGTCGTTCATTGGTTTTACAGGGACGCCCATCGAAACAACAGATGCCAACACGCGAGCGATCTTCGGCGATTATATCAGTGTGTACGATATTCAACGCGCCGTTGCCGATAATGCAACGGTGCCGATCTATTATGAAAGTCGTATCGCCAAGTTGAAGTTGAATGAACAGGTGATGCCAACAATCGATGATGATTTTGAAGAGATCACGGAGACGGAAGAGGTAGATCACAAAGAACGTCTCAAGACGCGCTGGGCCGCACTTGAAGCCATGGTTGGTGATTCCGACAGATTGGCGCTTGTTGCCAAGGACTTGGTGGAACACTATGAACGTCGCGACGAAGCCATGACCGGCAAGGCCATGGTAGTATGTATGAGCAGACGTATCTGCGTTGATCTCTACAACCAGATCATTGCGCTGCGTCCGGAATGGGCTGGCTCAACCGATGACAATGAGACTGATGAAGAGAAGAAGTCGTGCGTTGTTAAAGTGATCATGACCGGCAGTGCCGACGACGGACCCGAGTGGCAGCAGCACATTCGTAACAAGGAGCGTAGGGGTAAGCTGGCGTTACGATTCAAAGACGCAAAGGACCCCTTTCGTATCGTCATCGTCCGCGACATGTGGCTGACCGGCTTCGACGCCCCCTGTCTGACCACCATGTACGTAGACAAGCCTATGCGTGGTCACGGACTCATGCAGGCGATTGCTCGCGTCAACCGCGTCTTCAAAGACAAGCCCGGTGGTCTGGTAGTAGACTACCTAGGTTTAGCCGAGCCCCTAAAGCATGCCCTCAAAACATATACAGAAAGTGGTGGTATCGGTACGCCGAGCATCGACATGGATCAAGCCATTCGTGCGCTCGAAGAGAAGTATGATGTCGCCAGTGGCATCATGCACGGTTTTGACTGGTCGGTATGGCACAATGGCATCGGCACCGAAAAGCTCAAACTCATTCCGTCGGCCATGGAACACGTCCTTGCGCAAGCCGACGGCAAGAAACGTTTTGTCGCCGTCGTCCGCGACCTCTCGCGTGCCTTCGCCCTATGTGCCACGAGTGCTGTAGCCAACGAACTCCGTAGTGACATCGCCTTCTTCCAGGCCGTGCAGGCCAGCCTGTCCAAGAGTGCGTCGCCCAGTGGCAGAGATCCTGATGACATCGACGCTGCGGTACGTCAGCTTGTTGACCGCGCCATCGCCCCTGATGGCGAAATGATCGACGTCTTCACAGCTGCCGGCCTCAAGAAACCCGACATCAGCATTCTCTCTGATAGCTTCTTGGCCGAGGTTAGGGGACTCAAGCACAAACACGTCGCCGCCGAATTGCTGGCCAAACTTTTGAAGGGTGAGATCAAGATCAAGTCGGATAGGAACATCGTCGAAGGCCGTAAGTTCTCCGACATGTTGCAGAAAACCCTCAACCAATACCACAACCGCGCCATCGCAACGGCAGAGATTATTGAAGAGCTTATTAAACTCGCCGAAGAGATCCGAGCTGCAAAAGAGCGCGGCGAAAAGCTTGGTCTGAACGACGACGAACTTGCCTTCTACGACGCCCTAGGCGAGAACACCAGCGCCATCGAACTCATGGGCGATGATAAACTTAAGGTCATTGCCACCGAGCTTGTTACACAGGTACGAAAGAACGTTACCATCGACTGGAACCTTCGAACACAAGCCCGTGCCAAGATCAAGGTGCTTGTAAAGCGCATCCTCCGCAAACACGGCTATCCGCCGGACTTGCAGGATGCAGCCACGCAATTAGTGCTGCGGCAAGCAGAGGTGTTGTGTGCGGGGTGGGTGTGAGTCATTATTACTATGTAGTACGGAGCGAAAAGAGTCCCCGACACTTCTCAGACACGTCCCTTCTCCATAATTCGTGCGCGTAACCTACTCAGCGACTGAGGTTTGATGCCCAGAAAACTCGCAAGCTGATGCTGGGGTACACGTTGAATCAGATCCGGTCGTTGTTCGAGCAACTTGAGATATCGCTGTTCCGGTGACGACGTTTTAAACTGGTCAAAGTCGACCTGTTGTTTTGCCAGCAACTCCTCCGATAACTTCCGACACATAATGTCGAACTTCGGGAACTTGCGATTCGTCTCTTCAGACATCTCGGCCGTTGTAATCGTTAAATGCGAATCTTCCACGCAGCTTACATAGTATTCAGACGGTGTCTCACGTACAACACAATGTGGCGTAAAACTATCCATCTCGGTGTAAAACGCTGTCGTACGCTCCTCACCATCAATAACGTAGTATGTGCGAACACATCCCTTTAACACAAAAAAACTCTTACTCGATCGTTCACCTTCGTGCAACAATATTGTCCCCTTCTTCGCAGAATGAAAGATGTTTAAGGACAGAAGGACGTTTCTCTCCTCATCATTGAGAGAGATGTACCTCTCGATAAACTCAAACAGTGTGTTTGTCATCGTACGTCCGGCATCCGTAAAAGCAGGCTTGTGAGGGAGAACAATCAGGCACAAAGATAGCTGAAGTTGACGCGGCCGAACGCCCCTCTCCTACACGTAATACGCATCGTCTGCTGCCCAATCAGCGCTCAATGACGTGCCGTTCTCCCACTACGACCCAAACAACAGTGATACCGTGAACATCAAACGGGTTAAGGGGTACTCCGTGGATATCAATGGACCGCTACTGCCGCCAAAAGAGTATGCGCTCATGATGTCGGTCATAAAATCGTGCTGAATCATCAGTGATCCTCGTAAGGACCATTGTTCGGAAAGAACAACATCGCCGGCCGCCATGGCAGTGATTCCCATAATGATTGAATCGTCAGATCCTGCAGACACAGAAGTGGTTGGAACGTGAACTTCCTGTCCCTCGACAGCTGCGCTTACTCCAACGGCCGAGCTGGTAATCTCACCGTCAAGCCCCGTCCTGAATCCCATGTGACCGCCAATACCAAACATGGTCCGGAGGTCATCGTTCACAACCTTACGCGCCGTGAACATGAGAGGCAGTTCTACGAGTGTGGCAACCGTATGAGCGGTGGCGTTGACGATGTAGTCCTCACCGTTTTGGCGGGTCGTGTAGATAACTGATTGAGAAACAGACGCAGTGCGGATATTGGGATCAATCTGTAGCCCTAGCCTGTCCGTAAATCCAGCTCCGGCAGTAATTCCGTAGGTGAAGCCAAGCCCGTTGGACGAAGACGTCACGGAACCGGTTTGTTCGCCTCCCTCAAGCGTAACGGCTACTCCGGCCCGGGGTCCAACATAGGTGCTGGTGCAGCCGGTGCTGAACACAGCGGTAACGCCAACCATAAGGAGTAAAATTCCATGAATGTAGAGCATGGTGGCGTTTGAGTGTTTGAATGAGCTGGTGTGGAGATCAGGTCTTCTTCTGAATGGGAAAAGGCGAATCTCGAAATTGTATGTAGAGCTCATCAACGTTTCACCGGAGACACCCTATATCGAGGACGGAAACTACAGCACAGCTGTATGCGGAGCAAACACTGTCAACGCCCCGGAAGATGTTCCACTTGGCAAGGACAACACAGTCACGATGCTCGGCAGGGAGGAGGTGAAGATCCTCAATTTGACTGACTCGACGCTAAAGCTTCACCCATATATAAATGAAATGACGAGTGCCATGATGTATGCAGTTGAGTATCAGCGAATTCGATGAGATGGCGGAATTCTGCGCTCCAGTTTGATCGCAACTGTTTGATGGAAAATACCATGGAGCGATCGACGATGTGCAGTTGTCACTTTCTCCTATCTTCGTTCTTCGTGACAGTGCTAAAAGACGAAGGGGGAAAACGAGATGGGACCTAGATCTGCGATCGAAATGATTGCTCTACTCGGGACTCTATTGGCACTTGTAAGCAGTTGTGCTGATGAGAAGCCAGCAATACATCGCCTATCTAATCTTGCCTGCGAGATGTCGCTGGATAGTGTGAACTACAAGGCACTTGCACAACGAGAGCATAGTAGTACGATAGTGTGGAGTAACCCAACATTGGACGTTCCTTTGGGAGTGGAATACGTAAAGCGAGCACGGTACATCTATGCAAGTACGTTTCGTGCAGAAGAGCAAGTGCGATTCGATACCCTCACACTTCGTACAGAGACGGGTAGTCAGATGTATAAGACACTCATGTATGTCCACAGTGAATATTCGGGAGAGATGATTTTCTACCTCATATCACCTATACAGTTTAATGATGAGCCAAGTACGCCCGCATCATTCCTGTTGTACAGCGCCCAAGGACCTTCGATCGACGGTCCGAGATACGACCTTATGACTGATCTTGACTCGGTGACATGTCGTGAGATTCTTGGCTCCAGGATCCAAGGTCCGATCAAGCGTTCGCCGGCAACAATTGAACTAGCTCCGCTCACGGTGGCGTTTCATCCAAATGAACTGCTTCTACGGAGTCGAATCAACGGTGTAGAACTGCGCCTTTATGCACATTGGACGAAGGTTGTCTACTGAATCCCAAAATGTGGTCGTCAACAAGTAGGACACAACGACTCGTTATGAAGAACTCTCAGCCTCTGTATGTGAGCGCTCTCCTCTGGTCACTGCTTTGGATGAGCTCCAACCGTCATTACATGTGCGGGGAGTTGTTGCTGATGGAGTGTGTGTCAGGTATGACGTGCGTTAAAGCGCTAGATCGTCAATCGCACTATGAGCACGAACGATGGCCGATGCATGGGAAGAGTAGAATGCAAACTCTGTATACCTCATCCTACAGTATAAATACATCTCCTCGTAATGACGAGTGTCTGCGGTCGCCATCAACTAGTGAGTGTATAGACGTCGCACGAAATGGTTTCCTGAAACTTGCGCCGATGCAATCAATTGTCAATTCGTATCAATCGGTGATGATGGTTTGCGACACGATAACATTCCCATCAACACAGTATCGCATCATAGCAACGTCATACGCGAGTGGTCGTCAGCTAGAGTTACAAGGATTACAACATAAAGTCATTCGGGAAACGATGTATACAATCGACGGAATGACGGTATATCCCGACTGGTTGTCCCGCTTATCGTACGCAGACGTTACGTGGCTGTCTTCCTCAGGTGGACGGTATCTTGTCGCCTCATTTACGCCGTTGGGGTTTACGGGACACATGACAAACTTTAGCGTTGTTACGTTCATTGATACTCGGCTGTGTGAAGCGCATACAGTACTCCTTTGTTTTGCCTCTGAGGAGGTCTACTACTGGAATCCAAGGCAGAATCTGATTGTAACGCCAACATTTCTGTGGCTAGAACATGGAGAAAAGCAGTATCAAATGTTACGCACCTTCAGCACAAAAACACGTCGGTTCACACCGTTCTACGCGAAAGAGCACGGCCGTTCTCGACTCGTTAACTGCGTTGTTCTGGATGATGAAGAAGATCGTTAGGCAGTACTCAGCGTCAACGCTGAGGTTCTACGTTAACGGATGTTGTTATCACACAGTCTCACGAACGAGGGATAACGATGAATTGGCCATAAGGACAAGGGCACAACGCTCATCTGCAACCTCATGCTTCGTTCAGCACTTGTCCAGGTACCATGCAAAACTCAAAACATGGTTCTTCATTGCATCTGCGATAGATTAGCTAAACCTTGTAGGAGCTCCTGTACATGAAGAGAATCTCGACGAATCTGGAATGGATCAGTGCCATCACCATTGGATTGCTGTCGGTGCTCTGCTGTCTGTCCGTAGTTCTACAATATGATAATCCAGTTCTGTTTGCAGGTCCTCTTGAGTCAACAATGGATGTTTTCGGACCAAACCTAATACTCTGCGTATCGTTGACCATCTGCTGTATCATCCAAGTGATTCTCTCAAAAATGTATTCCCGCATCTTTCTCCTTGGTGCTGTGATAACGTTTGGTGTTATGGTATTCTTTGGTCGTACTGCAGGGATACACTATTCAGGTCTTGTCGAGCTCGGCTGGTTCTACGTTCCTACGCAACGTATAGAACTGTTTCGACAACTAGGTGATACGAGTCAATGGCCCACTGGCAACCCATTTACAACAAGTAGCTTTGTTCAATCCGGTCTGCTCAGTATGAGAATTGAGGGACCAAACGATACGACGGATCTTTTCGTTGATCCCTTCACTGCCCGAGATGTTCTCGCCTTCGTCGATAGTCTACGAAGGTATGATTAGGATATAGAATCAACACAGATAGTCCAAAGTAAATCTGATCTGAGTCGAATAACGTGTATGGTAATCCCTCCAGTTATGGCTTCTACAATTTGACAACACCAACATTTCTCATCATAACCGAAGACGGAAGGATCAGTGGAGCGAAATGGACGGTACTACTATATGCCGAATGGGTATCTACATCAGTATATATACAATGTCCTCATTGGACTCATTCGTCAATATCCCGTGGCGAACGAGGTCGAAAGACCCGTCTTGAGGAGTCAGATACAACGACTCGTCAACGATATGTTTGACGATTAGGTTTTGGTGACACATGCAAACCGATGTTGATTGTCCAGCCTGCTCAACGGCCAGCCACCATAATCAGACGGGCCTCTATAAATCCCCTCTAACTTCCTGACTACATTCTGAGAACCGCAGACCTACATATTCCTCATACACTGCTGGCTATGTTACTGCTGTCCGCATTGGTGCCCGTGGCGCCCATGACGCTCCTGTACGTGAATGCAGTGATTGTCGCAGCACCGCAGATGATATGCGGAAGCAGTGGTGATATAATCTACTTGAGCGTTAATAGTGTAGGAACACTGGCAAGTCTGATTGGATACTCGTGGGTTCATAATCGTACGTGGAAGATCACGTATACATTCTTGTATACACTATTCGCTGTTCCACTCGCGATGTATTGTTCGACGGAACTAACAGTCGACGAAGGCTGCTACATTGTTCTGCACCTTATTGTCGCCATGGTAGTGACGGCTCCACTGTATGCCATTGAGTTTGTGAGAAAGCAGCGTTACCGCTAACGCGGCTCAGACGTTGGAAGTTGTTGTGGGATAGCATTAGAGCGACAAAAACTATTGACTCCAGTGACATAGCAGTCGCGTAAGGGACTCCTTTGTCACACAAAGGATTACGGGCAACTATCGAATAAGATGGTGTTTCACGCACTTCGTTAACGTTGAATCATGCGAAAGAGAATATTCATAGACTCCACCGACTGCCGATGCTGCTGCGAGTGATCACCTTTGACGCCGAACTACGACTTGAATCTCTTACATTCGAGTAATCGCGCCGTGAGTTTTGACTTCGAAACGGACATGATAGCAAGTAAACCGATAATTACGGACAGGTGTGTACGCTTTTGTAACAACAACGCTATTTTGAACTATCAAGGTCAGCGTGTACCTGCAACGCACAACCGAGCTAACATCATGGATTCTTCTGTAGACGCTGTCGTCTGAAATCGTCTTGCGGCTCAAAAAACCAATCAGTCACAACGACCACACGGCCCACATCAAAAATGTCTAACTGCCATTGAGAAATAAACATGAATCGTGTAACGATCGTTCTTGCGTCATTTCTCCTTCTTGTAAATGTACAAGCAGGTGCACAGGATCTTGTGTGGCATGACCAGGTGACGAATGCAGATACTTTCGTTGTTTCAGGAAAGGTGATGTACGTTGACCAGTCACCAAGAATCTATCCTGACATGCACGAGTATTTCCCTACGCTTGTTTTAGTTGAACTTGATTCAGCAATAAAGCACGAATCGTTCTACTGTAACCGATGGGTCGTATGTCGGATGAAACGGTGTTATGACTGCATCTTTAGCTTTAAACACAAAACAAAGATCGAGCTTACGCTTGCGGTGTTTAGGCAGAGGAGTTCTAATTACATTGTGCCCACAGAGGAATCCTGGTTTAAATGTGCAACGAGTTTATTGAAGGAAGATGAATACTACAAGATCCAAATATTGAACACAAAGAAGAGTGAGTAGTCCTGTTGTCTACACGAGATGCTTCGCCCTGTATCATCCAGTATAGTCTCCCGCTGATGTAATGTCGCGGCTCATTTGTCAATCGCCTCTCAAGTCGACGTACGTTCCACACAACAATACGAGAAGCGTCGACGTGGTGCGTAGGTGATGCACGGGGAAACATAGGGGCTAATCACACACGACCATTCACCCCTAGCGCGGCCCATTTGACGGAAGTACCGACCTATGGTTTATCGTGGATTAATGTGGCCTACACGCCTCCGATTGTTTAATATCTACCACTCAAACGACACGGACTGTCGTAATGACGGCCCCACTGTATGCTATTGAGTTCGTGAGAAAGCAGCGTTACCGCTAACGCGGCTCAGACGTTGGAAGTTGTTGTGGGATAGCATTAGAGCGACAAAAACTATTGACTCCAGTGACATAGCAGTCGCGTAAGGGACTCCTTTGTCACACAAAGGATTACGGGCAACTATCGAATAAGATGGTGTTTCACGCACTTCGTTAACGTTGAATCATGCGAAAGAGAATGTTCATAGACACCGCCGACTGCCGATGCTGCTGCGAGTGATCGCCTATGACACCGAACAACGATCTGAATCTTCTATATTCGAGTAATCGCCTTTGCGAATTCTAACGATGAAACGGACATGATCGCCCTAACAGTATTGGTGTGAGACGAGGCAGATGTTCATCAGCAACCGTAATGACAAATCGCTTGTAGGCAGCATCATTATTATGCTGTGTATAAGTTCGTGCTTGAGTGAAACAGACTCTCATGAGTGGAAAGAGCCGAAGGAGTCGAGAGAGACATATGCTACAGATTCTGTGAGTCTGCGCAAACCGTTGGAGCTTACATCGCTGAGGATTCACAAAGATGGTGACGCGGAATCCGTGACCGCAAAATACATGCAACTAGAGTGCTGCTTTGAAAGGGACACATTTGTTCTAACATCTGGAAATTCTGTACTTCATCGTGCTATTGTATCGACTGATCAAATAACTAGTACGTCCGATGGGGTGAAAATTCGTAGGACACTCAAGTCATTCGCTATTCGTATTAACTCATTCAGAAGTGAGTTTCTATGGCCACAAGGTTATTCACAGTGTTATGTTCGAACAGACTCATCTGTGATCCACTTGGAGTTTACCAATACTCTTCGTAGATATCGATGAGCATATGCTACGCTTGAATGTCGCGAGTACACGCGCCGCTTCACGAATGTTCGTCGGTGGTACGACGGATCTCTCAGTATCAACTCAATATCGAACACTCGAGCGGCCGATGTCTGAGAATCGGTTAGTTTTATGATAACGATTCGTAACATGAGACATGAATGTGAGAAAACATGATAGCCAGTCCACGTAACTATACTCTCACGATCTCTGAAGACACCGGGAAAGAGCTCTCTGAACCATACATTGACCGATTTGAGTGTGACGGAGATCTCGTATCATCCAGCGCTCTTCAACAGCGGTGCTATCTCCTGTTGTTATGCTTCGTTGGTACGTTAACGTTCGCCTGCGGAGGTCGCGGATCATATACGGATGAGTCAATCATCGGTGCTCACGAATGTGTCGTCTATCAAAAGTATGGATGTCCTTCTTCTGTGGCGAAGGTCCGGATTCATCCTGACTCGTCGTATTTGGGCGTACATTCGTTGTTGCCGCGCGTTATCAAGAGGCGTGGAGCAGATGACTTTACTGAACTTGTTGAACTCGCATATAACCGTGGTGACGGTGTACAAATGAGGGTATGGACGATAGAAACGGAGCATGGTGACGTCGTCATTGACAACTATATATGGCCTCCCGATGTGGTGTTCTGAAAACGACGACCTTACTTCGTTTGATCGTGATTGCGGTTGTATCGAAGGAGTCATGTCCCAACCTGCATCACTATGAATCGTAGCATCCTCATCATTCATGCTGCCTGTGTTCTCTCAGTAAGTAGTTGTGATCAGCAGCGCAACGAACAGACGGAGCAGCGTGCTGTGCGTCCAACAACACCAAAAAGCCTGCGAGAGCAGCTTACAGGATTGTGGTTCGGGTGCTTTACTATGCTTGGTACTGAGGTCATGTCGAGTTACTGGATTCAAGTCGGTGAAACAGATTCAATGGCATTCTTGAAATCACCAGAAAATGTAATACGGAGAAAGGCATTTCGATTACAAGATAGTCTGCTGTTAATAGAGGGATGGAATGAAGAGATGATGATAGATGATCTTACCGATTCAACATTTCATTTTGGCCCTAAACACGGCGGGGATACAATACGTGTCTCAGTTCCTACTATGTCCACGATGACTTTTCACCGCATTCGATAAGAGGGGATATCGGTATGATTAATTGAGATTGTTTGGTCTTTTCAACCAGAATACGGAATCAACAACCCAAGGTCCAGACCAATGTTACGAGCATGTAATGTCCTTCCCATGGCAATAGGAGTGGTGATGTCCTTGACGGGCTGTCATAAGACAAAGGAGCCAAATCCCTTACGAGAGAGCCTTCTCGGAACGTGGGAGGGCGGGCTAAACAATCCCTTTCAGCCGTCGGAGAGATTTACGATTCGACTTGACGTCCGTGACAACGATTCGATACTCATGTCATTCTATGGTCGTCAACCCTTTGTATCGCACTACGTCGTAGAGGATAGCACTCTCCTGATAGAGGAGCGGGACAAAATGAGGATTGTTCATCTAACAGACTCGACACTTAAACTCTTCCCGTGGGGTTCAAGCAAGTCAGATGCTATGATCTATGCGGTAGAGTTTAAGAGAATCCGATGAAATGGCGGTATTCTGCTTACGTTTAGCTGTACTGGGTGTTCCCCGAGTTCCACTTTGAGTTGACATACAGCACACCTCGGGGATGTTCTGAGATCTGATTGTAACAGTGGGACAGCATTTGTCGGCCGAGTTCGAATCCGTCGGAGCTCAGCGTCAGCTGATGTAAACTAGGGAATGCATCACGGTAGCAAGAGTACCTAGAATTGACTACTTTAATCGTAGTAAAAGCAAACACATTCTATTCATCCTTTTATGTGCGCTGCTTTTCATCGGCACACTAAACAGAGCACTCACGGTGGAGAGTTCATTCACTGCAACGACTGCAGAAAAGAGTGTCGAAACAATGGCAACGGTCCCAAACCAATGGTAACTGCTCTGAAACATCCACTCAAACTACTCTGCACATTTACCGCATTTGTTGCAGTTCTGGCATCGTGCGGGGGGACACATGGCCGAATTGGACGCGTGTGGATCGAACTTCCCGCCGATACAGTCGTAAACATACTTATGCAAAATGAGATTTTGCCAATTCATCCAGTACTTGAGGGCGTTGGTGGTCAAGGGAGCACGTACCTGACTTTGCCTGTCTCCACAGCAAGTCAGGAGTTTGACACAATCCTTGTTCACATAACCATTGATATTGTTGAAGATGGAGTTACTGGCTGTTATCTCGGCCTAATTGGATATTTACCAAAGGGTACGAAACGCTATTGTATGCAGGACAAATGCACCTCGGAACAGGATGAAGCTGCGCTACGCTTATTCGAAGCTATCGTTCTCAACCCACTTAGAAGACACATAAGGATTGGGGAGCTCGAGTCATAAATTGCTTGTCACAAGGTAAGAATGAAGAGAACCCTCAGACATACGGACAATTGCGTGCATCATATCAACCTTTCGCCTGGATTCGATTCGGCATCAAAACTTGCGTGAGTGGCACGGCCGATTGAAGTTTGTCTGCGGCGATGGTTGTTGAAGTGTTCGGTATATCGGTTTTCTGCGACTACGAAGCGAACGTTGATCTGGAGCTGGACATGAACTCACTCATCATCATCAAGCGTAACCCCTCGTAACCCAGCGCAATTGTATCTTGCTTGACGCCCTTCCCACCATGAAGCCCACCATCCTCGTTACTAGCTCCGACTGCTATCCCTTTGGAATGATGATGGATGGACGGAACGAGGCAGGCGGTGAATGCCAGTATAGGTATAATGGCAAGGAGAACGATAATGAGGTGAAGGGAGATGGGAACCAGCAGGACTATGGGTTTCGTATCTATGATCCGCGCATCGCACGGTTTTTATGATGAAAAGGTAACCTGGATGGTGATGACTCTGGGATATTCTGATGAGGACATGTCAAAGTTTCGACATGTGGCACAGGAGCTAGGGGTTGCATTAGTAGAGGTGAAGAATTCAAAGGAGCTGGTCAATTACCTTAACTCCATGAACAAGGATGTTTCGATGCCCGATGGCGAGCCGGGTGAACTTTCAAGCAATCGTTCCGCGGATCCGATTACTAAGATGTCCATCTTCGGGCATGGTATATCCGGTTTGGCCTTACTAGGAGCTGGAGATTTCCCCGCGGGCGACCTCACTTCTGAGGCACTTGGAGGAAATCGTCAAGATGCTTTTAGGAGTCCTTCGATCGGTTTATATACATGCAATGCAGCGACACCACTAAATGATGGTGTGTCATTTGCGCAGATTCTTTCGGCTGCAACGGACGGAGAAGTTCGTGGATATGAAGGTAGGACAGACTACGCAAAGATTAATCCCAGTGGCTCGTCGTTGGCAGATAAGTTCAATAGGTTTATTAATGGCTTTAATACCCATGGTTCTCAGCAGATGCCACAGGCTGGCTTATAGAACGGGACCAAAGTCCCGTCAGAAGCGAAGACATTTAGAAAGGTTGAGCAGTCTTCCGACTGATACATGCCGGACAGTGTTTGTTCAACGAGAAGCGGTGCTGAGGAAGATGTCGAGAGAAGTTCCACAATCACATGACATTGCGCGATTCCGTTTACGAACTGTGCTGATCGTACTGTTCGTACTGTTCTTATTTGTTTTGGGAGTTGGTGCTTTGTGGAGGTACTATGTGAGTCACCTTCCTTGCCTTGCATGGTACTATGCTGGGCCGATCGTTGTAAGTGCGGTTGACTCAACGGTTGTTGTTGAGACTAACGATGTAGTAGTGCCTCTTGTCATTCAGGGTAACCCCTTCTGCGTCGATTCGAGCGCGACTGTTACTGTTCTCAACGGCGAAAGTAGGGGCGCAGGCGTCATCGCACGGACGAAGTACTTCGAAGTGGGGCAGATAGTACTTCCAAGACCGGCAAACGAAGAGGTGCACGTGCGCGACACGTTCGAGCTCACCCCTATCGTCTACATTCGATATCGCAACAAGCAACTTCCCCTCATAAACTACGAGAAGTACTTTCTAGGCAAGATCCCGAAAAGGGTTGTTTTAGAGATTACAGGGGTCCGTAGCGAGTATTATTTGATGCGATTCGAATATTGATGTTCCTCTCCTAGGCCCCCCCCCCGAAAGTACTGGAGTGTTGTGAATAAATCGGACGAGTCTCGCGTCCTGAAGGTGAGTAGGTATACTCTTTGGGTTCAGTCACAGGTTGCAAAATGTTGTTAGGCTGCATGTTTGTTGAATGCAGTGATTCGTGGTCGATAGTTGTGTTTGCTTTGTGGTCGTTCAGTATTGTACATGTGTAACCACATGGTCGAGATCGTTTGTGCCTCAGCAAGTGACATGAAGATCTCCGCGTTGAGGACTTCCCGTCGGTATGTTCCGACGAAGCTCTCTGCAAACCCATTCTGCCATGGTTTGCCTGGTTGATTGTATTCCAGTGTGACACGGCGTCGTTTGGCCCAGTGTTGTACAATGGTGGCAATGAACTGTCCTCCGTTGTCCGAACGAGTGTACTTAGGTGTGCCATGCCGGGCAACCAGCTCGTTGAGTACTGCCTCGATATCTGAGTCCTTGAATGATCGCCGTAGGGTAATGCTGAGACCAAACGACGTGGCTTCGTCGTTGACCAGCAGTGCAATCAATTTCCGGCCTGTCATAAATCGAACTTTGGCAATGTCCATGCACCAGACCTCATTTGGCTGTATTGCCGTTGGATTGATCCGTACGCCTCGCCGGAACTTGCGCGATCGCTTCCGCCACTGTGCTGCGCAACCGCTTTGCCGATAGACGCGGTACACCGTGCACGCGGAGTAGTCATAGCCCCGCTCTCGCATCAAACCATATACGAAGCGCTTACCCCACGTCGGATACTGCGCCACAACGTCACCGATGATTGCCCTGACGCTTGCAACCTTGATCGGTTGTCGTAGTCAACATTGAACGAGATACACCAAGCAAGGCCGCTGCCCTGCGTTGTCCAAGTCCTCGATTGACGGCGATTACTAAATCCTGACACTAAGAGGAACGCAGGCGCGTTGAATGCTAATGCAAGATGTTGTAAATCTGGGTACGAGAATGGACAGACAGGATGCCTCGTATCGATCAACGGGTGTCTAATCCACGTACTCCGTGGGGAGTACTTTGCCAAGACCTTCCTAGCTTACAGTTGTTACGAAGGAAGCCTTTCCTCAACTGCATCACTATGAATCGTACCATCCTCATCATTCTTACTACCTGTTCTCTCTCGGTAAGTAGTTGCGATTCACCGAGCAACGAACGATTCGACTTGACGTGCGTGACAACGATTCGATAGTCATGTCACGCTACGGTTGTCCATCGGTTTTGGCGCACCATACTCTAAACGATAGCACACTCACGATAGAGGGCAGGGAGTATATGGGATTCCTCTATCTGACCGACTCGACTCTAAGGCTTCACCCATATATAAATGACATGGCGATTGCCATGATGTATGCCGTTGAGTATCAGCGAATTCGATGAAATGGCGGTATGCTGCTTACGTTTAGCTGTACTAGGTGTTCCCCGATTTCCACTTTGAGTTGACATACAGCACACCTCGGGGATGTTCTGAGATCTGATTGTAACAGTGGGACAGCATTTGTCGGCCGAGTTCGAATCCGTCGGAGCTCAGCGTCAGCTGATGTAAACTAGGGAATGCATCACGGTAGCAAGAGTACCTAGAATTGACTACTTTAATCGTAGTAAAAGCAAACACATTCTATCCGTCCTTTTTATGTGACCTGCTTTTGGTTTGCACACTAAACAGAGCACTCACGGTGGAGAGTTCATTCACTGCAAAGCCTGCAGAAAAGAGTGTCGAAACAATGGCAACGGACCCAAACCAATGGTCACTGCTCTGAAACATCCACTCAAACTACTCTGCACATTTACCGCATGTGTTGCAGTTCTTGCATCGTGCGGGGGGACACATGGCCGAATTGGTAGTGTGTGGATTGATCTTCCCGCCGATACAGTCGTAAACATACTTATGCAAAATGAGATTTTGTCAATCCATCCAGTACTTGAGGGCGTTGGTGGTCAAGGGAGCACGTACCTGATGTTGCCTGTCTCCTCTGCAAGTCAGGAATTTGACACGATACGCATACATGTGACCATTGACATTGTTCAAGACGGAGTTACGGGATGTTATCTGAGCCTTATCGGCTACATGCCCAAAGGTACAGATCGCTATTGTATGCAGGACAAATGCACCTCGGAACAGGATGAAGCTGCGCTACGTTTATTCGAAGCTATCGTTCTCAACCCACTTAGAAGACACATAAGGATTGGGGAGCTCGAGACGTAGATCGAGCGTTTCATGAAGAATGATGTAAGACCAGCACCGTGAACGGATTGTTCGTGGACCATATCGTTGGCTTGTGTCGGCACCATCCGGCTTTATGAACGTTGGTGCGAGGGGCCGACGGTTAATGTGTGTCTGCAGCGCCGCCTAAGAAACGCTGTCAATTGACGCAGTTCGGCCCATGGTAGGTGCTCGGGTATTCTATCGTAACGGCATCAATGACATATATTCGACTCGTTCCACTCGAGAACCCTACATATGAAACGCGTACGATGTACCAGATGCCGCTGTAAACTCAACGACACGAAATGATGCGTGAAGTATTCTCCATCTTTAACGTACTTGCCTACTGGATTCCAGTGTGTCTGGCTCTGTTGTGGCTGCTACTTCGACGTCGAAGGATCGTAGACATAACGAGCTTTGTATGGCAGCTCACATGGTTGGTGCCAATACTGCTGAACTATTACCTCGTCGTATTCTGGATCGATGTTTCGTTACTCTTAACCGGTGCATCAACATCAATACTTGTGTTGACGGTGATGTTCGGCATTGTGCTTGTTCCGCTACTCCTGACGTCTGTCTTTATACGAATACATCGTGGACGGAAATCAAAACAACTGAGTCGTGACGATGAAGCGTAGTACTCAGTTCATCGTGTTTGGTGTACTTGCTACCACTTCCTACGTGTTATCATCAATGTACCTGAAGCGTCGTCAAATGTATGTTCACAATAACATCCGCATACAGTCAGAGTGTATTGTTACCGACAATGGTAAAATCGGACTACGAGTTAAGAAGGTGATGAACGGAGACAGTGCGGCAAAGTCGTTAGAAGGACAGGTGATCTACCATGATGGTTATATGGCGAGCACAGAAGATGTCTTCTCAGACTTTGTTTCTCAAGGTTGCGATATAGACTTCGTCGGAGATGTGGACGTATATCCCTCCGTAACACTGACGCACCGAATGTTTCGAATACGGGGTTTCTCCATTGGACGACAAAATCCCTGAGTTTCAGCCGTGCTTCCCCCCACCATCC
>DDUR01000078.1 GCA_002344895.1 Ignavibacteria bacterium UBA2333
TAATGGTGGGGTTAATGGTGGGGAGGCAGATGGGGAGGGAGATGGGGAGACAGATGGGGAATTTTATCGCATTGTTTCCCGGCGGTTTCACCGCAGGCTGATATATCGTTGCCCCTCTGGGGCAACAAGACATACACCGGGCAACTATTTCTCTGAAGCGCCCCGGAGGGGCGCACTAAATCAGCCCGGGGTAACACCCCGGGATCACCCAGCGTCAACCCGCGTAACCCGGCGTAACCCCGCGTAACCCCGCGTCACCCGGCGTCATTCATAAACGTGGCCGTCTTCATACCACCGTCCCAGACAATCTGGACGTGGACCATTCCACGCGGACACATCGACGGCGGAAGTGGAAGACCGTTGCGCAAAACGTCTGCTGTTGCTGGAACAACACCAAGTAGTTTACCCAGCGTATCCACTGTTCGCACGGTAATCGGCTCTGCTGTTGCATCTGTCCAACGGAGAACACAGCGTGACATCGTGACATCGGATGCCACGGTGTTCCTATCATCCGTCACAGCTGTTGACGGCCGAGATCCAAACACATCAAAAATGCGCGTGGTCCAGCACTCCGGGTCGAATTCGTAACAGTTATGAGATCGATACGCAATGGCTAGTTCATACTTCCCGTCTCCCGTCTGATCCGGAAAAAATGATGCTCGTGTTGTATATCCACCAACACCATTTGTTGGCAACGGTGGGTCAAGTACAAAATGTCCTGTACGCTGCGGGAATGGGTCAGAAGACGCGGTAATCTCAAACAAATCCACCTGAAGTCGCTGTAGTTGGGCATAACCAAACGTAAAAAAGTAATAGCCGTTGGTCGTGCGTAATGTGTCTATGGGTGACCAGCCTCCCCCATCACGAATAACTCTGCTCGCAGGCGGATCGAGGCCGAGCTGTTCTCCACGCTGTGGTATCAGCGACGTCGGTGTGAGCTCATAGATCGTGTCGCCACTGACGATCACATAACGGTCGTTTCGGTAGTACGACAAGGACGGATAGAAATACCCCTCGCTGAGTCTCCTCTTGATACGACGTACGGCATTGCGTGGTCCTGCCGTACGAATTGTCGGTGCGTGACTGCGAATGTCGTCCTCATTCAGGGTCTGAACATACTGCCACCGTTCATCCCAGGTTGGTCCAGATGGGCTCTGGAACAATACACTATACATCACAACGGCAGTGTCACGCACCCGTGTCGGGAAGATGATATACGGATCCTCAATCCGGTAGCCACCACCATACACAACCGTGTCAACACGCTCGACAGAAATCCTTGACGATGCCTGCAGAGGACGTGTCGGGTGACCCCAGATGATGTTACCCCCGGAAATCGCATCATCATATCCGTCCTTGTCAAGATCCATAACGAGGCTGGCACCACTGCGCACAGAGTCAACACACTGCAATACACCCGATGGGCGCCCTTCAAACAACGTCCAGTCGCCGCTGAGCCAGTCCCGTAGACCGTCACCGTTAAAATCTCCGTAGACAACCTGGCCGTCCCACGCGTTCAGGTTACGTCCAGACCGCACCGTGCTGTCGGGATTCAGGCAGAGAATACTGTACCGTAAGGTATCAGTAGAGTCCCGAAACCGCCATACCACGGAATAATTTTTTGGTGACAAAGAACAGAACCATCTGTCCTCCCCCCTTTCCACAGCCGGGAACAACTGCATTGTCCCCCCAAACTTCTCCAGCGTAAACAGCTGCTTCAGGGGCGTTGCTTCACCCTGTGCACGACACGGTACAGCGCAGAAAACCACGCCAACAGACAACGTTAGCATCAGTTTTGTGTATTGTGTAATCATATCAACCTCCGTCATAGAGAAATCAGTTGAGGGAACATACGAAGAAACGCGGGAGGCAAATGGGGTTAGCAGGTGGGGAGGCAGATGGGGTTAAAGGTGGGGTTAATGGTGGGGGAAGATGGGGGAAGGTGGGGGATGTGTGTTTGTGGAAAAGAATCTATTGTAGAAAACGTAGAATGATTCTATGTTGTGTGAATTAACGGTTCAGGGTAAGCTGCTTGCACTTCCTCAGAGCGTTTACGCAACAGAGTAATGAATCATCTAGCGGGGAGAAGGATATGACCGTCGCAGAACAACCAAGAGTGATGACGTGGACCGTATTACCGAATACCATCATGGCAAAGTGCTGGATAGATAGAGCCTTCGAACATAGTGTACTACGTGATGCCACTACAGTGCTACGAGGACGCGACTCGTTACAGCGCTCGTTACAGAACGTGCCAGAGGAGGCAACGTTTATTGTTCATCGCGCAACAACGTCGGATGACAGAATTCTTGTTTTGCCGTATGTCGATGTCGACCGCATAGGTCTCACGCGAGAAGAACTGCTGGTCGTCGTTCGCAAGGAGACTTCAGACGATCGAACGTTATCGTTCTTCCTTCCTGCCGACGTAATCGTTGATGCCTGTTTTGATGCTGAGTTGCGTCAGGAGTTAGTGCAATCATCGCATGACGTACTCACACGGTATGGTTATCCCACAGCTGGATTATTAATCCATGTTGTGGAGAACAGCTCAACTACCATTCATCTCCAGCTTCCGGCTCGTCCAGAAACCGTGACGGATACGTCGTCATACAACGACGCACTCCACGTCGCAACGATGATGATGACGTGTTCTACCTCTGAACCGTCAGCAATGCCGTTGCCGTTTCGCGACCATTCGTAACACGAACGATGTAACGACCAGGTGCCCAGTCGTGCACGGAGAAGGTTTGACGCTGTGTTCCAATGGTTGCATTATCCGCTGCAACTGTTGATACGATGACTGATCCCGTCATCGTCACAACGTCAAGGCGCGTTTTTGATCCGTCAGACACATATTCAACGTTGATAACGGACGTGGCAGGATTCGGAGATACATTCACACGTAATGAGAGTGCCGGTGTTTCCTCCTCAACGTCAGTTGTTACCACGTTGATGGAACTCCGTTCACCGACGTCATAGAAGGTACCAGAAGCAAACGTCTGCAGACGTACCGGTACAACCGTATAGGTTTGTTCACCATTAAAGACTGTGCTGTCCATGTAGGTTAACTCAGTAACCGGGACAGGAGTGAGCAACGTGGCGCGTGGATTAGCACCTCTGCGGCGATACACGATGTAACCATCGGCATTGTTTGCAGCCGTCCACTGCAACTGGACCTTGTTGGGATAGACATACGATCCTGTGAGTGACCCAATCTTGCCAGTTTGTCCTTGTGATGCTCGTAATGTGGGGTCACCCATAAGGGCAATGTGTATGTAACGAGCAAAGCCAACGTAGGGAATAAGTGTGCCCTGCTCAATCTGAAGTGATGGCGGATATTCACTAATCGTTGCCGAGTTGTTCTGAGCCTTAAGTGCTACATAGCCAATGGTCTCACCCATGGCCATGGGATGGCTAAACCAATGTGGACGTCCGGACCATCCACAGGTGAGAATGGATGGGCTTGCCGCAACGGCCATACGCATAAAGTTGTCTCGTGTATCCCAGTCTCCGAAGTAACTACCAAAGAGATATGAGAAAATGCCATAGACAGGTTTGTCAACAAAGTCTGCAGATGAACCAATACCTCCAGCAGAGGTAAATGAACCAGGACCACAACCATACAAAAAGAGTTTTGCTGGCTGTTCGAGAGCATTGGTGAAGAGTTTACCAGACGAAATCGATTGTGAACCGCCAAATGACGACAATGATGACCATGCTGATATGGAGAAACCCTCCGGAAAGGAGCTGAAGTTGTCATCAACGATAACACTCCGATCGACCTGGATTTCACCAGTCCGATACGCATGGTTCTTCACAAAGTATTGTTTTAGAAGTTCGAGTTCGGATTTTCCGGAACCAGGTAGATCAAAGAAGTCGATGCGACCTACTGCAATTTCAACGTCTGATGCCCAAAGGTCTTGGTCGTACTTTCCATCACCAGGCTTTTGATCTTGATTCGGGCGTTGGGTGTTCTCAAACGTTGCAAAAAAGTCCGTGTACTCACCATCGATGTCACCATAGATTCCATCTGCTGGCCACGCCCCTTTATGGTCAGGAACATGGGCGTCTGGCGCAATGTTGCCCGAATAGGGGACGGCAATACGACCAATGAGAACAATGTGTGTAAGGTCACGGCCACCATTCTGATGCTCTTCTTTAATAAGATCTCTGACCGTTTCGACTGCTTCACCTGAGAATGCCTCTGTCCGTGCAGCGGAACGACGCGTTACCACAAATCCTTCTGCGCGAAGGTCAGCTTCATACGTGGCCAGTTCGTTCGCAAGGAGCGGACCCATCGTCGTATCGACAATCATTAACACCCGCCGCCGCTCTGATGGTATAGCACCTATACCTGCCATGGTGTATCCAAAGCCTACGTAGGGCTGTCCTGCCTGTGTACGACACTGCTTACCAACACGATAGTCATATGCCTTGCCTACAACAACAGACGTGTCCGTCCACTCGCGAGCGTCCTTTGGTAATGTTGCGGCGACTGCGCCAAACACTTGGCCACGTTCCGTTTTCCAAATCTGATACTGATCAGCTCGTTCATCTGCTGGCCATGACAGTCGAATCGTTGGCCGTGGTTCGGTAGTGACGTCAACACCAAGCACAATGGAGTGTGTCTGTCCGTACTGCGCAACAGCCGTACTGGAAACAAAAAGCAGGCAAACCACAAGTTTGCCAAGCGTAGAGAGGGCCATGATGGATGCTCCGGTGAAAAGCTTCCGTAAAATACGTAACGATACGTACGCCTCAACACAGGTCGTATATTCGACGTTGATTGTAACGCTCCCTGCACGGGGCGGTTCTTCTCGGAGTTCTTCCCACCACGGAGCCTTGATGAGAGCTTCGGCACGATTTCGCGCCCTCTTCCTCGTTGTTTGCACCTGCATCTTGCCATCACTCACGGCTTTGGCTCAGTTTCCAGCCCAATGTGACGCGCGCAAGGAATGCATTTTTAACGCTGTTCAAACAACGGTTTCCAGTGGTCGGGGTGCTCACTTTATTGAGGTGTCAAACCAGCCGATCCGACCCCGACAAACGGCGCTGACCGTGGAGATGTGGGTGAAGACCGATGCCCAAGCAGGGAAACGCATCTTCCTCGGCGGTCTTTGGGGACCTAATCGTGATGCCAATGACGTGTGGGTGCTGTATATCGATGAGAACAATCAGCTAACGTTTGAAGTGAATGCTGATGGATCGATGCAGGGACAGGCTGACAATACCATTGTGCGCGCATCGGCAAGTTCTCTGTTCGGACGGTGGGCACACGTTGCTGCAATCTTCGACGGCGCAAGCCAGTCGGTTCGACTCTATATAGATGGACGTCCGGCTGCAGGACCTGTGACGAATCCGGCCTTTCCCGTTTCGAATCTCAAGCCCCTTTCGCGCCCTGACCTGACAACACAGTTCGGTTCGTGTAATGCTATCGCTGATAATGAGAATCTCTACCGAACCTTCCGAGGTATGATCGATGAGATTCGAGTGTGGGAGAGGGCATTAACGGACCAGGAAGTCCTTTGTCAGAAAGATCGGTCACTCAACGGTAATGAAGCTGGGTTACGATTGTACTATCGCTGTAATGAAGCAGTTGATAACGTCGTGCAGATTTGTGATGCCACAGGGAACGGCTTTGCCGGGTTGTTACGTGCCGGAGCACGCAACGTACGTAGCGATCGCACAGCACCGCGTACTCTTGTTGTAACGCCATCATCAGTTACGGACGAGCTTCGCTGCGACTCAACGAAGTCATGGACATTTACGATTACTGATACGTCAATTTGTGGATCTACGGCAACGGTCCGTATGCGCGGACCGGAAGCGGCCTTGTTTAATGTTGCACCCACAAATCTTACACTCGTTCCCGGTCAGCCCGTCACTGTGACCGTCACGTACTCAGGTACAACCATCGGACCATTTGTTGACACGCTTGAGATACGTCCAACAAATCGTTGTGGACTGCCAAACACGTTTGTGAAATTAGATCTGAAACGGACAACTCAGGTAGGCATCTCGCGAAGCTCAGTATTGTTTGACACCCTCTTTGTTGGATGTCGGGATAAGGCATTTATTGATTCCACAGTTACGATTTGTAATACATCTGATGTACTTGGACAACCAGCACCATTAACAATACAATCGGCTACAACGAGGGATCCGCAGGCGTTTCGAGTAATATCTCCAACACTTCCGCTGACGTTGGCACCAGGGCAGTGCACAACACTAGTCATACGGAGTTTTGTGATGGACACAACAAATGACTATCGCGACACTCTCGTCGTTCGAACGTCAGATGTTTGTCAGCGTGCACCATTGATCATTGCACTCACCGGACGTACGCAGGAAGTTATTCTGCTTCAG
This sequence comes from Ignavibacteria bacterium UBA2333, assembly GCA_002344895.1. Taxonomy (GTDB): domain Bacteria; phylum Bacteroidota; class Ignavibacteria; order Kapaibacteriales; family Kapaibacteriaceae; genus UBA2333. The sequence continues at coordinate 6,367 of DDUR01000078.1, forward strand.
AATTCCGGTGGGGGACGATTGCCAGATACACTGCGATTTAATCCAACGTGTCCTGGTCAGCTCAGTTCGCCGAGATACTACACATGGCAGAATATCACGCTGACACCAATCGATATTGATACGATCATTATTCCGAAGGACTTTACACACTATCGCGTGAACTATCCGTTCCGTTTGAATCCAAGAACGGGATATCCGCCATTAGCTATTCGATTCCGACCACGGAATCCAGGAGTTGTTTTTGATAGTGTTGTTATTCGAACACGAATTCAGGGTTGCACCATTGAACGTGTGTTCTATGTAACGGGACGCGGTCTTGATAACAAGGTTGAGTGGTCGGTGAACAACGTTGTGGATTTTGGCAACGTCATCGTTGGACAGCAACGGACGATCAACATTGTGGCACGGAACACGAGTCAGTTTGACACGCTAAACGTTTCACTCTACGTTGAACGTGGTGAGGCCTTCACATTATTGGCAGGCACTGGTCGGCGAATTCCTCCAGGAGATAGTACGTCGATTCCTGTGACGTTCCGTCCAATCGACTCATTGGAATACATCGATCGACTGTGTCTGTTTGAGACACGTTGTTATACGGTCGATTGTATTCCGTTACGGGGCAAAGGGGTGCTGGAAACGTTCCGTTTCCAGCCATTGGTGATGGAAACACAGAACGTCATTGCATGTCGAGAACGAAATGACAGTGTCTACATCGTCAATATGACCAATGTTGACCAGACGATCACGAACGTAAACTTTGTTAACCCAAGCGGTAGATTTATTGCCGTCAGTCCCACAACCTATCCGATTTCCTCGTTAACCATACGGCGTGGAGACAGTGCGAAGTTTGTGTTGACGTATCGTCCGAACGATGTCACACAGGACCGTGCAGACCGTGCCTTCTTGCAGTACAAGAGTGCGGACAACAAGGACTGGCAGGTGCAACTCATCGGCACGTCGGCTACACCTCGTGTATTCGTGACATCGTATACGGCGTTTGGAACCGTAGAAGTCGGAGATCGTCGTGTACAAACCCTTGTCGTTGAGAATACGTCGTCGTTACCAATGCTGATCGATTCACTCACGATTGGCACTGGCTTCACCATACTCTCAACATCGCGTACGCTACCACTTACTCTTCAGCCACGCGACAGCATTGCCGTAGAGGTTGAGTTTGCACCAACGGCTGCCACTACGTATAACGCAGAGCTTACCGCGTGGTCGTCAGCTCCGTGTGTAGTTCGTGGAAGTGGTGATCTTAACGGTAAGGGTGTGATTATTCGACTTCAGAATGCACTCAGCCTCGTCAACTTTGGATTCGTTCGCCCGTGTGAGTGTGCCGACCGTGTTGTAGAACTCGTGAACGCATCGTTGGTCTTTGACATGACCATTGATTCACTACTCATTGATGCGACGGGAATACCAGGTGGAAAGCCGCAGTTTTTTACGTGGACATCGAAGTACTCACCGACGGGAACGTTCCCGTATGCAATTCCGCCGAATTCACGCGATACGATAACGATTCGGTTCTGTCCGAATACACCAGCCGAAGACAGCCTTGTTGATGTTCGTGCAGCACTTCGAATCCGTGCACGTGGATCACAATGGACGGCGGATCTTGAGACCTTCCTTAGCGGAAAACGATCGATGACGTTTAAGCCGGGGCCGATCCTTGTACAGTTTCCTCCGGGGCCAATTGACACCGTAAGCCAGGCACCACGAACGGTGACGATTCGTATACCAAACTTTATTCAGAACCCTTCACAGGACGTTGTTGTCATTGATAGTGTGACGTTTGAACCAAATGAACGAGTCTTCTTTGTCGAACAGCCCACAACGTGGCCGCAAACGGTCCGTCCGGGAGACTCGCTTCAGATTAACATTAACCAACGTCCACGGGCACCACGTGACTACGTAGCACGAATGGTGATTCATTACAGCAAACCTTGTGTTGGAAAGGATACAACGGTCCTTGTTCGAGGAGCAGGGTATGCGCAGGCAAAGGGACTGATGTTCACCTTCGATCCTGCACGTCAGACTGTTGACACATTTGCTATGGTCTCATGTGATACACTCGAAGTGCCGATACGATCAAGTATTGTTATCGATGCCTCGGTTGTTGACATTGATTTGCGTGTTGACTTTGATACAACACAGCTGCGGCTGCTCGACGTTGTATCCCCACTCCTTAGCGGTACATGTACGTCGGCAACAGGCGGCTTAACATTTACACCTTCGTTTACGATTGCCCCTTCACCCTACGGTGGATATGCCCTGGAACTCAAAAATGTCTGCGGGATCGACTCGCTCACGCCATTTGTCTACCTACGATTTGTGACGGTCGCAAATAATCGAGCCGACTCACCGATCACGATAGACAGTATCAACTTTGACACCGAAGACGTGATCCTGTATCGACTCGTTGCGACAGGTGATGAAGGGCGCATTCTTGCTCTCAAATCGGAAATCAGTATCCCTTCAGCAGTAGCGTTTGACTCCGTACGAATTCTTGACTGCCTTGAGAGGACAGTAACCGTGTTTAATACCGGTGACGTTGCAAATACGGTTGACGTGTTACTTGATCTGCCGACATATACAACGGTGGTAGGAAGCGTACCGCCACCAGGTGATAGTATTCGACCTGGTGACTCTGCCGTGGTGACGCTGAGATTCTGTCCGAAAACAGAGCGCAGTATCGACACGTCAGTCATTGGTGTGAGCTCATCACCGTGTGATACACGCGATACCACGACTGTGACAGGTTATGGTTATGCGCCTGAGTTGCCATTGTCGATGGCGGTCTTAAAGTCATTCTACGTATTAACAGACACGTTAGGTGGTGCGATAGGAGACACGATTGTTTTGTCGGTCTTCCTCGAAAAGGACATATCGGCCACATACGGAGGTGTGACGTACTGGCTCAACGGCCTTTCATTTGACGTAGACCTGCAATACAATGGCCGTGCTCTGAAGTACATCGATGCACCATTATTGTCTGAGTCGGCAACAACGGCTGTGAATGTTGCACCCGGTTCTATTCGACTCGAAACACGCAGTGCGGATACCGTTATGGCAGGAGAGTTTGCCCAACTACGGTTCCTTGTTACCGTACCGGATACGGCCGACAACATGATGAATGTTACCACCGGTGCGTTCACGACGGATTCATTGGCCTTCCTCGACGTTGTACCATCGGGACTCGCCACTCCATTTGTGATTACCGGTACGTGTAACATCACTGTTGTGAAGTTTACATCTGTTGGTGCACCAACCGTAACACTTCGTCCTAATCCTGTTGTTGACGATGCGGAACTATCATTCCGTATACAGGAGACGGTTCCTGCAACCGCCGTTCTCGTTAATCAGCATGGCGCTGTTGTTCGGTCCGTACTTGACGGTTCCTTAACACTTTCAGGTGGAGAGTATTCCGTCCGGTTCACCACATCCGACCTGCCATCCGGGGTGTATCACCTTCGGTTCCAGGCTGGCGTTGTTGATTCCGTTATCCCGTTTGTCATTGTAAAGTAAGATCGTGATTGACTGTCTTGTGCTCGGCGCCGGAGCAGCCGGACTGATGTGTGCTGCAACGGCAGCAGCAACAGGTCGTCGGGTTGTTCTCATTGATCACAATGATGCACCCGGTAAGAAGATCCGCATCAGTGGCGGAGGCCGGTGCAACTTTACGAACGTGGGTACAACATGGAAGAACTTTGTGTCGCAGAATCCGGAGTTTGCTCGTAGTGCTTTGTCACAATATGAACCGCAGGACTTCATCGAACTTGTGAATTCGTATGGAATTCGCTGGCATGAAAAGAAGTTAGGTCAACTATTCTGTGATGATTCCGCTCAGCAGATTATCTCCATGCTTGTTACAGAATGTGAACGTGCTGGTGTAAAGATTCATCTTTCCACGTCTGTTCGCGAGGTAACTGGCTCAGATCCATTCTCCGTTGTGCTTCAGGATAACACCGTGCTCACAACGCAGAATGTTGTCGTTGCAACAGGTGGACTTTCGATTCCTAAACTAGGAGCATCAGATCTGGGCTATTCCATTGCTGCTCATTATGGAATTGCCATCGTACCAACTGCTCCAGCACTCGTACCGTTCCTGCTTGCTGGACAGCCCCATTCGCCCCTTGCCGGAGTATCCGTCGAGACAATCACATCCTGTGGTGGAGTGGCATTTGAGGAGAATGTACTCTTTACTCATCGAGGTGTGAGTGGACCTGCAATTCTTCAGATTTCGTCGTACTGGAATCCAGGCGACTCTGTTGAGATGGATCTTTTGCCGCACGTAACGTTTGATGATGTCTTTTCCGATCTGTCCGGTGACAAACGGTTTGTCTCGACAGTGCTGTCAACGGTTGTACCTTCACGCCTGGCCGATGTTGTTTGTGGTACCCTAAGAGACAAACCTGTCAACAGTGTAGGACGTCGCGAATTAGTGGAATTGTTTGACAGGCTGCAGGCCTGGCAGATCAGCCCGACAGGAACGGAAGGTTATGCAAAGGCCGAGGTAACGCGAGGTGGAGTAAGTACTGCAGAATTATCGCAGAAAACGATGGAGAGTAAGAAGGTACGTGGACTGTACTTTATTGGCGAGGTTGTTGACGTAACGGGTTGGTTAGGTGGGTATAATTTTCAGTGGGCGTGGTCATCAGCCGTTGCGGCTGGACGTAACCTGCAGTTGATGTGACCGACGCTGACGTCGCTCAATGGTGGTGACGAGAGCGCTGGTAAGTAACGCTTGTAATCGCTCCAGGTCATTCCGTGTGAAAGTAGTTGTATAAACCCACTCACCACCACTCGTGTTAAGACCTGTTTCTGCACGTTTTGTAAAGAGTAAACGGCAGTTAACTGTCTGAACCTGGCGAGACTTTGTCAATACGATGTATGCATACGCTGCCAGCTGGAGCTCATATGGTTGAGCGGCAGATTGCAGTGATACCGAATCGGAAAGAGCCGTCGTCTTCCAATCCCAAACTTCAAACGTTGTTGAATCGGTTGGGAAGACAACGTCCATTGTGCCTTGAAGGACAGAGTCACCTAAGGGAACAAGTAATGATTGCTCAATATGTTCTGGTTGAATATATGGTCGATGCGTTACGACGATCTGCGACTCCAGAACACGTCGAATCTCATGTTCTGCAAGATCACGCACCGACGAGGTAGGGGCATGTAGACGAAGTGCCTCCGTGAGTACATCAACATCATCTGAAGTTTCTTGTGACGATGTTAACACATCTTGCAGGACGGCATGTATCAGTGTGCCGTACGCCGGCCCGTGATCAGGCCGTGCGTCACCATCAGGCCGAAACTCTGGTTCATCTACTCGAAGTACTGGAGGCAGTAGATCCGTGGCATTGACAACATCAAGGCGGGCCGCCTCTGCCCGAATACCTCGCAGGTCAACGACGGTACGAGACTGCTGTGAGGGTGGTGTCCATCGTTCAATGACCGTCGACATTTCGTCAAAGCGTCGAACCGACGGGGGCATCGTATCTATCCATGGTCGGAGCAGGGCAGCAATCCCGCGGAGTGATGATTCTTCGGGCTCTGCATCTGCCTTCTTCGGTTTTCTCAGATACCGTGGAAGATTTATGATGAGATGATCTGCAGCCCGCGTAAGCCCAACGTAGAGGAGCCGACGATCTTCTGAACGATCTCGTCGCTGCGCCGTCATCGTATTACAAACACGTGTAATCCCTGCGATGTCAACACCACTCTCACTATCAAGCGGAAACTCAACTTGTGGAAGGTGCCATGTGACACCGATGTTACCAAGGGTGTAAATAGGAGGTTTACCACCACCATTATTCAAGTTTGCCAGGACTACGACGGGAAACTCAAGACCCTTGGCAGAATGAAACGTCATGATACGAACTGCATCGTGTTCCGTCGCAACACTTCGTTCTGATTCCGTATCGGTATCATCTGGTACGGAAAGTGCAGTCACGACAGCTCGTAGAGAAGCTCCAAGATCGCGTTCCGTGGTGCGAATGATGTCAAACACCTTCTCCATGTTCGCATATATCCGCTCTCGTTGTCTGTCCTCGGAAATTGTATCGTACCAACCACATCGAAGTAGTGTTCTCTGTAAAGCAATGGATGCTGGAAGCGTAGCAAAATCGCGGAGACAGGCATCAAGTAGGTCAACAACTGAACGAAGTTGTTTGTCCGTCTTGGCCTGACGACGCAGTCGTTCATCGTAGGAATCGGACGACGATGGATCAATTAGTTGAGTAATCGCAACATCGTTGACCATGAAGTATGGTCCACGAAGTACAGAGAGCAGCGCTAGATTGTCGTCCCGATCCAGACAATACCGAATCATCATGCAGGCGTCAACAACTTCCGGGCGTGAGAAGAACTCGCGGCCACTCGTCAGACGATACGGTATGCCGTATTCACGCAATGCAGTTGCCATTGACATAATACCGGGTGCAGTGCGACATAAAATCGCAATGTCACCGGGCTGAACCAGACGTACTGTTTCAGCACTGTCTTCGACATAAATAGGATCAGTTCCTTGAAGCGCTTCATAGATACGTCGTGCTACCACAACGTATTCTTCGTTCAGATCGGCCTGGAGTGCGGGATCATCACCTTCTGACTCATCGTTCGAAACAGACTTCAGAATGGTCTGCCGAAGTACTTCAACACATCCAGTCATCTGAGCTGCTTGTGTTGTCCTACCACCAGTGAGGTTAACATAGTCCGAGTCATACTCCGACTCCTGGATGAAGATCTTAGAGCAGATGTCGTTGACAATTGGCACGATATTCGGAGACATTCGAAAGGACTCAGGCAGAACGACGAGTCCATCTGTTTCCGCACGCTCACGTCGGTTTGCCTCAACGATGTCGGCTGTCACATCTCGAAAGAGTCGTACATCCGCAAATCGAAAGCCATAGATACTTTGTTTGTCATCACCAACGATGTAGACGTTTGGCCCAGTCGTTTCACCGCGGAGTCTTGGAGCTAGTTGCCGTACGATCTCATATTGAACAGCATTTGTATCCTGAAACTCATCAATCATGATCCATTGAACCGTCCGGTGTATATCCTGAAGAGTTTCATCATCTCGTAACAGTTCAACCGTCAAGGCCATCATATCATCAACGTCAAGGACCTGTCGACGACGTTTCTCATCTGCATACCGTATTGATGCGTTGTGTGCAAGATCTAGGACTATTCGTGATACTCGCTGATGATGCTTAACCTCATGAACAACGTCGTCAATAGACGTCCACGCCTTCAGCGTCTCCCAAACTGACGTTGAAAGGGCGGGTTTAGCAACATCCTTAAAACTAAACTTTCTACCGTTTACAGCTCCAGCATTCGTCAGAATCGGAGAGAGTATGCTCACAACGGACCGTAGAGGGTCCTTACTCGACAAGCGTCCGTCAAGTACAGCAAGTGCCTCGTCGAACGTTGTTCCTAACACACCAAACTTTATCGGATCGATGTTCGCGATTTCCCGAGCAACAAGTGTTGCGCTGAACACTTCGTCGCGGACAACAGCTCGAATGGAATCGTGAACTGCTCTAGCTGCATCGTAGGGATCTGAGTACTTCGACGCTGCGGTCGAGACGGCTATGCGTTCTTCTGAAGAACGTAACAATGACGTTACGGCAGATTGAAAGGCCGTAACACCGATATCGTCGATAACCGATAACACATCCTCAGCAGTTGGCGACCGTAGTGCTTCGGAGACAGTGTCGGCCAGTGCTTGCTGTTGCAGCATACGAGCCGTGCGCTCATGCAGGTCACCCTTTGTAACGTCAACACCCGTCGTACGGGCATACTTCTGCAACAAACCAGAACAAAAGCTGTGAATTGTTGATATCCTTGCCGAGCCAATGGATGCGAGTAAGTGCTGAGCACGGCGACGATGTTCGGCCGGTATAGAAGACCCGGCCAGGATTGCCTGTACTCGAATCTTCATCTCGGCTGCTGCCTTCTTCGTAAACGTCATTGCCACGACGCTGTCAATCGACAGTTCAGGATGCTCAAGGAGTATACGAACGAATCGTTCTGTTAGAACGCCCGTTTTTCCAGCACCAGCATTTGCGTGAACGGCAAGATGAGCTGTCGTATCAAGGGCTGCCTGCTGTTGTGGCGTAAATGGTCGGCCCGAATAAATAGTCATCGCTCATCACCGGATGGTAACAACATACAATGTCCCCATGTTGATGGATCACAGAGCTCATGTGCAAGTCGCCGTACATCGTCTGCCGTCACTGCTTCCAGTCGTTGAATCGACAAGAATGGATCTTCGGGGGCCCCTTCGTCGACGAGCCCCTTACCAGCCATTGACATTCGCGACGATAGGGACTCGAGAGACATGATTCGCGAGGCGCGTAGTTGCTGACGGGCACGCTGGAGTTCACGATCCGTGACACCCTTGTCAACAAGTTTTGTAAGCTCTTCCGTAATGATGCCGTTTGTACGATCATACCGACGTTCATCAACACCGGCATAGATACTAAACACACCACAGTCCGCAAAAAGCTGCGTTTGCGAATAGATAGAGTACGCAAATCCCTTTGACTCTCGGACTCGAGTATTCAGTCGCGACGACATTCCGTCACCGAGAATCGTATTCAGTACCTGCAGAGCATACTTATCAGTATGATGCAGGCCAAACGTTGGTCTCTGCCAAAGAATGTGAGCTTGCTGAACAGACTTACGGATTGTTACATCATGTGGTGGAAGAATGGTAGGGGGCTGGCGTCGGCTCTGCCGCCGCCTACGGGGCATTCCACCGAGTGTAGACTCAACAAGGGTGAGAACGTCATCGACGTTAACATTCCCTGCAACACAGACAATTATGTTGCCGGAGACGTAGTGCTGATCATGAAAACGTTGAACGTCGGCCGTTTGTATGTGTGAGACTGACTCAACCGTACCCACGATGGGTGGAGCAAGCGGATGATTACCAAAGAGTACCGTTTCTCCCAGATCGAAGATAAACTCTTCTGCTTCGTCCTCATAGGCCCGGATCTCCTCGGTAATGATATGACGTTCTTTTTCAACGTCAGAGTCTGTGTAGACAGGATCAATGACAAGTTCGGCTAGAGTACGAAACGATGATTCGAGATTGTCAACAAGTGTACGGACATAAAAACACGTCTCTTCCTTCGTTGTCCATGCATTGGCATATGCACCCACATCCTCAAAACGAGCGGCAATCTTCCGTGCCGTCATTGTCTTCGTTCTGCGGAACGCCATGTGCTCTACAAAGTGGGCAACTCCGGCCTTACCGCGTGCTTCGTCACGCGTTCCGGTACGCACCCATATGCCCATAGCACAGGAGGCAACTGAGGGAACACGGTCAACCACAACGGTAATACCATTGGAGAGTGTTGTTACAACGGGAGAATACGATGAGGCCGGGGCCGTAGCAGTCTTCATTACGGCAAATCTACCAAGGTCATCGTCGGCAGAGTGTGCCGGATCATCCAAACATCGAAAATGACAATTGGTTGTCCAGACGGCCCGCCGTAGCGATGTTTGTTGCGTTCCGTAAGGAGGATCCATGAAGTCCGTATTCCGGACCCTGATTTCATTCGACAATCTTATGATTGTCCTGGCGACGTGTGTCGCCGTCGTCCTACTCTACGTCATCCCCAGAAACTTCGACTTCCTGAGTCCTGTCTCTGCCGCCCTGGGTGACGTTGACATAACGGACCTTGTCTTCAGCCAATTCCGTGACGAAACGGAAGTCACACCTGATACAAACATCGTCATCGTTAACATCGGTCATCTCGACCGGGCAGGTATTGCGGCGCAGATAGATCGTATCGCCGCAGAGCAGCCTGCCGTTATCGGCATTGATGCCTTTTTTCGGCAGCCCAAGGACGACAATCCTGAGGGTGATACGATGCTTGCCGACGTACTGCGGCGTACACCAAACGTTGTCCTTGTATCAAAACTCATTGATGCCGACACAACGGATGAGGAGGACGCCTTTGACGCTCTTGAGACGAGTCATCCTATGTTTACGCAGAATGTGAGGGCTGGATATGCCAACATCATCATTGATGATGAAGCATCGTTTCTGACGTGTCGGGAGGTATCCTTCAAAGAACACTATGCCGGCAAAACTGCAATGTCGTTTCCCGTTGTACTTGCCCAACACCTGGATCCTACGGCAGCGCAACGGGCCTTACAGCGTGAGGAAAATGTTGAGACAATCAATTATCGTGGTGGCCTCGCCAAGTTTTACCACTTTGACGTTGACCAGATTCTTGATCCGGAAACCGACCTCTCAATCCTGCGCGGAAAGGTTGTGCTGATGGGATACCTTGGAACAACAATTGGTAGTCCCTCACTCGAAGACATCTTCTTTACACCCCTGAATGAGCGATACGTGGGCCGGTCACTCCCGGACATGCACGGAATCGTCATCCACGCAAACGTCCTCAGTATGATCCTCCACGGATCGTATATCGATCGCATGTCTGATACCATGGCCATACTTGTAGGCCTGGCCGTCCTGATAACAAACGTTTTGCTCTTCACCTACATCTACAGCCGATTTGAGAACTGGTATGACACATTGGCCCTTGTCCTGCAGCTTGGCCAGTCGTTGTTCATTCTCTACCTCACCATTGTTGTCTTTGACGAACGAGCCTACAAACTCGACCTCACACCCGCCTTATTGGGTGTAGCACTTGTCGGAACAGTTCACGATCTTTATCAGGACTCGCTGAAGAAACTCATTCTCGGAGCGATTGCCCAGGCACGTCGGCGTACTGTATCAAAGAGTCCGTCGGATCGTACGGACACCGTCGAATCTTCTGCGGACAAATCATGAAACACATTCTTCTCGTTTTTTTCGCCCTCGTTTCCGTTGCCGTTTCGGCCCAGGACAAGTTTAAGGTCTTGGCCATACGTGGCAGTGTTACCAACGGCAGCAAGAACCTTTCCGTTGGAGCAAAACTCAAACCATCGGATCGAATTGTTGTTGGTCGTGGCGGATATGCAAGTCTTGCCCACATAAATGGTCGCACCGTTGAGTTGAAAAAAGAAGGATCATTTAAGATCTCTGACCTTGACAAACAGGCAACAAAAAAGACCGGTGCCGTGAGTGGCAAGTTTGCGGCCTACGTCTACAATGAGCTCACGGAAGTGGAAGAACCGTTGGCGTTTAAGGATACACACCGTTCGAACATGAAGAGAACGGGTAGTGTTGAGCGCGCCCTTGGTGATGAAGTAAACGTCTGGGACAGTATTGCCGCTGCTTCCGGAGTTGGAGGTCCAGGCGAACTACAAGCCCTCGGAATGGTTGGTTCACTGTCCATGGCTAATGGTACTGCCTTTGTTGCCATCATGCCACGGCACAGTCGACTCTATTCCGATACGGTCACCTTTCAGTGGCATCGTTCTCCGAAGGTTCAGGACTATCGCATTGTTGTTCTCGACAAGGACGATCGTGTTGTTGTCACACGAGAAACGCGTGACACCGTCATGACGGTCAACGTCCGTGAAGCTGGACTCAAGGCAGGGCAGACCTATCAGTGGTACGTAGAAAACGTCGCTGAAAAGTCCTATCGCACAGATCCATACTTGATATGGCTCGTGGAAGGGGCAGAGGGGGCAACCATTCGTGACGTACTCACGGAAATAGACAACGACTTTGACGCAGACGATGCTGTGGCCTGTCTTGTACGTGCAACGGCATGTGAAGACCTTGGCCTTGTATACGATGCATGGCGTTCGTACAGGCGTGCCGTTGAACTTGCTTCTGACGTTAAGAACTACAAACGACTCTATGCCGAGTTCCTCAACCGTCATGGCCTTGTGGCAGATGCATGGGAGGTATATCGATGACAGCGCCTCAGATGTGGCTCATCGCAGCCATTGTCCTCTTCATTCTTGAAATCCTCACACCGGGCTTTGTACTGGCAAACTTTGCCGTTGCCTCACTTGCGGCGGCATTGGCGGCATGGTTCGGAGCGTCAACAACCGTTCAGATCATTGTCTTTGTGATTGTATCTATTGCGAGTTTTTTGGCAATACGTCCGCTGTTACACAAAACACTACTCAAACCGGAGGAATCAGTGCCAACGGGAGTGGATGCACTGATTGGCCGACTCGTAACGGTAACAGAGCCAATTGGACCAGCACCAAATCTTGGACGAATTGCAGCTGACGGGGACGTATGGCGCGCACGAACCGACGCACCAACCCGCATTGAGGTTGGTACGACGGTTCGTATCCGAGCTGTTGAATCAGGGACGGTCGTGGTTGAAGTACCGATTTAACCCTGTTTCCAAAGATCCCGCAGAGCACCGAGAGAACCCATAATGCCGCTGGCTTCGTAGGGCATAAAGACTGTCTTGTTTCCATTCATGGCCATTTCCTTCATGGCCTCTACATATCGGACGGCGATCAGATACTGTGTAGGATCGCCGCCGGATTCCTTGACGGTTGCGGTTACAAGGCGAATGGCATCGGCCTCGGCTTCAGCGACACGGCGGCGCGCTTCAGCCTGACCTTCGGCAAGAAGTACCTGAGCACGTTTTTCACCTTCGGCCTGATTAATCTGGCTCTCGCGCTGTCCTTCGGATTCAAGGATTGCACTCTTTTTACTGGCTTCAGCATTCAGAATTGCCGCACGACGATCACGTTCGGCGCGCATCTGTTTCTCCATCGCTTCCTGAATATCGCGCGGAGGAATAATGTCTTGCAGTTCAACACGATTCACCTTGATACCCCACTTACCTGTGGCTTCATCGAGTATTGTGCGCAACTTCATGTTGATCGTATCACGTGACGTCAGCGTCTCATCAAGATCAAGCTCGCCGATAACGTTACGTAACGTCGTTTGTGTCAACTTCTGAATAGCATCGGGCAGATTACTGATCTCGTACACAGACTTCATGGGATCAACAACCTGAAAGTAGAGCAGGGCATTAATCTCGATGGTAACGTTATCTCGTGTAATCACACCCTGGCGCGGAAAATCATAGACCGTCTCTCGAAGATCGATACGCGGCGTCTTTGTGTGAATATAAACATTTCCACCTTTGACGTCCGTCTTCACATAGCGCCAGTCAATCGTACGTGGTCGGTCAAGTATCGGTAGAATAATACCGATGCCACTCTGTAACGTACGATGATACTTCCCAAGACGTTCAATGATGATCGTCTCTGCTTGTCGTACAATCACAATACCCCGAAAGATGAGGATAACGACAAAACCAACGAGGGCGTAGAGAACGTAGTCCATGGTCGTGCAGGAAATGTTGAACAATCCACGTCGGGGCGAAGATACGAAGACACGCGGGGTGACGCTGGGTTAAACGTGCTTCGCGGGGTGCTCAGCTGCGC
>DDUR01000097.1 GCA_002344895.1 Ignavibacteria bacterium UBA2333
GTGGGGGAGGGTGGGGGAAGATGTGGGGTTATGAACGTTGTTTTGTTGGCAGATTCCGCTCGTAAGCCTCTACGTAGTCCAACACGGAGATACGTTCCATGAGCTCACCGATCAAGTCGAACGGAATCGCATCGAGCTTCTTGAAACGAATGCAGCTTTTCCCCATGTCAAGTTTATTCGGGACCCGTTTGGCGTACTCGGCTTGAAACCATGATATGTGTTCTGGCATCATGTACAGCCCCATATGGTACAGTGCAATAAAATTCTTTTGTGATGCAAGCCCTACAAACGGTAATGGCTGTTTGGGATCAACGTGATAACCCTTGGGATACACCGAATGCGGCACGGCCCAACCCATCATTCCATAGCCGATACCGAAGGAGAATCCATCTGGCAGATGTTCTTCGATCGTTTTCCAGAGCTGTACGAATGCTTCTCGGCGACGTGGTTCAAGATCGGCGAGAAAATCTTCAACTGTAGTAGTGATATTCTTCATGGTTGAGATCCATCAATGTTGTCTGAGCGTGGCCGAAAAGTCGTTGTGTATCCGTGTGGCAGCAGAGAACACCGGTTGGCGCGCCCCATTCATGGCTTAAAGTTCAACGATGCGGAAATCCACTCGACGATTTTTCTGGCGCGCCGCATCAGATGTACCACGCTCTACTGGCTGTCGTTTTCCAAATCCTTGTGCAGTTAAACGAGAGGGAGCGATACCGTGTTGCTGTAGCCATTGTGATACGGATTCTGCGCGTGCTTTTGAAAGTCGGTCGTTATGTGCCGTTGTTCCACGATCGTCCGTATGTCCTTCGATTGAGATCTTCATCGTAGGACGTGATGTTAGAAGAGCTATGAGCCGGCGTAACTCACCATCACTTTCACTCCGAAGGTCTGACTTGTCCGTGTCAAAGAAGAGATTGTTGAGTCGGATGACGGCACCTACTGTGATAGGTTCAAGATACAGGTCCTTTTCAACTTCCGTGTAGGCTGCAATTGTTTGTAACGGAAAGTTTTCTGAGACAGGGAAGTATCCATCCAGCTCGGCGTATACTCCGTAGGTCTTACCGCCCGTGAGAACAACGCTATACGTGCCATTCTTGGGTTCGCTGATGGCCGTACCTATTGTTGTTGATGTAGCGAGATCTTCGTAGGAAATATCAACACTCAGGGGTTTCCGAGTCTTCGCATCGAGTACTCTACCACGTACAACAACGACTGGGTCAGGTAACAACGTCCGCGAAAGTGTATCCTGAGGTAGATCAATTCGACAAATGCCGCTTGAAAAACCGTCACTTGTGTTAACGTAGGCATACTTTCCGTTCGGGTGAATACAGAAGTAACTGTCCCATTGATTTGTGTTAATACTTGGTCCGAGATTCTGACGTGGCGACCAGTTTAACCACGTATCGTCCAGTCTTTTCGATACATAGATATCGTCGGATCCGTACGTGTCTGTTGATGAAGCCCAATAGAGCGTTTTGCCATCGGCAGCAAGGAATGGACCTGCTTCATTACCGGCTGTGTTAACATTCGGACCGAGGTTCTTCAGCTCACCATACGTTCCGCGTTCATCGCGGAAACTTACATAAAGGTCTTTACCGCCCCTTGTCGCCCCTTCAACCTCACGTGTTGCTATCATTACCTTTCGATCCGGTGACAAGCACTCCTCACGTGTCGTTGCTACACTACGTTGATGGAGATTTGATACTTCGTTGGGTAATGTCCAGCCATCTGTTGTTCTGCGTGCAGTTGAAAACCCTCCACCGGCTGATGTACCATTCGCGTTGTAACGACCCCACAAAAGGACCTCATTGCCATCTTGTGACACCGATATAACGTTATTCGGTCCGTCATTGTTGATCGGCTTCCCGATGAGCACCGGGTCTGCCCAGGTTGAATCAGACGTAGCCTCTGCAACCCAGATGTCGTCATTTGTCCCTTGAACATTCTTTATAAAATAAAGCTGTTTGCCATTTGGAGAGATAACAGGATACCGTGATCCTGGACCGGCAAACTGTTCCATGACGGACTTGCGGGCACCTTTAAATGCATCGGGAACAATGGGTAAAGCACGCTCCGTGAACGAGATGTTCATGTCGTCAAACCGCAGTTTTGTCGAGTTCGAATAGAATGGACCTATTCCGGTGAGCACCTGTGAAAGTGTTTCCAGATTTTCTGTGGTTGGTTTCTGGAATACAACAACGTTGTTCACGGTAAACGTGCACTGTCCTTGTGCGACCTCAACCTTCAGCACGTTCCTTTCTCCGAGTCCCTTAACGGATGGTGCTGGCTGGCCGCCATTATTGGGTCCGGCTTGTGTGAACGACTGCCAAACATTGTCCTTGCTTTTCCATCGGCCCACCCAGATTGCTTTCCCGAGCACTTCAATCTTGAACATGTAGAACCATTCACCACATTGAATGACAATACCTCCGCCGGCAACATTATTCGCTGCGCGGTCTGCAATGACCGTCGTCGTTACAGAATAGGGATGAGTGGCATCATAAGCCGTCGTAAACATTGACCATGAGTTGTTGGATGCTTTATGATCGACACAGAGATATCCGTCGACGTACGAACGTTCGATGTTCTGGTCGGCATACGGCTCCATCCATGACCAATAACGAGGCCGACTATCAAAATCGGCACGCTCGGTACGCCGGATCTGGCCGTTGACATGGGACAGGAAACTCAACAACAGAATGACAGAGACAAGGGCCCGAGACACGGTCATGATGATAAAGGGGAATGAGTGGTAGGAGAGAGCCACAAACCTAGGCTAAGGGATTGACAACGAGAGGGTTGCCCGATTCCAAAACGTTCCGTATCTTCGCTGTCCTATCCCTCAGCACTCAACTCGGAGTTACGTCATGCATCCCAAGGTTCGGCAAATCGAAGCCATGGCACAGGCTGAAGCGTTCGAAATGCGCAAGGCTAAGGCCAGCGAAATGTCGCCGGAAATTCCATCCTTCCGTCCGGGCGACACGGTAAAAATTGCCGTTCGCGTGGTTGAAGGTGAAAAAGAGCGTATTCAGAACTTTCAAGGTGTCGTTATCGCCCGTCGCGGTAGTGGCATGAACGAAACGTTCCGCGTCCGCAAAATCTCAAATGGTGTTGGTGTTGAACGGATTTTCCCCGTGAACTCGCCAATCATCCAATCGATGACGGTTCTCAAATCCGGTAAGGTACGTCGCGCCAAGCTGTACTACCTCCGCGGAATGAGCGACAAGAAGATCCGTCAAAAACTGTCGTAAGACTCACTCGCGAAAACTTCCAGAAAACTCCGGCATACGTCGGAGTTTTTTTTTTGCGTGATATCGATTGATACCGTGGTACATGTGGAATTGCTCGTGTTGTGAGGTTCCGCACAACACGTTTGTCATGTCACCTCGCCGACACTTTCATCGGTATGAGCTTCTGATATTGCCGCACCACATCAACAATCACACAGACGGCAATGTCAACAGACTCATAGCGCTTCACCCAGTTGTAATTTTGCCGGTATGAACATCGCAATCGTCAGCATCGGAGATGAAATACTCATCGGGCAGATTGTTAACTCCAATGCTGCCTGGATGGCAGAGTCGATTGTAAACGTCGGTGGGCGGATTATCGAACACGTCGTTGTAGCTGATGACGAGGAACACCTTGTACGTACGCTGGATCGATTGCGACCGGAATCGGACGTTATCATCATGACCGGCGGGCTAGGACCAACACATGATGATATTACGAAGCCTGTCGTAGCTAGATATACAAATGACAAAATCGTCGAACGTCCTGAGGTGGTGGAATTTCTACAAAACTTTATGGCGCAACGTGGACGTACATTAACGGATCGAAATCGTCTGCAAGCACTTGCTCCCTCAAGAGCTACTGTACTGATGAATGCCGTTGGTACTGCACCTGGACTACGGTTTGACCTTGATGATGGTATCCTGTTCTGTCTTCCTGGTGTGCCCACAGAGATGCGGTATCTCATGTCAACGTTCGTACTTCCCCTTATTGAAGAACGTGTCGCTGAATACGGAGATGCCGTTACGGAATACTATGTGATTCGAACAACTGGCATTGTTGAGTCTAACCTCGCCGATCTCCTCGGAGACCCTCAGCAACTCCTTGAGGGTGCATCGTTGGCATTCCTTCCAAACTATCACGGAGTTCGCCTGCGTTTGGGTGTTACTGACACAGATGCAGAGCGACGTCGCGATAAACAACGAACGATCTTGTCGCGAATTCGAGAACGAGCCGGACGATACATCTACGCTGAAGGTGATGTTTCTCTCGCAGAGGCTGTCGGACGTCAGTTGGCCCGTCGTTCGGAAACCGTGTCGGTTGCTGAATCATGTACCGGTGGTCTTCTTGGTGCAGCACTGACGGAAACAGCTGGTAGTTCGGCATGGTTTATTGGTGGTATTCAGAGTTACGCAAATGAGGTGAAAACGCGCGAACTCGGTGTAGACACATTACTCCTGGAATCCTTTGGTGCAGTGAGTGAGCAGGTTGCCATCGCAATGGCCGTTGGAGCTCGGCAACGATTCGAAACAACGTGGTCCCTCTCAATCACGGGAATTGCAGGACCAGACGGGGGGAGTCGGGACAAACCTGTGGGTACCGTTTGGATTGGCATCGCTGGTCCTGACACTGCCATAGCACGGCGATATCAGTTTGGTGACCGTCGCGATGTAAATCGAGAACGAAGTGTTGGAGCAGCACTTGCTCTTCTTTTTGAGTATATGAGGATGGCGCAGTGACCATTCTTGCAATCGAAACGTCGTGTGATGATTCGTCGGTGGCTATCCTGCGCGATAGAGCAGTACTCAGCAACCTTATCTCCTCACAGCCAATTCATGACGATTTTGGTGGAATTGTTCCCGATCTCGCAGCTCGTGAGCACCTCAAAGCTATCGGCCCACTGACTGCTGCAGCACTTCGTGTGGCAGAGGTGGATGTCAACGAAATTGATGCCATTGCCGTGACGTTTGGACCTGGACTCCATGGCAGTCTGGTTGTTGGATCAAACTTTGCGAAAGCTCTAGGATTACGACTACATCGGCCTGTTTATCCAATTCACCATATTGAAGCGCACTTGTTCTCAGCGTTTCTGGAGCATCCTGAACTTCCGTTTCCGGCCGTAGTACTCGTCGTGAGTGGGGGACACACGTCAATTTTCCACGTAACATCCATGACGTCGGCAACAGTTCTTGGAAACACCAAGGACGATGCCGCAGGAGAGGCATTCGACAAGATTGCGAAAATGATGGGGCTTGGATATCCCGGTGGGCCGATCATTGATGGAATGGCGCAAAAGGGGCAACCAGACGCAATAACGTTCCCACGTGGATTACTCCATGACTCGTCATTCGACTTTTCGTTCAGCGGATTAAAAACCAGCGTGAAGTATTGGTTACGAGATCATGGTTTACGCGCAGAGCATCGGATTGATCCACTCAATGCCGATCCTCGGCTATGCGATGTTGCAGCGAGTGCTCAACGTGCGATTGTTGACGTCCTCGTCCAAAAAACACTGCGTGCCGCAGAGCGTGTTTCTGCACGCTCCGTAGCAATCGTTGGAGGTGTTAGTGCGAACACTGAGTTACGACGCATGATGGCCGCCATGTGCAACGCCAATGGACTGTCATTTGCGGTTCCATCAATTCAATACAGTATTGACAACGCAGCTATGATCGGCTTTCTAGCTGCCGTTCGTCTTGCTGCGTCAGCTCCTGCACCTACATCGTTTTCCGTTGCTCCCAACGGTCTACGTTCACGTTAAACAAGCTCTGGATAGAGAGCAAACTTCCTGCAGAACGTCGTAACGTCGTTCTTGACTTCATTGTATACCGACTCGTTGCCATGGTTGGAGATGACGCGGTCAATAAATCCTGCAATCGTTCGCATGTCATCTTCGTTCATTCCACGGCTTGTCATTGCAGCAGCACCAAGGCGAATTCCACTTGTTACAAGTGGCGGTTGTGTGTCGTATGGAACAGCATTCTTATTACACGTGATGCCTGACGCATCAAGAGCATTTTCTGCCTGCTTACCCGTTACATTCTTGTTTCGCAGATCAATCAGCATCAGGTGATTGTCCGTTCCACCACTTACAACGTTATAATCTCGCTGTACAAGTTCTGCACACAGTGCCTGGGCATTTTGAATCACCTGCTTTGTGTACAGATCAAAAGCATCCGTCAGACACTCGCCAAAGGCAACAGCTTTTGCAGCGATGACGTGCATTAGTGGACCACCCTGAATGCCGGGCATAACCATACTGTCGAGAAGCTCACCCATGAGCTTCTTTCGTCCGCTCTTTGGCGCAACCTTACCGAATGGATTCTCATAGTTCTTGCCCATCACGATAAGTCCACCACGTGGCCCACGAAGTGTTTTGTGCGTCGTTGACGTTACAATATCGCAGTACGGGACGGGACTCATGAGTCTACCCTTTGCAATGAGTCCCGCTGGATGGGCAATGTCAGCCAGCAGAAACGCCCCAACCTTGTCAGCAATCGCTCGAAAGGCCGCAAAGTCGATCTCGCGTGAGTAAGCACTAGCACCTACAGTGATCATCTTTGGCTTGTGCTGACGTGCCAGATCTTCAACAACATTGTAGTCAATTCGTCCCGTTTCCTTATCAAGACCATAGCCAATAAAATTGTAAAACATCCCAGAGAAATTCACAGGTGACCCATGCGTAAGATGTCCACCGTGAGATAGGTCCATACCAAGTACCGTATCACCCTTTTCCAGGTAGGTGAAATACACGGCCATATTTGCGCCCGAGCCCGAATGGGGCTGAACATTCGCGTATTCTGCGCCGAAGAGTTGTTTTAGCCTATCGATCGCGATGTTTTCTGCAACGTCAACCCATTCACAGCCCCCATAGTATCTCCGGCCTGGATAACCTTCAGCATACTTATTTGTCAATATGCTACCTTGAGCTTCCATCACAGACAACGATGTGAAGTTCTCACTAGCAATCAGTTCGATTTTGTCGCGTTGGCGACCAAATTCACCATCGAGTGCAGAAAAAACTTCAGGGTCGGAAGTACGAACGTGTGAGTACATGATGGGGGAAGGTAGGGGAAGGTGGGGGAAGA
>DDUR01000030.1 GCA_002344895.1 Ignavibacteria bacterium UBA2333
CCAAATCATGGCGCGAAAAAAGTGCCTGATCACGAAAATTTCTACGCGTTGTTCGCCTGCGCCTCAGCTTTGTCGGCGATAAAGAACATCCGGAAAAAGAGGATCTCCGGAATCAGGAGGAGCAACAGTGATACGGTGTCTGCCGTGATAAGATCGCCAGGCTCACTTGAACCTGGCATAATTAGCCGGGCTATCGTTCCCGTGAGTGACCAACCGATGATGAAAACCAAAGCACAAAGCCCAATGGCGAGTATCCCGCCCTTAAAGCCCTCTACCTGCCACTTCTTGGTAAAGGCATACAGTACGGCTACGACGTGGAGTTGGTAGATGAGAAGGTCAATCATGATGTTTCGGTGTGACGCGGTGGTTGAGTTGCGTACACTTGCAAAAATGTGGAATTACGTCGATGGAGGACCCATGCTACATCATTCTCTTATCGTTGTCACAACAACGTTTCCTGATCGGGAATCTGCGAAAACCGTTGCCTCCATCCTCGTCGATACACGCCTCGCCGCCTGTGTGCACGTCGGCGAAGATGTAGTTTCCTGGTATCGCTGGAATGAGACGGTTCACGTCGACCATGAAGTGGTCGTAACTATTAAGGCCATACCTGAACATCATGATGCCCTGTATCAATGCGTATGCAATCATCATCCATACGAAACCCCACAGTGGGTCGTTGTCCAAGCCTCAACGAGTGCTGACTACGGCGCATGGATGCGTCACGAAACACGGTCATAGTTTCACATCGACATATCGTGATGTTCTCCTCTTCCTCGACACTCATTCGATATGTCCGACGATAAACCTCGCGAACGTTTGTTGCGGCTTGGCGCACATGCATTGAGCACACAAGAATTGCTCTCCATTCTTCTCGGTCATGGCACTGTGGGACGGCCCGTTACAACTCTTGCCCATGAGATCCTGCAACGCTTTCCAACGCTCGCAGATCTGGCATCACGAGATCCCTCGGAACTTCGTCAGATTCGAGGACTTGGTCCTGCCAAGGCCACCGTCCTCTGCGCGGCACTGGAACTAGCACAACGACTTCAGGCAGAGCCGTTCCGACAGAGGACCGTGATATCATCTCCGGCAATGCTTGCCAGACTACTTGCCCCTCGGTTGCGGCACCGACGGACAGAATCACTCATCGTTGCTTTACTTAACTCTGCCAATCAGCTCATACGCGATGTTACCGTAGGTGAGGGTTCTCTGAACTCCGTTGTTATCCACCCACGAGAGGTCTTCCGACTCGCCATCGCTGAAAATGCTGCCGCAATCATTGTTGTTCATAACCATCCGTCCGGTAACACTGAACCTTCGCCTGAGGATATCTCGATTACAAAGCAACTTGCCGAGGCAGGTCGCATCGTCGATATTCGTGTCCTTGATCATGTCATCATTGGCGGAGATGAGTACACCAGCCTCGCCGAACGCCATTTGATGTAGTACCGACCTTCACCGCCCCTTCTGCCCCTTACTATGGCTCATCAGATTCACGATCCCGGATTCGGGATCAAGATTGGTCGTAATGCTTCACGGATTGTGAATGCCGATGGAACAATGAATGTTCGACGGTATGGCGAACGCTGGCATCCTAGTGATGTTTATCATGCGTTACTCACAATGTCATGGACACGATTTATCCTTTCATCAATCCTGGCCTACGTTCTGCTGAATGTTGCCTTTGGTTTCGTTTATCAGCTTATCGGCACCGAACACATTCTGAACTCTCCCGAAGGCACGTGGATTGAGAATCTTGAGACAGTAATGTTTTTTAGTGCACAAACAATCACTACGGTCGGTTATGGCAACCTTGCACCAGGCACACCGCTCGTAAGCGCTATTGCAGCGCTTGAGGCACTGCTCGGTCTGTTTGTATTTGGAATTTTTACGGGTATCTCATTTGGACGGTTTTCGCGTATCAGACCTCGTATCACATTCAGTACGACAGCCATCATCGCACCATTCCGTGATTCCACAAATGCGTTTATGTTTCGTATTGTCAATGAACGAAGCAGTATTGTGATGGATCCGTCAGCACAACTGATGTGTGTTATGCAAAGCTCGTCGGCCAAGGATGCGCCACGACGGTACTATCAACTACCACTTGATGTGCCGAAGATCTCTTCACTCGCCATGAACTGGACACTTGTTCATCCTATCACAAAGGATAGTCCACTTTGGGGCTTAACGGAGGGTGATCTGCATACACTGAATGCTGAGTTTCTTGGCATTATTACGGCAATTGATGACTCTGTAGGACAAAGTTTTTATGCGCGAGGTTCATACGTAGCCAATGAGGTTGTCTGGGGCCGTCGGTTCGAGCAAATGTTCTGGACTGATGACGTAGGGACCGTTGAACTACACCTTGAGAAGATTCACGATACCATTCCTGCTGAGCTCTATCCTATTCCACGTACAGCAGAGCACGACACGGTGATGTATGATGACGAGGTTGAGCGATGATGCGGCACCTTACACGAGCAGTTGTTTTCAGCGTGACAGTGCTCGTCTCCTACCTTGTTACGGGTGCACTTGAGGATCGCGTACTCTCCGAAACGGAACACTTTCGGCCACTTACGGCTACGTTGTTGGGCATGGGCATCATCGTCTTGATCTTTGTACCGGTTTTTGCCTGGACAGAAAAGTTTACCGAAGCAATTGTTAAGGCCGCACTTCGTCAATCACGCTCTGGTGCTGGTAAAATTATTGGTGCTCTTCTCTTCGTCATCATCGTCTTCGTTATCCTGCTTGCTTTGTTCCTCGATCGGTGGTTTGAACGATCTCTTATCGACGTGATGTAATCCCTTTACCACGTCGTCTCCCGTTAACCACACGTATCAATCGCCACACGACACTACACAACAACCATGGACTTCCGCGACTACTATGCAGATCTCGGCCTCACACCATCGGCATCCGATGATGAGATCAAGTCTGCATTCCGCAAGCTTGCCCGCCAATATCACCCGGATGTTAATCCTACAGATCCAACTGCCGAAGACAAGTTTAAGAAGGTGAGCGAGGCATACGAGGTTCTTGGTGACGTTGATAAACGGCGCAAGTATGATTCGGTTCGCACGCGGTATAAAGACTTTCAATCGACAGGGGGCAAAGGGGGCTCTACGACGTTCGACGACTTTGGAGATATGTTCCAGGGTACGTCGATGTCTGATCTCTTCGAGGAGCTCTTTGGCGGTCGTCAACGTCGTACACGTACGACGTCACGTAAGCCACAGGAAACACTCAAGGTTTACACCGTTAAGCTCACACTCGAAGAAGTGTTTCGTGGAGTCAAAAAACGCCTTGTTCTTGGCGATGCAAAGATTGACGTGACATTTAAGCCGGGCACGTTTGACGGACAGCGGCTTAAGGTACCTGTTGGACAACTAGAAGTCCATGTTCTCCCTCATCCGAAGTTTACACGAACGGGAGATGATATCTCAACTACGACGTCGGTGCCATTGTCGACCCTCGTCCTTGGGGGCACGATTGATATCGAAGTGTTTGGAGCTTCTGTAACGATGAAGATTCCGGCAGGAACGGCGATCGGAAAAAAGTTTCGGATCGCTCGACAGGGTTTCCCTTCCTATGAAAAACCTGACGTTCGGGGTGATCTGTATGTAACTGTGACAGCTCAGATTCCAACAACACTCACGGATGAACAGCGGACAGCATTTGAGTCCGTTCGTGATCTTGGACTCTGAAGTGTTTACCGCTTCTCTATTCGTACCAGCTCAAAGTCACCGATACGTACAGCAACCTTCCCGCTTGGATAGGTATCTCTGCGGATTTCCTTTACCCACACGAAGAAGTTACCTGGCGCAAGCGCTACTTGTTCTGTTTCTTCGCGCTCAAATGTACCTCCGAAGGGTGCACCATCCATTCGCGTGGTAATACGGCACTCAATCGTGGAGAACGTGCCTGCCTTCACGGTTCGTTGCACACCGGCATGAGTTATCTCGTTTGGAACCGTACCATTCGGCTTATCTATTCTATCCGGATTCGTAAGAAACTGTGCACCAACAACGAGTGGTTCTTTGAGGATGACATTGTATCCAGAATTACTCGAGTGAGGGAGATAATGCATTATCAGACTACTATCAGTGACTGAGAAGTACAACGTGTCAGTATCGCCGACAACACCAGATCGAATTGACTCCCGTAGTACCACGGTGAGACCTGAAACACCTTTGCGTGTAACGCCAGTGTCAAGCATGGTAAAGCGAATGAGTCGGGCACCATCATCAGCATCGGTATAGATAGTTGTAACAGTGTCCTGCTGACGCGCTGGTTGATGGATGTATGGTTTTCCATGAGCCGTGTCGAGTGATTGGTGCTGCAAAAGATGTCGCGATGTTTACGGTAGACACTTTTCGACAAGATATATCACAGTTCGTGACGTTCAATCATGGGTCTGTAGTAGTTTGCACACCATGACGCGCATCACGTTTGAGAGTGTCCGGAAGTCATACGACAACGTTACGCCATTACACGACGTATCGTTCGCCATAGAACCCGGTGAGTTCTTTGTCCTCGTAGGACCATCGGGGTCGGGCAAAAGCACCTTGTTACGCATGATTGCTGGTTTAGAGAGTGTTACGGCCGGTACACTCCGATTTGACGATACGGTTATGAATGACATCCCGCCACGGGACCGTGACGTGGGAATGGTGTTTCAGAATTATGCACTGTATCCACATCTGACAGTCTCGGAGAATCTTGCCTTTCCGTTGTCAATTCGCAAGGTGAATAAGCAGGACATCATATCACGTGTACGTGATGTTGCCGAGATGTTAGGCCTGGGTGAATATCTCGATCGCAGACCACGACAATTGAGTGGTGGACAGCGCCAGAGAGTAGCCGTCGGACGTGCTATCATCCGACGTCCGCGTGTCTTCTTGTTCGACGAGCCCCTTTCCAACCTTGACGCGCAGCTCCGCACACATATGCGGGCAGAACTGCGCTCACTACAACGCAAGCTTGGTGTAACGACGGTTTACGTTACACACGATCAGGTAGAAGCCATGACAATGTCGGATCGTATGGCGATCCTCCATGAAGGCAAGCTTCAGCAAGTTGGTACGGCAGACGAAATCTACGATCGGCCGTCAAATTCTTTTGTTGCCGGGTTTACGGGAAGTCCTCCAATGAACCTGATCACGGACGGAGATCGTCTACTTGGCATTCGCCCGGAACGATTAGTGTTGGGCCCAGCGTCCGACAGTGTACCACTTGACGTTGAAATCACGGCAACGGAGTTTATCGGCCACGAATGGTTAATCCACGGGCGTACACGTGACACCTCGATTATTCGACGTGCTGTTGAATTACCCCCGGAACGGATTGGTGACGTTGTTGTATGGTCTGCTCGACAGGCTGACATCCGCTGGTTGTAACGTACCTCGTTGGAGGAAATCATGGTTAGAATTCTTGCGATTCTTTGGCTTAGCGTTGTTGTTTCTTGCACAACGTCGTCCACACGTCAATCGTCATCACATACTTCATCAAACTCTGTTGACTGGCAGGGCACGTATGAAGGAACACTACCGTGCGCCGATTGTGAGGGCATTAAAACATCACTTCGACTGTCTGGTGACAAAACATTTATCCGCACGCAGACATATCTGAAGGATGGTAAGGGTACACCTTTTACGGATCGTGGAACATTTGAGTTTTCCGATGACGGCTCTACGATTGTCCTCAAGGCTTCAGAGGATGGGCCTACACGGTACAGGGTGGGCGAAAACTCCGTAACACAGCTTGATAGGAGTGGGAAGCCAATCACGAGTGAGCTTGCCGTTTTGTACATGCTTCGAAAGCAGGCCGAGGCTGTCACGGAAAATGCATTAATGGACAGGCGCTGGGAACTTGTTGAACTATACGGTCAACCTGTACGACGTGCAACCGCGAATGCAAAACCTATAACACTTACCTTAACAAGTGACGGTCAGCGGGCAAATGCCTTTGTAGGCTGCAACACGGCATCGGGCATGTTCACGGTATCCGCTGATACACGCATTACCTTCTCACAGATGGCTGTTACAGAGATGGCCTGTCCAGACATGTCTGTTGAGGATGAAGTCCTCAAAGCCATTACGACTTCCGATACCTATGCTGTTCGCGGTGACACGTTGAGAATGACGAAGGGGCGAATGGGGTGGACGACGATGTGGATCGCCCGATAAAACGAAGGTGCCGGGGACCTAAAGGTCCCCGGCACCTTCCTATACGTGCTGTTTCAGTATGCGTAAAATCCCTTGCCCGACTTCCGACCCAGATGCCCAGCGGCTACCATTTTACGGAGCAGCGGACACGGACGATACTTGGAATCACCCAGCCCATCATGGAGCACTTCCATGATACTCAGGCATACATCCAGGCCGATAAAGTCTGCAAGCGTGAGTGGCCCCATAGGATGTGCCATACCGAGTTTCATGACGGTATCAATGTCTTCGATACTCGCAATACCTTCCATCACACAGTACACGGCCTCGTTAATCATCGGCATGAGAATACGATTGCTGATGAATCCAGGATAGTCCTGAACTTCAACCGGCACCTTCGAGAGTCCTTCGGCAAGGGCCTTAATCGTTGCATACGTTTCATCACTTGTTGCCAACCCGCGGATGATCTCACAGAGCTTCATCACTGGCACCGGGTTAAAGAAGTGCATGCCGATAAACTTGTCCGGACGTTTGGTTCCGGCTGCTAACGTTGTGATACTGATTGATGACGTATTGGAAGCAAGAATTGCCTCAGGTTTACATACGGCATCAAGTGTTGCAAAGATCTGTTGTTTGATCTCGAGGCGTTCACTTGCAGCTTCGATCACAAGGTCAGCCCCTTGTGCCCCTTGCTCAATACTTGTCGACGTGGAGATACGAGCCAACGTCGCATCTCGGTCTGCACTCGTGAGTACTTCCTTCTTTACCTGGCGGTCGAGGTTTGCAGTAATCGTTGAGATTGCCTTGTCAACTGCAGCTTGAGAAACGTCAATGAGTGTGACGTCATATCCATGTTGAGCTGCAACGTGGGCAATTCCATTTCCCATGGTGCCACCGCCAATGACGGCTATCGAGCGAATATTCATGTCCGTTCCTGAAGTGTGTAGTCGGTTTCAGCGTGCGCAAAAATAGACGTGACTGACGTATGTTGGCACCGATCAATAGTACGGAGGTTCTGTGTCGGAATCCGAAGAATCCACGCCACACGTCGGCGTCGAAAAAGAGAAGACAAAGCGTACACTCATCGTGACGTCGGCTATCACCGTTATTGGCCTCACAGCGACGATCCTGTTCTTTCAGAACATCGGCGACAGGGGAGGAACGCTAAAGGTATCAGACAAGGGTGTCGAGGTTAATCTCCAGCAACCGATTACTTCCCAAGTAGGAACATCGGCAGACAGTGTAACGGTGTTTGGAGCGGAGGTCCGTGTGACAACCGGTACGGTCTCCGACAGTGTTGTAAAGTCTTTGGAGTCTTTGCAAGGGGCTGAGAAAGGGGCTTTCAGCGGCAACAAGTTTGCCGGGTCGAATCTCATTGATACTGCAGCAGGATTTGTGATTGCCAGTGATCGACCGCGTGCATGGAAGGTACAGACGTCGGCTGACGGGCTTTCCAGATCACTTCGTGATGCATCGGGCTCAGCTATCGTCTTGTCAAGCCGAGTCGCTATCGGCGTAACGGACGTACGTCGTGATCTCACACAGCTGGTTGATTCATTGCGGAGCGCTGGCATTCGTGCTAAGACGACCCTTGATGCGTCGGCATCGTCCGCCATGATCTGGTATACAGCAACGGACAGTTCGCAAGTATGTATCAAACTTGTTGCTGCAAACAACAAGGTCTATCGTGCCATGGCGACAACAAAGGACGAATCTGCAGTACGCAGTATAACGGCCTCTGTGGCAGCGTTTACGCCGATCGCTTCAAAATGAACCAAAGTCCGACGGCAATGAACGGTAATGAGAGGATCTGTCCCATATCGATAGGCAGACTTGCTTCCCAGCCTTCTTGATATTCCTTGAGGAACTCGATAAAGAATCTGGAGGTGAAGACAGTGGTAAAGAAGATGCCAATGAGTTTACCAGGGTGTTTGTCTGCCCACCCCTTACGATAGAGAATCTGCAATGTGAGAAAGACGAGCAGATAGACGATTGCCTCGTAGAGCTGTGCGGGATGTCGTGGTAGTGCGTCAACACGTTCAAACACAATAGCCCATGGCACATCTGTTGGACGTCCAAGTATTTCGGAATTAAAAAAGTTTCCTAGCCGAACACACATCGCACTAATGGCTGCCACTATAGCCATGCGGTCAAGCATCCAGAGTAGTCCGTATCCAGAATGTTTCCTTCGGAACCACCAGATTCCAGCAAGGATTCCGAGTGCGCCTCCGTGAGATGCTAGTCCACCCTTCCACACAGCAAAGAACTCAAGCGGATTATCGAGAATGATCTGTGGTTCGTAGAACAGCACATGACCAAATCGAGCCCCTACCATCGTGCCAACGATGATGGTGATGGTGAGACTATCGAGATCTTTTAACGGCTTGCGAGCATCAACGAACATGCGCTTCATGAGCGCATAACTGATGAGAAATGCCGTAGCAAAGAGTACGCCGTACCATCGTGGTGAGAGGGGACCAAGCGTAAAGATTTCGGGATCTACATTCCAATGGATCATGGCGCGAAAGTACGACGTGCGACACTAGCGAGATGCTGTTCGTCGTACCAGTCGTAAAAACGAAAAGCGCCCAACCAGGGTTGGGCGCTTTGAATTGATGCTTGCTTTCTAACAGTTGAGTCTCACTTGTCGAGATCGGCATCCTGAAGTGGTGTTTCGATCTGGACAAATACCGTACGGTTAAAGAAACGCTCTTCTGGCAGATTGTTGTTGTACAGTGGCTCTTCTTCACCTGTACCGCGTGACGTCAGTGACTTAAACGCACCACCGGCTTGGGCGCGAATAAGTTTCTCAACTGTGGCTGCGCGACGCTGAGAAAGACCCTTGTTGTGCGTGTCCATGCCAACAACGTCTGTATGACCTTCAACCATCACGTCGGAAGATTTCTTCACACGGCCGTACACGTATTCGCGCAGGATACGCTCATTCATCGGACCTGCGTCTGAACGATCAAACGGGAACAGGATAAGATTGTAGCGCTCAAGCGTTTTTTCGTCCGTTGCTTCAGTCACGCGACCGACTGACGAAATGTTACGAACCGGAATTGTCACAACATCGGAGCGGCATTCTGTGCCGTTCTTGGAGACAACAACGAGTTGTGCTTTGAGTGGCTCAAACTGCTTGTCGTTTTCACCCCTGTTGAGGCGGTCTCCTGGAAGCTCACCATCACTGTCAGTGAAGTCCCATACCGAGGATGCCTCGGTAACGCCAATCTTGTCAAGTGTTGCCCACTCACCATTACCGCGCTTGACTTCAATTCGACGCGAGGCGACAATTTCATTGTCGATACCATTCGTCATTGAATACGTGAGATTGGCTGGCGATGGGAAGCGGACCGGATCACGGTCGACGATTGGACGTGCTACACGCCAAACTTCTTCAGCGTCACCTTCAAAGCGAATCTCAACTCGGCGATTTTCAACTACACCAAGTGTGTCGTTTGGATTTGACTTCGTTTCCGGATATGCACCGCGTGCTTCGATTGACATCCGACCAGCGTCAATTCCCCAGATATCACGGAGGTAATTAAAGACCTGTTCAGCACGTGCTTGTGTAAGTGGCTTATCCTTTGTCTCGTTTTTCTCGTCAACACATCCAACCAGTTTAACCTTCACGCCTGGATTGTTTTTGAGGCGATAGCCCAACACGTTTAGAACGTGATAGTACTTGTCGAGTGTACCACCAGGAATACGTTCATCGTCAAAGTTTGCCGTTTGTGACGGACTCTTGAAGAGAATGTAGCGGCTTGGAATTTCCGAGCTCTTCAGATCGAAGAACACATAGGGGAGTGGCGGATAGATCTTGATCGAGGCACGCTCTTCTGTGAGTAGTCCCTTCCACGAATCCTTCACCTTACCCTTTTTTACAGCGTCAGGAAACTCGGCTTCCCAAGCAAGTGTAGGGCGGCGGCCGAGGACGATGGTCTTACGAATCTCCGTCGTAGTTCCTGCTTCACCTGGATTTGTTGTTACGCCCGGATCCGTTACGTCAACAACAACGTCTTGTGACCCGTATGCAGCTGACGACGCTGTAACGGTATACTGAATCGTCTCCGAACGATTTGGCTTTGTTCCGTAGTCATCATTTGTGACAATAATGTTTGACTCCGTACTTGACGTTGTCACTTCGCTATTCGTAACCTTACCGGTCTTCATGTTCTTAAACGTGATCTTCGCAGGGACGGCCGACTGTGTACACTCATCAATAACATTGACGATAATGTTTACAGCACGGAAGTACCGCGGGATGAAGGCCATAAAGATGTCAAGGTCACCTTGATATCCCGGAAGGTCCGTACGGCGTGAGGAGAAGTACAAAACGTCGCCCGAAGCAGGTAACGTAATAAACTGCTCGTCTTCTGGAGTATTGATTGGAGCAGGAAGCTGCTCTGGTTTGGCCCAACGATCGCGTCCTTCACGATCCTTCTGACCCGTACGGCGTGTACGGTAGAAGTCGAGACCACCAAGATTCGGCTTGTGCCCATCAGACGAGAAGAAGAGCGTGTTACCGTCGGCAGCAATAAACGGCGAAACTTCCATCTTGTCTGTGTTGATGTCCGGACCAAGGTTTTTTGCTGGTTTCCATTCTGCCAGGTCGTCGTCCCAGTCACAATACCAGATATCCATGTCGCGTCCGTCACCATCAGGATTTGTTGGTGATGGACGATTCGACGTGAAATAGATGCGTTGTTTATCCGGCGAAATTGTGGGCTGTGAGTCCCAGAACTCTGAGTTTACGTTACGACCAAGGTTGCGTGGTTTACCCCACCGGTCTCCTTCAACGTCGGCTACGTACAAATCGCAATCACCGAGACCATCAGGGCGGTTACAGCCTGTAAAGAAGAGGGTCTGACGGTCAGCAGCAATCGTTGCTACACCTTCGTTAAAAATCGTATTTACACCAGCGTCAACAGTGTCGATGTTGACAGGCAGGGAAAAGACTGTGTCGAGGTTGTTCTCCTTGCGAGCCGACCAGAAGTCGTGGGAGAAATCACCATCACGTGTAATCCGGCTGCCAGCACGATTCGACACGAAGTACAGCGTTTTGCCGTCTGCCGAAATCGTTGGACCGTAATCCAGACCCGAGTGGTTAATGATCTTCCCGAGATTGAGGATTCGAATCCGTTTCGGATCCTCAAGGATATCTCCCCGTGTATCCTCATCGTCGTCTGCGGTCACCGTCGTATTGATGACGGCACCGTATAAGACAAGTTCGTTCTCGGCGACGGCGGCCATGCCCTGCCACGCGAGTAGCAGCATACCGATACAAACTGTCACGACTCGCTGCATCATAAGCGTCTTGTTCCTCAGAAAATTGGCGTGTCCCACCGCGTGTTGTCCCATGCTGTTGTCGCGTTGAGCGCAGAGAATGCAAAAGATAGGTAATTGTGGAAAACTCACAAAGGTTCCTCGACCCTACAGTATCCACTTTCCTTCCACAAGGAACTGCATCGAGCGGATGCCGAAACCATCGCCACGAGCTCCAAGTGAGGTGAGAGGTTGTGTTAACTGGAGAAGAGGGCCGACAAAGAACGATGTGCCGATCTTGAATTCCAAACCGACGGCTCCATGGATTCCGATTTGAAAGGCGGACAGTTCCTGTATGGGGCCATCCTGCAAAACCACCGACGTCCCCTCCGTATCTGCTAGCCGGACGGTGGCGCGCTCGCCATTCGGAAATGTCACTTCTGCGTCGAGAAGCTCTTTTTCATGACGCAAAGATGACGAAGCAACGTATGAAAGCGAAGGGCCAAGTCGAAAAATCATGCTTTCAAAAGCCGTAACCTTCACGAACGGGTTCAATGTAGCGTAAAGAAGTGACACGTCAGCCGTATTCAAGAAGTTAACTGGTACTGTATACTCCTGACCTGAAACAGACCGCTGTACAACACCTTCGCGTTCACGAAAACGTGCTTGAATGCTACGAAACTCTATCCCCGCTGTAGTACCGAAAGTAAGCCGAGATCTGGACAATCGCTCGAACATTACTCCGGCCACAAAACCTGCAGAACCACCATTGGTGAACTCACAGTTACAGTCTGTCAAAAACGTACCCACTTGCCTGTTTGCCGAAACACCTGCATATCCACCAAAGAGATCGTACACAAGTAGCTTACGAGCTCGAATGGGATCACTGTCGAGGACATTCGTTTGGGCGACCAGGAATTGTGTCGCACCAAACAACAGCATGGCGATGATGGAGTGCGAAAAACGCACGTTCGATGGATGTCCAGAAAAGTGTGTGGTTTGACTCGGGCCGTGAATCTATCACGTGAGGCCGTCATTCGCAAGAGCGAATCGTTCGGTATACTTGCGGCCTATGAGCAACGAGCAAGCACCTACACCCTCTCAACGAGGAGATTCGGCCGACCAATCGGTCTTTGAAACAGCCCGCGGCACAGCGGTAAAACTTCTCAGTCGTTACGAAAGCAGTGACTCCTACATTGATAAGCTGCTTGATGCTGAGTTACGGCGGTCAGAACTATCGGCTGTCGACAAGGCCTTGATGACGGAGCTCGTAAATGGTGTGGTCCGTTGGCAGTCACGTCTCGACTGGGTCCTCACTGGCTTCTATCACGGCGAATTCGCCAAGTGCCTACCCATTGTACGTAATGCCCTTCGTATCGCACTTTATCAGATGGTCTTCCTCTCAAAGATCCCAGCTCCCGCAGCTATCAACGAGAGTGTAGAGATCATCAAGCGCGTCAAGGGTGAACGTCATTCAGGTATTGTGAATGGCGTATTACGAAATATTCTTCGAAATATTCAGAATATCCGTTACCCTGTGAAAGAGGAGAATCTCGTTCTTCACCACTCCATCCTATATGCACATCCCCAGTGGATCGTTCGACGCTATGTTGAACGTTACGGCGAGGAGGAGTCAGAGCTTCTGCTTGCAGCGAACAATCATCGACCGATGCTCACACTGCGCGTGAACACGCTGAAGTCGAGTACTGAGGCCGTTCGGCAGGCACTCACTGAAGCGGAGATCAAGTTTGAGGAATCGCCGATTCATGACGGGAGTTTTCTCATTACGTCGCTTCGCGATGTGAAGTCCCTCACAATTTTCACCGATGGACATGTTAGTGTTCAGGACGCATCGGCGAGTCTCGCTGTTCGGCTTGCAGCACCAGAACCAGGAATGCGAGTGTACGACCTTTGTTCAGCACCAGGTGGTAAAGCAGTGTATGCTGCAGAGCTCATGCAGGATACGGGAACCGTTGTTGCTCTCGAGAAATATGACTCGAAACTTCATTTGATCCGCGACAACGCCAACAGAGCTGGAGTGTCGATTATCTCTGCACAACATGGAGATGCACGTGAGTTCACCGCGAAAGAACCTGCGGATCTTGTACTCGTTGATGCTCCGTGTACTGGTCTCGGCACACTCTCGAAGAAACCCGACATCAAGTGGAGAAGGTCAATTGAAGACATTCGGCAGATGTCGGCACTTCAGTACAACATCCTCCATCACGCTGCATCACTCGTTAAAAGTGGTGGAACGATTGTCTACAGCACATGTACAATCGAGCCCGAAGAGAACGAAGATGTGGTTCGTAGATTTCTCGAACAGCATTCTGAGTTTGAACTCGTTCCGGCTGAGAATTTCTTACCGGAATCCGTCACCGAACATGGATTTCTACGAACATATCCTCATCGTCATCGATCCGATGGTGCATTTGCAGCACGGCTTCGGCGTCGATGACGAAGGTTTCATGTTCCATTCATTGCAATACGCACCATTGGTGTCGTAGACTTGCCACTGAATCAGTACAACAACTCATCATCAACAGTTTTTTTACCGCGAGGAGGACAACATGAAGCGTATTCTTTTGGCTTCGGCCGCAGTTGCAGCAATGACTCTTGCAGCTTGCGAAAGCAAGAAGGAAGAGCCACAAACACCACCGGCAGAGCTTCCGGCCCCGGCAGTTAATGCCGATTCCATCGCACAAGCTCAGGCAGATTCACTTGCCAAGGCACAAGCTGATTCACTCGCCAAGGCGCAGGCCGATTCTATCGCTGCCGCGAAGAAGCCAGGATCTACAAAGAAGCCGGCCCAAGTTCAAACGAATGCTGATGGTTCGGCATCGGGCGGACAGGTTCGCCCAAGCCGCGATCAACCAAAGGCCGAGGGTGAAGCTTCGGGTGGTCAGATTCGCAAGTCACGCTAAACTCCAGACCCAAGGGTCTAAACAACAAAGGGCGCCCCATTTGGGACGCCCTTTTGCGTTGTTCGATGTGCTCGAAGATTAGTCGTTTGCGCGAACAGGTGTGCGAACCTGTTGGCCCCACTGCTCCATCTTTTGCTTGAGAGCGTACGGAACGTCCTTCATCGTTTGATAGGACACTTCGACTTCGATGTAAGCACCTGCACCTGAACCCTGAACGAAGGTGCCACCTGTGCGCTTGACGAGCACCTTTGCAAAGTTTACTGTGTTATCAGCATTCTTCACGCCAATCACGCTTCCCCAGTTTGACGTTCCGCCAATGGAGTTCAGTGACCAGAACTTTTCGCCATCAGCTGCTGGAATCGTAAGGGCGTCTGTATCATAGATGTCATCAAGCGACGTGATGCCTGTATACTGCTTACCCCAGTATACAACACGTGCGTCTTGACCGTTCGGGAACTGGAAGTTGTTGTCGACATACTGCGTCTGACCAGGTGAGGCGATGCGTGGATCTGATGGGTTCGTCTTGTCATCAAAACAAATGTCCCACTGACCACCATTGGCGATGAGCTGAACAGATGGTGCTGAACCAGAGAAGATGGCTAGGCCACTTCCATTGGTTGATGAGTTCGACGAATACAGGCGATATGCGCCGGTTCCACGGCGAGCTGGTGCCCAGTTAACCTTGTTGCTGGCATCGGATTCTACCGTTCCGTTCACGGCGTGAACCATGAATTCGTAGACCTTACCCTCGGTGAGGCCTGGAACTGTAGCCGATGTTGTTGAACCACCAGAAACCGAGATTTCTTGTGTGCCTGTGGAGCCGCCAACTTCCGAGTACATGATGAGATATCCCGTTGGCGTCGGACCCGATGTTGGAGCCGTCCACTTCAGGGCAACCTGAGTCTCAGATACCGAACGAGCCATCAGCTCGGTTGGAGCATTTGGCTTTTCGTTTGTCGGATCTACTGGATCCTCATTTGTGTTACAGCCAACGATCGTCAGTGCGATCATGGCGAACATCATTGCGGGAAGTTTCCGCAAGAAATTTGTCATACATCCCTCCGTGAGAGCGATTTGTGAATGAATGGAAGTGCGCAAAGATGTCAAAAACGGCATTTATACCGTCGATGATTCTGATCTGGGTTTCCAGGGTACGTCCGACTGCCCTGCTGAAGCATTAGCTGCCCGCGCAGCCGTAAACAGCCAGTCCGACAACCTGTTAAGATACCGTACCGGCCACGGACCAATGTCTTCGGCAGCTGCAAGAGCTACACAAAGGCGTTCGGCGCGCCGACATACAGTACGAGCGAGATGGAGGTAGGCAGCAGCCACTGTTCCTCCGGGTAGGATAAACGACGTAAGACTCGGAAGAACGTCGTCTAACCGGTCGATACGACGCTCAAGTTCCACAACGTGTTCCTCGGCAATTCGAGGAATTGTATAGGTAGGGGGCGGAGAAAGGGGCGTTGCGAGGTCTGCGCCGAGGGTGAAGAGTAGCGAAGACGTTGACTCCAGGTCTGCTCTGAGCTCAGACTCCACATCACACGTGAGGACAATGCCAAGAATGGCATTTAACTCGTCGACGGTTCCGTAGGCCTCAATTCGTAACGTATCCTTACCCACACGTTTGCCCCCAAAGAGGCCCGTTGTGCCATCGTCACCAGTGCGTGTATAGATCCGTGTAGCCATCGGGGTGCAAGATACTACGGCCGACGCGTTTCGTACCTTTGCGCGCTATCTGCTGCGCCATTTTTGCGCAATCTTCATTCACGCCCCGAGCCCCATGCGCCCCTTTCCCATACTCTTTATCGGCGATGTCGTTGGATTTGTTGGCCTTCGTGCATTGTTGAAGGAGTTACCAGGCCTGAAGGAGCAGTTTTCACCGCGCGCCATTGTTGTCAATGGAGAAAACATTGTTGATGGCAAAGGACTGTCGGAGAAGGAGGCAGATGAGTTGTTTGCCGGCGGGGTTGACGTGATAACAACTGGTAATCACATTTGGGAGAACTGGAAGGCCCGCCCCTTGCTCGCAGCGAACCGAAATGTTCTTCGGCCGGCCAATTATCCCGAAGGAAATCCTGGCCGCGGTGTTACAACTGTCACACTTCAGAGTGGCGTGAGCTTTAGTGTCGTTCAACTGCAAGGCCGCGCCTACATGCAGAACATCGACTGTCCGTTTCGTGCCGCCGACACGATCCTCAACAAACTCGTTGGCAAGTCGAAGATGATTCTCGTCGATTTTCATGCCGATGCTTCGGCTGAAAAGATTGCCATGGGATGGTATCTCGACGGACGCGTTAGTGCTGTTCTTGGTACTCACACGCACACGCAGACGGCAGACGCTCAGATTCTTCCTGAGGGTACGGCATTTATCTCTGATGTGGGTATGACGGGACCATACGACAGTGTGCTTGGTATGAAAAAAGACATTGCCATTCGGCGGTTACTGTTGCAGACAGCGCACAAATACGAAACAGCAGAAAACGATGTTCGGATTTGCGGAGCGTTTCTTGTTCTGGACGAAGAATCAGGCAAGGCAATATCCATTGAACCGTTTATGACGCCCCGCCCACGAACCACGACGAAAGAATAGGAACTACACCATGGCCACTGCGCACGGCAGTCTTCATCACAAAGCGAAGATTCTCTGCACGATGGGACCGGCCATCGCATCGGTCGATAAGATCGTTGCGCTTGTAAAGGCCGGCGCGAACGCCTTTCGGTTAAACATGTCGCATGGCTCATATTCGAGCCACGAGCACAACATCAACTGCATTCGCCAGGCAGAAGATAAACTTGGTGTGTATCTGCCAATCATTGCCGATCTCCAGGGTCCCAAGATTCGCGTAGGCGATTTCAAAGACAAGGAGTTCATGACCCTCGTTGTTGGCCGTGAGATCCGGCTGGCCGATGTTGGCACCATACGCGCAAAGAAGCTTGAGGAAAGCGAGTCTCTTGTTCCTGTACAGTATCCAACACTTGCAAAGGATGTTCAGAAGGGCGACGTGTTACTACTTGATGACGGGTTGCTCAAACTCCAGGTTAAGGATGTAACAGATGACGTCGTTCGTGCCCTTGTTGTCCATGGAGGCGTTCTAAAACCTCGCAAGGGTATAAATCTCCCAGGAACAAGTGTATCACAACCATCGATAACGTCAAAGGATCGCGCTGACATTCGTTTTGCGATTGATAATGACGTTGACTATGTCGCAGTTTCCTTTGTACGCACATCAGCCGACGTTGAGAACGTCCGTCGGTACGTCGGCAAGTATGGCGGAACACAATGGATTATCGCAAAAATCGAGAAACCCGAGGCACTTCAAAACATTGAGGCCATCATTGCTGCCTCTGATGCAATCATGGTAGCTCGCGGAGACCTCGGCGTTGAGATTCCGTCCCAGGCAGTGCCGATCATGCAGAAGAAGATCATTAAACTCTGCAACCATGCTGCAAAGCCGGTTATTACGGCAACACAGATGCTGGAGTCGATGATTAAGGCACCGCGCCCCACACGTGCAGAGGCAAGTGACGTGGCGAATGCCGTGCTAGATGGCACTGATGCCGTGATGTTATCTGCTGAGACATCCGTGGGTGCATATCCCGTGGAGGCAGTACACTACATGCGAACGATCTGTACAGAAGCTGAGAACGAACTGTTGGGTGACGGCCTATTGCATCATCCTGACAATGCTATGTACGAGCCCACAGAGTCGAACACAGACTCGATTGCAATGGCTGCGGCACGGATTGCCGAAGAAGCGCGTGTAGCCGGAATTGCGTCCCTGAGTTATAGCGGACAAACAGCACGACTCATTTCGAATCGACGTCCTAAAGCGCCCATTCTCGCGATCACAACCATGCGGTCGATTGCACGACGTATGGGGTTGCTCTGGGGTGTTACTGGACTCGTTGTTGACACCATCACGTCTACAGATGAGACCATCGAGCATATCAAGGCATTACTCGTAAAACAGAAATACTTTACAGCCAACAGCACCGTTGTCTTTACCATCGGCCGTCCGTTAGTCGGTCGAGCGAAGACGAACATGTTGAGTATAGAGGCCCTGAAGTAGGTAACTCAGAGTACCACCTTTACGACTGATCAAGCGTATAAACACAAAATCACCGGGCTACGTGGTAACCCGGTGATTTTTTCGTGTTCAATGCCTACGACCGATAAAACGGTGTTATTCTGGTTTCAGAACGAACTTGGCGAAGTTCTTTGTTCCGAGATACGTCTTAGCAGCTGAACGAATCTGCTCAGCCGAAAGTCCCTTAATGAGTGCATCGCGCTCGGCGATAGCGGACCATGGTTGTTCGTTTTGGACAAGGAACCGGATGTTCGTTAACCAGAAGTTGTTGGTCTTCATACCAGTTTCGCGTTCCTTCACCTGGATTTCGCGAATCTTCGAGACGTAGGAAGCGTCCACGGTGTTGTTCTGAAGATAGTCAACTTCTTTTTGAACAGCGCTCACGAGTTCGTCAACACGTTCTGGTTTGCAGCTGAAGAAAACCATCAGGCCGTATTCCTCTACAGGGATACGCTCGATTTGCGGATTCACGGCAACAAAGTAAACGCCGCCCTTTTCTTCGCGGAGTTGTTCACGAAGACGGATGTTCATGACTTCCGTCAGCGCAATCATGTCATACCGATTCTTGCTCGTGAACTTCATGGGGCCTGTCCATGCCAACAGCACCGTGCTCTTAGGTTCTGAGCCAGCAGTAATGGTCTTTTCGAGCTTACCAGTCTTTGTCCGCACACCGACATCTTTCCACTTCCGTGTTGATGGTGTTTTACCTGGTAGCCCTCCGATATACGTTTCAATGAGAGGGCGGATCTCATCGAGTTTGAACGAGCCAACAAATGTGAAGGTGTAGTCTGCTGCATTGGAGACAGCATCTTTCACGAAGGAAAAGGCCTTGTTTTCGTCGAAACTGTCGATCATATCTGCAGAGAGCGGTTTTGAACGCGGATGTCTATCCGTCATTTCATACATCACGGTCTCGAAGAACACACGGTCCGGATTCTTGTCCTTATTCGCGAGTTCTGACTTCGTCTGTTGTTTCATAGCCGTAATGGCTTCTTTGTCGAGACGAGGCGCAGTAAACTGAAGGTAGAGCACTTCCATGAAGGACTTAAGATCCTTCGGAGTTGTGCTTCCATTCATCTGAAACGTTTCCGTTGAGGCCGACGGTGAGATAGAAATGTTCTTGCCTTGGAGCAGTTTTCCGAGTTGAGTTCCATCAAACTCACCGAGTCCACCTGCATCTACCATGGTTGCGGCAAGTTGCAGCGTTACGATATCCTTTGTTTCACCCAGGGACGTACCGCCCCATGACCATGCAGAGAACAGGATCTCGTCATTTTTAAAGTCGGTTGGCTTGAGATATACACGGGCACCGTTCGACAGTGTCCAAACCTCACCACCGATTTCGGCAATGGGTTCACGTTTTGTGATTGATCCGGCCTTTGGTGCTTCAGCGAGCAATGGCTTATCGATTGTCTGGTCGACCCACGGATCAATCTGCTTACTCGTCACAGCGCTGATCAAATTCTTTACATCACCTTCTTTCGGAACGGCATAACCATTCCCCTCTGGAATACTCAGAGCGATGATGCGATGTGGATTCGACGCTTCGGCAGCTACCCATTTTGATACGTCGGCAGCTTCGATTGTAGCGAGAAGCTTCTTGGTGAGTTCGTATTCCGCCTTGATACCTGGTGACGCTTCATCATTTAAGAAGTGGCGGACAAACTCCATCGCATGTTGTTGTGATGGTGTCTTGTCAGCCTCGTGCGACATAGCCTCGATCTGTGCAAGCATAGCATCCTTAGCTCGCTGAAGCTCGGTGGCCGTATAACCGTGTCGTTTTACGCGTTCAACTTCTGTAAGAAGGCCATTAAGGGCCTTCATGATGTTTTTATCATTACCACGTGCGCCCAGAACAAACTGGCGCATGTCGCGTGGAAATCCTGCGTTATACGTGTAGGCTACCGTGAAAGGGGCAGAAGGTTTCCGTGTAATTTCTGCTACGCGCATTCCAAACATTTGTTGGTGCAACCGCGCGATCACGCTCATACGGTAGTCGTCTTCCGTAATGAGGCGGCGTCCTGGAGCGATGTGTGTAATCTCAACGCTTGGTACATCGAGTTCCTTATCGGTCGCAATGCTTACGCGTGTTTCCTGAATTGGTGGCACAGGATACGACGGACGCTGTGGCGGACTGCCTGCCGTTGCTGTACGGCTCACAAAGTGTTTTTCGAGCAGCGCTTGTGCATCGTCAGGATCAATGTCACCAACGACAATGACGGCCATATTCTGCGGATGATACCACGTGCGGTAGAACCGACGAAGATTATCGGCAGGTGCGCGAAGCAGGACATTCGTGTCACCAATAACATCGCGTTCGGCATACTTCGAACCGGCAAAGATGACCTTGTTATGAACTTCTCGTACACGCTCATCTGCATTCCGTCCGAGTCGCCATTCTTCTACAACCACACCTCGTTCGGCTTCGATTTCTTTATCGTCATACGACACAGCGGAAGCCCAATCACGAAGTACTTGCATTCCCTTAATAACGTTTTGACCGTTATCCGTGGGAATCGTCAGCATGTACACTGTCTCATCTTGATTGGTGTAGGCATTAAGATCTGCACCAAAGCGTACGCCAGTTGACTCGAGGAAGTTGATCAGTTCTTGTTTCGGGAACGTCTTTGTTCCGTTAAACGCCATATGCTCACAGAAGTGAGCAAGGCCATTTTGATCTGCGTCTTCGAGTACGGCACCGGCATTCACGGCCAGTACCATTTCCACGCGCTTTTCCGGCTTGGTATTGCGCATGATGTAGAATGCCGTACCGTTGGAAAGTTTTCCGTGTTTTACAGCCGAATTCAACGGAATCTTATCACCGCCTCCGGCTGACAAAAACGTTGTAGCCGTAATGACGGCAACAACGAGGGCGACATAGTGGCGGACCTTCCGCAATGTCATGTTGGTCATGGTACTCCCTACTCTCAAATGAAGGTGTGGTGCTCGAACGATTGGACCGCGCCGAGAGTTGCGATCCAGACGGGAAAATCTGTACAAACCTCGGCACAGACGGCGGATTGAGAAAAACGAACGTGGGAATCGCAGGATCTGCACAGGGCTACCAATCCTATTTCAGCCCGCCTGCCACGGGTTCTGCAGCGAGTTTGACGAGTTGATACAGTGTTTCTTGCGTATCTGTTGGATCAAGTCCGAGAATCCTCGAAAACCTCAACATGGCGTCACTCGTGCTTCGGGCTTCCAGAAGGGAACGGATTGCCGAAGCTCCTCCCTGTTCCCATGCCCTTTTACAGAGAGCAGCGCCAACGATATAGAGATCATCCTGTGAGAGATCGATATCCGTGAAGAGCTCCGTTAAGGAGGGGACAGCAAGCGAGTCACGTTCGTTGACGTAGTCGTTCAGGACGTCATCAGGACTTCTGCCGAGTGACCCTCCCAACCACGTTGCTACACCCTCACGAATCACCGGGTGAGTGGAGTCATCATCAGCCAGGACCATGTGGACAAGCTCATGAGCGTAGAATGGACTACCGGCTCCGGAAAGGACGACGCCCGACGTTGGAAAGGAAAGGCCCGTTGGTGGGAAGGCGAAATATTCGAGGCCAAGAGACGATGCCAATTCATCTCGAGACTCTGTAATGATAAACTCGATCCGAGCCGGAATCGCTAGGTCGAGCCGGCCTGCAGTTTGTTCCACAAACTGGACTGCTGAATCAGCTGCATCTTCACGCACAATTACAGACGGTCGATGTCGATAGAGAATCATTCCAACTTGTGTGGAATCCATTGTGCGGCGGAGGACATCAAGTGGGTTCAGGATAACGAAGCCCCCTTCGCCCCTTACGAAGGTTGTTCGCAGAATCCCAAGAGGAATAACATGGAACGACGTGGGGTCGATCAAAGCGAACATTGTGCGAACGACCCACGAATCGCCGTGAGGTTCGATACTCAGTACGGTAGGCGGATACGTGCGGACAACGTCCACGTCTTGTGAAAACCAATCTCGAACAACACCGTCGGGCATACCGGGAATCGACGTGCGATCATATGTAGCTGACCGCGACACGGATCTCCAGGTAGAGAGACTATCGACCCATTGAGCGAGAATCTCGCGGACAGCAACATTCGATGTGTCGACGCGGGCCATCACACGAATATCCCCTTGTCCAGCAAAAGCCGACACGGACGTAACCACCAGAACGGTGT
Organism: Ignavibacteria bacterium UBA2333; assembly: GCA_002344895.1. Taxonomy (GTDB): domain Bacteria; phylum Bacteroidota; class Ignavibacteria; order Kapaibacteriales; family Kapaibacteriaceae; genus UBA2333. The sequence continues at coordinate 22,618 of DDUR01000030.1, forward strand.
ATGCTATCGTGAGCAGGCGGAACACCAGTGAAAATTTACGTCTTTCGGGAGTCTCCCGGAGAATTCTTTCTCGGAGATGAGGGCGGTAGGGAGAAGGTGCCGGGGACCTTTAGGTCCCCGGCACCT
>DDUR01000032.1 GCA_002344895.1 Ignavibacteria bacterium UBA2333
GCGTCAGCGAACACCCCGTGAGCGAAGCGAACACCCCGTGAGCGTCAGCGAACACCCCGTGAGCGTCAGCGAACACCCCGTGAGCGTCAGCGAACATCAGACGTCACCCAGCGTCACCGTCATCGTCGTGCCAATTCCTTGCTTACTATCAACGGTAATTGTGCCGCCAATCAGGTCAAGGAAGTCCTTCACAAGCAGTAACGCAACACCCGAACCTCGTTCACGACGTGTGCCATATTCACCACCTCGGCGTTGCCAATCAAAGAGTCGTTCTCGTGTGCGGTCGGACATACCTGTGCCAGTATCTCGTACGATCACAGTAACACGTCCTGCTTCATCATGCTTGATGTAGACGTCAATCGTGCCGCTTTCGGTAAACTTTACGGCATTCGTAATAAACGTATGCAGGACAAATCGCAGGATGTTTGGATCTGCGTGAAGATGTTCAATCTCCCGGTGAACGGTAATCGTTGTATTCTTTGCAGCTGCATCCGAAGCACTCACGGAAACAACCGACGCGACGAGGGTTTCAACATGTATATCACTCGCTATCGGTCCACCCTGAATCATCGTCCTAGCCCAGGAGAGGATATCATCAAGTAGGGATTTTGCCACGATAGCATGTCGTTGTATCGTGTCGCGCAATTCCACAAGATCTTCATCAGGTGCAACGTCGAGGACTTCGATAACGCTCGACAACGGGCCTCGCACATCGTGAGCGATCACACTCAGAAGTCGTGTTGCTAACTGCGTAATCCGTTCCTGTGTAGTTGCAAACTCTTTCAGATCAATGAGCAGCTCATTCATTTTCCGACGCGTACGGCGAAGCTCAATCAAACCAACAACGTGACGGGCCAGGATTGTTAAAGCACGTGCTTCCCGTTCTGAAAGCTGGCGAGGTTCTGGTGCAGCGATACAAAGAGTACCCACTGCATGACCATCTTCTAGACGAAGAGGTACACCCGCATAAAAGCGTACATCTGGATGCTCGCGAAGCGGTTCCAAAGATTGTAAACGAATGTCTGTTCTTGAATCCTCTACAACAAACGTCTCTAGCTGTCGAATTGCAAGGGCGCAGAAAGAAACATCGAGCCCTGTTTCAGATTCTGTAAGCCCCTTTCGCGCCTTAAACCACTGACGCTCGGCATCTACAAGAGTGATTGTCGATATAGTAACACCGCAAATCTCGGAGGCAATCTCCACAATCTCATCAAACTCGGGCTCGCTCTCCGTGTCGAGCAAGTCAGCTTCGTACAAGGCGGCCAGCCGTGCTGACTCAGTGTTATGGTCGAGTGGTAAGGTGGTCATACAGAACAAAAAAACGAAACGCTCCGTACGCAGAACGTACGGAGCGTAAATTTACGTAGAGAACGGCGACTTATTGGGCAGCTTCTTCCGTTGCTGCTGGTGCCTCGCCCTTCGGAGCGGCACATGTTACAATAACGGCGTCTGGCTTGTCGGTGAATTCTACACCGGCAACACTAAGATCACCGATATGAATTGATGAGCCAATCTTGAGATTGGTGATATCAACATCAATGTGCTCAGGCATCTTCGTTGGGTCGACCTTCACATGAGCCTTGTGCATCACGTGCTCAACAATACCACCGTCGCGGGCACCAATGGACAGGCCAGTAAGGTGCAGCGGGATTTCGACGGTAATCTTCTCACCGGCGGCAACACCGAGAAGATCGATGTGCAGAATCTGATCTGTTACCGGATCAAATGTCACATCCTTCAGGATACAAGGAAGTGCCTTACCTGCGCCATCAACGGCGAGTTTGACCATCTTGGCTTCTGCCGTGTAGACGATTGAACGCAGGGAGAGAACAGGCACACTGAAGTGTACCGGATCCTGATTTTTTGCATAGTACACACCAGGTACGCGGCCTTCACGGCGGAGTGCCTTCGATGCTGTTTGTCCCGGCGTGCGCGGTGTGGCTTGGAGTTGAACTTCCGTCATGATATCACCGTTCGTACAATTGTGTTCGTGGACGTACCCTCAGCTCTGCGCTTTTTCGAAGAGCGAACTGATGGACTGATTTTCGTGCGTGCGGATGATGGCTTCTGCAAACAATCCGGCCACGCTGACGACTTCGATTTTTTCGTGTTCCGTTCGTAATGGAATTGTATCCGTTACGAAGAGTTTTGTGAGTGCTTCGCAGGCACCAATTTTTTCGACGGCTTTTCCGCTAAAGACAGGGTGTGTGCAGACGCCAACAATCGTTTCTGCTCCCTGCGCCTTTAAGGCCTCCGTACACTTCACAAAGGTTGAGCCTGTGTCGATGAGGTCATCAACGATGACAAGGTTCTTTCCGCGAACATCTCCGATGATGTTCATAACCTCGGCTACGTTGTGCGCTGGGCGTCGTTTGTCAACAACTACCAGATCCGCATCACCCAACATCTTTGCATACGCTCGTGCCGTTTTTACGCCACCAACATCGGGCGAAGCAACAGCAAGGTTTGTCATTCCAAGTTTCTGAAGTTCCCCTACACTCACCGTTGATGAGTAAAGGTGGTCCAATGGAATGTCAAAGAAACCCTGAAGCTGCGGAGTATGCAGGTCCATCGTAATCACCCGATCAGCCCCTGCCTGCGTGAGCAAGTTTGCCACAAGCTTGGCGGTAATAGCCACACGCGGTTGATCTTTACGATCCTGCCGTGCATAACCGAAATACGGCATAACGGCAGTGATACGGCGTGCCGAAGCACGGCGCGCTGCATCAATCAACAGCAAAAGCTCCATCAGGGTATCCGACGGAGCGAAGGTCGACTGGACGATGTAGAGGTCGACACCGCGGACGTTTTCTTCGTATTTGACCCAAAGCTCTCCATCGCTGAAATTTGCGATGGTAACCTGTGCCAGATCACGATGTGTCGCACGGGCAATTTTCTCGGCGATCTCCCGGTTCGATCTTCCGGCGACGATCTTGATCTCGGAGTTCACGTTTCCTTGTGCGAATGACCGTCTGCTGGGGCGGCTGGATTCGAACCAACGCATGGCGGAACCAAAACCCGCTGCCTTACCACTTGGCGACGCCCCATTTCGAAGAGCCACAAAAATACGACTGTTGCGGGAATTTGCAAGGGGCACGTTGGGTAGGGCAAGTCCGTACTTTCCGCTTTCCAACCACAGACAGAACGTAAGAACGACATGGCACGATTTCGCTGGTTGCTGTTTTTTGTGAGTACGGTGCTGTTGTTGGCTCCAGTACTCGTGAACATGGCTGCGTTGATGCCTATTATTCCCGGTGCCCAGGAGGCCGACGTGCTTGGCACGGCATGGTATGTCTATCAAGGGCGGTGGTTGTTTGTGGCCCTTGGACTTGTTTTGTTCTTCGTCAGTGGTCGTCACATTCTTCGTCGTGGACGCTGGTGGTCAATTTCACTCGCCTCCATCGTTGTGCTCGTTGTTGTTGCCTTACACGTTCTTTCAAATACCATGATGTCGGCCGAAGCAATGTTTGCCGAGCCGCATATAGTCCAACACGGCCAACTTGAACAAGCAGGTCTTTCCGACGATGATGGTCTGATCGTTGTTCGTGATGGTAATCGATTACGTGCGTGGCCAATTGACCTTGTGGCACATCATCATAAAATTGCTGACAGTATTGGTAGTACAGCAGTTCTGGTAACGTACTGTACGATGTGTCACACCGGTCGCGTATACTCACCTGTTATCGATGGTACACACGAACGTTTCCGTCTTGTTGGAGCGAACTTCTATAACGCCGTATTTGAGGATGAATCAACAGGTTCGTGGTGGTATCAGGCAACGGGAGAGTGTGCCGTTGGGTCTCGAAAGGGATCAGTCCTCACCGACATACCATTCGAAACCATGACGGTTAGCACGTTTCGTACACTGGTTGATTCATTACGTCGTGATTCTGCCTCAACTGTTATCGCCGATGTTTTTTTACCGGATACATCAATGACATCAGAGGTACAGTGGGCAAAGGGATACTCAAAACGTTTTGACACAACTGGTGGACGTCGGTCTCTTGTTATTGGATTCTCGCTTGGCGACTCAACGTACGGTGTTCCATTTGCACGACTACTGCGTTCGTATCCCAAACCATACCGTGTTACGGTAGGTTCTGCAGACCTCACGTTCTCCGGCAACAATCCGAACGATGTTGTGATCGTTCAAGCAACGTCTGACTCAACATCACGACGGGTTCCCTATACCGTTGACCACTATCATGCCTGGCGTCGGTTCTCACCGTCAGGTGTTTTTGTCTCCGAACAATGAAGACCTTCTACCCTCTACCTGTCCTTGGTGCCCCTTCTCAGCCCCCTCCCTTTGACTGGCAAGGATGGTATGACGCTGTCGGTGGACGTACAATTACGATCGACGAAGCAACGATGTGGCTCGGTCGAATTCAGACCGAGCAGTATCCACGATTTGACGGTCCAGTTGCGGAGACTCGTCGCGAATTTGTTTCACCTGCCGATGCTTCTGAGTGGGTTAAGGGGCGCGCTCGCGCGCTAGGGGCAGACCTTGTGGGAATCGCTGAGATAGAGCCGACGGATATTTATCGTGACCGATCGGTGAACTATCGATATGCCATCGTTGTGGGTGCACGGATGGCATACGAACAGTTTGTTACGGTACCTTCAGAATCTGCCGCAGTTGAATGTCTCAGAATTTACTTTTCACTCGGTGAAACTGTCCTTCACCTTGCCGACGAACTTCGTGCTGCTGGCATCGCCTGTGGTGTAGAACATCCTATTGGTGACAGCTCTGTGTTACATGTACCCTTGGCACTCAAGGCAGGATTTGGTGAACTCGGTCGGCATGGCAGTATCATTCATCCAGAATTGGGGCCACTCTTCCGAATTGGCAGTATCCTGACGAACCTGGAAATGGTTACCGATGAACCAATGGATGCTGGCATTGCAGCCTTCTGCGATAAATGTCAGGCCTGTCGGATATTCTGTCCAGCGGACGCAATACCCGACGAACGGTATCACGACGGTACGGTAGACCCAATTGGAAACCCGCGTTACGTCGTTGATACAGGAAAGTGTTTCCCCTATTTCGCACGTGCCAATTACTGTTCTGCCTGTTTGAGTGTCTGTGCCTACCATCATAAACAATGGGCAACGATGAATGACGGAACAGTAGGTCCCTACCCTACTGTCCCCTTTGGCACCGTACCGGCACCAACCGACCCTTCCGAGAACGTCCACATCTATCCCAAACTCCGTCGTGACGAATCGTCGCCGTGGCATCGGTAAAGGTGGGGAGGCAGGTGGGGAGGCAGATGGGGTTAA
>DDUR01000101.1 GCA_002344895.1 Ignavibacteria bacterium UBA2333
ACGCACGCTATAGGGTATCTACTCGATCTTTTTCGTCGTGTCGAGGCATAAACGTGATGTAGAAAGAGGTGTTTTAGGGGCTCAGGATGTGCCTGCGGCATAACACGGCCCTACGCGCTATGGCGTTACAGTAGAAAAGGTGAGATTCTTCCTGATAGCTATCGTCGGCTATTCCATACGCTGTCGTCGAATGTCCTGTTCAAGTCGTGCGTGCAGGATTCGTTGTGACATACATTGTTCCAGTACGAGGGCTCGATACTCATCGTGACTTCGTAAGAACGGGAGCTGAAACCCAGAGTGATGCGGCATCTCGTTTCGTTGTCCGATAAACTCCAGGAAGTTTGACCACTTCCATCTCTCTGGTGCCGTCGCGAGGCCAGCAACGACGGGGTTGGCGTGAACGTAACGACAGACCTGGTACAGGTATTCATCCGAGTCAACATGTTTATCCTTAAAACGGCCCTCAAAGAGCGTTCCCGAGCGCTTGTACTGCTTGTTAAACCAGCGGGCATACCGATACTGCAGGCAGCGCATGAACTCTGAGACATTCCCATTTCCCTCGATCGGCTGCAGGACGATATGGAAGTGGTTCGGCATCAAAACGATGGCAATGATGGCCATTCCATGACGAGTGGCTTCTTCGCGTGCAAAGCGCATAAACATCCCGTAGTCACGATCACACAAAAAGATTGCCATCTGTCCTGCGCCACGATTGTAGACATGAAAGATCAGCCCTAGGGCAAAGACTGTTCGACGATAACTCATGGTTGTAACTCCTACATGAATGTGAAAGAAGGCATTCATGTCCATGTGTTTCGACGGGATTGATTCGTGACGTACCGCACACGACACCATTCACCGGGTTACCACTGTTCCCGGTGAATACATGTAAATCCGTCAACATTCGATTTCACCGGGCAACCACCTTACCTCGTGATTCTTGATTCGTAACCATCTGCCATTCACCGGGCAACCACCTTACCCGGTGAATTCTTGATTCGGAGTATCCTCTACCGAATATTCCTAAGCGCTTCCTTCTTTGTAAGTGCACTGAGTCGCTCAGCATTCTCACCGACAAACGCCCGTACTTCATTTGGATAGGTTTTTGAACACTCACGCAGTGCCCAACCACTCGCCTTTTGGATGAAGAACTCAGCTTCATCGGCCGTTAGTAGAACCAACGAAAACAATAGTTGGATATCAATTTTTCTTCCTTCGTGCAGCTGGGCTAGTATCGCAGACCGTCGAATCCATAATTCTGTATCCCTAATCCAGTTATTCAGAATCTTCCTTCGCGCCTTTTGCCCCTTTTCCCGCAGAATCCTAGCAATGATACGTGATGACAGAAAGTCGACAGTGTCCCACCACGAGTTTGTTCGTATAAGTTGTTCGATGTGATCAAGTACGTCATCGGTTGGCGGCAAGAGATGATGTAGCGAGACCTTTGTTGAACAATCCAGAAGTAGATCAACGGCACAAAGATGGAACTCACGTTCTGGTTGGGAATAGAGTCTCATGGACGTTGATAAAACGTCAGACGGGAAACCACACTCATGTATGGTCTCCCGTTGAATCTGTCTACGAAGTGGAGCAGCAATACCAAAGAACACAAACTTGTGGCGCATATAAGCGGCCATTTCTTGTGCTTTGGAAGGATTCCGTACGCTTATGAAGCGCTTGCGGAGCTCTTCAACAAAGTCATGCTGTGACACGTTTCTCGACGGCTTCCCGTACGCGTTTGAGGGCTTCTTCAATGTTCTCAATCGAGTTGGCGTATGAGAATCGAATAAATCCTTCGCCATGTGCTCCGAATGCAGTGCCTGACAAACATGCAACTCCTGCTTCGTAGAGTAGGAAGTCTGCAGCTTCTTGCGAGGTCATGCCTGTACCGGTAATGTTCGGGAAGACGTAGAAAGCGCCGTGAGGCTTGTGACAACGGAACCCTGGAATGTCGTTGAGACCCGCGACAATTACATCTCTCCGACGTTCAAACTCCTTGAGGAAGGTGTTCACCGCAGGCAGTGTACGGTCACTCAATGCTTCTATTCCAGCAATCTGCGAGAATGAACTCGTACACGATGTGCAATTCGTTTGAAGTTTTGCGACGATCTTGGCCATTTCTTTTGGAAACATGCCGTAACCAAGCCGCCATCCGGTCATGGCGAATGTCTTCGAGAATCCATCAAGAATAATTGTGCGCTCTTGCATACCATCAAACTTTGAAATCGAGGTATGTTTAAAGTCGCCATACGTCACTTGCGAGTAGATCTCATCACTCAGCACGATAAGATTATGCTTCACGGCGAGTTCGGCGATTTGCCGGAGATCGTCTTCTGTAAGAATTCCGCCAGTTGGATTCTGTGGTGTGTTGAGAATCACCATTCTTGTTTTTGGCGTGATTCGTGCTTCGAGGTCGGCTACATCAAAACGGAACTCTTTCTCTTCACGTAATGGCAGAGGTACCGGCTTAGCTTTGAGAAAATTGATAACCGACTCATAAATCGGGAATCCAGGATTCGGATAAATAACCTCATCACCTTCGTCGATGCAGGCCATCATGCCGAAGAACATAATCGGTTTAGCACCAGGTGTAATCACGACATTATCAGCGTCCCACATAGAGTAGCCGCGCGTTTTATTCACGTAGTCAGCAACGGCTTGCCGTGCCTCAGGTAGACCAGCGGCAGGACCATAGTGAGTAAATCCCCTATCAAGCGCGTCCTTAGCTGCTTGGATGATGTTGGCCGGAGTATCAAAGTCCGGCTCACCAATTTCAAGATGGACAATATTTCGTCCTTGGGCTTCAAGCGCGCGGGCTTTCACAAGTACTTCGAAGGCCGTTTCCGTGCCAAGGCGTGCGATACGTTCTGCTACGTGCATATCAATCGGGTTTTGTGGTGGTTGAGGTTCTGCGAAGATACGCTGTATGGCCAGATTCACCGGGGAACCACGTTACCCGGTGAATTCGTCGCCGGTATCATTCACCGGGGAACCACGTTACCCGGTGAATCTGATCGCGTTGAATACTTCGTCTGATCCATTCACCGGGGAACCACGTTACCCGGTGAATCTGATGCGGCGTTACCCGGTGAATCGAATGTCGCCAAATACATCGCCGGTACCATTCACCGGGGAACCACGTTACCCGGTGAATATGATGGGTGAATCCTTCACACCCTACAACCGCTCAACCCCCATCGGACTGACATACCGCTCAATCGTGATAGTCCGCGCTGTGTCATCCTCTGGATCCGGTAAGAGGCGCACTATGTGTGTGCCCGACGGCAAGAGGTGTAAGGCCTTCTCAGGCCACTCAACGAACTTGATTGCATCATGCGCAAAGACACAGTCGTCAAAGCCCGTTTCTGCAAGCTCCTCCGGCGTCTCTATACGATAGAGGTCAACGTGGTAGAGTTTGACGGTGTCGCCGTCATCCGTGATGCCACGGTATTGATTGATGATCGTGAAGGTCGGACTCGTGACGAGTTCCTCGACGGAGAAGTAACGACAGATGCCCTTGACGAACTCCGTCTTCCCGGCACCCAGATCTCCAAATAGCGCTACGACGTCGCCGACGCGTAACGTCGACGCAAAGCGCTCGCCAAGATCTATCGTTTCTTCTTCACTTAATGACCGAAGGGTCTCAACCTCCATGTCCATCTTCCGGTGGTGTAAAAACGCGCAACGGGCCCTTAGGCCCGCGGCTCCAAAATTACCACCGGAAGGATCATTTCCTCCATCGATATTCCACCATGCTGGAAACTGTCCCGATACTTCGAGAGATAATGGTGGTAATCCGTCGGATACACAAAATATCGGTCCTCCTTCGCGATCGCTACGGTCGTCGTGACCCCACCCGCCGGTATGCGCCAAGATTCTGGATCCGTGACCAAAATGGCCTCACTCCGCTCGGCCTTGATGTTGCGGCCAATTTTGTACCGGAGGTTCGTCGTCGTTTCACGGTCGCCCACAACCTTCGTTCCGCGTAAACAGCGGACACTTCCATGGTCCGTCGTGATAACAATCTGGACGTCCTTGACGGTCGAAAGGGCCTTCAGGATTCCGTAAAAGCTGCTATGCTGGAACCACGATGATGTCAGCGTACGATACGCCGATTCGTCCGGTGCTATCTCCTTGAGGATGGGATAGTCCGACCTCGAATGCGCAATCATGTCTACTGCGTTGATGACAATGGCCGTTAACTGCGACTTTGCATATCGCATAATGTCGGCCTCAATGCGCTTTCCAAACTCGGTGTCGATGATCTTGATGTATTGAAGGTCGTTACGCAGTTTCACACGTCGACGCTGCAACAGGAGATTCAAAAACTCTTTTTCGTTACGATTTAACGTGTGTTCGTCCTTACCTCGCTCGTCAATCGTAAACTGCGGATAGTGTTTGTTGATCTCCGTTGGATACAATCCCGCAAAGATGGAATTTCGCGCATACGGCGTCGCCGTCGGGAGGATCGAACAGTAATAGTCACGCTGAATGGAATACATCGGTCGGATAAACTCTTCCATTACGAGCCATTGATCCAGTCGCATACAGTCTACGACGATAAAGAAGGTCGGCCGACCGTTCTGTAATCGCGGTATAACGTAGGTATCTGCGATATGGGGCGAAAGAAGGGGCATGTCCTCTTCCCGCTTTCCACGATCACCTAACCAGTCGACATATTCATTTTCGATAAACTTGCTGAATGCAGCATTACACTCACGGAACTGATCCCGAAGTGATTGCTCCAATCCAACGTCCGGATGTTTGTCAAGGTCGAGCGCACTGTTCACAAGGCGCAGGTAGACGTCTAACCACTCTGACCACGACATTCGATCCATAAGACGACGTGAAATCGATGAGTAGTCCTGATGGAACTTCTGTGTGACCTTTTCCTCGGTGATACGTCGTGTATCAAGGAATTTTTTGCACGCTGCGATGATCTGAGCAGGATTGACCGGCTTTGTCAGATAGTCATCGATCTTCCGACCGATGGCCTCCTCCATGACCGATTCTTGTTCGTTTTTTGTGACCATTACTACGGGTACAGACTTGTCAATGTCTTTGAGCACCGATAGTGTCTCTAAGCCCGATATGCCCACCATGGTCTCATCGAGAAAGATGAGGTCGTACCGATTGTGCTGTGCAAGCTCAATGGCGTCCTCGCCGTTTGTAGCCGTAGAGACGTTGTATCCACGCTGTTCGAGCAGCATGACGTGCGGCCGCAGGAGTTCAATCTCGTCGTCTACCCAGAGGATTCGATTCATGATGGCTATGGTTGGTGGCAGTGCAGAATAGGTGATGTCGCAGAGTCCTACGACGTCCAAGACACACTCTTCAGTGTTCCGAGGGTGTAGGCAGAATTACCGCCATTGTTGTTGTAGCACGTGCGATATGTGTTTCGGTTCCGTCGTCGTCTACCGTAAACACGTCTGCTTCACAAAAGTGAAATGCTCGTCCTGGCTTCACGACACGCCCCTTGGCGCGTAAACGCCGCCCCCTACCCTTTCGGAAATAGGAGACTTTTATTTCTGCTGTGACGGTATGCTCATGCGGTCCAACGAGAGTAAAGCCGGCAAAACCCGCAGCTACGTCGGCTATTGTGGCCGTTACTCCTCCATGCACGAGTCCTATCTGCTGCTGATGGATGGTGTCGAGGTCGATTTCTGCCTCTACGTATCCGGCTTCAATCACGGTGAGTCGACATCCAATGTGCCGCATAAAATGCTGACGCTCGAGATGTGCCAGAATGGTTTCGCGAAATGTCGGGTTTTGTACGGTGAAGTCCATTCGGCGAAGATATCACCTATATTCGATGACCGGATTGCAGTCCGGTAGACAGGTTCTAGGGGTTTCACCATGATCTCGGTAATCGTGGTGATGGTACGGGGAGACAGGAGGCCAGATGACGACAGAATGGTGGACGTCGCTACGCCGACGTGTAGACGTACGTTCTGTTCACGCCATGGAGGACATCTTTGGTGAGAACGGAGATCGTAGTCGTATTCAGTATTTGCGTGATCTTGACGCACTAGATCAGGCATCATGTGAGTCTGCTCTTGCTGAGTTGCCTCCTGGTGCACAAGCACTCGTGCGCGATACACAGCTGCCTCCCTTTCTTGCCAACATGCCTGGCTTGGCCGAGGCACAAGAACGTGCATGCCGACATTTTGGCGAGAACTCGTTTCCGTTTATTGTCGTCTTAATGTGCAAATCTCTTCCTGAATGTTATGCAGGTGCACGAGGTGCGAAGGTTCTTGCACGCACTGGTGTTCTTGGTGGACCTCAGCGGAAACACTCTGGAGCCGACGATACGATGGTCCGCCGTGTTATGGAAACGTCCGTCTTTGTCCAGAACGTGATGAATTGGGATTTGTGGTCAGCTCCTCATCAACCAGCTATCCGAACAATCCAGAAGATTCGGCTGTTTCATGCCGGTATTCGTGTTATGATTGAACGACATGGTCAACGTGATGGCCAACCATGGGACTATGAGGGTGATGGTGATCCGATCAACATGCAGGATACCGTCGCAACACTTCTTGCATTCTCCCTTCAGTCAATTCGTGGAGCACGGAAACTAGGTTATCGAATATCTGAACAGACTGAGCGAGATATTCTCCTGCATTGGATTGTGATTGGACATCACCTCGGACTCGATGAAGATGTTTTACGAGAAGCTCACAAGGATCCGTATGGCATGTGGGAGCATGTCTGCCAGGGTGAGTTTGTTTGGTCCGAGTCAGGAGACACGCTGACAACATCCCTTCGCACGTTCCTGCGCGACCATGTCTTTATCCTGAAGCGACGTCGATACGTACCTCTTATGCTCATGAAACGACTGATGGACCCGCGGGCAATTCGAGCTCTACGTCTTGATCATAATGCTGCCGATGGCGGTGCATTATATCGTGTGTTGTTCGCCATTGCGCACGGACTTCATGGTGTACTGATGGTTGTTCCCATCGTCGGCCCATGGCTCACCCGATGGCTGGGTAAGGAACTCATGACGTTTACAACGCATGAATGGGCTGGTGATAATCCCGAACGTATCACTCTTGAAAACGAACTTCGGTCTGTCTGACGCCACTGCCATGGACCTCCTCAATACCGTCGACTGCACAATTCCTGAACTGGCATTGTTCGGAACAGGCTGTTTCCTCTGGGTTATAGCCTACGGAATCTTGATCCGTAACATCATTGTCTACCGTCGAATTGAAATGCCAACAGTAGCCGGCTGTGGCAACTTCGCATGGGAGATTATGTATTCTTGGTTTATTATCACCGACATGGGTTCGCTCATGTTGTGGGGATATCGAGCGTGGTTCTTTCTCGACATCTTTATCTGGTCCATGCTGCTTCGATATGGTAAGGAGGACACGTTTCTTCCGCCGTTTCGGAAGTACTTTATACCATACAGTATTGTGCTCACTGCTGTGTGGGCAGCGGCTTTCTGGTTTATGAAACAAGCAGGATACGAGACGTCCATCGGTGCAATCAGCGCTTATTTACTCAATACCGTTATCAGCGTACTCTACGTCGTGAACTTTTATCGTGTCCGCGATCGCGAACATTACTCTATAACAATTGCCTGGTTAAAGTTCCTTGGTACGGGGCTCATCAGCGTTTTTATGTTTATCCACTATCCTGATAATCACTTCCTACAGCTTTTTGCGGTGATCATCACTGCCTTTGATGTGTGGTATGTGGGCTTACTCCACGCACACCGCCGACATGTTGTGATTGCCTACGAAGGATGATTCCTCACGGATATAGAGAACTTGAAGTCATTGCTTACGGCCAGGCAAAGAAGGTCGTGCGCGCTGAACGTCTTGTTGATAGTGCACGGGTCATTATCAAGTGTCTCGATGACCATGCCGATACGCTGACACGCGATCGGCTTCGGAATCATATCCGACTTGCTTCACGACTGAATATCATTGGAATTCCTGCCGTACTTGATGCCCGTGATAGTCACGATGGTTACATCGTGATGGCCGATGCTGGCCAGGAAACGTTATCAATGCGATTACGAAATGGTCCGCTGCCACTTCTTGACGCATTACGTATTGCCTGCAGAGTTTCAGAAGTGCTCGCAGAACTGCATACAACGAAGATCATCCACCGAGATGTGGCACCGCAGAACATCATCGTCGACGTGGAAACGGTTGATTCGTCGTTGATAGATCTGGAACTTGCTATAGCGATGTCTTCTGACGGCACAGCAGATGCAGATGCCTCAGCCGTAGGCACACTTCACTTTATGGCGCCGGAACAAAGCGGACGTATGCATCGGCGTGTTGATGCACGATCTGACTTGTACTCACTCGGTGCCGTGCTCTATACAATGATCGCCGGTGATGTTCCCTTCCCGTTCAGTGATGTAGCCGAGATTCTGCACGCCCACGCAGCCAAACATGCTCGTCGGCTCCGTACGATTGATTCAACCGTACCTCAAATTGTTGATGATGTTGTCGATACACTTCTTCGGAAGGATCCAGATGATCGTTATCAACGGGCGTCGGATCTCACAGACGATCTCCGAAGTATCATCGATGCCTTGTCGTCTGGTCAGCCCCTTCCTCGACAACGTCATAAGGGTGGCCGTCGACGGTTTGTGATTCCAACAGTACTTGCTGGACGTGATCAAGAGATTCAGACGATTACCAATGGTAATACTCCACATTCTCCACCACGTCTTGTTGTCATTACCGGTCCAACAGGTATAGGAAAGTCAAGTGTCGTTCGTGCTGCCGTTCATCGATTCCGATCTGCCGGACTTCGATGTGGTACTGGTGCCTACGACCGTACAGAGCGCGATCAGCCAGCGATTGGCGTAACGAGTGCCTTCAGAGATGTTATCACGCAACTCGCCGAAGCTCCACCTGATGAGATATCAGTATGGAAGGATCGACTCAACACGGAACTGCAGGGTGTTGAGGCACTTGTGGTTGGAGGTATCCCGGAGATTACACCGTATCTCTCTCACGTAGCTCCACTCATTGACCTGGCCCCACGTGAGGCACAGGCACGTATTCTTCATGTTGTTGAACGCCTTTCAATAGCCCTTTCGCCCCCTGACAAGCCCCTTATCCTGTTTCTTGAAGACTTGCAATGGGCTGATTCTCTGACGTTTGAACTTCTCGGCCGAATCCTCGAAACAATGTCGTCACATGGTACATGTGTTGTGCTCTCTATACGGACGGATGACGACGAGGGGAGGACGGTATCGACATTGCGTGAACTCTGTGAACGCACGCAAATTCAACCTACATACGTTGAACTGGCACCTCTTACGGACTCAGCCGTTGCCGATATTCTTGCAGCAGCCACGGGTGAAGATGCACAACAGGTAACGTCGCCAGCACGCTTGTTACGTCGGCAATGTGGTGGTAATCCCCTAGCACTTCGTGAACTTCTGCGACAGAGTGCTGCGTCAGGACACATCGCCTACGACCAAGATCGTGGGACTTGGACGTATGACCTTGATGCGATTGCCCACCTTGTCCTGGATGAACGGTCGATCTCTTTACTTGAACGTCACGTTCGCGATCTCGACGACAATGTGCGGATGGTTCTCGTGACGGCAACATGTATTGGTCAGCGATGCTCTGTTGATGTACTCGCAGAGGCGATGAATCTTGATCCTGTCAACGTAGAAACTCTGCTAGGTATTCTCGTTGATGAGGGGCTACTGTATCGGGTTGATGGAGTAACGTATCATGTCATGCATGATCGTGTCATTGATTCGGCACAATCTACCGTGTCGGCAACGGTTAAGGCCGACATTCATCTTGCCCTAATGCGTCGTCTGGAGCACGTATCTGACGACGGTTCAAATCCCGGCCTACTCTTCGAACTTGTTCACCATGGGAATGAAGCACGTTCACGTTTAACGTCGCAGGATGACATTGTCGCCCTCGCCGAGCGAAATCTCCAAGCCGCTCGCAGAGCACGTCGTTCAACAGCTTTTTCTGCGTGTGCTCACTATGCCGAACAAGCTTGTCGCATCGTTGGTGTTGGTCATCGTCGCGCCTCGGAGATTGTTCATGCTGCAACTCTTCTCCTTGCTGAAGCAAAAAGTTTTCTTGGAGGTATTGCCGAAGCACGAATCCTTCTCGAGGATGCACTTGCACGAGCAACGACCAATCATACTCGGTGTGATGTGTTGGAAGCACGTATGACCCTTGAGACAACGTGTGGATCGATGTCCGAAGCATTTATCGCAGGAAATGAAGCACTTCGTACACTGAACATCAAGATTCCTCGACGCGCTACAAATGCTAATGTTGGGCTTGTTCTCCTTCGTTCACAGATTGTCCTTCGTGGACGATCACCATCGACGTTTCTGAACAACGAGGCACGTCCAGATGAACGTGTTGCTCGCGCCATGCGTATACTCGACGGAGTCGCTGCGAGTGCATACTATGAGAGCACCCTCATGATTGCCTACATCATGATAGTCCGTGCTACTCTCGCCTTTCGATATGGATTTGATGAGGATGGTGTCGATGCTTTTGCAAACTATGCCATGATTCTCACGTTGATGGGAGTTAAGGGGCAAGGGGGCGCCTTTGCCGATGTTGCCCTTCGTCTTGCGGAGAATCGTGCTTCACCGCGTACACGCGGAGTTGTATTCTTCACACTTGCCGCAACAACGATACACTGGACTCAGCCAGCTGAAGCAACGTTAACCATGACAGGACGGGCCTTTGCTGCTTTAACCGAGGTATCAGATGGAACGTTTGCTGGTTATGCCATGGGGCATGAGATACAGGATCAACTGTATCTTGGTTACCCTATAGCAGAGATCGCAAAAAAACTTGACGACCGATGGAAGATTGTTCGAAAACTCTTTCCTCTTGAACAAGGCCCGCCACTTGTTGTGTCGTTGTTCAAAACACAGTTTGATCGGCTGACGGCTGGACTTCGTGGACAGACGACGGCATCGAATAATCTTGCCGGCGATGGTTTTGACCCCGAATCGTTTGTCGCAGAGTTAACAGAAGCACAAAACGCTGCTGGTTTAGCAGAATTCTACTGGAAGGTCTTTTTTGTTGCTGTTCTGGCAGGAGATCATGATTCTGCACAACGTGCAGACACACAGTTATCAAAGTGGATGTTGGGAACAGCCGGTCAGCTCATCTCCATTGATATTGCGCTCTTTCGTGTCATCCTTGCAATACGACATCAGCAACCACCAGGTGCTCGGATAGTTCAACGGAATTCCCGAATCATCATCAAGGCCGCAAAAGATTCACCGGCATTTGTTTCGCGGGCGATGTTTGTTCGTGGACTTTCTGAACTGCTGAACAAGAAGTTTGACCATAGCCGTACACTGTTAAATGACGCTTTGCAGATGGCTCGTACAGAGCGCAACAATCTACTCGCTGCAGTTATCGCTGAGCAGCTCTACGACCTTCACATGAAGGAAGGTGCACAAGATGCTGCTCTGGCCTATCGCGACGTTGCCGTATCTGCCTATGATGCCTTTGGCGCTTCTGTAGCCGCTGATAGACTTCGTGGAGGAACACGGCAAGAATCAGTTCCGGTACCAAAGGATGTTCGGCATGCAACGTTCATCTCCCACACGACCTACGGCACACATACAACATCACATTCATCATCTGTTGTTGACCTCGAACTCATCATGAAGGCATCGGCCTCGATTGCCTCGGAGATCAGACTTGATGGATTGATGAAGACTTTGTTGACTGTTGTGTTACAGCATGCTGGTGCAGAACGTGTTGTGTTGTTTACGCGGAGTGAGGGTGTTCTCCGTGTTTCAGCAGATGCAGACGCTGAAGGACGAATGACACTCCTGCGGCCGTCAGATCGAGACACGACGGTGCCATATGTCCGAAGAGCAGTTGCCGAATCAGAACGAAATATTGACCCGATCGTGGTTGGTGATGCATCGTTAGACGAACCGTATGCGTCCGACGCAGACGTGCTGGAACGACAAGTACGCTCCATTATGGTCCTGCCACTCAAACATGGTGGTTCATCGTTGGGAGTGTTGTACCTGGAGAATCGTTTAGCTCCCCACGTCTTTACTGAGAGTCGCAGCGGTGTCATCCGATTACTTGTAGAGCACGTTGCCGTTGCCATGGAGAATGCACGTCTTTACGACGAACAGCAGGAACTCCTTACCGCATCATCACGCTTTGTTCCGGCCGAGTTCCTTGAACGACTTGGAGCAGCTTCAACACGAGATGTACGAGCGGGAATGGCCGTTCAATTACCACTCACCATTCTCTTTGCCGACATACGACGGTTCACGACGATAAGTGAATCACTTACCGCAGGGTCAACCTTTTCACTCTTAAACAGCTACCTTCGAACCGTAGAGCCGATCATTCGTCACCACGATGGTTTTGTTGATAAATATGTTGGTGATGCTGTGTTGGCTCTCTTCCCTGGTGAACCACTTCAAGCTGTTCGTGCTGCCCTCTCCATGCAGAATGCACTTCGTACTCTCAACGTCTCAGCACGAAATGATGGTAGTCCGGAGCTTGTTGTTGGCATCGGGATTCACCACGGTGATGTGATCCTTGGTACCGTGGGAACGCAGGACCGAATGGATACAACTGTTATTGGTGACACCGTTAACGTTGCTTCCCGATTAGAGGCACTCACAAAAGAACGCGGATTGGACATCATCATCAGTCACGAAGTTGTTGAGCGATGTCCGACGGACAGCCTTCGAACAACTCCACTTGGAACCGAGACGGTACGCGGCCGCGTCCGTCCAATCACTGTATACGAGTTACATCCATGACACCACTTGTAATCGTCGTGATTTCTACGATGGCCATTGCCACGGTTATGACCATCATTCATGCCTTAATCCGCAAACTAGTTGTTGTTGAGCGGCTTCAGCGACACAACGATGTCACGGCAGCCGTGTATGCAACCTTTGGTGTACTTTACGCCATCATTCTCGGACTCCTTGTAAGTCATGGTCAGACACGCCGTGACATTGTTGCCGAAGCAGCCGTGCGTGAATCAGCACTCCTTGTTGACGTTGCACAAGCAGGCCGCGCCTTTGACCGTACGATCTCGGATTCGCTGACGCGAACGTGTCTGCGCTATGCCGAACACGTTTATTATGTTGAGTGGCACATGCGGAAGGAAGAACGGGAGAGTCCAAAACGCAGACAACACATCAATGCTATTTGGGATATCACTCGCGTGATTGAACCAATTGGATCTCGCCAGGAATCGAGCTACTTCATTCTTCTCGAAATGATGGAATCACTATCGTCGGCTCGTCATATACGACTTGCTGCCGAAGGTGATCACATGAGTGCGTTTCTCGAGCTCGTTCTTATCCTTGGTGCCTGTATCACGGTCGTATTCCTCTGGCTCTTTGGAATGGAGCATCACCGTGTCCATCTTGGATATACGTGGCTTGTGACGTTTATCGTTGTCCTCGTCCTCGTCCTCATTTTTGCCCTTGACGACCCCATGCGTGCAGGCATCGGTGTGAATCCCGAGCCCTATGCAAAGGCAGCAGAGGAATTGCGTATGCTGTTATCACTCCCACATCAGTAAGCCCCATTCGCCCCCTAACCATGGAACGATACCTTGAAGAAGTAGTCGGCATGGATGAATACGGCGTCGTCCGCAACGACGAAGTACTTCAATCCCTGCTTTGGCGTGCAAGTCACCGGGCACTACTCTTTGCCATGTGGTTGTTTTTTCCGTGCGGATTTATTTTTCTTCTTGTTGATACCCAGCCATGGAACACTATTGGCATCACACTGTTCTGTGTGGCCATGATTCTTGGTGTGGTACAGGGAGTCATCTCAAGTTGGATGGGAATTCCCCGCGCCGTAACGGAGCTTGTACGCCGAAAGAACATTTCCCGTGGATCACTCATTCGTTCAGCACTGGGAAGTGGATTTCGAATGAGTCTCTTCTACGGCATCCTTACGTATGTACTTGAAAGTGCCCCAACGTTTGTGGGGATTCTCACACAGAGTCTCCTCTTTGGAATCTTTATGGCGGGATTCGACTATGTACGACGTCGAAAAACAGTCGGAGCCGATAAACGTCATAGGGATTCTGACGAAGAGGACAGACCATGAACTTCAACAAACTCACACTTAAGGCTCAGGAAGCCGTTCAGCGCGCCCAAGAAATGGCAACGTCTGCTGATCATCAAGCTCTTGAACCAACCCATGTATTGTCGGCCATGATGGCAGACGATCAAGGTATTGTTGTGCCCATTCTTGCCAAGATTGGTGCAAATACGGACTACGTGCGCACCCGACTTGATGAGGCATTACGCACCCTACCGAAGATTCAGGGAGTTTCCGGGACGCACCTTTCCAACGAACTGAATAGTGTTTTCCGGGATGCACAAAAGGAAGCACAGACACTCAAGGACGACTTCGTATCGACCGAGCATATTCTCCTGGCGATGGCTGAGTCGAAAACAGCCGTTGGTAAAATCCTCAAGGATCAAGGTGTGTCGCGCGACGCGATTCTGAAAGTGTTAACGGACGTTCGTGGTGGACGTCGGGTTACCGATCAGAATCCTGAGGATAAGTATCAGTCACTCCAACGGTATGCGCGAAATCTCAACGATGAAGCACGCCAGGGTAAGATTGACCCGGTGATTGGTCGTGAAGATGAGATTCGACGTGTACTACAGGTCCTATCACGACGCACAAAGAATAACCCTGTCCTTATCGGCGAACCAGGTGTTGGTAAAACGGCCATTGTTGAAGGTATTGCCCAGCGAATTGTCTCGCAGGATGTTCCTGAGTCACTACGGTCAAAAACAGTCTTTTCTCTCGACATGGGAGCACTGATTGCCGGCACACAGTTCCGTGGTCAGTTTGAAGAGCGATTAAAAGCTGTTGTTAAAGAAGTTGCCGACAGTAACGGAGAGTTTATTCTCTTTATCGACGAACTGCATACACTGATTGGAGCTGGTGCAACACAGGGAGCAATGGATGCGGCCAACATTCTGAAACCTGCTTTGGCTCGGGGTGAACTTCGTGCTATAGGTGCGACTACGTTAGATGAGTATCGACAGCACATTGAAAAAGATCCGGCACTCGAACGCAGATTTCAGAAGGTCTACGTAGCAGAACCAAGTGTTGATGATACAATCAGTATTCTACGTGGCCTGAAAGATCGGTATGAGGTGCACCATGGTGTGCGCATCACCGATGCAGCAATTGTAGCCGCAGCGCAGCTGAGCAACCGGTATATCACCGATAGATTCCTTCCTGACAAGGCCATTGACCTTGTTGATGAAGCGGCATCACGACTTCGAATTGAGATTGATTCGATGCCGGAAGAGTTGGATACTGTGGAACGACGTATACGACAGCTGGAAATCGAACGTGAAGCATTGTTACGTGAGATTGGGACAGCGTGACGTCGTTGTCACCCGGTGATTGAGCACGAGACACGATTAGTCTTCCTTAAAAATCACTCCTCCGCTCCCGTCGTCTTCGTCAGAGGTTGGAACGTTGTCCGCTGGGATCGGTTCGGGCGGCCTTGTTTTTCGCGCAGGTTTGCCATCAAGTGAGAACTCAAATCCGAGACCAAGAGCAAATCGGTCTCTTCGGAAAAAGAAATCATCAGCAATGGAGAGAATGTCCACTCTCCACGAGAGAACCGGAACCAATCGAACCGATTGAGACAGCGGTATCTCATAAGCAATACCAAACATCGATCTCATTCCATATTGAATAAAGAACTGACTCCGATACGTATTCCGCGTGCGTGACGTGGTTCCATCCTCATTCACAAACACACCACGATCTGCAGGTTCAATGAGTCGTTCCTCCTGAACGTAGGCTGCGTTATTCGTGAATACACCGTCAAGACCTGCCGTAAACCGCAGACGTTCAACAATCTTGACAGAGATGCCGGCACCTATTTCAAACGAGCTTAACGATCCGTCAAGAACAAATGCTACAGTGCCCCTACCTTCAGTGCCGTCAATGGAGATCGGCACCGACTCACGTCGTTCAAAGGAAAACGCATCATATCGATAACCAATGTTGAATTCAAGGAAGCCCCATCCAACAGACTTCTGGAGGCCTAACGTGGCACCGTACGCCTCGCCTGTTCCAAGCCCCAGGTCACCACAACATGAAACAGTATTGGGAATTCGGGGTACATTCATAGACGAGAACGTATAACCAAGTTCCGGTCGCAACACGAAATACCACGATGTATCGCTTTGTGCATTCGAAGGAAAACATGCTAGAAGAAACAACCATCCACAACACATCCGTCGTCGAAGACGTTTCGCCATACAAACTCCGCTACATCAAATCATTGGGAAAGGCGCAAAGGGGGCGCTAAGAGACACATTGCGATCAACACACACTGTACATCTCTCATTGTGCCCTTCGTACGGGTACGGAGTCAATTCTGTTCAGATTATTCTGACGGAATCGGTATAGACCTTCATTCCTTGTTGTCAGAATGAGTTCTCCGTGGAGCAGTGGACAACCACCACCACGAGATTCACGTCGGAAGTTCACGGCATACCGACGCAGTGACACTGCCATGTCTGGCGCTGACGGGTCAGCATGATCACATCCGCGAGTAGCGCCGATAACATAGGTCCGACGGACTGTATCTGGTAATCCCGGTACAACATCTTGATACAGTACCTTGAGTGTATCAATACGAATGTCGGTGGGATCAACAGCTACCCACTTTCCGATTGCAAAACTCTCACCATAGTTCACAGACACAACTGAGCGTCGTACCGTTTTCTGAGCAAATGAATCGATGTACTCGCGGGCAGACCGGAAACGTTTGCTGATGACGCCCTGCAATTCATGGGTACCTTCGGGTATATCCGTGACGGCCATTCGTAACAGCGTATAGGTTTGACCCCGGAAGGACCATCGAGCGGAGTCGGGAGCGTTTATCGTGTCGATCCTAAATCTCACAATGCCTGAAGTAACTGTATCTCCACGTGAAAGAGTGTAGAGTGTGCCCGAAGGGATGTTACCTACCAATGGTTCTTCAAAAACTATCGTCGGCTTCCATGCTTCCACTTGTTGTGCGAAGGTTGGTGGTACCTCATATCCTGAATCAACGGGACCTTTGGTGCAGGAAACGACGAATACAAATAGGACACACTGCACGAAACGTTGAACGGTGACGTATGGACGCCCATAGAGATATGGCTGTGTTTCTTCGCATGTTTCGTGGGCGAATGCTGGCTTTATGTCATACATCATTCAACTCTCCGAACAAATATTGACTGAACACCACCCGAACCTGAAAAAATAAATCGATACTCTCCTTCATCACGGTTAAATAGCGCGAGTTCTCCAACAACATCTTGACAATCCAATGTCGTAGCAAGTCGTTCAAAGTTCACAGCATATCGTCGAAGTGACATGTTCATTTCCTTTCGCAAATATGTCGTATCACATCCCTTCGTAGCGCCGAGCACAAAGTTCCGTAGGATACTATCCTGTGTTCCAGGGATAACACCCATGTAGATGACTCGCAGCGTATCGATAAAATGCTCTGAAGGATCTATCGGCACCCATTTGCCGATGGCAAGACTGTGACTTTCATCAAGTGATACAAATGTTCGTTGTAGCCTTCGTTCAACAACTGTGTCAATGTTCTCACGATTTGAGATAAAACGCTTGCGTACTACAGCGTGTACTTCATTGGTGCCGAACGGAACATCTCTAAACGTTGCACTCAATTCAGTGCTTGTTGTTTTACCGATACTCCAAATGATAGAATCCGCAACATTTTCGCTATCGATTTGGAACCGAACTATTTGCCTACAAATAGTATCACCAGGTGTATCTCTGAAGAACCTACGAGAGATATTTGAAGGTCTAGCTGGTTCAACAACAATAATCCTCGGATTCCACGCAGTTACCTGTTCAGCAAATGTCGGTAGCGGAGATGGCGGAGGAGGAGTGACGGGGTCGTCCTTGCAAGAGACAAGGATTAGTGCCAGACATGTAAGTACACCAAACACAATCCGAATCATACAATTCCCGTAAATACGACGTAGATGATAATCAGAAGAATATATGAAAAAGAACCTAACTACCGAAAACAACAACGGCCACATGATGTGTTTCATGTGGCCGTTGGATGTGGTTATCAGTTGTTGTTAGCGCCATTGACGGAGGAATTCGAGACGCTCCTGGAGTTGGCTGACCGGAACGAGGAGTTTGTCCTTGCCGAAGATACCCTCTTCCTGTGAGCCAAAAACAAGTTCGTAGTCCTTACTCATCACGATGGCTTCTTCAGGACAGACTTCTTCGCAGAATCCGCAATAGATACAACGAAGCATGTTGATTTCAAACTTTTCCGGATACCGCTCTTTTTCCTGTGTGGTTTCTGCGGCACGTACTTCGATGGCCAGAGCTGGACATACACGTGAGCATAATCCACAGGCAACACAACGTTCTCCTTCTTCTTCCTGGACAAGAACGGGGCGGCCTCGATAGGATCCTTCAGGTATCCACCGCTCTTCAGGATACTGACGCGTAAACGTTGGTTTGAACATCTGGCGGAACGTGAGTCCCAATCCACGTGCAATCTCCGGGAGATAGATTCTCTCCCAAAAGGTCATGCGTTGTGCTTCGGTATTCGTTTTGACGTTAGCCATATCAGTTCAGGAGCAACAGGACAATGCCCGTAATGGTGATGTTCGCAAGTGAGAGTGGAAGAAGAATCTTCCAACCGAGATTCATGAGCTGATCATAACGGAATCGCGGAAGTGACCAGCGAATCCATATGAAGACAAAGACAAGTGTGGCGGCCTTACCAACAAAGACGCCGTGTTGGATGAGAACCATTGGTAAGGAGTATGGATCCAGTCCTAACAAAGCTGCTTCGTCGATAAACGGAACAGGATCCCATCCACCAAGGAAGAGAGTAGCCATAATGGCACTCGACGCCAACATGTTGCCGTACTCAGCAAGGTAGAGTAGACCAAACTTCATCCCGGAATACTCTGTGTGGTATCCACCAACAAGCTCTGGCTCGGCCTCTGGAAGGTCAAAGGG
Organism: Ignavibacteria bacterium UBA2333; assembly: GCA_002344895.1. GTDB lineage: Bacteria > Bacteroidota > Ignavibacteria > Kapaibacteriales > Kapaibacteriaceae > UBA2333. The sequence goes on from DDUR01000101.1 coordinate 19,032, forward strand.
TGCGCGGTTCGTTTCAGCTAACGCTGTCACAAAGAAAATAACAAAGGCCAATGGCTGATAAAAAACGTTCCAACCATTCGCCGTCTGATACTGAATGATCTCAACAAGGTTGAGCGAACCACAAATCAGCACAACACCGATGATGCTCAAACCCATGGAGAGTTCGTAACTGATCATCTGTGCTGCTGAACGAAGGCCTCCCATAAGGGAGTACTTACTGTTGGAGGACCAACCGGCGAGTGCAACACCATACACACCAACAGACGTCATGGCCAGGATTGTCAACAAGGCAACATTCATGTCCGGTGCCATGGCAAGGCCATACTGCACTCCGTCAATCTCAATCAACGGCCCACTCCACGGAATCACGGCATAGACCGTGATGGCAACGGCAATGGAGATCACCGGTGCAAGAGCATGGAATTTGTAGTCTGCAGCCGCCGGTACGATGTCTTCCTTGAGATACAGCTTAAAGACGTCGGCAAAGGACTGGAGCATACCCCACCAGCCAACGCGGTTAGGACCGAGTCGGTTCTGAATCCAGGCCGATACCTTCCGTTCTGCCAGAACCATGTAGGCGGCAGCAATGAGCATCATGTTTACAAGCATTCCTGCTTGTGCCGTGATGATGAGGAATTGGGTGAGATTCATGTGCTTAGTTCGGCTTCAGAACGTGCGATTCATAGATAACGCCAACAGGTTCCGGCTTGTCGGCTTTTCCAAGGATGATGCCATGATAGGCATCGAGCAGTTCGTACGACATTCTTGAGAAGGCCGGAACGTGTGCTGCAAGGTCCGAGAACACTGCTTCCGATGATGTCCATGTATACGTGGTGCCCATTGCCTGGGCGAGTGACTTAACGATCTTCCAGGCCGGCCGTACGTCACGACGTACACCTTGTGCCCAACGATCATTCCACTGTCCGTACTTGTCCCAGCGCGACTGCTTCATTCCCATACGACCGATGTTTTCGACCGTGGTAATTGCTGGTTCAAATCGCTGAACTCGGTGAAGGACGTTCGTGAATGTTCCTTCTGTTTCTGCAAACGATGCCGTCGCAAGAAGGACGGTTGCTTGATTGGCCGTTACACTTCGATGCGACGACAGAACAATCAGTGCGTCGACAGATGCAATGGCTGCGGAGAGGTCTGCCGAAAGTGTCTCAAGACTATCCTCAAGCACAATAACGGCCTTGATGTCTCCCCTGCTCACACGATCCTTCAGATTCTCAATACCATGACCACTACCGGAAGGAACAATCCCTACACTGTGTGCGCCAATGGCATTCGGTGCTGTTTCGTTCACCCGCAGGTGGTTGTCACCAAAGGTATGGTCGTTATGCTTGATGAAGTCGATGTTCGGTGTCGACAGTACATCCTTGGCAAACCGAGCCAAGGCATAGTTGTCTTCATTTGATGCAAATGCCGAACCAACAACGGCAATCTGTTGCCCCTTGAGCCCCTTTAACGAATCAACGGCGAGTGCAAGTGCTTCATCCCATGTAGCAGGAACAAGCTGACCATGTTGACGGATCATTGGCCCATCAACACGATTCTCGTTCACAACAGCCGGCATGGTGAGTCGGCCAATGTCACACATCCAGTACTTGTTCACATGCGGATTGGTCCGTGGCTCCGTGCGAAGAACTTCGTTGTTCATCACACCAAGTTTGATGTTACAGCCACGAGCACAACCGGTACAGATACTGTCGGTAAACGACATTTCCCAGACGCGGGCCTTAAAGCGGAAGTCAATACTTGTAAGTGCGCCAACGGGACAAATGTCAATCACGTTCATCGAGTATGGACTGTCAAACGTCGTACCTGGGAAGGTCTCGATCGTGACGTGATCACCGCGTCGGACAAACGTGAGAACCGGCTGTTCAGCAACTTCAGCGGCAAAACGAATACAGCGCGAACAGGAGATACACCGTTCGCCGTCGAACATGATGTTCTCAGAAAGTTCAACGCGTTTTGGCTTATGGACCTTTTCTTCGATAAAACGGCTTGTACCACGTGAGTGGACAAAGGCATATTCCTGAAGCTTACACTGACCTGCTTCGTCGCAGATTGGACAGTCCAGTGGATGGTTGATGAGTAACATCTCCATCACGTTGTTCTGGGCTTCTACAGCTACGTCGCTGACCGTTTCAACGAACATGCCGTCGGCCACTGGTGTGGCACAGGCAATCTGCATCTTTGGTATCCAGGCGACAACAGGCTTACCAGACTCGTCATACAACAATGACCCGTCTGTGTCCTTCTTGTGGCTACCAACACGCACAAGACACATGCGGCAATTCCCGGCAACGGTAAGTGCCGGATGCCAACAAAAGTGCGGGATGGTTATTCCGCTCTCAAGAGCCGCCTCGATGATGGTCTTTCCCGGGGCAGCTTCGAGGACCTGCCCGTCAAGATGGATCTGTGGCATCGTTCGTTTCCGGTGGAAGAATCGCGGTTCAACCGCAATGCAGGCAAAAGTAATGGGAAATCCGAAAACGCAGGCAAGGAACGTGTGGACAGCAGATTGATTCGATGCAGAAATCCTTCTTCGTCACGGTCGTCGTACGCTCGTTATCTTCGAACATGTTTCTATCCCGCCACCGTTCCTCCGCTATCATCATTGTGTGCAGCCTCCTGGTAGGCACGGCCAAACTGTATGCTAACGATCAGTGGCTCGTAGGAGCACTCTCGTTTGTGCGTCCAGTAGGAGCCCTCGCACGTGATCTTGATGCCAAACCTGCCTTGGGGTTTCAGTTGGCATATCAGTTTGAGGCAGAAAAGATTCTACGTCTGGGATTTGGCGGCACGTGGATGTCGTCGCGATTAGGAACAACGCCAACGGGTACGGACCTATCGACGTTTGACCTAACGATGTATCAGATCCATGCTATGTCCAGACTTCGATTCCTGAAACACGGCTGGTCACCGTATGTCGAGGCTGAACTTGGTATGTCCTTCCTGACTATCTCTCAGGAAGTTGCCAACATGCCACGCAGAATTGATGGTCTGGAAGATGTCCGGCCGTCAGTTGCTGCAGCAATTGGGGTTCAGGTGCCGGTGAATGAAACCGTTGATATTGATGTACGCGGACGATTTACGTTTACACGAGCCGACGTTGACGATGACTTTGGTACAGCCGGCATAGCAGCAGGTATTGTCTGGAAACTTCGATAAGTATTTACTGTAAACCCAAACACTAACAGTACAACAAAGCATGTCCGGCTACGATCAGAGTCGGCTGATACTGCTTTGTTGTCCAATACTGTGGGCTACTCGATGAATATCCGGTTCGAGTTTGGCTTCGGCTGCACGCCAGATGGCCTGACACGGAAATCGATTTTCGAACAGAGCTCGTCCGATTACAACACTATCCACATTTTTCGGCAGGCGAGACTGTAGATCCCAGAGATCCTGTGGAGATGCTATACCGCCAGCTGTTGTAATACGCATCGGCGTGAGTGAGGCGATTCGGATGACCGTGTCCACATCTTCACCCGTAAGATTCCCCTCCCAGTCCTGTTCCGTATAGATTAACCTGCGTCCGCCGAGTTCGTGAACATGACGGATGTACTCTTCATCGGGCACCATTCCGACACCTTCACCCAGGTCTACGTCGCCATTGTGAGCCCGACATCCAAAAATGACACGACTTGGTGAGAACTCATCGAGCAATTCACGGACGGCATCTGGTTCTGTCCATGCGAGAACATTAACGGCAACACGATACACACCACGTTCGAGAAGTTGGCGATAGACGTCAGCATTATTCTGGAATGTGACAAACTCAATAGGAATGTCGACACTCTTTTGCATTTCAACGACGGTTTCAAGTGTTGCCTCGTCAAAACAGCCGGTGAACGACTCAATGTCCGTGACATGGATACACTTAAAGTTCTCACGCCGGAAAAGTTGGGCCAGCTCAACGGGATGTTCGCTGAGTGCACCATAGAGTGATTCTGTGCCGCGCGCTCCTTGAATACAGCGCTGGCAGCGACCACTACGGAGTTCTATGGATGGGATGACGAGTAACATGTCAGTTGCGAAGGGCCTTCCGAATGATGGCATCAACGGGGCCGCCGCGTAAGGACGTATCAGCGTCCACAACAGTGCTCACGGCTTTTTCTGCTGCTGCACGAGTAAATCCCAAGGCAAGTAAAGCGCTTACAGCATCATCGATGGCGTCGTTGCCTGCCGCAAGAACAGCATCAGCCCCTTCTGCCCCTTGACGCTCAGGGACGACTCCAATCATCTTTTCTCGGAGCTCGATAATCATCCGCTCCGCCGTCTTTTTTCCCACACCTGGTAAACGCTGAAGTGCAGCTGCGTTCCCGGCAACGAGGTTCTTTCGTAGATCGGCAATTGATGTAGCCGAAAGTATACCAATTGCCGTTCGGCCGCCAATTCCCTGAACGTTTGTCAACAGATAGAACGACTCTCGTTCGGCATCCGTGGCAAAACCAAAGAGTGTCATGGAGTCCTCGCGCACCTGAAGCACCGTCAGCAGTGTCACGTTTTCGGCTCGTCGCGACACAACGTCAAGTGTCGAGAGAGGAACACTCACGACATATCCCACGCCATGAACGTCAAGGACGACGTCCATACCGCGGACCGAAACCAGTGTTCCCGTGAGCTGAGCTATCATGGAGTGCAAAACTATGACAACGCCCGATGGTACAACGTCGTCAATTGGTGAGTGGGCCGAGAATATTGCTGCCCGTCATCTCGAGGCCGCTGGGTGGATCATCCTTGAGCGGAACTGGAAGTACAAGAACATGGGAGAGATTGACATCATTGCCGTTGATGGAGAGGTGCTGGTATTTATCGAAGTACGCTACCGAACACGGACGGAGTATGGCACACCGGAGGACAGTATCACAGCCGTAAAGGTGCGAAAGGTGCGTCGTACTGCCGAGCTGTACATGATCATGAAGGGGCGCTGGGGATGTCCCTGCCGATGTGATGCCATTGCCGTAGATCTGGCCGACGGGAAGATGGATATTCGACATTATCGAGATGCGTTCTAACATCGTGGCTATTTTCGTGCCCAATGTGGCAATACATCATCAAGCGAACGCTGCTTTTTCTGCCGACGCTCTTCCTCATCACGGTGATTTCGTTCGCCGTGAGTAGGCTTGCTCCAGGAGATCCGGCGGCAACGAAGGTTGGGCAAGGGGGCGAAGGGGGCTTTACCGGCAACTCGTCGTTAAACGACCGTCAGGTTCAACTCATTCGTGAACAATGGCACCTGGATAAGCCGGTGTGGCAGCAGTACGTCATTTGGACATCGGGAATCCTTCTTTGTGACGCTACAAAGGTCTTCACGAAAGCCGGCACGGACTGGTCGGCCTTCCGCTTTACGGGCACCCCTGACCTCGGAAGGTCGTTTATCGACAATCGTCCGGTGTGGGATAAACTCACAGACCGACTGCCAATCACCTTAATCATGAACTTTTTGGCAATCGTTATTGCCTACGGAATTGCTGTACCCATCGGCATCAAGTCTGCATCACGCCCCGGTACACGGTCAGACCGTGTGACATCGCTGTTTCTTTTTGCGCTGTATTCATTGCCTGTCTTTTGGACGGCTACATTGGCCTTGACGTTTTTAGCGAATCCAGACTTTCTCTCAATCTTTCCTTCCAGTGGACTTCGATCTCCAGGATTTTCCACGGGATGGCCTTGGTGGAAACGAGCAGGTGACTACGTATGGCATCTCATCCTTCCGATGATGATCTACGTTTACGCCGACTTTGCCTTTATCTCGCGTCAGATGCGATCGTCGATGCTGGAAGTCATCCGACAGGACTTCGTGAGAACCGCACGAGCAAAGGGCCTGTCAGAGAACAAGGTCATCTACCGTCATGCCTTTCGGAATGCTCTCATTCCGCTCATTACATTGTTAACTGCGATTGTGCCAACTCTCATTGGCGGATCTGTCATTATTGAAACCATCTTTAGCATACCAGGAATGGGACAACTCTCGTTCCAGGCCATCAATGCCAAGGATTATCCCGTCATCATGGCCGTCTTCACGATGACGGCTGTCCTCACACTTGTGGGAATGTTGCTTGCCGACATTCTTTATTCCGTGGCCGACCCAAGAATCAGTTATGGCAAAAAGTCAGCATAACCACGACGGAGAGTCGTACGGCAAGTTTGTCCGACGCCAGTTCACAAAACACCGTGCTGGTGTATGGAGTGTCCGTATAGTGGCATGTATTGCTGTACTGGCCCTGTTCGCCGACATTCTGGCAAGTGACAAGCCGTTGGTAGCATCGTATCGCGGTGACGTAATGTTCCCGGTGTTTAAGCAGTATGCTGTTGATCTTGGTCTTTCCACATGGGATCCTTCTCTTGCAACGGCTGACTTTCGAACAGTGACATATGACTGGGCAGTCTTCCCACCCGTGCCCTACAATCCGACATCCACGGATAAAACACTAACAAGTCTTCAGGACTGTGCACCCAGTGGCGAACATTGGCTCGGTACAGACAACATCGGTCGTGACGTACTAGCAGGGATTATCCACGGCTCGCGTTATGCGTTATCCATTGGCTTTATCGCTATGGGAATAGCCCTTGCTATCGGAATACTCTTAGGTGCAATTGCAGGGTACTTTGGTGGATTTATTGACATCGTTATCTCTCGCCTCATTGAGATAAACATTACGTTTCCACGGTTTTTCCTCATCTTGACCATCGTGGCTATGGTAGAGCAAGGATCAGTGTGGTTGGTAATGACGATTATTGGTTTGACAGGATGGACAAACATTGCCCGATTTATGCGAGGTGAAGTCCTACGGGTTCGAAACCTCGACTACGTGACGGCCGCAACGGCCCTGGGCTATTCATCTCCACGCATCATCTTCCGTCACGTAATGCCAAACGCTATTGCACCTGTATTGATTTATGCAGCCTTTGGCGTTGTTGGTACGATTCTCCTTGAGAGTTCACTCTCCTTCCTCGGAGTTGGCTTACCTCCTACCGTTGTCACATGGGGAAGTATTCTCAACAAGGCTAAGGCATCCACATCATCGTGGTGGTTAGCAGTGTTTCCGGGTCTGATGATTTTTATCACGGTATGTGCCTTTAACCTCATCGGTGATGCACTCCGTGATGCGACGGATCCACGCCTGCGTCAGTGATCCGTCAAAGGCACAACTCTCCGAGACATTACGGGCTTAACCGAGAAATCGTCCAGCCCGTTTCGCCCCTTTCATAAAGTATTCTATCATGGAGTCGCGACGGTCTACCCTGCCAGAACTCCATGGCATCCGGGAGTAGTCGGTAACCGCCCCAAAATGGTGGTAGTGGAACGTTACCATCGGAATATTGACGTTCGAGCTCGATGGTACGCCGTTCCAATTCATCGCGTGATGAAAGTGGCTGACTTTGTTGTGACGCCCACGCTCCAATTTTTGAACCGAGTGGACGCGTTCTAAAGTATGCTTCCGACTCTTCAATCGTAATCTTTTCAGCTCTACCCTCAACACGTACTTGTCGTTGCAGATCTGGCCAGAAGAACAGTAATGAAGCATATGGATTAGATTCAAGATCTGTTCCCTTGCGGCTCGTATAGTTCGTGTAGAATACAAATCCTTCGTCAATACCTTTCAACAATACCGTTCGCGCAGAAGGACGCCCATTTGCACCCACGGTGGCAAGCGTCATCGCAGTTGGTTCGAGAACCTCTGCAGCGAGGACTTCATCCATCCACCGTGAAAACTGCTCTAACGGATTATGGGCCACCGAAAACTCGTCAAGCGTCTCACGCTGATACTCAGTACGTAGGTCGGCAATGTCTCTACGATTCATAATGTTTACGGTAGAACGATGAAGGGTAGCGAAAATCGTTGTTGACCGCGCGTCACAAGAGCCGTGTATCGTCCAGTTGCAAGATCCCGAACGTCAAATCGTACAACATCAGTCGTTGCCGTAGACATCATGACCGTCGAACCAAGTGATGATATAATCTGTATCTCCGAACCTACTGGTACAGTCATTGTGAAAACACCTTGATTCTTGCGAATGGGATGTTCACCAAGAAGGGCAACCTCTACAATGCCACTCGAATCCCGAAGAGACGTGACGATATTCTCACGTGTGTGGAGAACCGTCATGTCCGGGTCGATCACAATCGAATCGATGTGAGCCGGTGCAGTGAGTGACAATGTTTCTGACCGTTCATCCATCATGACTAAGGTATCAACGGTTCCAAGGTATGTGTAGACACGAAGTGGAACAGGAAGTATAAAGACGTCTGGAACTCCGCTCGTCTGCTGAACTTGACGGAGGGTTATCGAAGCAGTCGACTGTACAATTTCGCCGTCAAGCACGAGCTGTGGGTGTCCACGTCCAAGTAACCACTGATCAAAAAAAACATCCCATGCTACAAGCGGATTTGGTGCGTAGCGCTGCCAAAACTCCATAAACTCAACAGTCTGTGCCGAAGCAAGATTACGTTCCTCAAACCACTGTCGTAACCCGGTGAAGAACAAGCTGTCTCCAACATTGCCGCGAATCATGTGATAGATCCACGACGATTTCGCATACGTAGTCGATTCATTAAAAATATTGGATATAGGGATCCCGTATGTTGCAGGACTCTCCTGTCCCTGTTTGAGATACACATCTTTTTGACGTTGTAACTTCATTCGGAATCGATCACGTCCGTACTCTTTCGCCTCCCACAACGCTTCACCGTATGAAGCTCCTCCCTCATTCAACCAGATATCGTCCCAGGTAGCACACGTTACAAGATCACCAATCCATTGATGAGCTATTTCATGTGCATATCCATTCTCGGCACCACCAAGCAACCAGTTGCGGTTGATGGTCGACATTGTTTGGTGTTCCATCCCTCCGAACCAGATAGGGTTAACGGTCACATGACCGTATGAGGGGAATGGATAGGGCCCATACACTTCTTCGAATGCAGCAAACATTGCTGGTATCTTGCGTAATGCCTTCACAGCATTAAACCACTCTCCCTCATGATCAGCATCCCAATGGAAATTGTGGATCGGGATCGTATCTCCATCACTGCTGACGTATTCCTGAAGGTAGTATCGGTACACTGATGCATTTAACGTGACAAGATAGGTTGGCAGAACCTCTGTTGACGTATACGTCACTCTCGACGTCGAGGCATCAACGGCTACAGAATCAGTCTTTTTACCGTTCCCAACCACAACAAAACCGTGAGGCACACGCGCAGAGAGTGTGAACATTGCCTTGTCATGAGGAGAATCATGACATGGGAACCAACGACGTGCTCCCTGTGGCTGATTAAACGTAAATGCCGATGGATGTGGATTCCGGTTCCTCAACATTGATAATCCAGCCACGATTGTCATACCGATATCGCCCTGACCGATACGAACGGCATAGTCGACGTTAACAACAATAGTGTCGCCTTCATCTATTGGTTCGTCGAGGTCAATACGAATCCCTGCTTGATGGGTAAACGTTGTCTGGGTGCCGTTGATCTTAACCGATGTAACATCCAACCAGTACGTATCACCATCGAGGATGAGGACTGACGATATAGGTTCACGAGCAACGAGCACGATTTCTGTCGTTGCAGGTGTCCATGTTGGAATGACATCTGCAGAGTCGCGTAGTAGTAGCTGTTGTGACCAATCGAGATCGATTGTATATGCAAGAACGTCGATATCAGTTCGGAGCTGTTTTGTTGGGAACGTCATAGCCAGACGTTCGCCATGTTGATGGACAGGCCGGAGATAGTCTAACAAGGCCTCGTCAGTAACGATGTTATCAAGTAAGGCCTTGCCCTCTATGTGTTGTGAAGGTGAAACCTGACACGTCAGGAAGCACAGCACAACCACAACAGCAAGCCGTTTGAGAATCGAATGTCGTTGACTATGCACCGTGAGGTCCTGTTCGTGGGAGTGGAGATGCATCCCGAACGTACGTATCCATCCACCAACGAATGTCAGTATTTGACTCGTCCCGACGGCCGGCAAGAACATGGTCAGCATTGTCATAGAGGATGAGTTTGTACGGGAAGTGGAGGCGTTGCAGTTCGAGGCCCAGATGGAGAGCATGTTCTGTGTGAACACGGCGATCACCGGTTCCATGAAGAATTAACAGCGGAGTGGTTGGTGAAAGTTCGTTCGCCCACGAGCAAACGCTCCTTCGCTGAGCTTCTTCTTGCACGACAGAATCTACCGGAAGATGTTTCATCATCGTGGCACGAATGTAGGCTGATGCCTTTTCGGCATCTATTCGTGTAGGTGCACCAAACGTGACTGCTGCGCGAAAACGCCGTGTTCGCCGAAGCATCATAAAGGCCATCATACCACCGCGACTGCCGCCGATGAGGCCGATTCTTGTCCTGTCGACGTATGGAAGTGCGTCAAGTAACGGCAACAGATTTATGGCATCATCGACGTCACCTGCACCCCATTCTTCTCGGTCACCCTCACTGCCTCCAACTCCGCGATAGTTACTTGCAATCGCAACGTAGCCCCAGGATGCATAGAGTCCGATGAGATTCATGGCACCTTCTACACTCAGTGCACCACGTGGACCACTTCCACCACGATTAAAAATGATGGCCGGATATGGTTCTTGGCCTGCAGGGGGAAGGGCGAGAAATCCCTTAATCTTTAGTCCCGACGAAGCATATGTAATGTCGTGAAGCGTAACTGCTGAGTAGCGTGCAAAGTCAGCATCAGATAGAGCTCGTTTTGCCATTCTCAGAGAAGTTGCTGGAACGTCAATCTGAGAGGCGGCAAGTAACGTTCCGTCGATCATCGAGCGTACCGTTCGCGATACTTTTTTGAAAGTCGCACATGACGGTTCGATAGATCAACCGTTCGACCATCAATAACGGCATATGTGACGGAGTTTGAGAGCGCGTCGAGTGCGTCTCCCTTACTGATAAACAACGTCGCCGATTTACCAACTTCAATCGAGCCATAGTCCTTTGATATACCGAGGATCATCGCTGGCCACAGAGTGAGGGCTCGTTCCGCATCGTCACGCGACAGACCGTAGGCCATTGCCGAACCTGCATGAAACGGCAAGTTCCGTTGTTGCCACGCACCATCTTCGGAGAAGGCCACCATAACACCAGCCTTCACAAGGTCTGCTGCCAACGTGAAGGGAGCGTCAAAAGCATCCTCATCTCTGAAGGGCAACGAATGTGTGCGTGGGAGGATCACGGGAATCTTCTCCTTCGCGAGGACATCTGCAACGAGTCGCGCTTCGGCTGCATCAACGAGTACAATTCGGAGATCATATGTACGACGGAACTCCAGGACGGCGTCAATCTGCGTCCGCGAGGCAGCTTGAATAAAGACGGGAACTCGACCCTCAACAACATCAACCATGGCTTCAAATCGAACGTCCTTCACATTCGAGTCAATACCATTCTTCTTGCGAGATGCATAGGCACGAGCTTCATCAAAAAAGCGATAAAGTTCCTGAACACGCTCCCGTGCCTTTTTTCGTTGTTCATCGGGTGACTCTCGAACCCACCACGCGGTAGAAACGTCCATCCAGGGCCAGCTCACCACAAGACCTGAAGGTGACAGAACGGCAATGTCCTCACGGGTCCACCCGTCCAAGCGCATGACACTGCTTCTTCCCGACACAATACCGCCAACGGGTGTCACGTGTGCTAGTAGTACACCATTCGAGCGGACCGTGGGAATAATCTCACTATCGGGATTGTACGCAGTTGCAGCGGTAACGTTTGGGTTCCATGCACCTGTTTCTGCCATATCGCGTGTGGAGCGTACGGCATCAATTTCGGTCAGACCGAGAGTTGACGTGGGAGCGATAAATCCAGGATAAACGTGACCTCCCTTTGCGTCGATAACGTCAGCCCCTTGCGGCGGCGCCGCGTCGGTTCCGACGGCGACGACGCGCCCCTTATCAAAAACAACAGTTGCCTTTGTTATAGTACCGTTTGTTATAGTGTGAACAATTGCGTTCACAATGGCGACGGGTCGTGTTTGTGCTGCGCCTGGAATCTCCTCACCGGCCGCAAGTCTCGTAACACAGAGGATCGTGAGAAGGGCTGCAGAGGCTAATCGGCGCATCGCGTTTTCCTTAGTGGAAAGGGGCAGAAGGGGCTTTATGTGAGATACCCCTAGACGTCACCACTCGTCTAGGGGCACTCCCCTTCTCACCTTTCAATTCGTCGGTGAGTTGCGATGTGTCGATGCACATCGCTAATATGTTGTCGGCGTTTGCTGCCGGTCCATCAAACGTTTCTCAAGCAGCGTCGAATCACGTACGAACAATTCTCGTGCTGAAGGCTGCTCTCGACGTGTGTGATGTTCACGACTCCTGCAATATATATCGGTAATTCGGCTCGGTCAAGAGGGTATCTTCGGAATGTCAAAGAATTTTCTGCTTGGGCAGATCGCGGAAATTCGGCATCTTGCATGTCTTCGGGGTGTAGCGCAGTCCGGTTAGCGCACCTGCTTTGGGAGCAGGGGGTCGTGAGTTCGAATCCCACCACCCCGACACGTAACCCCATGATAGACAACGGTTTATCATGGGGTTTTTCGTTGCCAAAATCACGTATATCACGCTTAGTTTTCCTTAGTTTTCGGTAGATAAACTCACCAATAACTCACGACGTAAAGCAGTCCGTTTCACGAATGCAACACGTCGACGGTGATTGAAACACGTCTGTCATACTGATTTCCGCACGTTGTGTCATGGTACACAACAGCCCTTTACAACACACCACAACACCTCAGATTCAGGCCGAAATTCGCCTGGACAACGAAGTGCTAGCAACGACACTCGTTCCGTCGACAATGCTCTTTGATGACGACACGGAGATTCGCGCTTGTGTACTCAACAGCATCGATTCACATCGACGATTGTCCATCTGGATGCTCATTCGAGAGCGGCACGAAGTCATCATCTGTCTCACGACGATTGACGGCCGTGACTTGCGACGGTGTTTCCTACCGTGTTTCGCGTGAACCGATAAGCGGTTCAGCTGCTGCGACGCGATCCATACCCTGGCTCAGTTCGGCCATCGAAAAGGCCCTGTAATACTTCATCATCGTAGCCACGCTACAGCGTGCAATTTTTGCGGCCTGATCGATGGGCACACCCGATCGGCACATACGACTGATAAACGTCTTCCGAAACTCGTGGTACTTGCGGCCTTTAATCACAGCAATACCGGCCTTTTTCATTCCCTGCGTCAATCGACGACGTAATGCGTAGTAGGTCGTCTGATTCCACTCAAACCCTGGGAACAGTCTGCCAGAGAGTACACCTGGATCAACGTCGTAGGTGACTGCACGCCGTGAGCGAATGTCGTCAAACACGGTTCGTGCCTCTGACCACAGCGGGAAACGCTCACGTCGACGGTTGTCCTTGCTCGTTTGCAAGACGTGATCGTCCCGAATGTCTTCCCAGGTCAACTCCAGGACCTCGTGGATCCGAAATCCCGTGCTACAGCAGATATCAACAATGTCGGCCATCATGTCGTCGTGAAGTCTGAACCACGTGCGAAGCCGTGTCAGTTCTTCCATCGTGTAGATATCCGGATCCGGCAACGGCACGTTGGCGATATGCGATCGTAGGTCGTCGAAATCCGGTAGATCTGAGAGATAACGCCGTTTGTGGCACCAGTTCAGAAATGCCGACACGCCTCGCAGATACGTCAGAACACTCGTTGGTGAGATGTTCTTTGACGTCGTCACCACGTCGATGAGATGACGCTCCAGGAGAGCGGGATCCAAAACAACATCAGCTGCACGGAAAAAGTGATTGTAGGATATCGAATACCATTCCCGCGTTTTCGCAGACTTTGAAGCAGCATACTTTTCCGTGAACTCACGCCAGGCAACGTCGACAGTCATCCGATTCTCGGTACGATCAAACACATTGATCGCATCGAGCTTGAATCTCATGTAGGCTTTGTCGAGCTGTTCTCCGAGGAGCTTTCTGTTCTCCTTCGTATCGGGTAGGCCTGTTGCTATTCGTTTCCCGCGAAACGAGACATAGAGACTTCCACGATCACAGTAGATGGATCCGGATCCGCGACGGCGTCGATCGTGAGAATGCATACGATCTTACCTGGAATCTACCTCTTTTGTCCGCACGCCCTGCGGCTCGCTCTTCGACGTTTGTCTTTCGTAAACTTGACCCTTAGACTGTTCTATCATTTGCGTTTCTGCCACCTCTTCTTCGACAATAAATGCATCTTGATACCATACTGATAGTGTGTGAATATCAAGAATCACGTTTAATAGAATGGTGAGCGAATAGAAGAATGTAAACGTGGATGTCCAGAGCATCGTCTCACGAAACCAATCATAGTCGGGTCTTATAACAACTTTCAACAAAGATTCAGACATAGTGACAACGAGTAAAGCGGTAACTTGTATGATTAGATACATCGCGAATGAACCACTGACATGAGTATACGGTGTTGAATCTCCATTACCACTCTCGGACATGATAGCCTTCTTAAACAGATTACCCGTAAATCCGAGCAGCATTGCATATGCTCCAATCGAAAAGCCAAGTACGTTAGGTAGTATGGAAAGGAACGTTGCTAAAATCTCTTCGCGCTTTGGATCCCACGTGTGACTGTAAATAAAGACGACTGTGCACACCACAGCCAGGATACCTGGTATTCCAAGAAACATCGTCCTGAATCCGTCGGCATTCTTGTAGACTGACAAGATGTCGCCGAAGAACGAACTGATTACAGACGGTTTCTTTGGGTCGCTTTCCATACTCGAAGATACTGGTTTACGCTAGATGAGCGAACCGAACTCAGTCGTTATTATCGTCCGGTCGTCTTGAAGTTCTTATGAAGTCATCCATATGGTCACCAAGTGTCTCATGAGATCCATCATCACTATCATATTCGTAGGGCTTTTGCAACGGTGATGATTTTGTCGTCTTCGTCACGGCAACTCCTGACTCATTTACGCCATTTGCCTCGATGTAGCCATATTCTATTGTTGCTTCGAGATCTGCACGAATCGCCTGCGCATTGATACCCTCAGCAGGTGAAGCCGCGGTGTAGGTCGTTGATATCTGTTTGGTTCGCGTCTCCTCCATGACCCGTCGAACGTGTTGTTGCTTCGTTGACGCTGGATTAGGTTTCACATAGGTCACTGTGAGTTTGCGAAGATTAGGTGTCTGAATGATTGCTTCGACAGCATTTTTATCCTTTAGAGACGATATTGTTATGGTTTCATCTGTTCCCTCCGGATTTAGCACCCCTTCAAACAGCTTTTCGAGCTGTCCAATGGAGATTGTGCCATAACTGTTCTTTAACTCGCTTACGATCGTGTGTTCATTGATGTAGAAGCGGAATGTCAATGTCTGATAATGATGTTTTTTACCTTCTGGTGGCAAGTATTGTTTACCCACTTCATCAGGTATCTCCTCTCTTGTGATCGCATCAAACCATCGCGTATTTGGTTCGATATACTGGAACTTCGCAATGCGCCCTTCAATAAATGGTCGGCCACGATCACTACGTGTTTCGCGAGAAATAAACTCTATCAATCCTTCAGTTCCATAGGATAGACGGATCGCAATATCTGCTCTTTTATGCCGATTGAATCTCTGCCGAAACACTTCAGCATACCTTTCCGGAGAAGGATCGTCAATTGAAAGTACTAGGGCACCAAGTCTCCTTACACGCTTAGCCATTTACAACTCCCTTAGAAAAGATGAATCTTTCGATTCTCAAAATGTGCAAAGCATACTCTCATATTCCATCGACTAAGTATCTCTGCTAACAGGCAAAATTTAACACTTTGCGCCACAATCGACAAAACCAATTCAACAGGCGGAGTGGTCGGCACTGATTTCATAGATCTTCGTGAAAAGTCGGTTAGATATACGCAACTCGTGACAATCATTGACGGTGAACCTATGCTCTATGGATACTGGGGCGGTGCATGAGGGAGCGAGTAAACCCCCTTCGGCGGACCTAGAGCCGGTCACGTGCACGTGTTCGTGTGCAGACCGGCGGTGCTATCTCCTTTCCGAAGGGGGCTATGCAGGGCCCCGTTTGGTGGATCCTTTCCTTGTGGCCGGTTTGGCCGGTGTCGTCGTGGCAGCTGACGTCGGGACCTGGGCCGATTGAGGTGTGCCCTGTCCGAAGTATGTGGCCCGTAGGGCCGTTCCGGCGGCGTTGTCTGCAAACATGCCGTTGATGTCGGTCCAGGTGTCGTCGAGAAGCCAGTTGATGTTGATCCCGTGTTGAAGTAGGCGTGCCAAATACTCAGATCTGACGGTCCTTCCGTTCATCCAATGATGAACCGTGGAAACGTTCACGCCGAGAAATTCAGCGAATTCAGCGCCGGATCCTCCAAACACCAGATTGATGACAAGTCTTAGCTTAAAATCCATGATCGTAGATTTTTTACGATTGTCTATTGCTTTTTCGCAATAGACCGCGTAAATTGGCGTCAGCTTTTGCAGTTGTTGTTCAACAATCTAAAAAAGTCGGCACGCCAGAGCCGATCAGAACATGTCAAACTTTGATGAAACAGTGTCAGGAAACGACAAACCGACTTCGTCGGAGGAAAAGTCCTTTCCTCGCTTACCGTACGGTCTCATCCGTCGGCTGGCAGCACATTTCAGCCTGACACCTGGTGCCATTCATTATCGGTTACGTAACGGCCACCAGAAAACGATCCAGCAAGCCTATGTCTTCATGAAGGAAGACATCGACAAACTGGAAGATGACCTTCGACGATTACGGTATCAGCGTATCGAAGAGGCACGATCGACGATCCGCACGATCATCGACCTGTCCCATGAGTCACGTGTGACACGCCTGAAGCAGTTCGTCATGGAATTCGAGGCCGAATCCGACCAGCCGAACCCACAGCAAGAACTCTTGCTGGCAACCGAAACCCCGTGCGAGTTAGAACATGCCTAGACGCACGCGCGATGGACTGCTTTGGGGTATCGGCAAGGTCGCCGAAGAGACGTCCATTGCACGTGCTCACGTTGAATGGCTCATGCGTCATGGGCACATCCGAAGCGTTGTGTATCGCGGTGAGCTCGTGACGCGCGAACAAAATGTGCTCTCGTTCCTGGATAAGATGTTCCAGAACCCGTATCCCATCACGATTGATGGCGTCTCGGTCTTTACACCTCTCAACACCACGCAACCTGTACACCTCAAACCACTGAACCACGCGACAAAGGTCCCGTCGACACCGGACCGGATCCATCAACAGTTGCTAGCAGACATCGAATCGATCAAAAACGGTTCAAACGGGTCGAATTCGGTCCCGTTTGCGTCACGTCCAACACGGCGCAAACTGAAATCTATCAAGCCCTAACAAGCCCCTTCCAATGGCATCAACGCCTGTCAATTCGCATCTCATCCTGTCAAGTTTGGCAGCGGATTTTTCTGAACCACGTGCGGAATTGACCGAATCAGGAGAACATCATGTCCGCCCACACACAAACCGTCGATGTGTCGGAGACGACGGCATTCATAACCAGGACAATGAACGTGCGGATCCGCGACGTCGACCCACAATCGGCACGTCGGATCCTCATGTTGCGCTATCAAATCATCCGTCGAGGTCGTCAGCACGCTCCAGTCGGAGAACGGCGATATGCCGTCGACATCGAACGGATGGATCGCACGTGGAATACACACATCGTCTTCGCCAGCGATGCAGCAGCAGCAACTGTGGCGGCGTTTCTGGACGAAATCGACAAGGGCTACGACCTGAGCGGAGAGTCACGTGTCAGGATCTCCGAATGAGATGGGTTACCAGGGCAGCTGGACACTGCGCAGAAGCACTCGCCTACCAGGACTGGACGACGGCACGCCTGATCCACGCACTACTCAAGCTGGCCGTCGGCCAGTCGATATAGGAGTCACCCATGCGTAAGGCATTTATCGAGTCGTCGATATGGGATACCATGCTCGACCATGAGCTCAACGCACTGCAACAGCTGCTGTACCTACGTCTCAGAACACTCCCGATCGTCGAACAACACGGGTTATATGAGTGCGGCCGTGGATTCCTGGCGCGAATGTCAGGAATGGAAATCACGGCACTCCTGGAACACCTGCAGATTCTCCAGCTGAAGGGCCTTATCGTCTTTGATCATGGTATGATGTTCGTGCCAGCTGTGGCCGATCAGCAGTCGTTTGCGAAGTGGAATCAGCGGCTCACAGTGTTCAAAGCATCGATACGCCGATGGCGAGATACACGCTCGGAAACCGGCGGCCTGAACGCGGCCTTTGCTGCCTGGTTACGGCACCATGAAGCATTGTTTGGTGAGCTGACGGCCGAGGAACTGCAGGATGTCATCACGCCGGAGATCTCCGAAGCCCTGGGATGGGTCCGTGATGTCACGTCGGACACCGACCAGATTGACGATTCCAGTGCGGTAGGACCCGAACCGGACCCGAACCGAGCCCTAACCGAGCCCGAACCGAGCCCTAACCGAGCCCGAACCGGACCACCAACCAAAACCACTACGGCCCGAACCGAACCCGATCCGAGTCCGAACCGAACCCGAACCGAACGCGAAGCGACACCAAACCGAGCCCTAGAAGAAGAAGAGGAAGGAGAAGTCTTCCCTTTGATTTCCGAATTGCAGAGGGGGGTGCGGGGGGAGAATGGCCAGCACACACACCGCCAACTCGAACGTGACGGAGGCCGGATCCTCGACAAAAACGGCCGTTGGCGGGACGCTACAGCGGCCGAGCTGGCCGAACAATTCCTGATTCGCACGGCAAACGGTCAAATCCGGCCGATGACCGACGATGAGGCCGCAGACGCCGTTCTGGACGCGTTGCCGACCGTCACGGCAGCTGACGACGAAGACGGCCCCTACGGGCCCACAGAGGCCCCAGAAGCGGCCGTAGGAGCGTTTGCTGTCAGCGAATCGGCCGTCACCACGAACGACAATGGACACGCCGTTGCTCATCCCAGGGAAAGGGGTGAGGGATGACCGAGCAAACACCACAAACCGAGTCAGATACAGAGCTGTACCTACGGCTGAGAATTGCGGCCGCAAGCGGTCTGGGCATCGACGCGATCCCCCATGAGCTGGCCAACGAAGAGTTTGTCTTCGAGTGGGAGAAGTACCTCGAACACCGTCAACGTGTGTTCGGCCAGACGATCCATCCGTTGGCGTGCCATATGACACTTGAGCTTTTGGGTGGATTTCCCTGGCCTAAGTATAAGAGCGATTACGAGTGGAAATGGTCCCGTGACGCTGTCGAGTTTCGGACTCTCGCGCACCCTGAACATCATGCTCTACGAATTTGTGATCTCCGCTCAATGTATGGCGCAACCTGGTGGCACGCCGATACCTGGAACGAACACGCAGATCCGTATCACAATCCGGCCGCCTGTGTTCGCCAAAGTCGATCCGCTTCCTATCACGGAGTATTTCCCCTTCATGAAGACGTACGCGCCGGACTCTATCGCAAGCACGGATACATCCTCCGCTCAAGCCGCAACGAGCGTAATGCTGCATTCGGAAATATCTCAAAACGAGACCGTCTCATCGGAACCGGAGTCGTCATCGACACGGTGGTTGGTTACGTTCCTCTTGAGCCTCGTGGAACCATTGCAGCAGCTCCGGAACATGACGTTAACAAGGACGAAGATCACCATGTTGACTAACGTCCTTCCAACACTCGGATTCACGGCCGACCACTGCCATGCTGCACGGATGTGGATCCTCGGTGGCGACTGGCGATTCAAGAAATCGTTGTCGATTGATGCCAGTGACTTTTTTCCAACTGACGATCAGCTGCGGCAATTCCGTGAAGGCATGATCCCTATCACGGCCGTACGATCTCTCATTGCTCAACAGGTTGAGCAATCGAAACGTGTTGCGTATCAACAAGGGTATGACGCACGCAAATCAGCCGGAACCGAGGAAGAGACCGTACGCGTATATGCAGATCTCGCACGTACACGTATCGAGCTCACAGAGGCGTTGCAGAACCTTGCACAAGCAGAACGACGACTGCGCGAACTGGAAGCCGTTCGTGACGATTTCAAACACGAGCGTCGACTGCGTATCGAGGCAGAAGAAAAACTGGAAATGTGTCTGAAGACCCTTCGTGAGATGGAGCACGAAGCACGTGTATCGCTCGGGATGTCAGCTGAGGAGGCCGTATGACATACCGCATGTACGGTCACGAATTTGGCTACATCAAGGATCGTATGGGTATCACCTACGAACACCTCTCGATGCTTTCTCGGTCCCGACAGGACGACACACGATCCGAACGGTCCACAACATACTTCTGGATGATTGTCACGGATAATAAACTCGTTCCGGTACGCTGGGTGAAGATGTTACGGGCCTACTGCACGGAAAAAGTGTTTCTGGAACTGCGATCGGAATACGCATCGCTACCAGATGATCAGCGAAAGACACCGGACGATGCTGTGACTGCTGAGAAGCACGACGACCACCAAACGACAACTGTTGACGAACGGCCACTGGTGCCGCACAACGATGACGACCTAACCGACGAACGAAACCTTCACACAATCGGAGAAGATGATGACGAAACTCATAACGCTCACTGAGATTGGCGGCGATCCACTTCTCATCAACCCCGTCTACATAGGGGCCATCAAAAACTGTGAGTCTGAGGGCCGCCAGTTCAGCGAGATCATAATGACCTGCCAGAATGCCGGTCAATTCTGTCTACGCGTGAAAGAGTCGATCGATGTAATCAAAGCGGAAGTCTTTTCGATGAATCAGCAGGAATTGCTTGCACAGTCGGGAGTCCTTCGCAGCATTATGCCTCCTGACAATGGTACAGGCGTGTAACATGAGTTTCGATCATGACGATCGGCGCATGATTGCGCGAAACAGAGTTAAGCATGGCTGGCAGGTTCGCGTGCAGATTAAAGGATCCAAAGCACGAACGAAGTTCTTTGCCGACAGAATTAACGGCGGCATAGACAAGGCCTTGAGTAACGCAGTAAAATGGCGTGATGAAATCTTGGCTCAGACGAGTTTTCATCAAGGTGAGCAGCAATCAAAAGACATGCGAGGGATCTATCCGAATCGGCTCGGTTACATCGTCGTTGTATCGATCAGTGGCAGACGGTTTCAACGATACTTCTCATCGTCGACGAGCGATACAGACGAAGCTGCTCTCGCCAGCGCACGCTCATGGCGCGATTATATGAAAACGCTGACCGTTCGGGAAGCAATGGACGAAATGGATCGTTATGATGCTGACAGGGGTATCGGCAAGTATGCGGCCGCGTCAATGGATCCGCCCAAAGGAAAGTTTGTCGTTGATCGAATTCCGGCTGAGACACGCCCACCCGTTGATCGTGGTCTCGAAAACATTACACGTAACGTGACGGACAAGACGCATGTGGTATCCGTCGATGCTCCTGGTAATCGACGCGTCATTGCCGTCGTGCATGATGATGACTACCCTACTGCACATGAGGCTAAGTGGGCCGCGATTGTGATACGCGAAGCGTTACACAAGCACTATATGAAGGCAACTGTTCCCCTGAAGATTCCTTACATCGAGGTAGGTCTATGAAGGCACCATCACTCCTGCGACGCGTGTACCTGGCATTGGTACACGGCACGTCGGTAGACACAACGCACACGATCGTTGAGCTCGATCCAAACGACCGTGTTCGGCTTGCGGCCGTATGTCAGAACCTTGAAGAGGGACACGTCCTGACGGATCTGGAGATTCAAAAACTCGCTGAACAACGAGCGTATCACTTCATGTCCAACGTGCAGTTCGTTCGACTCGTTGAAGCAACGATCATCGACAAGCTCATGAACGGTGTTGAGTCATCAGAAACACCGAATACGACGTCCGATTCTACAACAACATCCGCGAGTCAATCATGAAGAATGTAACAATCATCGTCGTGGCTGTGTGCACGGCCCTCTTCGCGCTTGCGTGTGCGAATGTGTTTGTCATTGAGTCTATCAAATTCAGTCGGGGATCTTTCCGTGAAGTGGCGATCATCCTGGTCATCCTGTTGGGATTAATACTATGTAGTTTTATCACTCTCTATTACTGCATCTTGGAAGCAATCGTATGAATCTCGTAACAGAACCCGTCGTGACCGTCGAGTACATGGAAGGACTCTTTACCGATGCAGGTGGGCATGTTGTACTCGTTAATGGTGTTGCCACTGCGAGTTTCAGCTCACCTGAGGCCGCTGAAACGAGAGCACAAAAGTATCGTGACACCTTTCGTCGTGCCAGTGCCGTGGAGATTGGCAAGGCGCACTCGAAGTGTCGGACGTGTGATCGATTCAGAGACATAAAGGTTCACGGCGACGAAGGCATGGAGTTCTTTCGTAACACCGAGTTTTTCTGCTATTGGTACTTGATACCTATCAAGGATCCAGATGTCGCGTATTGTTTTTTACACAGTGACGTGCGGCCAAAGGAGGCTACGAACAATGGGGCCAGTTGAAATCAAATCCCTTCGTAGACAAACTGGCATGTCGCAAGCAGAATTCGGAAATCTCTTCGGAGTAGCAGGTGCGACAGTTTGTCACTGGGAGACAGGTATTCGGACGCCAACTCCGATCTACATCACGTGTATGATCCAACTGAGGAAGAGAATCGAAGACATCGTTTGGACGAAAGGCAGGCTTTGCCTTTTCCAGCTATTGGAACAAAACAAAGTAAACATGTCAGCTTTTCTGACTTGGATATTCAATGAGTCGTAGTCGTTCAGGAACAAACAACATTTATCATCATCGATCATGGCCAGCAGATCCTCAATTGAGTGGACGGACGCTACGTGGAATCCGGTTACTGGTTGTTCCAAGGTGAGTCCAGGGTGTCAACACTGCTATGCTGAAAGCATGGCAAAGCGATTGCAACGAATGCAACCTGAAGGTAGATATCGTAACGGTTTTCGTGTAACACTACATGATGACGAACTCGATCTGCCGCTCATCTGGCAAAAGCCGAAAAGGATCTTCGTGAATTCCATGTCCGACCTGTTTCACGGTAGTGTGTCGGATGAATTTATTGACAGAGTCTTTGATGTCATGCGCCGCGCACACTGGCATACGTTTCAAGTATTAACGAAGCGGCCACTGCGAATGCTAGAGTATACACAACGGAGATCGGTGGCAAAAAATGTATGGCTCGGTACAAGCATTGAAGATGAAAAACGTGCGCAGGAACGTATCGACATCATTCGCGGGGTTCATGCTGACATTCGATTTATCAGTGCCGAGCCTCTCATCGGTCCGATCACGACAGATATCGCTGTTGGCCTTCAATGGGTCATAGTTGGTGGTGAGTCGGGCCCAGGTGCACGTCCAATCGATCCTGATTGGGTGCGCACTATCCGCGATCAGTGTCTTTCCGCAGGCACTCCGTTCTTTTTCAAACAGTGGGGTGGAGTACACAAGAAAGCCACCGGTCGAATCCTAGATGACCGCACATGGGATGAGATGCCGAAATGAAGGGCTCAAGCGACTCAAACGTGATTCACGTACTCAGTATCCGTCAACCTTGGGCGTCGATGATTGTAAGAGGTCTCAAAGACGTTGAGAATCGAACGTGGTACACATCGTTTCGCGGCGACTTTTATGTTCACGCTGGTAAAGCCTCGATCTCAAATCTCGACCGAACGTGTGCTTCTCGTATTCTCAAGGACACGTATCGAATGACGGACAAACAACTCGAACATCTGTTTGATGAGGCATCTCTGCTTCGCGGCGGAATCATCGGTTCCTGTCGCCTCGAGAATGTTGTGCGAAACAGTCAATCTGTGTGGGCATTGCCAGAGCAGTATCACTTCCAACTTGGAAACGGTCGCGAAACACTCTTTATTCCCTGTCAGGGCAGACTAGGTTTCTTCCGACTAGACCTATCAATACAAGACCTTCGATGGCTTACGCCATCGCCTTGTCAATAGACGGCCGTAGTTCGTCGATTTTTTTATACGGGACAACAAAATATCCCGCTTCGTAAAGACTTACTATCGTACAATCTCTCGTATCCAATGATTCCTCGACGCTTCCACGTGAATAAAGGTCACGATGTGAATCTGGCTTATACCTGCCGATTTTCATGCGAGTGACGATAGCAATCGTCGCTAAATGATTGAAACTGAATTCTCGCTCGATAACTGATAACTTTTCAAGATGTGTCCGAATCCGCGAACGGATGTCCGAACTTGAAAACCCAACGGTACACTTTGATTTATTCGTCATCAGAATCCAGTTTTCCGCTTCTATAGAATTGTCACCGAATACGTCAAGCAGCGGTATCGTGTATGCGACATTTTTAACATAACAGACTCCATCAATTGCGTACTGTAACCACAAAGGATCTTGACCAACGCACTCAATGTGCACTTTATACACTTGTTCCTTTGACGGTCCAGTGACTCTCTCAACCAGCTGTTTTGCAGCATTAGGTGGTTGAGTTATCGTTAGATTTTCAACATGAGCATTAATGAATGGTTTCAATTCAGGATTGTTTGCTCGATACAGATAGTACAACGTTATCATAAGACCGATACTCGTCGTGATCTCTGCCGCAGCTGCAATCTTGTCCACATTATTCCAACTTGAAACCACATCACTTCCATCTGAGCCAGTAGTCATTGGTAAGATCAATGATACCAGAAAAATGAAACCTAGACCTGCGGACAGGTAAATTGCTTTTGACTTTTGAGTTTTCATGGAATGCGGCTTGGTGTTGTACCTGGTTCATACCCTCCCATAGGACACCCACACGGATAGACCTCAGGATTCGGCTCCATGACTGCCGGTTCACACGACATTAGCAAAGCAATGGCAATTGCGGCCGTGATGATTGCAATGATCTTCTTCATTTCTTTTTCCCCCGTACGTATGTTTTTTTACCGTTTGCGTTGATGTAATACTGACCACCACGCGGTCCAGTGTGAATGGTATGTCCTGAACCGGTTGCACTCGTTCCGGTGGCTGACGGCCGAAGTGACGTATCGGTGCCAGCAGAGTACTTTCGTACCGCTTCACGCGAAATGATTACACGGTTCGCGTCGACATGTGCAATAAATGTACCATCGCCAACCGTCGAGTCGACGTGGATAATGTCACCCTTGTGCAGGGTTACGGAGTTCGTCGTGTCATCCGTGTATCGTAAGACGATACTATCCACGGCGACTTCGTAATCGCCATTGATTTCACGGGATGTAAGAGGTCGATCAGTACCGTCATTGCCGAGCTTTGATATGGTCTGGCAACCATATACGGCACAGATCGTCACAAATAGTAAGCATAGGCGATAACCCATGAATACTCCGAAACACAATGTCTAATCAGTGGTAGTGAACCGAGGCGAACATACGGACGTTCATACGCCGAACCAAATCACGGAATCCCGTGATATATCACCTGATATATCACCGTCGGCCGATCTTGTCCAGGAGTGCACCAACACCGGATCGAATCAGCTCACCGGCAAGATCTCCAGCTGCTTTGGAAATCGTCTTCGTGGCCCGCTTCGTGGATACACGCCGTTTGAAGTGATCCACGAAGGGCGTGATCGCGGTTTGTGTCGTTGGAGTCGGCGTTGCCGGTGACACAACGACTTCGTATCGCTCCAGAAGCTTGTGCAGCCGATCACGTGCTGCGATTGCATCGAGGGCGGTGCGGTACTGGTTGTCCAGGGCAATCTGAGCTTCCGAGGATCCACCAGTATCGGGGTGGGTTCGTTTGACGGTCGTACGGTAGACCTTTTTGGCCTCATCTGAGCTCGTACAGCAGCGAAAGGGCCCAAGGGTATCCATGAGCACCCTGAAGCGTTCCTGAAGCTCCTGACGCGACGTAGCGGCCTCTAAGTCGGCGACTGTCACAGCCCTTCTTCCTGAAGGGAGTCGAAAAGAAACCGCAGGCCTTCGTACAGATCCTCGTGCGTTACACACTCGATGTCGACGGAAGTACAGATTTCGTGTTCCCGCCACACGATGACAACCACGGCCTTTGCAGTAGGATCCTTCGCACGAATTGAACCTGATATGGTTTGGTCGTCACTCATTGATCCAGGACATTAAACCTTCGGCCGCGAATCTCACGTGGATCCATGTATCGATGCTTGATAAGAGTAGCCGTAAACTTTTTCATTGCGACTTCGATGTCACACTCGAAACCCCAGGCGGAGGATCCAGCTGCAAATGTTCCGTCCTTATCAGAACGGCCAACGAAGATCCACGCACATCGATGTCGATTCTCGACGAAATACTTCAACATTACAGACTCTTCCGTGTAGAGCCTGAGTTTCTGGATGGAGTCGATGATGACGAACTGATACTGGCCGCTCTCAACCCGTTCAGTCAGTGTTCGCCAATCGGAGATCGAATCGAGTGAGACGTTCCGAAGTGGCAATGCCAGTTCCGATAGACGGTGACGGAACGATGCAGACGTGACTGGTTCCTCGGCACTGTTCAAAAGCACAGGACCAAACAATCCGAGCTCATCAGCTAGGTGCATGACAAACGTGCTCTTACCATTGTACTTCTGGCCCCAAATGAGCATTGAGAATGTTGGAGGTACACGATCACCCAGGAACGACGCAAAACGACCAAACGGCAAGGAACGAGTGGGAGCCATTGCAAGAATCTCGGAAGCCAATTGACTTCGATCTGCCAGCTGGCCGGAGATCCCTTGCAAGATCTGATCGCGTGTCTGTGGTTCAGAGAATCCAAAGCCCGATCCCTGGGACTCTGTCGCTGCACGCCGGTGGTACTGATCGACCCACGCAGCGAACTTGCGAGGTCCAGCGTCAAGGGCCTGCCACGTGAATCGAACGTTTTCGGGAAGATCCGGCCGTATCATCGACGTTTGCGAAAGGAATTTATCTTTCGGTACACCAGAAGCACGTCGTTCGGATTCTGCCTCGATGGCCAGTCGAATGAGCGGCATCAGATCCCACTGACCGCCGAGCTTACGAATCTTCAGAAGTACGGGTGCTGACCGAAGGATTTGTGTCGTGTACGATCGAGCGAGACCTGCCAGGCGTGCATCCTCCAAGAGTGCTCCCAAGAGGATCGACTGGACCATCAGCCGGCCCGAATCGGTAAAGGAGGATGTTCTGTCCAGGAACTGAGAGACGTTCGTGTCGGTGATAATGCGAGCTTTCCGCAGAACACCAATCAACGCACGCGATGCACGCGGATCGTTGAAGAGGTCGGCAATCGTTTCGACGTTGGATTGCTCCAGGATTTCAGCAACGAGTTCGAGTGCCGCCGGTGTGATTTGCCGTGCCAGGGAAAACGCTTCAGTCGTATGATCAAT
The DNA here is from genome assembly GCA_002344895.1 of Ignavibacteria bacterium UBA2333. Taxonomy (GTDB): domain Bacteria; phylum Bacteroidota; class Ignavibacteria; order Kapaibacteriales; family Kapaibacteriaceae; genus UBA2333. The sequence goes on from DDUR01000101.1 coordinate 46,310, forward strand.
ACCTTGCGTTAACGATTTGTTCAAAACATTCGAGTAGTAGGCACATCGAGCAAGATCTGCATCGACAACCCTTACCAAGACTGGATGTTTTAGCCTGTCGATGGTTGTCGGATCGACGTTGTAGACGTGTGCGTTTTCTGTCAGATACCGACGATACCGGTCATAGGTACCAGCAGCGACGGATCGTTTCAACATCATAGTCCGGCCGTTTCCGCCCAGTACGATGTAGAGTTGACGGCCGCTCTCTGCATCCGTAGGTGTGCTTGTATCGCTTGTGCCTTGCGCAACAACGATCGGAGGTCCGTCCACGGCCGACGGCGTGTCGGTGATCATGAGAGCTGGTTCGAGCTGTCGCGCTCCACGATCGACCTTGAGTTGTTCGGCCGGATCTCGCGTGTAGTCACGTTGTTGGCATCCGCCTGGATATCGTGGATCTGTTGCCCAGGACTCAGGATCATGCGACGTCACAAGTTGTGTTACGTCCACCACAGCATACTTGCCATGCAGAGCACCATCTGGCGTGCGAACGGCGACGGTACGGCCGTCAGTTGATGTTACGGCCGTTCGTTCATCAGACAACCGCTCAAAAGCTTCCGAGACGATGGCCTGCATATACGGATGCACGGCATCGATGATGGCCTTCGACGGATATCGATACGATTCGCCTTCATCTGCGAAGTGAGGCACGAGAAACTTGTTGATGATCCGTGCCTTCCGCAATCTCCACGAGACCCAACACTCGAACGTACGAGCGAAGATCTCAACACGACTGCACCAGTATTCCCCTACTTTCGTGGACTGCATCCGACGTAGTGCACGTGCAAACTCTGTCGGCTCATTATCATCGTCCAAGAGTACAGTTTTAAACACGTTCTCAAACAGACCTTCGACGGTGCGTGTATCGAGGCGTTTTTCGTTGATGGCTAACGTCGCGGAGTAACCGGAGATGTATTTACGTGTCTTCGATGTTACCTCCGACGTTGCCAGATAGTTGTCGAGGGCATGTCCATACTCATGAGCCAGAGAACCACGGCCAGCACGTTTCGTGAGGTTAATGATTGACCAGGGATCGTGCTCGTAGTGCGCAGCTGCTTTGGTACGGCCGCGTGCTCCCAGGGCGATGGATAGTCGTCCATCAAATCCGATCAGCGAAGGATCAACGTCACAGATTTTTGCCAAGTCATCGAAGCCGATCATTGAGCCATAGAGCCAGTGCGCCCGATCATTTTCGGTCATCCAGTTGCCGAATTCAATTGCCTTCAAATTGAAACGTAGACGGCCGAGATTGGGATCACGTAACCAGTCATGAGGCAATATCTCAGCCACACCGATACGCGTAGTTGACAGGTTGATCTTACCACGCCACCACACGTCCTGGCGCCCACCAGGAACAGGTGTACCGACGTCGGGTGTACGATCACCAAGATTCTTGTTTACCATTCTCCGTGCGGGCATTTCTCACCTGGGTATTTAACCTTCGCATCGACAAAACATGAGCATACACGGCATCGTCGGTTGAGATCCAGCAAGGGACATTTTTCACAGATCTCAAGCCGACGACGCGATTCGGCGGTCACTGGCATGAGTGCCGAGCCGATAAGTTTCACTGCACCCGTTACGAACTTCGACACGTTACTTCGCTAGTGATTCACCAGCAATCGTGCCACCAGCTGCACCGAGGGCAGAACCGAGCGTACCACCAACCAGATTGCCCAGGGCAGCACCAACGGCAGCTCCCGTCGCTCTCACGATGGTCTTGCCGTTGGATCCCAAGTTGTCAGAGAGTGAATGCTGTACGCGTGAGCGACGTTTGCGGGCCGTCTTCTTCGTTGTTTTCCGGGCCGTACGCTTTCGAGCGGTCTTCCGTGCTGTTTTCTTCGTGGTACGCTTACGCGCGGTTTTCCGTGCAGTTTTCTTCGCCGTACGCTTACGAGCGGTCTTCCGTGCAGTTTTCTTCGTTGTACGCTTACGAGCGGACTTCCGTGCTGTTTTCTTCGTGGTACGCTTACGAGCGGACTTCCGTGCTGTTTTCTTTGCTGCTGCCATGAGTGTTCCTCCAGGTTAAAGTTCAAGTCTCAGTGCTACCGTTGCAGCTGGTTGTAGTGACATGCCATGTATCAGCAAGTCACCAGATGCAACAAGTGAAATGTCATTCGTGAAATGCAGTCGTGCTCCCACAGATAGCCGAGGTGTGATTGTCGACGTTGAAAACGCATACGATGCTCCTCCTTCGGCATAGAGTCCAAACAGTTTTTGCTGTGACTCAAGGTTTGCGGCAACCATTCGTTCACCGACAACGACCTGAGCATGTGCAGTTCGTCGTATATCATCACACTCAACAATGATACTGTCGACGCCACCGTCAGATCTCACGATAACGGTATCGTAGCGCACACGTTCGCGTATTCCGAGGTTGCGTAACAGAAGTCGTAGCGAGTCTCGTTCGCGGATGATACGCGCCACCACCGCTGAGTCTACGCCGTGCGGAATCTCACGCGTCAGGGATCCATTTGAAATTGTCGTCGCGAAACGATGTACGGGAATACGCACCTGTACGGTGTCCGTTGTCGAACATGTACGAATGAGGATCCACGCGATGACGATTGCGAGAACAACGCACAAGTTTACTATCGTCCGTGCGCTTAACATGATCGGTTACGTACCTTGTTCAGTGCATATCCTGTCAGGATCGATGCGGCCTGGCCAGCTGCTGCACCTGCCAGAGCAGGCAGGATCCAACCGTGACGTCGACGTCGAAACACAATCGTTCCAACGAGCAACGTTGTACCCACGTTCGCTACTGCCTGAATGGTAGAGTGCAGAAGTCGATCCGTCATTTCACACGGAAACGCATTCGGTGTTGCTGAGACAATCGTTGAAGGAGTCGACACGAACTGCGTTCGTGGATCCAGCACGGACTGCTGCGATGTCGTTGTGTTAGATCGTGTCGTCAGAATCACGATTTCTTGCGCCCAATGAGGATTCCGACACTCACAAGTGCTGCGACACAACCAAGACCGATAACAACTCCACCGGCAACGATCGTACGAGCTGTCTTCGGCCGTTCTACAATTGCTTGTTCGACGCCATCCGTGAGACCACTTCTCACAGCAGAAGAGATTGCCTCGGATACGCCGCTGGTAGCAGCGTTACCAACCTTCGTCGATGCGTTTTTGACGTCACGAAGTATGCCGTCGATGGGATTATCTGCCAGGCCGCCGGATTTGTCACGCCATGGTGGCCGCACGCCGTCGTGAAGTCCCTGCCGGAATGTTGGTGTCTGTGATGAAAGCCCACCGCGAATGATGTTCATGATAGTTTCCTTTTAATACCATTCCGAGCGAATGAGGTATCGATACGCCGTTGGGTACTTCTCAGCAACGTGTATGAAGGCAAATCCCTTGCGCTGATCACGAATTTCAGACCACGTATATGTACGAATACCGACGCGATCATTCATGTTGCCTTCTATCGTTGTGATACCAGCCTTGCCAACACCAATCACAATTCCAACGTGTCCAGTACCGGCTGATGAGTAGCGGTAGAACACGTCGCCGACCTCGGGCTCACCGTCAACGCGAAATATTGAACGAGACTTGTTCAACATGTCGCGGGCACCTTTTGTCTTCGGCACCAACACGATAAGCCCGAGTCGCATACACGTCAAAAGATGCACGGCATAGACGAACTGCGCACACCACGCTTCTGCGAGTGGGACCTTGTCTCCATAGATCTGCTTGATCTCGTCGACACACGGACCACGATTCTCAGACACTTCGACACAACGTCGCTCGACGTAGTTCGCAGCGATCCGATACTGAAGATGTGCGTACGCGTTCATCTAGTCAGGCTCGAAGGACGGCGATGAGTGGCAACGTGGTAGATCGTTTATACCGTGTCTTTCGACATACGCAGTCACCATCGTATTGCGATCCACGGCCGCACGATGTGTTACCGCCAATGGCCAGGTATGTTGATCCCCTATCAGACTCAACGATTTCCGTGTGTCCAAGAAATTGTTTGCCAACGAGGTCCCTGTTCGTCGCTCGTCGTGCATGGATCGTTATGTCACCCGCTCTCATGTTTAGTCCACCTGGACTCGACGGCAAGAGAATGCGTAGTGATGACGTCGGGAGAGTCGCTGCCTTCAAAAGGTCCCAACAAGCACCTGTCCGTTTGAGGGGCGACCGAATACCAGTTTTAGCGGCTGCCATGCGAAACATGTCCGTAACGAAGTAGGCGCACCAGGAATCACCATCACGACCACCACCACGTCGGATGATGTCACTGATAATGGGTCCACGATTGTAGCCGTATTCGCAGATGCCGATGTGCTGCTTGGCAAACTCAACGGCTGTCGATGAGAGGCTAGCATCATTCACCGGCGAAGATGACGAGGGTTCCGACTGCGCAAACAGCGGAAGCGATAGCGATACTGCCAAGCAACACAGCAAGGCCAACACTACTGTCATAGATCTTGGTCCAGACTTCATACGACGGGTCCTTTCGAGAGATGTAGAGGTTACCGAATGCTGTCACTGTACCGAGCATTACGGCTTGATTGGCAAACATTTTGCATATCAGCGCGACGTCATGGCTGTGTGTCACGGATGCGACGATCCACAGAATGATGGCAGCGATGATGACCCACAGGGAAAAGAGTTTATGACTCATCAGATTCCTCATCAGCTATGGGTGGAGCTGCGGCCGTTGTTGGTTCCGCTGGTCGCTGGTCAACGAGCTCCGAACCAACAATTGCGACTGATACCGCCGAAGCCGTTTCCCCTACGATCTTCAGATTCGGTAGCATGACACAATCGTACTTGCTGAGGATTGGCATCAATTCATTCAGGAATGATGTCGACACATCGTCAGCTGCTGGCGATGTGTCGATTTTTCCAGATGCGACCTTGAAAACTTTCACTTCACCATAAAATCCGCGAAGTGGATTCCAGCCGACGCTTGCAATTACGCGGCAGCTTGTGCGGCTCTCAAGTTCTTTAAGCTCCTTGCGAACCGCACGTTCAGCTGCTGTACGTTGTTCCTTCGTGCGCATTAGGCAACCGTAAGTGTGCCCTTGACCGTCTTCGTCGTCCACGTCGTGTTCTCCGTCGTGCACACGAGCGTAACGGCGTCACGAAGAGCTCCCGATGACAGTGAGCCACCGGTTCCCGTCGTCGTGTTCGTCGTGAGGTGAGAGATGGCCTGGCCAGCGTTTTGGCCGATACGCCAGCCACCGGCACCCTTGCCAATGACCGTGATCTCGTCACCGACCTTTGCCGTGACTGGCAACGTAATCGTTACCAATGCTGCATTGTTGGCGACGTAAATGGTACCGGCCTGAGCTTGTGCCGAGGTACCGGTAACTTCCACGGTGTCACGGCGATTCGCTGCAATCTTTTGCGAACGTGTCATCATGATGTTGTCCTTGAATGAAGGTGATTGAATTGCTGAAATTTTTACGATACGACGATGCCGTGCTTGCTGCACCAGGTGCGCACGGTTTCATCCTCGTCGTACCGTTCCTTGGTCACGACGATCTGTTCACCACCTGTGCCATCGTCATTCTTTGTGACCATGACAGGATGCATCTTACCATCGATCTCGATGTGATGCACGTCCTGCGATGCTGGTGCTGCTTCTGGTGCTGCTTTGCGAGCTCTCTTTGCCATGTTGACCTCGTTGATTTAGTCGTTGGGAATGCCGTCGAGAATTGGGTACAAGGCGTCGATGACGCCAGGGGGAATGTCATTAACGCGTGATCCCCGTGTATCAGGTGACATATTCAGATCTGCGATGTCTAGTCGGCGCAATGGCACCTCATATGTCAATTCGGTTAGCTTCCGAATCCGCTCGTGATAGGCCACGAAGTCAGGATTCAATACGGACTTTGATCCCTGCACAATGTGCTGTTCGATGACGCCTGAATCGTGCGAGATTTCCATGAGAATCTTGCGTTGCAACTCAGCAAAGTCTTCGATCAATGGTCGAATCAAACGACGATTCGTGACGATTGCCCATCGAGCACGATCACCAAGCCTGTATGGAACAACGATCGACCTATCACCAACGATCTGTTGTGAACCATCAAGTGCCTGAAGAGCTTCATACATGGCATTCAGTTCGGTGAACGTATACGCGTTAACGTCATACCGCTCTTGTGCTGTAGGCTGTTTTAGAGATGTCTTTGTCGTCGTCTTGATAGCCATATTTACTTTCCTAATGCCTCACGAACGTCAACGAGAAGTTCAGCCACAGAGGCGAGATCTTCTAACGTGCGATCGTGAATGGATTGAAGTTGTTCAATGGTCGTTTCGTACTCATGCCAATCGACATAACCCGTTTCCGGATGGTGTCGTTTGATACCAATACGAACCGTCGTTTCGTCGACGACACGAATACGTGCTCGGCCAGATTCTTTTGCTGCTTTATAGGTGTGCGTGTCCATTATGTGCCGAGTGCTCCATGTGTTTGCCAGTCGACGATGAGCTGTGCAAGTCGTTCTGCGACGTCCTGCACCGTGGCTGATCCAGTTGCAAACGTTGCCCGTGACATTGGACCCGTCGGCACTCCCCAACCAGTGATTCGTGATCCGAGAACCTTTGTTCCTTCGACTCGTATCTCTGATGTTCCAGCGCTAAACGTCGTGACATCTAGATACGCCGTACCACTGCTGTTGGATGTAACAGACAGACTCGCCACACTTGCTCCATCAACGGATACTGATGTGTTGTTTCCGGCATTTCCCAGAGATATGCCTCCATTACCCGTGAGTTCCAGTACCGTCAACATGTTGGAACCATTGGCGAGATCTATCCTGTACCGGGAGTTCCGCGTGGTGTCTGTAGCGTCAACCCATAAGATGGTATCACGCATAGCCTCACGAACGTTCGACGATGTCTCTAGCTGAATCACACGACGTGCACCGAAGCTATTTGCCACTGTTCCGGATGACGTTAACGTGACCGTTTCAATAGTCTCAAATGTTGATGTCTGTGACGTTGTAACAGTTGATGTTTGAATGCCATTACCAGACAACCGGAATACTTCAGCCATCGTCGTTGCATTCCACACGCCTTGGAAAACAATTGCAGACGTACGTGATGTGTCCGTTGCGGTCGTCCACAAGACATCAATGGAAGCAGCATCGCGTTGATTCGTGTTCGATGACTCAAGTCGAAATTCAATTCGTTGTCCAAATCCAGATGCCGGCGTACCGTTTGATGCTGCATCTAAGCGCAAGGACCGCACGACAGACGTAGTTGTATTCCAGGCAGGACCATTGACATGCACAAGTGCGTTTGTGCTCGTGTATGACGATTGTGCAGATGACACATACAACGCAGAGTAATCGCCCGTTGGAATGAAGTCTACCCCCGCGAAAGAGCCAATCGCACCATCGTTTCGGAACGCGAAACGATTGATGTAGTACGATAGCTGACTGGTTTGTGTAATGACACCTGTACTATCACTTTGCAGGAGTAACCGGTTTGAAGAACCACTTGCAATGTTGGTCGTGTTGATGGTGATCGTATCTAGCGTGACGTTACGATTCACCATCGTCACCGTGCGTGTTGTGGACGCAGAAACAGCCGACGTATCGAATCCGATCTGCTTGGTGTTGTCCGCGTTATTAAAGATTCTAAACGTCGAATCATTGAACGTTGCACCACCACCTGTTGCCGTGATCGTGATTGATCCCGCGCCGTTGGTGACACTGATGCCTGTTCCAGCTGTGAGCGTAGCGAGTGTGTAGCCGCTTCCGTTACCTATTAGCAGGCTTCCGTTGGCAGCCGCCGATCCATCAACACCCGTTCCACCGCGTGCCGTTACGAGTTGACCTGTCGTGATCTTCGCAGCATCCAATGACGGTATGTCACTTGCGACCAGGGCTCGAAACGTTGGTGTGGCTGGAGATCCTGTGGAAGGTCCAGCGAACACGATGTTCGCATTTTGATTTGCCCAGGCTAGAGTCAACGTTCCAGTCGTCGTGACCGGCGTGTTCGTTACCGTGAGCTCGGATGGTGCAGCCAGACCGACGGACGTCACTGTTCCACTACCACCACCTGTTGCCGTGATTGTGATCGATCCGGATCCGTTCGTGATGTTGATACCAGATCCGGCCGTGAGCGTTGCAAGTGTGAAGCCGCTTCCATTGCCAATCAACACCGTACCGTTTGCGGCCGCCGATCCATCAACACCCGTTCCACCGCGTGCCGTTACAAGTAAACCCGTCGTGATCTTGGCAGCATCCAGCGATGGTATGTCATTTGCGACCAGGGCGCGAAACGTTGGTGTGGCTGGAGATCCTGTAGAAGGTCCAGCAAACACGATGTTCGCATTCTGATTTGCCCAAGCCAGAGTCAACGTTCCAGTCGTCGTGACCGGCGTGTTCGTTACAGTGAGCTCGGATGGTGCAGCCAGACCTACGGACGTCACTGTTCCGCTACCACCACCTGTTGCCGTGATCGTGATCGATCCGGATCCGTTCGTGATGTTGATTCCAGATCCGGCCGTGAGCGTTGCAAGTGTGAATCCGCTACCATTACCGATCAACACCGTACCGTTTGCGGCCGCCGAACCATCTACACCCGTTCCACCGCGTGCCGTTACGAGTTGACCAGTCGTGATCTTCGCAGCATCCAACGATGGTATATCATTTGCGACCAGGGCACGAAACGTTGGTGTGGCTGGAGATCCTGTTGAAGGTCCAGCAAAAACAACGTTAGCATTCTGATTTGCCCAGGCAAGGGTAATCGTGCCGTTCGTCGTGATCGGCCCACCAGATACCGTCAATGCTGCTGGCACGGCAATGTCAACAGACGTTACCGTGCCAGTACCAACACCGACAGTACGGCGAGGAACCTGCATCGATCCGATCGGTGACGAATATGTAACGCTTGCACTCACTTCAACTTTGCCTTGATAGCCATTGCCTTCAGAATGCCAATCTTTTTTGCCTTGGTCACGGGACCATCCTTTATCGTCGGGATGTAGGAGTTCACGAGATCGATCATCTTGGCTCGAAATGCAGCCTGTGTTTCGTTGTCAATGGCAGGCCAGTCGATAACATTTGCCAGATCGGTAAACCACTTCGGAATCATTGCCCCACCTCCGCGATTCCGAGATCTTCCGATGTCACAGCGGTTTCACCTGGTGCAGCTGGTGATGACTTCGACTTACCTGTCAGGAAGCCTGTGACGCTATCAAACAACTTGTCGACAAGTTTATCAGCTAGAGCGGCCTGGAATGGTTGTGAGGCAGCACCAATGGAGCTAATCTGACTTGACAGGCCTTCCTGGCTCTCGATCGTTTCCTTGTATTTAGGAATGATCTTCTCGTTGACATACTTCAGCTCAAAAGCATGTTCCTGTACCTTAGCCTCCAGCGTTGAGATCTTTTGATCTTTTTGCCGGATTTCTGCGTTGTGCTCGGTCTGGATGCTGACGATCTGTTGTGATAACGATTCATTCCGTGACCGCTCTGCATCAAGCTGTCGACGCAAGTCGATGATTTGATCTTCGTACACTTTGATGACGTGTGCGAGTTCTCGTTCCGGTGCTGTTGAAAGCAGCGGTTGTGCCGGTACTGCATCGGAAAGTCCTGATGCAGCGACCTTCGGCCCATTTGTATGCGTGCCTTTCGAGAACGGCATTTCATCTTGTGTCTGCGGATCTATCTCCGCTATGGTCATGATTGTTCGTTGCGGCGCATCAAACGGATTGCGGTCCCAATAGTCCTGAGCTGTCCGGCAACCATGATCGATGAATCGTTGACCGGAGAGTATGATCGCCTTCGGCTTTGAGAGCCATTGAAAACGAAGTGGATTTCCACCTTCCTTGACCTTGCCGATTTTATAGGATTTGGTCGGTTGGAATGCTCTGATTTCGTCTTGATCGTTGGTCGTTTTTCCCACAGATGACCTCAGTAGTAAACAGGTACACGTTCGACAACCAGTCCCGCACGCATGCCGTTCGTCACGGGTGCGATCTCACGCATGGCCTGTTTCCATTTGCGAACGTATCCAGCGGCGCGGCGTGCAGCAGATGCAGAACAATTACCCTGGTTATAGGCTACGACAGCAGCCTCCAGATTAAATCCACAACGACGATATCGCCAGGCGAAGATGTGTAGTGCCAACAGGCTCGAATAGGATGGATCGTACATCTTCTCCATTGGAGCAGTTGGCAATTTTGCGAGTCGCTCTGCTTCGGTTTTTGTGATGTTATTGATCTGCATCAAGCCTTTTGCTGTGTGCGGCTTCGGCGCGTGGGCATTTGGATCAAAGCGTGACTCGATAAAAGCAATTGCCGTCAACCACTGTGAAAGTGCTTGTGCCATTGTAGGGCGACCCATCTTTATTGACGTCGCGTTTAACGGCTGCATGGGATCTGGATCTGATGACTCTACCCATCGTGGCAGATCGTAGGCGACGACGATATCATACGCGCTGTTCAGATGAATGTGGAACACGTCGCTTGCTGACAGTCTCATAGTTTACCTCCCAGTTGAAATTCTGCCACCATGTAGACCGTATATCGCTGTATCAGCTGGGCAGCAGGGATGATTTGTCCCATCTGCGCAAAGGCACGAAGACCTTTTGACTGAACCTTGCCCAGGTGAACATCACATTCACTCCACCAAGGATTCGGAATGCCGATGGACAAGTGCCCCTGATGGCCCTTGTCAACCTCTGCCTTCGTGAGATTGCCGTAGACAACAGGGTTGTTGTTGCACAGTAGGACAGGCCGAAAGAAATTCGGCTGCCAGAAACCAATCTGAGCAAACCGATAATCGGACTGCAGCAAGGCACGATCTCCACCTTTGGAGGCGATGATTTCTGCAATCGCCGTTGCATTCTGTCCAGCACCGGCAGGATTTAACGTTGGATCGAACGCACAAAAGAACGTGCGCTTGAGCTTCACACGATCAGCAGCATAGACAGGATCCAGATCAGCAACAGGCAAGAGCTCAATCGTGTACGGATCCGGCTGACGAGATTCAGTACCTGGTGCCGCACTTGCTTGACCTGTCCGAGCAAGTTCAGTAGCAAATCCAAAGGGTGAGTTAGCGACGTGCGCAGGATTAAACTCTTTCGCGGTATCTGTTGTTGAAATCCAGATGCCAAGTGCTGTCTCAGACCACCGCTCACTCTCCACGTACAGACGTGCCGCCTCCATGACGCTGTCAGAGACGCGATCGAGTTTCTCACTGACACGGTCTAGCCGTTCAATGAGATCACAAATCGTAGGTGGTTGCTTGTCGATCATACCTTAGAGCCGGCCAACCGTGCACGTCGCTGATTAAACTCTGGTTCTGTCAAGTAGTTGATGAAGCAGGTTGCCGTGATTGTGATCGGCACGTTGATGTCATCACGTAATGCCGATGATGACCCATTGTCGTGCTTGAACGTGAACGTCATTTTGCCATTTCCGACGTAAAATGGCTTGGCATTCTCAAGGCTGAAGTAGTCGTTAATCACGTCCAGCGGCGCTGGATTACGGATATACGACACGTTGAAATTGTCCTTGATACTGACGTTCACCTCGGAGCGGTCTGTGTCGTCAGCTGTAACGCGCTTGTTGTCGGCGACTGCTGAGAACCGAAACTCGACTTCCGCAAACTGGCCTGTCATCTCAAGAGTAGCTTCAGCTGTTCCACCGGCTGTCTTGATCGTCGCAGTGAGCGGAATGATCTCTGAAAGTTTGTCGATCATGTCTTTTATCCTGTATGGTTCCGGTCATGCCGGAGAACCGCCTCATTCGGAGAGTTGTGGTCCTCCGGCGTCCGGTTGTGGGAGTTGATTTCGATGATCGATTATCGTGGCTGCGCGATGACCTTTACACCGCGCATACGCAGATTCAAGAGCGTGAAGTAGTCGGTGTTGTTCGCATCGTCGACTTGATCCAGGTATGGCATGTTGCCAGCTGGATTAGTCGTTGTGAGCAACGTTTTCGGCGTAAAGAACTCACCACGGAACTGATCACGCACACCGACAAAGAGTGGCGTTGATAACGCGATCATGTCATCACCTTCACGCGGCGTGACGATCAGCTGAGAATCGTCGTAATACGAGCGTACGTCACCGTATTCGTACAGATTTGCCGAAAAGAGTTCCGTGTTGCCTTCGTAGAACACTACGCGGCTCTGACGACGGAAATAGTCCTGGATCTGCTGCGAACTGGCAGTACCGACCGCATTGAACTGCGCATTCGTTGTCGCCGAGATGCGGGAAAAGATGTAAGCGTTGTCGTTCGGGAACTCCTGACTCAACATGGCCTGGTTGCCATTGTCCGTAGAACGCAAAAACAGACTGTAGCTCGATTTCGTCTGCATGCTCCGACGAATCGGAATGATTCGAGTGACGGTGATCGGCTCGTACTGGTAATCAAAGTTCGGGTCCAACTTGAGCCGACGAAGCGTATCTGCGTTGAGTTCGATTGTCATGATGTTATCCTGGGTGTTGTTGGTTGATTGGTTACGTTGTTTGTCGATGCCTTACAGAGCAATACGCACTGTTTCGCGTTGTGGACCTGTCACAAGCAACTCTTGTAGCTGCTCGGTCCTTCCGGCACCAATGCGCGGGATGTCGTTCATTTGATCACCTGGATATGCCAGTACTTGCCGACCAGATGGCAGCTGAACTGGAACGGCATCGTTCACACCGCCACCGTCAGGAACTGCGGTTGCAGTTGTTGGTGCTGCTGTGTACGAATCCTCGGACCAGGCGAAAATGGTTGTGCCTGTTTTTGCAAACAGTTTAGGATTCAGATAGATGTACGTGGCGTGTACAGCCGTTGTGATTGCTGCACCAACGGCGACTTCCGGCTTGCCGGTGAGTACCGCTAACACGATACCTGAACCGAGTCCCGTGAGTGCTCCAGGCGTGCCGTTCACCTTAGCGAACGTTGGTACTGCCAGATATGTCGCAGCTCCCAAGACACCCCAAAGAAGTGATTTGCCTGTACCAACGCCGAAGACCTTCTTCGCGTTGCCCACCAGTGAATATCCCATGTCGTTTCTCCGTGTTTTTTTTGTTGATTGCAATGTTTACTTCATCGTTTTGGCAATTGCAAAGCCACCAACGAGAGCGGCTGCTCCAATGCCGAGAATGAGGCCCCAGTTTGTCTTTGGCTCCTGCGTCGTGCCGTAGGAGACCGTGCCAGAGAACGGATTCCCGCCACCAGCATCCATAGCCGATGAGAGTCCACCACAGCGTGACATGAGGCGGTCATTCAGTGCGGCCGACGGTCCGGATGTTGGTCCGGCTGTCTGCCTGCCCTGAGCAAGTGCCTGGTTTGTTTCGTCGCAGAGGATGCGAACGGATTTGTCGGCAGGCTCTTCGCACACCCACTTGCGCTCTTCGGCGATCACTGGAGTTGAACCTGGCACCGGCTGATCTACGAGGTATTTCGTTGTACGCCGTGTGTCGATTCGACACGGACAAGCGGCTCCTGTCGTGCTCAATTCGCGCGACTGGTCGCTCGTACGTTCAGTACGGATTTGCCCGCCACTCGCTGTCGTGTCTGTCGGTGTCGATCCAGCGATACCACCGAGTGGAGTAACGGATGCGAGTCCATCATGAAGGCCTGTGTGGCGGCCTCGGCCAAGAATGAGGTTCATAGTGATTCCTTAGTACCAAGTTGGCACGTTGTGTTTTCTGAACTGGAATTTTTTAACGTTTGCCGGTGGACGAATGAACACTTGTGGATCCTCGCGCTCGATGCGTCGTGTAGGTTCCTCACGGAAGATTTGCGGTTGCAAGCGGACGATTTCCGTCTCCCGTTTTGTGACGGTAGGAGCTTCAACGACCGTTGTACGTCCACGACCAATTACGTTCTGTGGCGGTGCTACGGCTTGTTGCTGTTGCTGGGGGGCAATCACGATCGGCGGTGTGTTCACGACGGGCTCCATGTGTGGAGCGTAACTACCCATGAAGGGATTCGCATTGTTGTTGATGTTTAGATTGATCGGCCAACCTGGAAATCCTCCCGCAGGTCCAAACCCACCATGAGGCTGCTGGTCACGGCATCCACAGCCATAGTCATGTGAACGTGACGTCGTTGTTAGCATACAACTCATTAGTACCACTCCTTTCGGCGAGATGAAAGTGACGCCGATGCAACCGTTATACCTGTCTGTCGTGCGATTTCATCTGCCCAGAGCTCACGTAGAGCGTGCGGAATCGACTCTGGCAGGAAGAATATCTTCGCACCGGACCGTGCCTCGGATATTGCCTTGTTCACAAGAGAGCGCAATGTCAGATCAGCCAGGTCGTCCGGACGCGGTCGCTGACCCATACCCATCTCGATAAGACCACGTAACGACACACCATCAAGGACGTCGCTCGTACCGTTCAGTGCCGTGGAGACGAGATCAGAGATGTTCGGCAGTGTTCCTACGAATGCACCAGATTGGATCGTTGCTAGAACGTTCTGCACGACTGGTACACGCGTTATGGATCCTTCATCAATGATCGCATCAAGGACGGAACCACTGCGCAACTGATTACGCAGACGATTGATGGTATCAAGGTTCGCAAAGGCCTGCGTTGTCTTGGCAACCGACGGAATTGGATTCTTTGAAAAGGCTACTATATCAGAGGTATACGTCTGAATGTCTCTGACAATAGAAACATTGTCGATACCGAGTTTTTGAGCAGCATAGACATAGTCACCGCGATCAACGGCTTCATACACGGCTGTCGCATCGTCGATGAATGGCCGAATGCTGACAGGTGAAATCAACTGACTGACGGCCGCAATGCTGCGAATCGTGACTGGCTTGCGGTCAACAATGTTTGTAAGGATCGGTGACAATGAATCAACGACGGACGGTGAGATTCCGAACGAACTACCGAACATCTTGACCGCGAGTATGGCCGCACCGAGAACCAGTTTCGCCAGCTCATCAATGAGTGTCGTGGGTTCACCGACTAACACACAAACGACGACACCAAGCTCAATCTGACGTTCTTCAATTTTCCTGAACAGATCATAGAAGTTCGAGTAGCGGATACCGTTCTGTTCACGGTATCCTGGTGTGCCCGTTCCCCGCTCAATGTGTTGAGCACCAGCACGTTCTTCCGTGTTCGACAAAAACGGTACGGCTTTGAATCCCCAACCTGATCCGTATGGCCGCTGAATTCTAAAGAATGTTGGCGACGGTCCCCAGAGTTGTTTTTCCGCGACGATCTTGTATGTCTGCGTCGATTCCGTGAGAATGAGGATGGTGTTGCCGACGTTGTCACGGAACATGCCCATAAAGGACATGTCTGTTGTTTCCGTGCGACCCATCGCAATTCCACGCATCGTGTCAGCACCAGGCCAATCTCGTTCGACGATATCAGCGGCGACACGCGGATCCTGCAAGGCCGTCCAGTGCGGCAGTCGTGACTGCTGCACACTCGTTTCGAGCGACGATTCCAGTGTGATGATCTCAGCCATGCGCCGTGAAGGTCCTTTCACGATAGCGGCGGCCGACTTCCCAACCGTATCCACGGTTACCGGCTGTTGGATCCATCGGAATTGTGATGTCTAGTCCTGGATCGTAGGCAAGCGCGTAGACATGTGTGAACCGTTTCTTTGATTCCGGCTTCCACGCGACGATCCGTATGCCACACTTGACGCCACCAGCAATCAACAAACAGCACAAAGCCGTCACCATACAGTCACAGTCACCAAATTTTCTATCACCAGCAAGAGTGTGAATTGGCGCAACGACTACTTCAACCTTTTCGCCCTGATATTCATCCGTGCGATATTCAATCTCACGAACAACGAGTTTGAAGCACTCGTGGATAAAACCTTCGGTCGTCTTCGATTTCGATTTCAGACGTTTGACGATGGCCTTGATCTTCGGGTTCTTTGCGTCACGGTTTGCCAAACGGATCATGTGATCATCGACAGTGCCGATGATCTGCGGATCTCCGTCAGGATATTGGTGACGCCGGACCTTCATGATACGCGTCCGGCTTTGTTGAAAGCACGTGGATATACAAGGGCTTCACGTAGTTCTTTGATTTCTGCACGCAGAGAATGGATCTCACGATACACAGACCTCATGACGAAGATCCAGATCGCATTGACAAGCGTCAGCATCCCCACAAACACACCGATAATGTCCATTGCTGGCATTTCCATCAGCGTCCACCCTTAAATTCAGCAAACAGATTTGTTACTTTACCGAGAGCATAAGCACCAGCGACGACGACTAGGCCGATACCTCCCCACTTTACTATTGAGCTAATGTCAAGGGAAGTGCCGCCAGCGTTTTGACGCGAGTTATCCTGGCGACGATTCACTTCCTCGGAGTGCTTCTGCGCTTCCGGCGATTGGGTGTTGACGTCCTTCGTTTGCAACGTTCGCGGCCGGATAATGAGTGGCGATAACGTGCCAGCTTCATAACACTTTGCCATCCAGTACAGAACCACGCGGATCAGCTTCTCCGACCACTGTGGATACGCACGCTTCATGAAGGCAATCACGGTCTCACGATTCGCTACGACGTCGTATTCAGGGCAGTTGCCCTTCTCTGCGTTAATGACATACGATCGTAGTATCTCACGGACCACCTCAATTCGGTAAGACTCGTACAGGTGCGGTGAGAACTTTCGGACAGCGGCGGAGGCAGGATAGTTCGGATTGGCTTGTTTATTGGCCAGATAGTGGACGTTGCACACACCGAGATGCCAGTAATCGGTCGTTCCATACCCGCCAACGTTCACGCACCACGTCTCGGCTTCCAGGTACTGGCCCGTCGGCTCGGAAAGCTGGCTAGCTTCTGAGCTTGAACCGTTGTATTTTCGCCGAAGTCCTGTTGTCAGGATAGCCATGAACTCACCAATGACTCACGTGTGAATGCTAAACAACTGTTTAGCAAGCACTTACACAACGAGTCACCCTGCTTTGGGAGCAGGGGGTCGTGAGTTCGAATCCCACCACCCCGACAGATACGGTTATTCACCGACATAATGGCAGAGACACTTCAACACGTCACTGCCATTTTTTGTTTTCGGTCTCGTTATGACGCAACCTGCACAACAACGTTGGCGACGAATCCTCTCGCTCGCCTGGCCGCTCATTATTTCTAACAGCTTCTGGAACCTGCAGTTGTTTATCGACCGGGCTTTTCTCGGTCAATATTCTACTGAAGCGCTGGGTGCTGCTATGGCAGTTATGGGAGTGTTCTGGGTACCTATGGCTCTACTACAGGGCACGGCATCCTATGTAACAACCTTTGTAGCGCAGTACTACGGAGCTGAAGAGTATGACCACATCGGACCTACACTCCGTCAGTCCATCCTCGTTTCCATTGTCGGCGGGTTGCTGTTCTTCGGCTTCATTCCCCTCGCTGAGCCATTTTTTCGAATGATTGGTCATGAGCTTGGCGTACTTCAACTTGAAATCGAATATTTCAATGCTCTGACGACCTCTGCCTTGCCGACAGCCATTGTTGCTGCAATCAGTGGTTACTTTATCGGCCTTGGCCGGACAGAACGAGTGATGATATTGAATGGAGTTGGACTCTTATTGAATGCCGTGCTCGACTACCTCCTCATCTTTGGTAACGGCGGATTTCCGGAAATGGGTGCTGCGGGCGCTGGCCTTGCAACGGGGCTCGCTGGATTTGGTTCAGTAATCGTTGGATTTTTCCTTCTGCGGTACGATCGCGATTCCGCTAGGTATGCCGTATTCGGATCATGGCGACCAAACTTTGCCGTTATGAAACAGTTTCTCAGGTATGGCCTGCCGAGCGGTCTCCAGTGGGCACTTGAGGGAATTGCCTTTACCGTCTTCTTAATCTACATGGGCAGACTCCCCAATGGGGCTGCTTCGTTGGCGGCAAGCAGTATAGCTGTTACTGTGATGATGCTCTCCGTTCTGCCGGCTATGGGCATTGCGCAAGCTGTGATGACCCTTGTCGGACAGCACATCGGTGAGGGAAACCCGGACGAAGCTGCACGCGATACATGGTCAGGTGTTCGTATTTCACTTGCCTATATGGCCTGTGTGGCCCTCAGTTTTGTTGTGATCCCTGACGTATACCTGCTAGCATTTCAGAATGACAAGGATCCTCTCTTATGGCAATCGGTACAACATCTTGCTCCACAACTCCTGGCCTGCGTAGCCATCTTTACTCTGTTTGACAGCGTATACCTCAACGTGTCCTTTGCGCTCAAGGGCGCTGGAGATACGGTGTTTGTATCAGCCATAGCGGCAATCCTCCCATGGCCTATCATGGTACTTCCGTCAACTCTGGTGAGTGGTCCGGACGCCGTTGTTGATGCATGGAAATGGATCATACCATACTCAGCTACAATCTGTGTCATACTCATTTACAGGTTCCGTCAAGGTGCATGGCGGACGATGAGTGTACGATCCTGACCTACGTACGGGATTTTGCGTCAATTCTGATTTGCCGAGTTTTTACGTACACTGGACTACGGTAATGTTCCGGAATTTTGTTGCAGGTTCTGTGGTTGGAGATAACAATGATTGTTGTTCCAACACGGAAAAATCAACACTCAATCTTGATGACTGCACGACACGCCATTTCCACCCTGACCGTACTGGCAGCTCTGCTCTTCACCACGTCATCTACGTTTTCTCAGTCGACGGAAACACTCTGGAATCCAACGACGTGGGTGCCTTGCACGGAAATCGTAGCGCCATGGGGAACGAAGGCCGAAGTTCTTCTCGACTCAATCGCCCGTCGCGGAGCTATCGGCGCTGAACGAATTGGTGATCCATTAACGGCCACTTTTGCCATCCGTGTGAAGGATCCAATTCAATCAACGCCGATTGAGTTTGTCTTTGATGTTCGTAACCGCTTCATGGCAGCAGCAACTGTTGTTGTATGCAAAGATTCACGTTCAGCACGATCGACGTTTCGTCAACTTCAGCAGAACTTGCTCGCAGCTGGCGCAACGATTGATCTTGACGAGGACGGCACTGCATCGTATACGCTGTACTGTGCCGATGGAAAGTTTGCTATTACCATCGGCATTCGCGCTGACGAACCAACACAAGTGTTTTACGCCGTCGATCGAATGTAATCCTGTTGAGTACCGCGACGAGACGTTGCCAGTTTACATTGCGGCAAGTTTCTTCAAATCCATTTTGTTCGCTGTCGCCTTGACAAAGTCAACGGGCTTATTGGTTGCAGCTATCTCAAGATGGAAGCGTCCACCAAGTCCGTACTGAACACTACTTGATTTTGACTGCTTGTCAAATCGTTGATGTCCAGCGATAAAGTCACCATCCTGAAACGTCGACCACGTTTCGTTTGCATTGTCAACACTCATCTTGAGTGCAAATACGGCGAACACACCCGCCCAGCCTGCTTCACTGGAATTCCAATCGGTCAGCGTAATGGTTACCGTGTTTCCGTCAGTAGCCGTATAGGTACGACGTGCCTGTGCCATTGACATGCCAGGTATCTCAGTTGTGCTCGTCTCCGCTTCCCCTGCTACATAGCCATCGAGTGACGCCGGAAGAAAGGCAGCTAACTTGTCCGTTGGCATTGCCAGTGTGTCACCTGCGGCACGCCGCTCTTCACGTCGACGCTGAATAGCATCCTGGCTTTGTTGTGCCTCATTTGCCGATTCTGCAATCGATTGATAATTCTTTACCTGTTCCAAAGCCTGTTCGGCTTCTCCGCCACAGGCAGCCAGTAATGAGGATCCGAGCAGTAGACTAGCAAAAAAAGTTTTCATAGTTGTGTTTCCTTGGTGTAAAAACATCTGCATGGTTGTTTGTTGGCTTGCGAGCAGTAGTGCCG
This sequence comes from Ignavibacteria bacterium UBA2333, assembly GCA_002344895.1. Lineage (GTDB taxonomy): Bacteria > Bacteroidota > Ignavibacteria > Kapaibacteriales > Kapaibacteriaceae > UBA2333. Next base: position 66,092 of record DDUR01000101.1, read on the forward strand.
CACATGTAAATCTAAGCATCTCGTGATGTCTACGGCCCCCGCACACCGCACAGAGGGTCTGCTTTCCATCAATTCAACCTTTTGGTTGAGAACCCAAGGTCGGGACGACGACGTATCTGCTCCCTGTTCACATCACAGAGAGGAAAAACATCGTGGTTCGGAAAGTATTACGATTTGCTGCCTGGTCAGCTGGAGGTCTTGTAACCTTCGCCTTGGTTGCAGTGGTAGCCGGCATCATCGCATTTGAGCACGGAGTGTCGCAGACATATAACGTCGCTGGTGTTGATGTTGTCGTGCCAACAGATTCTGCTACAATCGTCGAAGGGCAACGACTTTATACGATACGCGGCTGTGCCGACTGTCACGCCTCGGACCTTGGCGGCAAAAAGGTGATGGACGCCGGATTTCTTGTTGGAACGTTCTCAGGCGTCAACATTAGCGGTGGTGAAGGATCGCGAACGGCCTCGTTTATGCCTCGAGACTTCGATCGAGCCATTCGACATGGAATCGGACCCGATGGAATGCCACTCGTCATCATGCCGTCAAAAGACTATTCGGGCATGTCGGACGAAGAGCTCGGCAAAATCATCGCCTACATCACATCCCAGCCACAGGTTTCCCGCACCATGCCGCGTCCGTCAATGGGCCCACTCATGAAGACGTTGTATGCCTTTGGCAAACTCGACAACCTGATTCACGCAGAGATCGTAGATCACGCAAAACGTGCTCCACGAGAAAGTCCCAAAGACGTTGCGCAGCTCGGTAAGTACATCGCAGAAACGTGTACGGGTTGCCATATGCCTGACCTAGCCGGCGGACCAATTCCTGGAATGCCACCAGAATTCCCACCTGCAGCTGATATCCGTCCAACGGGTCGTATGGCCTCCTATTCGCCTGAAGCATTTGCTGCGATGCTCAAAACCGGACGTACACCTGAGGGTAAAAACATCAACCCCGAGTTTATGCCATGGACGGCGTTTTCGGCCATGACGTCCGAAGAAGTTGATGCACTGTACGCCTATCTCGCAAAAAAACCTGCTGTGGCATCCAAACAATTGAACAATTCTTCCACTTCAAGCCTTGATTGGCACTACAGTCCGGAGTACTAACACATGGAACGTTTTCGCGTCTACGACACACCGCATAAGGGCATTCGCCGTGGTTTTGCTGAAGTGATGGTCGCTCTTGGCCAGACTGACTGGTCACGACCTTCAACCGTGATACCTGTTCTCGATCTGACGGCGGACCTGTTACGTGTCCTGGAACTTCATGCAGACATCGAAAACAACGTTGTTCTTGCCGACCTTGAGCTGCGAGTTCCAGGTGCAACACACCATGACACACATGATCATGAAGAACTTGAACTCGTTCACCTCAAACTCAACGAGCTCGTCTCTTCGATGAAGGCTGCAGCACAACGAGATGAGTCTCTTGTTGCACAAGGCCGCAACCTTCTGGAAGGTATAAACGCCCTCATTGCCGAACACCTCGAACACATGGGTTATGAGGAGACGGTAACACAACAACTTCTATGGGACAACTTTTCTGATGAAGAACTTATGGCTCAACTTCCACGAATCATGCAATCGCATGGTCCGGACGACATGATTCTCATGATGCGATTTATCCTTCCAGGGTTGAGCCAACCAGAACGTCAGCACATTGTTCAGGGAATGCGTGCCAATGCTCCCGAACCATTCTTACACGCCGTACTCGCTGCCGCCGGGCCATTTATCCCGGAACCGGAGTTTGACGCCTTGCTTCAGACACCCGAACCGAAGTACGCTGCGTAATCTCTCCCGGTGAATCTCCAGTCACTGGGCTTCATTCCCCTCCCAATTCACCGGGTTACGTGGTAACCCGGTGATTTCGTTTTTGAATTACCCCTTTCAAATCACCGGGTTACATGGTAACCCGGTGATTTCGTTTTAGATCCGTGGTGTAACTTACACCTGTGGTTCAGGAGTCTGTCTTCAGAACCCTCCCTTTCACTTCCAGGTAACGTCATGATCAAGTCGTTCTTAGCCGTCTGCACAACGGTCTGCCTTTCGCTTCCCCTACCCGCCGAAGATCACGGTTCCATCCGTCTTCGACCAGGAGGTCCCGCTCTGGGCGGTTCTGTGCCGTCGGTTATTACGGACCTTGCACCTGTCGGACCTCGGGCGACGATCTATGTTCGGTATCTCGGCTATACGTGTTCCCACTGCGTAGAACAGCTGGCGTATTTAAATACGTATGCCGACGCCCTACGAATGAACGGTATTTCCGTTGTCGCCTTTAGTGATGATGATGCCCGCCGGAATGCCGCCCTGGTGAAGCAGAAGAACCTGCGCCCCGACGTCATCACGATTGTCTCAGATGTCAACAACGCGGCTGCCAAGGCAATCGAGGCTGTCCAAGAAAATGGTCCAGTTACTCGCGACCTGCACGCGACGATCGTCGTTGTTGATGGGAAGGTTGTGTTCAGCGCGCTTACCGACGAACCGTATATGGATGTTGAACGACTCGTTGCTGAGGCTGTTAAGGGGCAAAAGGGGCCAGCCAAGCCAATGGGTCTTGTTGCACTTGACGATCAGCCCCCTGCACCCCTTACCAAAACACTTGCCTCCTATTCACCTGCAACTACGACCGTTCGCATCGTGGCTGGTCCAAATGATGGCATTCGTGAACCTCGTGATCTTGACTTCGCGACGTCTGTTCTTCATCCCCGAGATCTCTGGGTTGTGAATACAGACGACGTCGGCCACGCAATGTCTATCATCCATGAGGCGGGCCGCCCGACACAAAACATCACCAATCGGAAAGATGCCGCCGCTTCACACTTCATGTGGAGAACAACGGGTATTGCCTTCTCCGATGTAGGCACGTTTGCTACATCACAACGTGGTGAACCAGGAAATGGTGATCGTGAGTATCTCTTTATGGGTCCAACTCTATGGTCGTCGGACACGGCAATTTTTGCTGCCCGATATCAGGACGATAATCAGTACCTAGCGAGCCACCTGGACATGTTACATCAAAGTCCATACGGGCTAGGCATCGCACACGATCGTGATAATGTGTTCTGGGTAGTTGACAATCGGTACAAAGACGTTACTCGGTACGACTATCAGGATCCACATGAGGTTGGTGGAACCGATCACCGCGACGGAATCATCCGTCGTTATGCTGACGTGAGTATATCACCAGCACCGCTGGATCGTGATGCCCATGCTGTCATGGATCGCGAAACTGCTTGGTTGTACTTCGTCGATCCAGGTGCGAATCGTGTGATGCGCCTGAACACACGTAGCGGGAATCCTGTTGAAGCTTTGGAGCCGCCGCCACCAAGCATGGAATACCTGACAGAGTTTACAAAGGTTACCGGTGCGGCTGTTGAAACTGCAATCGCTGATGGTATTGGAGAGCCGGTCGGTATTGAGATTGTTGGAAGGTATCTGCTCGTCGGTGATCGTTCCACAGGAAAGGTGTTCCGTTTCCGTATCAACAATGACAATTCCGTATCGAAGGTTGACGAGTTTACGACAAACGCAACATCGTTATCCGGCATTGTTGTTGGGCCAGACGGAAAGATCTGGTTTGCCGATCGTGGCGCATCAACGGTTGGTGTCCTTGAACCGGCTGGTGCAGATGACCTACGTGCTCAACGGGATGTGATCCCGGTGTGGCGACGCGACACGGTACAAGCGTCGTTAACGTACACGAACAATGGTACGACGGCTCGGTCGTACACGATTTCGCTTGATGTTCCAAATGCTTGGAACGCTCAACTGTCTGAGACGACAATAACGCTGGATGCTGGAGCATCGGCGACAATCGTGATCAACGTTTCAGGAGATACAAACGCCGCACCTTCCCATCTAACGGCACGCATATCGCCGTCGGATGACGTAACGACAGGTTTAACAACATCGATGTTGCTCTTCAAAAAAGACGGCCGTCGGTTCGTTGTTGAAGATGCACCTATGGAAGTCACGTCGATCAATGAAGTGATAACAAGCACGGGACGCGACGGATACGTTTTTGTATCGAGTGACAACTTCCGCAGGATTGTAGACTCACTTCCCGACCTTGCCACCGTTGTTTGGAACGTCGGATCGTTTGGTGACATAGACCTTGTTGACGATGCCATCATGCAGTCGATGCAACGCCGTGAAGTAGAAATCCTTGCCGTAGGAGATGATCCTTTTTTCCTTCGTACTGATCTGCCGCTGGCACCACGTTTCTTTGGCCTGTTTGGCGTTAGCATTCTTGGACCACAGCGAAAGTCTCCAGAGAACGGCCAACGTGTTCTTCGTGGGACACAGGGAGATCCAATTGGTGATGGACTCGATATCATCGACTGTCAGCTCCCCCGCTTGGACCATCATCGTGGTGGACTTGTTGTTCCGAACATGACATTCGAATCGGCATCATCATCTGCCACGGTTTCGATCAGCACCGATAATAATCGTGCCGCCTTGGTTCGATATGAAGCGAATGCTTCAACACGTGCAGCCATTTTCGGCATAAACGCAGCACGTTTTTCGGACGGCAGTCAACGGACAACGATTTACGATCGAACACTTGAGTGGCTTGAGGCTACGTCAAAAGCACCAACAGAAGATCCAGATACAACAACATCCGTGCACAACACACCATCCACATCTTCGCGCCTACGTGTAGCGGGACTGATGCCATTTTCTGAGCGAACAACCGTTCGATATTCGGGAACTACTTCGGATAATGTCACTCTTGCTTTGTTTGCATCAAATGGCCAACGAGTGACCACACTCTACAATGGCCCCGTTCAGGAATCCCTCGATGTGTCGATTGACGGCACAAAACTGGCGGTCGGAACCTACTTTGTCATTGCCACATCTGCGACACGCACTGACTACGTCACCATCATTCGGAACTAACACTCTCCATGGCACGAACGACGACTCGTCGGTCCGCTATTACAAATGCTGAGCGGCATAACTTCGGGAAGGATGTTGATGCAGATCTCAACATCCTTCTCCGAGAATGTCGTGCCAACCTATCGCGATACAACGAAGACCTCGTTACCCGTGCGTTTCGGTTCTGTGTTGAGGCGCATAAAAAGGACGTCCGAACATCTGGTGAGCCGTATTACACCCACCCTCTGCAAGTAGCACTCATTGTAATCCGAGAGATCCCTCTTGATGACGTAAGTGTTGTTGCAGCACTCCTTCATGACGTCGTAGAAGACACCGAGTATTCGCTCAAGGACATTCGCGAAGAGTTTGGTCAGGAAGTTTCCGATATCGTCGACGGTGCCACAAAGATCAGTGACGTCTTTAAGAGTCGAGAGATCACGCAGGCAGAAACCTATCGAAAACTCCTGCTCAGTCTCGTTAACGACGTCCGCGTTATCCTTATCAAGTTTGCTGATCGTCTGCATAACATGCGGACGATTGACGTCTTGCCACAGGCGCGTCAGGAACGGTTAGCTCGTGAAACGATGGAGATCTATGCTCCATTTGCACACCGTTTTGGCCTAGGTAACATCAAATGGGAACTTGAGGATCTGTCATTTAAGGTGCTCAACAAGAGTGCCTACGATGATATCAAACGACAACTCAATCTCACACGCGAAGAACGTCAGGACTTTATCGAACGGTTCTCAAAACCCATTTCGGAAAAGCTCCGTGATCATGGACTGCGGTTTGAGATTAACGGTCGCCCAAAACACCTCTACAGCATCTACAAGAAGATGGTCACTCAGGGTAAGACCCTCGACGAGCTCTACGACTTGTTTGCTGTGCGGCTTATTCTGGACACTGAAGATGACAACGACTGTTTCCTTGCATACGGTCTCGTAAGTGGCATCTATACACCTGTTCCAGAACGGTTTAAAAACTACATCTCCGTTCCCAAAAAGAACGGATACCGCTCGTTGCACACAACGGTGATTGCGCAGGACGGTAAACGTGTTGAGGTTCAGATTCGGACGAGGGCAATGCATGACTTTGCCGAACGCGGTGTTGCCGCTCACTTCCGCTACAAGGCGGCTAGTGGGTCGACGGCGTCATGGATTGACTCAAAAGATCTCGAAGAGTGGGCAACGTGGGTACGGGACATCTTTGAGAATGCCGGTGATGAAGCCCCTGAACAGCTCATGGAGAGCTTCAAGCTCAACCTCTATCAAGATGAGATCTACGTTTTCACTCCCAAGGGTGATCTTCGCATCTTACCAAAGGGCGCAACCCCTATAGACTTTGCCTTCGACATTCACTCTCAAGTTGGTGCCCGGTGTATTGGCGCAAAGGTGAATGGACGAATTGTCCCACTCGACCATCGTTTACAGACCGGTGATCAAGTTGAGATTCTCACCTCGAGAAATCAATCGCCGAATCGAGATTGGGAACGCATTGCCATTACGCATAAGGCAAAGACCCATATCCGCCGTATTCTGAATGACGAGCGGCGTCAACGTGTGCATGAAGGAAAGGATTTGTGGGAGAAACGCGCACGAAAGCTCGGACTCCACATTAATGAAGACGAACTCGAAAAGCTCGTCACAAGTATCAAGTATGAAAGTCGGTCAGACTTCTATGCAGCGATCGGCACAGGAACGTTAACACCTGAGGCTGCAGGAGAGCTCATCGTTGAAGCGATGGGAGGGGGCAAAGGGGCCCCCTCTGCCCCCTTACCGCAACAACCACAAGAAACCTTTGGATTTGGTGAGTTCTCACGGCAAGCCCGTGACGGATCAAACCACGTTTACATCGTTGGTGATAACATACCGAGTGCGAAGATCCTCTTCTCCTATGCCCGGTGTTGTAATCCAGTACCTGGTGATTCGATTGTTGGGATTGTCACCATCGGCAGCGGTATTAAGGTACACCGAGCTGGCTGTCATAACGTAACGGAACTTCAGGATAAACTCCGACCACGGCTTGTCGCTCTGGAGTGGAATAAAAAGCAGACGGGAGACTTTCTGGCGGCTGTAAAGATTACGGGTGATGACAGGCCAGGCATGCTGAACGACATAACACATGCCGTTGTATCGGTTGACAAGACGAACATTCGAGGCGTGAACATCGACGCATTTGACAGCATGTTTGAGGGGATTCTCACGGTCTACGTCCGCGATTTACCGCACCTTGACAAGGTTTTCGACAAGCTTCGAAAAATCAAGGGTGTACGAACTGTGGAACGCTTCGAGGGCTAGCCTTTCGCTGCGTATATTCGCATCATGGAGCTACAACCCCTATTATTCCTCGTCTTCGCCCTCGGTGCCGTTATCTCGGCCGTGAGTACCGTCACGCGGAAGAATCCGGTTTCGTCGGCCATGTCGTTGGTCGCCCACTTCTTTATGCTGGCCGGTCTGTATCTGACCCTTGAAGCGCAATTTGTTGCGGCAGTGCAGGTCTTGGTCTATGCCGGTGCCATCATGGTACTCGTTGTCTTCGTCATCATGCTTCTGAATCTTGGCAATGAGCAAGCGTTGACGGAGAATCGGGGCCTGCGAAGCACCCTGGCCACACTGATTGGTGCCGTGTTTGCCGTTCAAATAATCCTCGTAACGGTAGCCGAACCAACGGGTGCGAATGCCCTGCCGTCGCGTGCTGTAGAGATCGGCACAACGGAGTCCATCGGTCAAAGTCTCTTCACCCAGTACTTGTTCCCGTTCGAAGCCATTTCATTGTTGCTGCTCGCAGCACTCATCGGTTCCGTCGTGTTGGCTAAACGACACATGAAGTAAGAACAACCATGCTTCCTACGACAATTCCTCTTGACTGGTACCTCATTCTTTCAGCCGTCTTGTTTGTGACGGGTGTGGTGGGTGTACTTACACGCAGAAATGCCATCATTATCTTCATGTCGATTGAGCTTATGCTCAACGCCGTCAATCTATCGCTGGTGGCCTTTAGTGCCTACAGCGGTGACATTGGTGGCCAGATGTTTGTTTTCTTCATCATGTCCGTAGCAGCGGCTGAAGCTGCGGTTGGTTTGGCAATCGTTTTGTCCTTGTTCCGAAACAAACAAACGATTTATGTTGATGACGTAAACGTCATGAAGTGGTAAGGAGAATACACCAATGAAGACAGTTTTCATCGCCATGTCTCTCGTCGTTGCAGCGTTTGCTGCAGCGTGCACGACGTCTGAAGCTCCTGTATATGAGGCTCAGCAGGTTGAAGTTTCATCACTCATGGCCTCGCCTGGTTATGCATGGTTTCCAGCGGAAATGTCGGTGTATACGCCGGCTACATCAGCTGTTGAGTCCATCCAGTCCTCATTTGATGTAAAGGACCAAAAGGTTGTCATTTTTGTGAAACCGGCATGTTCATGCCGTGGCACCATGAGACTCTTTCCGCAGATCGTCAAGACATTGCGTGCAGCGGGAGTCCCGGATGCCAACATTGAGATCTGGTCGATGCGTTCTGAGGCGGACAAACAGCCATATGCGCCAACGATTACCATAACGGATCTGCCAACGATTCATGTCTTCCGCAATGGATCGACATCTGCCATTGTCCTTGAGTCAGAATACAACGAGCGCAATGCCGACTCTCTCATCGCAGCGGCAGTAACGCGATAATCCATCATAACATCAGAAACGTCGTGGGGGGAACCATGATCGTCAAGCTCACATCGGACGATTCAACGTCCATACGTTTTTTCCTCGGTGCTGCACCTTGTGGTACGGCACCAGTATCGGAAGACGAGGGCACCGAACTCCATTTTGGTCGATACTGGATCCCGAATCCACGAGATGCATATAGTGTCATCGCCACCGGCGACTCGATGGAAGGTGCTCGAATTTATGCTGGCGATATGCTCGTTATTGATGCTGGGATGGAAGCCCGCGATGGGAACATCGTTGTTGCTTGGCTCAATGGTGATCTCACGGTAAAACGTCTTGGCCATGACGTCGATGGCAGACTCATGCTGATTGCCGAAAATCCCAAGTATGCCCCCATTATTGTTGGCGATCACGATGAAGTGCGGATCCTCGGAGTCGTCACAAGTGTACATCGGAAGTTGTGAGGACGCTGGGTGACGCGGGCCTACGCTAGGTGATGCGGGGTGACGCAGGCCTACGCGGGGTGACGCGGGCCTACGCGGGGTGACGCCGGTTTGTCGATTGTACATTCCGATAACTAGACCCCTTACCACCGATACCTTTTCAGAGATTCCTTTTGACGTTCGGGAACGCTCTCCGTGATTCAAGCGTTAATGTGTCGTTCCACACACACATTTTGTATTCACGGAGGTTGACCTATGGCACGTATCGTGTCTCTGCTTGCAGCAGCAGCTGCTTGCACCATGACAGTATCGGCCCAGACTGCACGACTCCAGGTCGTCCATAACGCAGCTGATCCGATGGCATCAGTCGTAGACGTCTATGTAAATGGCGCACTTACACTTGATGATTTTGCCTTCCGCACGGCAACCGATTTTATCGAAGTGCCCGCTGGAGTTGAATTGAGAATTGGAGTTGCCCCATCTTCGAGTCAATCGGCGGCAGATGTTCTAGCCACAGTACCAGTGACGTTGGCTGCCGATGGACGTTACATTGCCGTTGCAAATGGTGTGCTAAATCCAGCATCCTTTGCGGCCAATCCCGATCCAGCAGCAGCTGCAATTGGATTTAATCTGTATGCAGCTGACAATGTGAGCCCGGCATCAGGCACGGAAGGCTCTGTTGACATTCGCGTATTCCATGGCGCAACAGATGCTCCAAAGGTTGATATTCTTGCTGGCAACAATCGCATTGTTGAGGGACTTTCCTACGGAGGGTTTACGTCGACACTCACCGTTCCTGCTGCCTCGTACACACTTGGTGTAGCCCCAGCTGGTGGCAATCCAATTGCAGCGTTTACAGCGGACGTGAGCGCACTCGGTGGGCAGTCAATCTTCGTCATGGCGAGCGGATTCCTGAGTCCGTCAGCGAATCAAGACGGTCCTGCCTTTGGACTCTTTGCCGTAACCGTGGATGGTGATGTGATTGCTTTGCCACCTGCAACGTCCACACCAGGTGTTGAGCTTCAAATCGTCCACAATGCTGCAGATCCAGCAGCCGCTGTAGTTGACATCTACGTTAACGGTCAACTCGCGCTTGATAACTTCGCCTTCCGCACCGCAACACCATTCCTGCCGTTTGATGCAAACGTAGCCTACTCAGTTGCTGTTGCGCCAGGCACGTCCACGTCCGTTGGCGACGCCCTGGCAACGTTCCCCATTCAACTACCAGCGGGTCGTTACATCGCAGTTGCAAACGGCGTCTTGAATCCCGCCAATTTTGCGGCGAACTCTGATGCCGATGCCGATCCAATCGGCTTTACGATCTATCCGGTTAGTGACGTTCGTGGCGCTGCTGGAGCTGCTGGAAATGTTGACATTCTCGTCTTCCACGGTGCAACAGATGCACCAAAGGTTGATATTCTAGCTGGAACCACACGACTCATCGAAGGTCTTTCCTACGGCGACTGGTCGTCATACCTGAGTGTCCCAGCTGCAGCCTACACACTTGGTGTTGCACCTGCTGGTGATGCAGCTATTGCGAATTTTGATGTGGATCTTACTTCGCTGTCAGATCGCGCAATCGCCGTCCTTGCAAGTGGATTTCTTGTACCAGGAGCAAATAACGACGGACCTGCATTTGCCCTTCTTGCAGTTTTGCCTGATGGCCAAACGCTTGTTATCAATCCAGTAACGGCCAACGTCGCAGAACTAGCTCCACTACCAGCAGCCAGCATTGCTCCGAATCCAGTATCTGCTTCTGCAGACGTCACATTCTCTCTTCCGGCCGACGCCAACGTGACAGTGACGATTTCGAGCGCAGCAGGTATGATTGTCTCTCAGACATCCATCGGGAACCTAATCGCTGGTGAGCAACGTTTACCTCTGCGTACATCCGAACTTGCAACGGGAGCATACTACGTCCGCATTCAAGCTGGACAGTATGGCACAACACTTCCGCTGACGATCGTTCGATAACCTAGCTCCCTCTTCCCCACCCCCATATATGACAAGGGCTCGCCATCACCAGGCGAGCCCTTGTTTTTTTCTTGGAATCCGAAGTGTAATACTCGACACTGAATCGTCAACGTTCAGCCGAAGCTGAAGATCAACGCCTAACTTCTAGCATCCTTGTCATGGTACGTCCTCACTTGACACGGCAATGATATCTAAGCCGTATCGCTGTATCGACCGAAACACGGCATGAAGTGCCGATTGGTCCGGTAGCACTCCAACAAGTAATGTTTCCATACCGTCCGTACGTTCAACTACCAGAGGCGCAAATGCCTGGCTCCAGTCATCGGTAAGTCGTGCCCGTACGGTGATGCGGTAGTTCCGCGCGTCGCGCGACATGGTGCCTTCTGATGTGTGATCGTTCATGAACGAAACATACGGTGCCGTTCGGGAAGTGCGAAACACTTCCCGAACCGACAACCGCATGTGAGAGAGGGAGAGAGACCGAAGTTAGATTTGGTTACTGCTCACCAGGAGAAGTTCACCGGGAGAAGTTCACCGGGAGAGTTCGGGGGCTGTAGTGGAGCGAATGCAGGCATTCGCTCCACCGTAGGCGCCCCGATGAGGGTGAGGGACCGATGTCTTAAGGAAGGATGACCAGCGGAAGTGTCACGCGCTGGGAGCCATTCTCGATAACAACGAGATAGGACCCAGCTGCAAGCTGACGACCAGCATGATCGATTGCAGGAATTGTCATTGTGCCCGTTGTCGTCGAAAGCACATTGCCTTGGAGTGAGATGATTCGCACCGTAGACGTGCTGTTGAGTCCTGCGATGACGAAGTCGGATGTTGCTGGGTTTGGTGTGATGACGTAGTTCGTCGATTGTTCTTCATCAACACCCGTTGTCGTCGTTGCACGACCTACGAGACGTGCATCAAGATTGCCCGCGTTTTCCGAGAGGATGGTCACGTTGACGTCGTAGTCACCTGTTGTGAGTGGACGGAACTCAACACAAACCTCACCTTGTTCACCAGCCTCAATCGTGAGAGGCAGATCCGACACGATAGCGAAGGCAGAAGAACCCGAACTTGTGGACTGCATTCCTGTGATTGTTACGTCGCGACCTTGATCAGCAACAACCGGGATACAGACAACTGCTGTTGTACCTGTGCGAATTTCACTGAAGTCTGCCGTTTCTTGTGCCTGATAGAAACGATGTCCCTGTGCGCCAAGATTTACCGTCATGTTGCCAAGAACGGAATTACTGGAAATGGTGACGGTTGCCTCTTTACGGTCACGTGTTTCAGCATTGAACTCAATCGTAAGTCCAGCGCTTTCTCCTGGCTCGAGTTCGAACGGGAATACAAGGCCTGGGAAGTGGAAACCAGCCGCAAATGCCTCAGCCGTGTCGATAGAATTCACAACAAGCGTCTGTGTACCCGTGTTCTTAAAGAACCAACCAGTTGCTTTACGATGAGCATATCCAACTGGTACACGCTGATAGTCGAGGCGTGAGGCTGCAAGAGCAAGTTCTGGACCTTGAGCTGACGTTTCACCAACGATGATTCGCACCGTTGTTGTGAGTGCCTGGCCACAAGCATTTGTCACGATACAATGATAGAATCCTGCATCTGCTTCAGTTGCGTTCTGCTTTTCGAAGACTGCTGACGTAGCTCCAGCAATGGATACGCCGTTAAACTTCCATTGATACGCGCGAGCGTCCGATGCATCCACTGTGAGTCGGATGAGTCCGCCTTCGTCAACACGTGCTGGCTGAGGCTGGACAATGATGACAGGCTTGGAGATTACACTTACCACGAATCCCGTTGATGTTGTTGTCTGGCCGCAGGCATTTGTAACCTCGACGGTATATGTTCCAGCGTCCGAAAGTTTAACGTTCTGAATAGACAGGACATTCGATGTCTGACCATCAAGTCGGTAGTCGTTACGATACCACTGATACTGAAGTCCAACGCCAGCAGCAAGGATCGACACGTCGAGCGACGAGCCCTTACATACTTCGCGGTTGCGTGGCTGAGCAACAATAACGGGAGCCGAAGCGATGTTGAGTTTGGCAGACGGAGCCTGCACAACGACAATGCAGTTAGAACCTTCTGGTGCTGCAGTATTTGTTACGACGACGTCATACGTTCCGGTATCAGCATCCGTTACTTCTGCGATCGTAAACTGTGCCCCATTTGCCCCTTCAATGTCAACTCCGTTAAAGCGCCACTGATAAGCAAGGCGTCCGCCTACGGCACTTACTTCGAAGGTTGCAGATGCACCAGCGCAAACAGTGTTGTTGCTTGGTGCAGCAACGATGATCGGCTGTTCCGTGATGTCGATCGTAATTGTTTCCGAGACTTCTTCTGAGCGGCAAGCACCTGCAATCACCACACGATAGTCTCCTGCATTTATAGGACGAACATTTGTGATAACGTATGTTGGCTGCGTTGCTCCAGCGATTGGCAGATTGTTGTGATACCACTGATACGAGAGGTCGTCACCTGCAGCAATTACCGAGATCGTGTGGTCGGTATTGGTGCAAAGGGGCGCAGAAGGGGCTACGGGCTGCTGCGTAATAGCAACTGGCTTACGCTCACGAACCTGGGCAAAAGCAAGCATGTCCGTTGTGTTACCACACCACTCCACAATTCGAACGGCATAACGTCCTTCATTTTCCGCACCATTCATCACGATCTCAAAACTCGGATCCTCACCGCGCGCAATCTCTGTACCATTGTGGTACCAGATAAACGTTGGCTTGCGAGCACGAATGTCAAGGCGTGGGGTAATTGCTTCACCGCGACAGATAATGTACTCTTCGACGCCGCCGAGATAGGCAGGATCCTTGCAGATAAGGCGCGTTGTAAAGGATCGTTCGCCGGGCTTGATTTCTTCACCATCTCCCGCATTATCGGTGACGGATAGTCGGTAAATCACCTTGGAATCCGGGGGGAAGATGATGGGAATCGTAATTGTGACTTCCGTTTCTCCGGGAGAAATGTTCATCACGTGTTCCCATGTTTCACCGTCGTCAGTTGATGACGAAAGCATAATCTCTTCGCCCTTTGGGATGTCTCCGCTGACATCATTCCAGCCAAAGGTTACTTCCGTATCAATTTCAATGTCGGACCCTTCATCGGGTTTTACAAATTCAAAGGCCTGAGCAAAGGATGGCGTGGCAAAACAGATTGCCATCAGGGCGATCAGACCGAGTCTGATCCAGACCGAGGGTTTCGGTGGTCGTTCGGGGTTTCGTTGAGTCGTCATGGTTTCAGTCCTTCAATTCATTGGTTGCGTTGTTGCCGTACGATCTGGCCGCTGTGACCTTCTTCGTACGATGCAAAATTCAGGACCAACGAGTATGAGGAACCTCAACCGAAGGGTTGAATCTGATGTGTCAGACGAGTCCCATAGATTTTGCCTTCAGGATAGCCTCGGAACGACTTCGAACGTCGAGTTTTTGGAAGAGATTGTAGAGGTGCGTCTTAATTGTAGCAAGGGAAACGTAGAGTTCATCAGCGATACGTTGATTGGAAAATCCCCGTGCTAATAATGTCAGGGCGTCAATTTCACGCGATGTAAGGCCTAACTCTCGTGTTTTTGTTCGCAACTCGTTAATGGTCACGGCTGGTGCTGACACGATTGCCGACGCTGCGGGCGCAACGTAGTCACGAGGTGTCAGGAGTGGTAACATGCAGCCGTGGCTACGACGCTCTTCGGCTATGGTCTGACGTGCACGTTCTGCTTCGCTGAGTCGGCCAGCTACTTCCGCTTCCAAGGCGAACACATCGTCGGCTTCAAGACGTAGTCGTGGCAGGTTTTGGACTAATAACACATCATAGAGCTCATGCAGAATGTGCCGATACGGACCTAGTTCATTTCGTTCTGCCTTCAGTCTGAACCAGAACAACAATGTATAGGTACGTCCCAACAGGTTTGTTGCCTTGTCGTTACGCGTCGTCAGCAAATCTGACTCTACCCAATCCATCCAACGATCTACCAGTGCGCGGGGTCCGAACCGATAGGCCGTTGCCGCTTCCATGAGACGAGCAAGCTCTGTATACATCTCCGCCAGAGCTGGCATATCAAGGGCTAACATGTCGGCAGACGCACGACGTGCACGGTCAGCATCTCCAAGATGTATAGCAAGCCGACACTCAATCTGGAAGGCATTAAACAAGCGTGCTCGGACGAGACCAGGTTTCCGTTCTACAAGCGCTGCAATATCTCCGAGTGCACCTTCGGTCTCCTCAATATTGGCAAGGTCAAAAGCAATCCGAGCGCACAGGGTGTTATAGTCTAATTCATGCGGAACAGACATAACGAGTTTTCCTGTCCTCTCAATATCTCGGATACGATCACGAGCCTCCAACGCACGAAAACCTCGCCCTGCTAGTGCGTGACAGCGCATCGTATCCTGTTCAATGATTGCTCTGAACACGGTATCCAATCTGTCCCACTCCGTCGAACGCAGTCGATCAATACGCGCCAAGGCCTCATTGATTCTCAATGAACCTGTTAGCGTTCGAATTGTATTGATCTGATTGTTCGTGATAGAAACAGAGATTGCCTCCTGCGGAATATTTGCTCGTTGAGCATCGTCAGCCGATATACTTTGATACCACGATACACTCTCGGCCATAAACATAAGATCGCGGTCATAGTCGCGAAAACCGGTTTCTTCAACAGCTCGCGCATGACAAATGGTCCCCATCGCCATGGCGCGCATAGCCGGGTCTACGTCACCTTGAAGCACGGTCTCAAGTTGACTGATGTATTCGGGAACGAGGTCAAACCGCAGAATGTTGGATGACATCGACAAGCTCATGATAAGGAGCCGTATGTCGGATGTGCGATGTTCTGCGTCGAGGTCCAAAAGAAAATTTGTGACATACGAGGCATCAGCATCATCAAGGTCATCCACCCATGTTTCAGCAATGATTTCGCATCTGGATGACAACACCGATGCTTCACGTGCACACTGCACGGCCAGGTCTGTGTATCCACGCCGCGCGCTCCAAACACCAGCTCGTGTGAGCACGGCATCAATGTCGTGAGGATACCGCAAACGTGCGAGACGGCGGAAGAGATCCGCTACAAGATGATGGAATCGGTACCACGTACCGTCTTCATCCAGTGAAATGACAAAAAGATTACGATGAACAATATCTCCAAGAAACTTCTCACCGTCACGTCCCAACATCGCCGTCACGAGTTGTGCTGAGAATCGGTCCATGAGGCTTAACAGCAGAACGTCCTTGGCGTCCTTCTCGTCAAGAAGACTTAGTACGTCCTGGACGAGGAAATCCAATACAAATTGATCACCATTTGCAAGTGCCTTAATAATGTCACCGTGATTCTCGCTTTGTCGCAACCGTGTAGCAGCAAGTACAACGCCAGCCATCCAGCCTTCCGTTGATGTTGCCAATGCTTGTGCATCAACATCGGCCAACGGGATACCATAGGCAGCACGTAGGAGTTCTTGTGTTTCCGTTGCATCAAGGCGCAAATCAGCAGAACGTACATCCAACAATCGGCCCTGTGCTCTCAATCGAGCTAGCGGTAAGGCAGGATCGGACCTACCTAATAGTACAAGTCGGAGGTGCGGAATGTCATGCCGAACGAGTGGCGACAACGTTTCCGTGAGCACATCATCGGGTATGAGGTGAACATCGTCAATGACAAGAATCACCGATGAATCAAGCTCGAGTAATGCTTCAACAAGCGACGCATGGACCATGTCAAGGTCCATTGGCGTCGAGTCAATCATCGGCATAATGTCTACAAACCGATCCGGTTGTACGGTTGACAACGCACCGACAACATATCGTAACACACGTTGTGCATCAACGTCCTGCGCATCACAACTATACCACGCTGCCGAACGCTGCCGCTTTTCCAGCCATTGTGCTAAAAGTGTCGACTTACCGAATCCCGCTGGTGCTGATACGATTGTAACGGCATAGTCTTCCAGCGCATTAAGTTTGCGAAGGAGTGGTGCCCTCTCGACGGTGTTATGGCGTACGGACGGAGTGTGGAGTTTTGTGCGTAGCAGTATGCTCATGGAAGGAGTCCGGCGTCTCTCGCAGTTACAATCGCTTCGGCGCGCGATGTTACGTTGAGCTTCTGGTAGATGTTGTACAGGTGCGTCTTTACGGTGGCAAGAGAGACGAACATACGATCTGCAATGCGTTGATTACTCAAGCCCATTACAAGATGTCGCAAGGTGTCGAGCTCACGTTCTGTAAGTACTTCAAACACGTTTGTTGCAGGTGTCGTCTGTCGTTGGTGAGTGAACGGGGCAAAGGGGGCTTCCCGTCGGAGGACAACTCGTTCAATCGCGTCGAGAACACGTATCGTGCCCTCCGAAGGATCTTCCGACCGAATGTCGTCGAGCCATGGTCCTGCGACCTCGGCTATTTCTACCAGATGATACGAAGGAGAGAGTGTGCCGTACAACCTCATGATTGTAACAGCCTCACGGATGGCAGTACGTGCTGCCCCCTCTGCCCCCTTCATCACCGCGTCAAGCCAAGTTATCACGTGAAACTCACCAATCTGGCGATGCAGATTCATTGCAGTTGCATGTTGTTTTGCCGCTGCCGTGAGCTCAACAACTCGATTGCCGTCACCGCAACGAATCGAAGCAATGATGAACTGGATCACAGCTCCTAGTCGTGCAAACTGAGCTTCTGATTCCTGTTCCCAATGCTCGTATCCTTGTTCCCGACATTCTTCGACCCACTTCTTGACCGCCGCTGTATCGCCTCGTGCCATGGCCATGCCTGACTCCATGACACGGCGTTTGTTACGTACGGGTGCAGCAAGCATTCCGTGCTCTTCACCACGCACAATGTCGATAAGCCGTATTGCTTCGTCCCACTCATGTCGCAACACACGAATTCGATGATCGGTTTGAATGGCATTGATTAGATACAAGATGCCAAGCCCCGGACGCTCATCGAATATCCTGTATGCCCGCCGACAGCAATCAAGTGCTGTGTCAAAGTCACCAGACTCAAACGCTATACGTCCATCAAGTGTAACATGTGCAATACGTTCTGACTGTGGGACCGTAGCCCCACTGGCGGCAACAGCTACATACGAATCAGCAGATGCACGACGAGCTCTCTCTACATCGCCACGAATGATATGTACGTTTCCAATGTCACGTTGAACACTTGCAAGATCCTGAAACCTCTGACGAGCGATATATCTATCGACAACAAATCTGAGCACACCAATTGCACCATCTACATCCGTTAGTGTAACGAGGCTTCGCGAATACATAGCGTGCGCCGCAATGACCGATGTTTCCAGGCTTGCAGTGCGTATCCCAGCTGCTGTTGCCTCACTGGCAGTAAGAGATCGGAATGTCTCTACAGAATTGCGAAAACTATCTGAAGCACTGATGAATCTTCCACGGGCCATTTCGAGTGCACCCGTAAAAAACTCAACGTGAGCGCGGAGGTATCGTCGTGCAACATCGTCTCGTTCACGTGGTAGGGCAGCTTCGAGGCGCTCCACATGAATCGCCAAACGCTCGAGATTCATCGTATTGCTTGCACTTAGCGATTGCAGGTATAACAATCGCGGGTGAAGGGCAACAACGTCGTCAGGTAACGTATCTACGAGCACTCCAATGTTCACAACCGTCGCATCATCGTCTACTGCCGTCCATGAATACTCAAGGACAGTAATCTTACTCTCAACATCACTCATTCTCTGAACCATTCGCAATGCAGCTGGTATCTGCCCTGCTTCGATATATCGAAGGGCCGCGTGACGTCGTACGTCGTCGGCTTCACTAACAGGCAGAGGTATTCGAGAACGAACGGCTTCGGCAAACAAACCGTAAAAACGATACCAGGACGATGTTTCAGACAGTGGAACGACAAAGAGGCTACGACGCGAAAGCTCAACTAATTGATCACTACCGGGTTTACCATCAGCTTCAGCCAGAATCGCGCACAGGTCTGCATCAAACACCTCAACCAGTGCGAGTTTGCTCAGTAACATTCGCAAGTCATCCGGTACGTCGTTCAGGACCTCTTCCAGAAGATAGTCCAGAACAAACGCGTCGGCGCCCGCAAAGTCTCTCAAGAACGCATCAACATCCTTGTGTCGTCTGAGTGATAGAGCTGCCAAACTCACTCCGGCAGGCCACCCCTCTGTACGTTCACGTAGTACAACCACGTGGTCGTTCTCCAGGGTTATACCTGACGTGCGTTCAACAACAGTGCGCACATCATCAAGTCCAAACAACAGGTCAACGGAACGTAACTCGACAAGTAAACCGCGAGCTCGAAGTCTGGCCAAAGGAAGTGGCGGGTCTGTCCTACCAATTGCAATGATGTGAAGGCCTGTTGGTGATCCATTCATGAGAGCACCAAACACGTCGCGTAATGTATCGGCAGGAACTTGGTGGTGATCATCAAGGACAACTATGAGACTTTCCTGAATCTCGTACGCCTCGTTCACGAACGTTGCCGTAAGATCCGCAAACTCCGGAAGAACGTCGTCGTTCAGACGTTCGTAGGTTTCAGCAAATGCTTCAGGTCGTTTACGACGTACAGCCTCGACGATAACAGCAAGAAACCGCACATCACGTTGATCATCTTCATCACAGGACACCCAGGCAGCATCCAGAGCTCTGAACTCAATCCACGAGGCAACAACGGTACTCTTTCCAAACCCAGCTGGTGCCGTAACCACTGTCAGTAATGCTTCAACAGCCGCATCAAGACGCTGAAAGACGTCAATGCGTTCTATGGTATGGGGCAAAAGGGGCGGCGGCTGCGTCTTCGAGAGTAACGACGGTCGGATTGGCATAGCCGCAACCTAAGGAGAGCGAAGATATTGTCGGGCCGACGTGGGCTAGAAGTGGGGAGGCAGGTGGGGTTAATGGTGGGGAGGCAGGTGGGGAGGAGAATACCGCTCGCGTAGCGAGCACCCCGCGAAGCAAAGCTGAGCTACTCATTCACCGCACAACGATGAACTTGTGACTGCTTGCGATCTGGCTGTTTCGAAACACGAGCAGGTAGCTTCCTGAAGCAAGTGAAGAGATCGGAATGACAACTCGTGCGGTGTCACTCCCTGGTCCAAATGACGGAACATATTCACGACAGTTCTGAACAATGTTTCCTTCGAGGTCCGAGATGAATAGCTCGAGAGATGAGAGATCTGCCGTGCCGAACTTTCCGAGGTTTGCATGTATAGTTGTCGACGCCGGATTCGGACTTACATTCTGAACGTATACATGATAGATGTTCTGTGTTACTTGACTGTTGAGACCATCAACTGACGTTACCGAATCGGGATCATGGCCAAGCACATTAATGTCAACAGCTACTCCGTGAGATGGAGAGACGTATCTCACAGTCGTTGTTGAAACAAACTGACCGCTCGGAGACGTTGGATTATAGGCATATCCTACCTTCCAAATTGGTACCTGTTTCGAGAGCACATGGTCGTTCGCAACAACAAGGAGATACCTTCCGCTAACAGCATCAAAGATTGCCAAGGTATCACCAGAGACCCACGTTGATATGGCAATCCTGTAATTCTCAACGTCCAGCGGCTCATCGAGGAGTATCACCGTCGTATCAATGATCGTCTCTTCAACGTAACGTCTCCGAATGATTCGATCTGCCGTCGTTTTCTCTGCATCAGCAAAAGGGATAACGATGATGCTAACTGTATCACGTACAACTTGTATAGGAATTCCGGACACATAACCGTCAAACGAAATCGTGGTGCCTGAAATACTATCTCGTTGTATATCATTCGGTGCTATAACAGTCCTAAACGGATCAGCATAGACGATGGTCTCACTCGACGAAAGTACATATCGACAAGGAGTCAAGAGCGTCGGGAGGATCGCACGTTTGATGGTCTTATCCTTGTCATTCCATGTAAACACAATCCTCGTTTCACCCGGAACGAACATTGATCCATCGGAAAGCGTGTCAGTAAATGATCGAAAAACACTGGCACCCGAAATCCCGGATTGTAAGGCCCAGGTTGCCATAGTCGATGTCTTCACTGCTGCGCCACGATCGCCGATGACAATCTCGTGTCCGTCAGAAGTTTGGTGAAAACACCCAATCGTCATTCCTA
Source organism: Ignavibacteria bacterium UBA2333 (assembly GCA_002344895.1). Lineage (GTDB taxonomy): Bacteria > Bacteroidota > Ignavibacteria > Kapaibacteriales > Kapaibacteriaceae > UBA2333. The sequence continues at coordinate 87,144 of DDUR01000101.1, forward strand.
ATGGTATTTCGACCGAGCGAAAGATTTCTTGACGGGCGTCATATATCTCTGTTAACGAGCTCGAGTCTCGGAACAACTGACTTTTCGTCCAAGTAAATCCAATTCCGATGTCGCCATTAAATCTCGTGAGGAATCCTCCACCAGGTGTATAGCCAGGCATTCTTCGGCTAGCAGGAGTATACCGACCAGATTGTGGTTGCCAGAAAGACAGCATCCGATTTGCATCAAGTATCTGAGCAACGTCATCCACGACTGCGAAAGTCCCTACCGACTGTGCGGGTAACTGGAAGTCAGACGTACGTTCAATGACTTCGTCTTTCGACACGGTCAATGCGACCTGTTGATGTGCTCCTGACGAATCGAATCTTACACCACTCACGCAGAGGACAGGGTTACTACCAATCCTTCCAATACCCGTCGTACTCACCCATTGCAGATTCCACAACATTGAAAGATCCGTTAGTGATAATTCTGTGCTGGAACTCACACCTTGAGCGAAGCCAAGATTATCCAATATTATGGTGTAATCTTTATCGAGTCGGACAAATGCATTTATATTAACCGTATACGGCATAGAGTCTGTTACGATTCCGCCTCGAATCTGATACAGAGTCGTATCCGACTGCAGTATCACACCTTCATCTACCACTGCAAAAGCTCGATCTGCGGTAGAATATGGTGTAATCATCAGGAAACTCTCGGTGAGTGTTTGCCCTTGAAGGATTACAAATATTGAATCTCTACGTGCTCCAAACGCTTTTCTCGAGAAATGATCATACCAGAATGCATCATACAGTTTCGCCGAAACTGTCACATTGTCAACCACTCGAACGTAACTGCGAATTCGTCCGTCGCTCGACCACGTCCACAACGTATCACCAACAGCGCCAATCTTGAGAACGAGTGCATTATCGAGCGTAGTAAAGTGGTTCCGTAGAGTGTCGTTTACAGCGACATATGACAAACGACCGTCTGCATGAAGGAAACAAGTTCCATTTGAGAATGATGAAACATCTACGACAGGCGAGATATCAAGAGGCAAGAAGCGCAAAAAATGCATTGATTGACATACGAGGGAGATTGAACCCACAATCACAATGCAGACTATTAGGCCAGTTCTCACGATGATGGGGATGCACCTTCTCATACGACACCTCTCATAGTTCGCGATACAAAAAACTACGCAGCGAATGCCTACATGTGCAAGAGGCGGGGGTCGAACCCGCACGGGTGTTGAGCCCGCCGGATTTTGAGTCCGGTGCGTCTGCCAATTCCGCCACTCTTGCGATTGGCTATCTACGTGGTCCCAAGCACGATTCCGGACCACCAAGTACTGTTGTGGGAGGTGAGGGATTCGAACCCCCGACCCTCTGCTTGTAAGGCAGATGCTCTGAACCAGCTGAGCTAACCTCCCGACGAGGAATGCGAATATAAGGGTTTCCCGGAAATGACCTACGTCGTTTTCACGGAATTGCTTCTACACGTCGAACTTCGCGTACTGCCAAACGGATTGCACGTTCAATTCCCGCACGGAGTGTCATTGCACTCATAGCGCAGGTGCGGCAAGCACCGGAAAACCGGACATAGGCGATGCCAAGTTCAGCATCATACGAAACGAACTCTACGTCCCCTCCATCGCGTGCGAGGTGCGGACGTACATCAACCAACGTGGCTTTGATCGTATCCTCAATCGTCATGTTTTAGAGTTCGATGTCAACACTCGACGAGGTTGACCGCGCATTGAGAACGCGTATCTGTCGTAATACATTTCCAGCAATTGTTCGAAATTCATCAGCAAGAAGGCCCGATTCTGGGTCACAGACAAACGGGAATCCATCATCACCCCCTTGGCGCACGCGTGTGTCAATTGGCAAGCCTCCAAGGAATGGAACGTCGTACTCGGCTGCGACGCGTGCGCCGCCCCCTTCACCAAAAATGCTGTATCGTTTTTCTGGCATGTCTGGTGGAACGAAGTACGACATGTTTTCGACCACGCCGAGAACGTCAACGTTGACCTTTCGGAACATCTGAATACTCCGTCGCACGTCAGCCAGGGCAATCTCCTGAGGTGTTGTCACCACAAGTGCACCCGTAAGCGGAATCTTTTGTGTGAGAGTAAGTTGAATGTCACCGGTACCTGGTGGAAGATCAAATACGAGGACGTCAAGTTCTCCCCAGGAAATCTGCTCAACGAGGGTGGTAAAGTATCCTGCGAGCATCGGGCCACGGAGAATGGCGGCCTGATCTCGCTGCATAACAAAGCCTAGGGATGCAATCTTGACTCCATACATCTCGATGGGTGAACCGATGATTCTGCCGTCGTCTGTTTTGACAGCTTCCATCGATTTGTCGGCAACACCGTACATGGTCGGCTGCGATGGACCATAAATATCTGCGTCGAGCAAGCCGACCTTCATTCCGCGCTGGGCAAAGGCTGCGGCGAGATTGGCTGCAACGGTGGATTTCCCTACCCCACCCTTACCAGATGCGACAGCGATGAGATTCTTTACACCGGCAAGTGATGGAGAAACAACTCGATCAGTGCCTCCACGCTCCCGAACGAGGATTTCGATATCGGCATCGGGGAAATTCGCGCGTAGGGTGGCCGTACAATCGTGATCGAGCCGACGAGCAACAACGTGGACTGGCTGAACAACATCCAGGAAGACGCGGATCGAATTGCCCGAAACAACAACGTCGTGGATGGCATTGAGGGCAGATAACGTAGCGCCAAGGTCTGGATCGACAATGGAACCTAGAAGGGTACGAACGGAGTCGGCAGTCATGGTTTTCTGTAACAAACGGGCGTGGAGAACACTCAGACCTACAAACCTACGGAACATGTGTATCTTGCGGCTCTTGGGGTCGACAGAGATCACGAACATCGAACCCGATCCAATCATCTAGGAGTTTTTTTCCATGAAGCACTTTTTTCTCGCTGCTTCTCTAGCCGCTGCCGTTACTGGAGCTGGTGCTCAGGTGACAACAACACCTGCTGCATCAACATTCGTTCCTTTTCCGGCCCGAATTGTTGCCAATGAGGTCGTCATGCCTTCCCACACTGGGAAGTCAGACGGTGAAACACAGGCACTATCGTATACCTCGGTATGGTCACCAACAGTCAATTCACTGTTTGTGTTCTACCCTAATTCCGTTAACGACAATGTATTGCATTATGACAAGAATACGGGTGCAATCTTCGTCGCGCGAACGGATGCAACCTTCGACCAGACTTCTGGAGCACTTACTGGTGGTTCGGTAAGCGTCATGGTTTCTACGAATAAGGGTCAAACGTGGACACAACGTTCCCTTCTGAGTAACGTGAACTACTTCATTGGGATGCCACAACTGGCAATCGTGGGCCCAGATGGATCAACTAATCCAGACGATTACTACTACTTCTTGTTTGGTCCCAAGTATACTGCTGGTTCAGGAACTGGAACTGTAGGTACAGCTATTCTCAAAACACCCGGAAACGATGCATACGATCTGGAGTTTTCACTGTCAAGTCCAGTTTCGAGTTATCGATTTTTTAACGGATCGGATTTAGTAGTAGATCCATCCACGCTTGTTGTACACCAGGCTACCATGCTAGCTTCACTAGCGAATGTTGAGGCACAATATGGTGCCTACGGTGTTTCATCCTTTTCGCTTGGAGATGAAGATTGGCGATTTATTGGCCAACCATCCGTTCTTGCTCTTGACAAGTATCGCCCAAGTGACGGTGGGATCAATTCTTCGTTTAACACGCCAATATATGTTGATGTAGATGGTGAGGGGAACGCCTATGTTGCTACAAATAACTTCCTCGTTGGCGGTGAAGATCGGCTGATCCAGGTTCACAAGTCAGATGACGAAGGGACAACCTGGTCAAATGGTAACGAGATGCCCGTTACTATTCTTGACGCTTATGCTGCAAGCATTGGCGCCAATATGATTTTTCAACCGTCTTTGACACCGTATCGAGGCAGCGAGTTTGTCGTTACTGGTCCTGATGAGTATTCCTATTTCACGCGCGTCATTGCTGGAGTTGAATCACAAGCGACTCCAGGCCAGTTGGAAACAATCACATCGTATGCGATTCTGGAGTGTAAGTACAAGAACAACGCATGGTCGATTTCGAAAGTGGCCGAGTTGAACACCATAGCTCCGTTCATGTTCTCGTATAATGACTCACTGACACAGGTAAATGGCGAGAACACATTCGAACGTTCTGACAATGGTCGCGGCGCTGAGATTCAAATCGCACGCTCAGCTGACGGAAAACTCATTGTCAAGTACATCGACATCGACACAAATCGTCGTATCACGTGGTCGCCGTCGTATCGACTCATGACGAATTCGAACGGACTTTGGATCGAAGATGGTCGCATCGATACCTTGTTTTCTCAAGATGTATTCATTGCGACACGTGACATGAATGGCTCGGCTTGGTCGACACCCATTAACGTAACGAATGACAATGAGTTCAACATCCGAACGTACATCCCTCGCGATGTGGCAAGCGTAAACGAGATTCCGTTCATGCAAGCCACTGGAAATACAACGTCGCAACTCACAAGCCCGTTAAATCCTCAGTTCGCTCAAGCCCTTATCAATACAGGCTCGACACCGCGGTTTGCCATGATTAATCTGTCTACTGTTTCCGTTGCAGAGGATCCAGCATTCGCAACGTTCCACGTAGCCGACGTACGTCCAAATCCTGCAACGAATAACGCTGAAGTTGTCTTCACACTCGATCGTCCAGCCACGGTTTCCGTTGACGTTTATGACGTCATGGGTAACCTTGTCTCTACGGTCGTTCCAGCTACACGTATGGATGCTGCCGTTAATGGCACAAACATCAATGTGTCGAACTTTGCTCCTGGTACGTACATGGTTGCCGTTACGGTTGACGGTGTTCGTACCGCTCGCAAGTTCACGGTTGTGAAGTAATCACGAGCAATCCGTATACTACGGGGCGATGGTACGTGTACCATCGCCCCGTTTTCGTTTTTTTACTGACTGAACGACATGATTCGCCTCTTTCTCGCAGCAGCAATCGGTCTCCTCACCGCCTTTGACGTTTCGGCCCAAGGGGCATCATGGAGACTATTACGATCCCTCACGTCGTTTACTGTCCAGGTAAATCATGATGATCCATCACACATCATGTTTGGAAATCGGCGAGGAAGGGTCTATATCTCACATGATGGAGGGAAGAGCTTTGCAAGAAATGACATTCAGACAGAGGTTGTAAATAACTCCGTTTCTTCCCTACTGTGGTCCACTGCAGATACGTCAATCGTAATCGCCGGCGGTTTCCGACTCGATGGTATCCATCGGTCAACTGATGGTGGTCGTACCTGGGCGCGTGTCCTCAGCGATAACGCGAATCAGATTATCTGGTTCATTAGTGAAGCGATCATTGAGAGTACAGAGGATCCATCCGTCCTATACGCAGCACGGGGAACCGTCGTTAACACGATATACAAGAGTACCAACACCGGGTTAACGTGGGATAGTGTCGGAATCATCGACCGTGCCCTTACATCACGACTCTGTACGATTACGATGCGACCCGAATCAAACGGTGAGCTCTTTGTCGGTGCTTTAGGCGGTAGAATTTTCCGCAGCACAGATGATGGTGTTTCCTGGCAATCAATGTCCGTCATCGAAGAAGGTCGCGATACAATCCGCCCTGATAGTGAAATCCCCAAGATTGTCTTCCGTCGCGACCAACCGAATGTTGGTTATGCTGTCGTTGCAATCTCCAATGATCTCGCACGCGAAGGTAATGGTGGAGTGTTACGAACCACAGACGGTGGCTTGACGTGGTATCGTATGGCCTATGCCGATACAAGTCTTTGGGCTGTTGAGACGCGTCAGCGGATGGACACGACGGACGTCTTTATTGGCGGATTTCGTATGTCATTTCAGGATCCATCCCTTCCCGGAGATAGTATCGTTGCCGTGAGTAAGGACAATGGGATCACCTGGACGTCGATCTCGGATTCACTGAATTGGGGTATCAGCGATGACGCCAGTTCAGTAGCAAACTCATGGGTCTTACGATGGGATACGATTGGAAAAAAACTTTACCTCGCCGCTGAAACGGGTCTCTTCGTTTACGACGAAGTACTTACCTCCGTCCGGGAAGGTCAGCCGTGGGGCCATGCCTCCCTATCCGTGATCACTCGTGATGGTTTTCTCGACGTACGCGATAGCATGCGCCCTGCATCAGTGCACTGGACAGTACACGATATGAAGGGGGCGCAATTTGCTACGGGCGTGGCGGACGCATCTCACGATGTGAGTTTGCCCCTTTCACCCCTTACCAACGGTGTGTATCTGCTGACGTGGGAGACTGAGTCACTTATACGTTCAGCATTGTTTACCGTGAGGTAGTTACTTGTCCTCTGCGACGACGGTATTCACAAGCTTTCCGAGCAGGTCAATCTCGCATTCTACCACGTCTCCAACATCAAGCCACCAGGCTGGATCGTAGACCTTTGAACCGTTGAGCTCGAGGAAACATCCGGTTCCACACGTACCTGACCCAATAACGTCACCGGGATAGAGCGTTACTCCATAACTCGCCCGCTCGATGATTTGTGCGAAGGTCCATGTCATATCCTTGACGTTCCCACGAGCAACACTCTTTCCGTTGATAACGGTTCGCATTTCCAGATCATACGTCTCCCCATTGGGAGTATCAATACGCCTGGTCGCGAGTTCATCGCGCGTTACGAGCCACGGACCTAGTGACGTTGCAAAGTCCTTCCCTTTCGCTGGCCCAAGATTCAGCTTCATTTCTTGCATCTGAAGTGTTCGCGCACTCCAGTCATTCATCACCATGTAACCGGCCACGTAGGAATCAGCTTCGTTTGCCGGAATATTTCTTCCCTTCTTACCGATGACTATGGCGCATTCAAGTTCAAAATCCAGTTTATCTCGATGTAATGGCAACACGGGAATATCACCTGGACCATATACAGCCTGGTGATTCGTAAAGTAAAAAATTGGAATTTCATCAAATTCAGGAATCATCTCCAAACCGCGATTCCTGCGAGCGGCTTCAACATGCTGGCGGAATGCATAACCATCACGCATTGACGTGGGCCGAGGCACCGGGGAGATAAGCTGAACGTCCCCTGCTTCACATACAGACCGCTGTGCTGCAGTCGCGGAAAGCAGCCACGACTCAGCTGCGTGTGCATCTGCCAAACCAATGTCTTCCAGCGCCAATAGATCAATCATCGTCGGTGGAAGCTCCGGAAGCGTACACAGACCGGCCTCGTGTGCGTACTGATGCGCCGTCACGAGGTCATAGACCGTGTTGTGTACAATGACTCCCGAACGAGAAACGATGCCGTTGGTGTAGGTGACGAGCTTCATAGTGGATCTGCTGTGGAGAATGAACGGCAAAAATACAAACGGAACAGCCCCATACTGTGTGCAGTACTCCCCTACTGCGGCATTGTCAAACTACCCCAGCGTGTTGGGTTCGCTGTGGCTGCTCGTAAAGACTGCGACAGAAGAAGAACATGGAGACTATTAGCAGAATGGTCGTAATGGTTCCGGATATGTCCGCCGGGACGTCAAGCCCTAATCGTGATGTTACTTTCCACAGTAGTGTTCCGGGTGCAACTACAAAGGCGATTGTCATTGATATCAACGCGATCATCCTGTTCTTCGTTCGTATGAAAGGCTTCATGATCATCTGAGCGCAGATTGCGATAGTGGGAGCAGCAACATACATCAGGTGATATGTCCAGAAGTACGGCAACACAAGGAAAAACGCCAGAGCAAGAATCATTATCTCTTCCATTGGCCGTGAACGTTCACGTCGCAATTGTATCCACAGGAGACACACACACACGCTTACACATAGCAGAACACCAACAACAGTGATCAACGCAGAATGTTCAAGTCCGAGTCGTGTGACCATGCCGACGAACGATAGATTGTAACCATCGTACAGAGGAATACCCATATCCTCAACAGCCGTTGATGTGTGTCGTAGAACGGAGGCAAAGAACTGATGCCACGGCTCGATTCCGAACAGCATGATGGATAAAATGATACTGCTACAACCCGTTACTGACATCCAACCTAACGTTTTCCACGACCTTCGAATCAGCAGCCAGATCACGAGAAACAGAGCCGCATGTTTTATCACGAGTACTGAGCCAATAAGAATACCTGCGGCCGTATGCCGACCTTGTAGAACGAGGATAATTGCAATGGTAAGAAGGGGAAGAAGAAGGGGCTCAAGCTGGCCGTTCAACATCAGATACGATAACGGCAGAACACATGCTGCACCCAAAAGTAGAAAGGGCTGCCACCGCCGAAACAGTTGCATTTCTTCGATTATTGGATGTTCTTGTTGGTATCCTCGTGCTTGACGAATGAGCACACCGGACATCTTGACCGTATATACGAGCCAAAGTGATAAAAGCACAGCGCTAACAACCGTCCACACATCCTGCAAATCCCAATACGAATGAATCGATACAAGACTGAGAATCTGAGCAAGTACAGGAGTATAGACGTATGGATAGGCCTTCATCGACGAATCGGGCAGGTGCCGTTGAATGTTTGCTACATCATACGGATTCTCACCTGCCCGAATGGCTGACGATGCAGCAACAAAGGTCGGAAGGTCGTCGAGCGGTTCGGGATGCCCCATCGTCACCGATGTGGAGAGTCGCGAACTACACAGAAATAGTAACAAGACGATCAACGGCAACGCACCGAGGATCACACGCCAATCTATCCTCGTTGTGCGCACCGCGTTGTTCAAATGAAGTTATCGGCCAAGCGCATGTCGTAACGACATTACACCGATGGTTCCAAAACCGAACAAGAACATCAGCTGAAATGGAATTGCAGCAAGTTCCAGATAGTTGATTGATGTAGCGATGCCAAAGACAAAATATGCGGCGAGCGCAATCTCAATGACTACGATCCAACCAACCTTTTTCTGGACGTACTTCTTCTTCTTCCACTCATCAGAACCTTGTTCGATGCGGTACTTCGGAGTACGCTTGAATTCAGTCTTCTTACCAATGAGCGCTTCGAGTACGGCGCGTGTATTATTTACTGCAAGTCCCATGGAGCCAGCCATAAAGACTGGGAACAGCAGCAATCGACGTCGCCAGTCAAGATGTATAGCTCGTTGCGCATACATATAGAACAGGAACGTTGAAATACTTGCGAGAACGAAGATCGACATCAGACTGAAGAAGGCATCGTACCCAGCAACTTTATTCTTGATGATAACGAGTGGCACATTCAGGAAGGCAACGAGCATGATAAACGGGAAAACGATGTTGCTCGTAAGGTGAACCGTGCACTCCAATTTGTGTTTAATGGAGAGATCACTCTTCCATACAGATGGCAACAACTTCTTCGCCGTTTCAACAGCACCCTTTGTCCACCGGAACTGCTGCGTTTTTAACGAGTTGATATCTGCCGGCAATTCTGCTGGAGATGTGACATCGTTCAAAAACACAAAGCGCCAGCCGCGAAGTTGAGCGCGGTAGGAAAGGTCAAGATCTTCAGCCAACGTATCGCTGTGCCAATTACCGGCATCTTCGATTGTCGACTTTCTCCAAACGCCTGCTGTACCATTAAAGTTGATAAAGAAACCAGCTTTATGGCGGATTTGCTGTTCAATGACAAAGTGGCCATCAAGGGCAAGGGCCTGGGCACGTGTCAGGAAGGAATACTCTTCGTTAAGATGCTCCCAACGAGTTTGCACCATACCGACCTTCTCATCAACAAAGTATGGTATGGTCTTTTTCAGGAAGTCGGGTTTGGGGACAAAGTCTGCATCAAAAATGGCAACATACTCGCCACGAGCAACAGCCAAACCTTCCTTCAGAGCTCCCGCCTTGTAACCTTGGCGATTTGTCCGATGGATGTGTTTAATGTCGAATCCCTGTGCCGAATACTGTGCAGCAAGTCGGCGCGACAGGTCGACCGTCTCATCTGTTGAATCATCAAGAAGTTGAATTTCCAGTTTATCCTTCGGATAGTCCATAGCGCAAACGGCCTGGACCAGACGATCAACAACGTAGAGCTCGTTATAGAACGGCAGCTGAACAGTGACAACCGGGACATCACCGAGTGAGGCTGACGGCTTGTGGTCGATCTTCTGCGTCTTGTGATAGTAGTAAATCATCACAAGGCCGTGAAGGCCGAACGCGAACAACACGCACAGCGAGCCGAAGTACGTGATTAACAGCGCGTCTTCCATGGGGTACAATGTCTCCGAATGGGAACAGGTGAGTTACGTTACCAGTCCGAGACGACGGCGAGAAGAATGTCATCAGCGATGCGTTCAATGGCTTTCCGGGCAGCTTGTGCGCGCTCTTCGGTGGCATTTGAGGCGTCGTAAACATCAAAGTTTTCGAACGACCGTTTCCACACGGTTCGGTTTTTGACGGCGTCGAAGTATTCGACCTCCATCGTCACCGAGAGTTTGCGCTGTCCCTCAAGGTCCGCCCCTTGCACGTTCATGATCTGATCCTGAACACGAAGGATTGTCCCATTTAACCTCGCATCGCCATCATCATCGACAACCTGAAGACTATTGTCGCTACGGAATCTCCGCACGAGTGTCTCTGTTGCCGTTTCTCGAAAGGTGGGGTCGCCGTAACCACTGTTATCCAGAACCGAGGATATGGATACTGTCCGGAGATGTTCCGGTACACTTCCACCACGGAACGAATAGCAGGCGGTTGCTGCTACCGCCAACACCATCGTCAGGGCGATACGCAAAGATTGATGAAGGACCATGCGACCACAATGAAGATGAAATGAATTCTCGTTCATGGATTTTTTCGTGTCGGAAGGAAGAGCGGCCACATCTTACACTGAAACGGTGAGGAACGGGTTGGAACGCCGCTCGCGGCCAATTGTGGTGACAGGTCCATGACCGGGATAACACACAACGTCATCGGTCAGTGTGAACAACTTTATGCGAATTGATTCAATCAGCTCGTCGTAATCACCACCTGGTAGATCAGTTCTTCCGATACTTCCCGAAAACAACGTGTCTCCTACGTAGGCTCGTTGATGCGTTTCGTCGATGATACAAACACCTCCCTCAGTATGTCCAGGAGTATGGAGAACGGTTAGGGGGCCAAAGGGGCTTTGTAGAGATGTTGATCCGTGGTACTCTCGAATGTCGTACGTCGTATACGTATCCACTGCCGGAATGACAAACGGAAGAGGCCAGATTGTATGTTCCATGGGATTGGTCAGGCGATACGTATCGGCCTCATGCACCCACACGTTTGACTTCCATCGTTCCTGCAACGAATAGCAGTCACCGATGTGGTCCCAATGTGTGTGGGTCAGGTAGATGTCAGATAACGAGGAACCATGCTGAACCAGTGCTGTGTTCACAACTTCGGCACAGCCTGGGGGAGCGTCAATGAGGACTGCTGTTTTTACCGACGTGCCGAGCAGCAGGAAGCTGTTCGTTTCGACGGGTCCAGATGTAAACATGAGGATTTCGTACATGCGTCGAAAATACGCCATGTCATGGGGCTACCGACGGTAGAAACGACACGTTGTGTACACGTCTTCACCCTTTTCCCTAACTTCGCGCATGCTTCATACCTACGTTCCCTTCATGGTGATGATTCTGATCGGAATCATCTTCGGAGCCAGTAATATTCTGCTGGCCGAATTCCTCGGACCCAAGAAGTCAACCCGAGCGAAGCTCTCCACGTACGAGTCGGGCATGGAGCCCGTCAAGAGTGCTCGTGAGCGCTTCTCCGTGAAGTTCTACCTCGTGGCGATGATGTTTATCCTCTTCGACATTGAAATCATTTTCATGTATCCCTGGGCCGTACAGTTCAAGGAACTTGGTATGTACGGTTTTACGGCCATGATTCTGTTCATGATTCTGCTCTTCAGCGGATACATCTACGTGATCAAGAAAGGTGCCCTGCGATGGGACTAAACGAACAACTGCAGCGCGACGGATTTGTCACAACAACCGTCGAATCCGTTATCACATGGGCACAGAAAAATTCTCTGTGGCCGATGCCAATGGGTATCTCATGCTGCGGAATTGAAATGATGGCCTTCGGAGGTCCACGTTCCGACTCCGCTCGATTTGGTTCGGAACGATTTTCGTTTTCACCTCGCCAGGCTGACTTGATGATCGTTGCTGGGACAGTGACGTACAAGATGGCTTGGGTTGTGAAAAAGTTGTGGGACCAAATGCCGGAACCAAAGTGGTGTATCGCCATGGGCGTCTGCACGTCAACGGGTGGTATGTTCCGTTCATATCCTGTCGTACAGGGTATTGACCAGTTCCTGCCGGTAGACGCATATGTATCCGGATGTCCTCCACGTCCGGAAGCACTCATGAAGTCTCTGCTCTATATCCAAGAAAAAGTTGCTGCCAGTAAGCCGCAATTGATCAATCTCGGCAAGGATGCCGGTGATGTTCGGCGCAGTGACCTGATTGTGACTCCGTAAGACGATGGCGGGCCCTTTGCGCCGTCGACGTATTGCCGGTGTAATGACTGGCACATCCCTTGACGGAATCGACGTAGCCATTTGCGAGGTCGACGACACGAGCGTCGACCTCGTCGCATTTTCGACGATACCCTATCCGGATGACGTTATTGAACGTATTCGGCGTCTCCTCAACACGGGAACGGCGTCACTACGTGACGTCTCCTCGCTTGAGTTTGATCTCGCTCGGGCATATGCCTCTGCTTTACGCTCCGTCGTTGACCCAACAACGCTTGATGCCGTTGGTGTCCACGGTCAGACCATGTGGCATGAACCACCTCTCTCCACGTGGCAGGCAGGAAATGTTTCTGTCCTTGCCACCCTGCTCGAGACCACCGTTGTTGGTGATATGCGTACTGCTGACGTAGCAGATGGTGGTCAAGGTGCTCCGCTTGTGCCAATGTTTGATGAAGTAATGTTCCGGCGCGAGAACGAGACCACCATTTGTTTGAACATTGGCGGTATGGCGAATATGACGATACTGCCGCCTCGTCGTTCACCGGGTGAGTCTCATTCACCGGGTGAGTCTCATTCACCAGGTGAGTTTCATTCACCGGGTGAGTCTCAGTCACCGGGTGAGTCTCAGTCACCGGGTGAGTCTCATTCACCGGGTGAGTCTCATTCACCGGGTGATATTGTTGCCTTTGATTGTGGACCTGGCAACGTTCTCATCAACGCCGCAGTACGATTAACGTTCGGCAAGTCGTTCGACAATGGCGGAGCGATTGCCGAGGCTGGACGCCCCATTCGCGCCTTACTTGACGAAATACTCGCTCATCCATGGTTGGCACTCGATCCACCGAAGAGTACAGGCCGTGAGGTATTTAACGATGAACTCGCTGCCTTCTACGTCAAGAAGTACGCCCATCCATCAATGCCATCTGAGGATGTGGTGAGAACCATTACAGAGGCATCGGCACTCATCATCGCAGATCATGTTCGTCGATATGCATCATCAGCACAACGTATCATTGTGAGTGGTGGAGGTGTCCATAATTCCGTGATCATGTCTGTATTGGCCTCTACACTTCCTGCTGTTGACATCATAAAAAGTGATGATGTCGGTATTCCGAGTGACGCCAAGGAAGCGATGTGCTGGGCGTGGCTCGCAGATCGAACGTTACGAGGGTTGCCATCAAACATACCTTCCGTAACAGGTGCGCGTCGCCCACATGTTCTTGGTGTTGTAGCTCGACCATGATGTCAACGTCAATGCGATTGCTGGTAGCAATTGTCACGGTCCTGGTGCTCGTCTTCGTTCGGATGATTGTGGTTGGTGAATCTGTTTGGGGAGGCATCGACGATGCAGCCATCACCTATACGTATGCCCACAACATCGTGCAGGGGTATGGTTATGTGCACTATCCAGGTGGCCCTTGGGTTGAAGGCTCAACATCGCCGCTGTGGTTGTGTCTTACCATCGTTGCCACGGCCGTAGCCGGCTCGTCCGTACATGTTGTGATGATGGTGTTCTCCTGCGTTCTTCTTATCTGTACGATGTTGTTGATGATGTCAATGATGGAGCGACTCGGCGTTTCATCGTTAACGTCCGTTGTTATGTCATGTTCGTATGCGACCCTTCCATACGTTGTCGACTGGACGGTCCTCTCCGGCCTAGAAACGGGACTTTGGGTATTTACAATCCTTCGATGTATTGACGTGTTCACGAAACCAACGTCTGTGGCCGTACGGAGCATTTGGCTTGCAGTGCTCATCACAACCAGGCCCGAAGGCATGATGATATCATTCATCTTGATCGCAGTTGACTGGTATCACCACCGTCAACATCGAACGTCGCTGAAGGTTCTGATCGTATCTGCACTGTTGCTTATGACAATGATTGGAATCAGACTTTCCATGTTTGGCGTCCCATTGCCGAACACGTTTTACGCAAAGGTCAGTTTGTCTCCAATCGAAAATGTGGTGGCTGGACTAGAGTACATCGCACGCGCAATATTTCAGACGTCGATACTCCCATGGCTTCTCGGTGGATTTGCAATCCTTCGGTACTATTCGGCGATACCAAAATTGTATTGGATCATAGCCATTCTTGTTGTCGCGATCGCTGTTGCTGCAGGGGGTGATCACTTTCCGGGTGGACGCTTTCTGCTGCCGACAGTAGCCGTTCTCTGGATTCAGACTGGTCGTGTTGTGGACGCTTTACCACTCCGAGCTCGTACGGCATTCCTCGTCTTCGTTGTACTCATGATTCAGATTCCTCTGCGAATCTTTGTCGACCACTCGACAGACCGACAGCTCCAAGTATTCCGAAGCGGTCTCACCTCGGAATTTGTCATCGCCGAGGGCGGACGCCAGGATGTGCGGCGTTTGATGAAGGTTCTGGGCGACTCGCCGAGGCCAACCCTCGCACTGATTGCCGCAGGGGGACGGGGGCAAGTGTATGATGGGCCCACATTTGACCTCTTAGGCCTCAACGATCCTGAAATGGCGCGTTCTGTCCGCGTCAAAAATGCCGTCAAAAAGAACCACGGTTCCTTCATAACGGAGGTGTTTTACCGCCGTCTACCCGACATTATGTACGTCTTACCACCTCTCGAAGGTCACGAACAGCGTACTTGGCAACGGGCCGTATGTGACAGTTCTCAGAGTTTTGACAACGAGATTCTGCAAGGGCTACTCGTGTCTACGCGGTTCCGCTCTCTCTACGCCATGGCAGCCCTTGTACGAGGAAACGATTCCGTCACAGCAGTTGTTCGGCGAGACATCTCACGGCTGCTACCCGAATCAATTACCGTACGATTTGTCGACTCGACCGGCTGGTTTCCTGTTTCCCCGTAACTTTGCAGTTCACTTTCCACACCAACTCCGCAGTCCGATGTTCTCACTCGAGCTCTCCGAAACGCATGAAATGATTCGCCAAACGGCCCGCCAATTCGCTCAAGATGAGGTAGCCCCGACGGCCGTTGAACGCGATAAGTCTGGTGAGTTTCCTATGGAAATCGTCAGAAAAATGGGCGAACTAGGATTTATGGGAATGATGGTAGATCCCGAATGGGGCGGTTCTGGCCTCGATGCGTTGAGCTACGTCATCGCCATGGAAGAAATCAGCAAGGTTGATGCTTCCGTTGGTGTGGTAATGTCCGTGAACAATTCGCTTGTTAACTGGGGTATTCAGACATACGGTTCGGACGCTCAGAAAGAGCGATTCCTCAAGCCACTTGCTGCTGGAACTGTTCACGGAGCATTTTGTTTGTCAGAACCCGAAGCCGGGAGTGATGCTACATCTCAGCATACAACTGCCGAGAAGGTTGATGGCGGCTGGGTCTTGAACGGTACAAAGAACTGGATCACAAACGGAACGACAGCTCAGACCTATCTCGTGATGGCGCAGACAAATCGTGAACTCCGCCATAAGGGAATCACGTGCTTTATTATCGATCGGAATTCCGAGGGCTTTGAACCTGGCTTAAAGGAAGACAAACTCGGTATTCGCTCGAGTGACACGTGCTCCATTGGTCTGACTAATGTGTTTGTTCCCGATGATCAGATCCTCGGTGAAGTTGGCCAAGGGTTTCGTATCGCAATGGAGTCCCTGAACGGCGGCCGAATTGGTATTGCTGCGCAAGCTCTCGGTATTGCAACAGGCGCTTTCGAAGCTGCACTCGCCTATTCACAGCAGCGCAAGGCGTTTGGAAAGCCGATTGCCGACCTTCAGGCTATTCAGTTAAAACTTGCCGATATGGCTACAAAGGTGGAAGCTTCACGTATGCTCGTGTACAAGAGTGCGTGGATGAAGGATATGCACCTTGATTACATCAAGGCAGCCGCACAAGCTAAACTGATGGCCTCCACGACGGCTGTTCAGGTTGCACTGGACGCCATTCAAGTGCATGGCGGTTACGGATACGTGCGTGAATATCTTGTTGAGCGTTTTCTGCGTGATGCTAAGATCACAGAGATCTACGAGGGCACAAGCGAAATTCAGCACATCGTAATCGCACGCGAGCTCGTCAAGGGCAAATAAGCACGTCTACGGGAGTCGAGCACCAATCTTGATCTCCCAGTCGCGCTGGTTTCGCGTAACGTTCCCCGTCTGGTTAACACTTCGTGAGAAGTCGATAAGGAAGTACTTCAGTGCCTCGGTATCACCGAGCGCACTGAGCGGCAGCGTTACCGTAAACGTCGAGTTACCCGTGATGTCGCCAATCGATCCGCTCACGCGATACATCACGTCGCCAAAGAGCTGACCGGAGACTGTGACGCGTGATTGTGAGATATCCGCACCAATATCGATCTGCGTGGATTGAATGATACCGACGTCGGCCAACAGGTCGCTCAGGACATTCGTAGCTGCGGCTGATAACGATGAGTTGATCTCTGTCACGATGTTACCCTGACCCGATTGCGCCAACTCGTCCTGTGTTCGTCCAACGAGGATGAGTGTTAAAGCATCACCGGCAATCTTTGTCGAATCTCCAGGTTGCTCTCTGTCGTTCCGGAAGATCTTAAAACTAAGATGTGGTTTTGTTTTTGTACCAGTGATTCGGATTTCAACACGGAACTCCTCTCGATGAGGGTTATCCGTGCCCGATCCTACGTATCGAGAATCCTTGTACACAGCGAGCAGATCAAGGGCGGGATCAGTCATCCCTCCACGCGAGAAGTCCAGTGTTCCGCTAGCTGAGAATGGCTTAAAGAACTTATATGACGATGCTCCTTCTTTTACACGAACGCGTCCTGAGAGCGCGGTGGAATTATCAATAAACTTACCGGTGAAGACGAGTGGATCACGACGATCAACAAGTTCGAGATCGGCAATGAGGACTTCGGTTAAACCGAGATCCATTGTCAAAATGGTGCGGCCCTCAATGTAGATGTCGAGGTCAAAATTGAGAATGTCGGCAAAACTTCCGGCAGATGTGCGTACAACATTCTCTACAACTTGTTCAATCGACGAGCTGTCGCGCCGGACCTTCGTGGAATCGTTCGCGGCCGATGTATCGACTTCACGTCCAATGTTAGCGATCTTCCGTGTAGATCGTACATAGTCAAAAACGCTGGAATACTTATCGCGCGAAGAATCACGATGTGAGATGTAGTCAAACGATGTGAGTTTACGTTTTGTGGTCGACCTCTCCTTGGGCCAGATCATGTTACCATAGAGAATGACAATGTCGCCTTCAAGATTGGGAGCATCTAGCGGTCCATACAGTCGAATGGGTCGATTATCATGTGTTGCAATCTGCAGATCACCATAGACGGTAGGGCTTGTAACGGCCGAAGCCATGTTCATCACGGCTATCCCAGGTGAGCGTAATGTGAAGTCCATCTCGCTGACGGCAAGTCCGTCAAACGTGATCTTCCCGGTTGCGCGAGCAATACCCGTCCGCATATCGCGCTGGAGATTCTTCACAACAAGTGTGTCGAAGATCAGTTCATTACCTTCAAGTCGAAGTGATCCGTACGACGTGTAATACATGTTCGTGGAGGAGGCCAGGAAACTTGCATTCTCGTATCTGGCTGCTCCCTGGAAGGTAACATCTTCAGGTATTGTTCCGCGAACACTCACCTTCCCATCGGCCGTGCCTCGCACACGTGTCACGGCTGGTAGGAATGGTTCCACGGCTGCAAGGGATAGCTGTCGAGCTTCTACCGTTACGTCAATAGGTTGTCCATCAACGAGCCGTTGTTCAACCGAAGCGAAGGCAAGATCAAGAGGAAGTGATGTAACAACAATGTTGAGTGTCTTTTCCTGCGTAACAAGACGATCGTCGACAACGGATGCAGTACCAGTAACCCGACGGTTCTCATGACGGAGGTCCGTTCGTAGTACACCAATAACTTCTCCGTTATATGCGAGGTCAGATGCCTCCAGTGTCGAAGCGATAACTGGTTGTTCCCACGTTCCGTTCACCGTTGTGGTGGATGTTGTTACAAATCCATCTACAAGTGAAGCAGGATGATCGTCGGCGAAGTCAACAAAGAGTCGTGCGTCCCGTAATGGGAAACGCTCAACTCGTACAGTAAAGTCGCGAAAGTCCTCGAACGAAAAAGCGCCTTGAACATATATTGTCTCACTTCCGTCACGACGTAGTGTAAGGTCCTGTAAAGTAAACAGCCCCTTTTGCGCCATAACACGAGCAACTTGTGATGTGTGCCATCTCAACCCACGTTGTGCGTTCAAGGTATATGCGAGTGTGTCTACATCCAGAATTGTATTCTCATCGCTAAACGTAAGAGCTCCGCGAATGAGTGCGGACATGCCGTCAACTGATGCAGAGGCATAAATAGCGCCACCGCTCTCGGCAAGGGCAACATCCACTGTTGGGAATCGGATATCCGTGCCGTTGATGACGAGAGAACTGTCAACATTCCCTTTGACGGTAAATCGTTCAACGATGGGCGATGACAAGAGGTCTGTAATCACAATGTCGGTTGATGTATGGAGTGGATCAGCAGCTATCGACAATGTCGACGCCTCCAGTCGGAAATCATCGACGTCGGCTGTATCAATGAGTATGGCAATTCGATCATAATCAACAGCAAATCTGCCGCGGAACCTACCAGATGCCGATAATCCTATGTCGGGTAAGAACATGTTTACGGGTGAGACATCTGCAATGTCTGCCGAGATGGAAACATCAAGTTGCTGTAAGGGGGCAGTAAGGGGCTGCAGAACTGCGGTATCACCAACAATATCAGAGGAACGTGTTTTGATAACATCACTTACGGTTGTTACTGCAACAACCATTCCGTCCACGAGTGTCGATGTACGAAAGACACCATCAATGTTGATGGTTGCGAAGTCAGTCGCAATTGACAAATGGCGTTGAACGGAGTCATCACTCATCGATACGCTGACGGCAAAGGGACGCATCGCGCGGTCATTCAGCCCAAGCTCCCAAACATTGCCTTGTATTGAACCAAGAATGGAATCAATGTCCAGTCCCGACGTTGACGTTGTGACATCAAGGCTTAACCGATTCGGCATTGCTGCATCTCGGAGGAGATTCGAAAGGTTTAGTCCTTCGGTTCGTAATCGAAGATTTGTTGACACCGTATTCTTCACGTCGATTACGCCTCGCACGTCAATCCGCTGCCGGTCGTAATCATCAATGTAGGAGACGTCAACATCATCAACCATCTGCGTTGAATCTGATGAACGTTCGGTATACGGTGTAAGATCAACAACGAGTGTGTCGATATAGATATTCCCCGAGTCTACACGTAGCCTGCTGGTTGCTGATCGGATTTGACGTCCTTCCATTACTGACCGACGAAGATCTACGTCGTAGACCCCTGACATCGTAGCGAGATCAAATCCCCTACCCCGAATGTGTACCATGCCTTGAATATCTGTGATTGGCAATGTTGAGTCTCGTGAAAGACGCTCAAGATGACCACCGTCCACCGTTGCGTCGAGGCGGTATCCGAGTTCAGCTTCCTTGAGATAGAGCGACATCGTGCCAACAACATGTCCAACAGCCTCGGATATGTCAAGGTCAAAATGTAATGAGTCGTCAGGCTGACCTCGAAGCCTCACGGATCGAAGTGATGTTGTGGTAAGGAAGTCTATGGGTGGCAGGGGAACAAAACCAAGACGGGAACGGACATCAGCATAGTTAGCTGTCGAATTCTTCACGGTAATGTCCAGCATAATTGGTGCTGAGCCATCAATGTTGCGAATGTGCGCATCCGTCATGAGTATGTTAGGTCCACCAACAACTCGTGCATTCACAACACTCAAGTCTTTTCCGTCAAGAACAATATCACCAGTCAGTGAGTACGTGCCGCGTAGATCCACGTCACGCACAAAAAATCGAACATCCGGACCCCACACACTGTCAGCATCAATCACACCACGTATCGGATGTCGGCGTAGAACGTCTGTTGTGAGACCATCACGGATATCAACATCACGGAGGTTTGCAGAAACGCGAACATCACTCCGATCTGTTTTCACGTGGAGAAAGGGAACCTCAACTCCGTGAGGTGAAACATGTGCTACGGCCGAGAATTCTTGTATCGATAGATCACTGTAACGGTTGACAAACGAAAGCTTGTCAATGGCAATGGAGTAGTCTGCGTCGCGGAGCTTTGCGCGGCCTCGGGCACTGATATTCACATCAGACAATGATGCGTGTCCAGGATCAAACTGGTCATGAATTCCCCACTCCGTTGTGCGGTCATTCACCACGAGAGATCCGTCAACAATTTCAACAGATCGAACGACAATTGTCAGATTTGGCGGTTCGGTAGTAGTTGTGTCTTCTTTTGGACGGATGATTCTGTTGACATTCCATGTCGAATCCGATAGTCGACGTTCGACAAATACGATTGGGCGAATGATGCGCACAGCATCAATAACTACCATGTTCTGTAAAAGTGGTGGCAGTTCGTATGCGAGTTCAATACGCTCAGCATCAAGAACTGTCACACTGTCTACAAAGAGCTGCGGATGATCTAGAACAATACCATGAAGGAGGTTGATATGAATATCGTCAACAGTTACCGTTCCGAGTAACATACCATTGATAGATCGCAGAGCAGCTTCCTTTGTCCACTGACGGAAGGCATCTGTCTGTGAGACCACGACAAGAAGGGCGCAGAGAATGACGAATGAACCCGTCAGCCTCCACGTCCAGCGTATAAGAAAGGCCGCTGCCCGGCGCCACCATGGACGTCGGACGGCGGCCTCGCCTTCCGGTCGTATCGTCGTCGTCTTATTCTCCTTGAGCTTTTGAGAATCGTGGCTGACCGTTTGCGTCCTGGAGCAGTTCCACGTGCATCCATGTGAGCCCTTGAGCATCAATGTGCGTCAGCAGGTTCAGAATGTCTGTTCGTGTTACGGCTGTTTCGGCAATGTAGCGGCAACGATGATGGTCAACAATCAGAATGTCGGGAGTTGGCCCCGGCCATACCTTCGTACCACGATTACTCATGAGTCGAAGTGTAAACGGCCCAACCGTTTCAGGCATTGGTGGAAGTCCACCTTGATAGTCAACAAAAACATCGGCACCACGCAGTGTCCATGTCTCCGTGACTTCCGGCAGTGCATGGGCTGCTGGGAGACTTGGAGGTGTTGAAGGGGCTGCCGCCTCCGGCGCAACGGGGCGAAGATTGGCAATAATGGCCGCCGTAAACTCGGACGTCGACGCACTACCACCGAGATCACGCGTTTTTACACCAGCACCGAGTGTTGCCGTGAGTGCGTCGGCGATTGATGCTGCGTGATTTACGAGTCCCATGTACTGTAACATCTGGACAGACGACAGCAAGATTGCCGTTGGATTTGCGAGACCCTTCCCGGCAATGTCTGGTGCTGATCCGTGAACGGCTTCAAACACGGCACAGTCGCGTCCGATGTTTCCACCAGGTGCTACACCAAGTCCACCAACAATTCCAGCACAGAGATCGCTGACAATGTCGCCGTAGAGATTTGGTAACACGAGAACGTCAAACTGTTCAGGTCTCGACACGAGCTGCATACAGCAATTGTCGACGATGATGTCATCGGCTTCGATGTCTGTGTACTCTGCGGCAACCTGACGGAAGACTTCCAGCCACAGTCCATCGGTAATCTTGTGAATGTTTGCCTTGTGAACACACGTCACACGCTTCCGCCCGGTTTTGCGCGCTTCATCAAAGGCAAAACGAATCGCAGCCATTGAACCTTGACGTGTGATAAGCTTCAGACATTGAGCAACGTTTGGCGTCTGGAAGTGCTCAATGCCGGCATACGTGTCTTCAATGTTCTCGCGGATAACCAGAAGGTCAACATTTTTAAAACGTGTTTCAACGGCCGGCATACTCCGTGCAAGTCGCACGTTTGCGAAGAGTTCAAGAGCCTTCCGAATGGTAACGTTCACACTCTTATGTCCACCACCAATCGGCGTTGTTGTTGGCCCCTTCAGGGCAACGGCATTACGCTTAATGGACGCAAGTGTCTCCGGCGGTACACCGTTTCCTGTGCGCTCGATGGCACCAAGACCAGCTTCAACACGTTCCCATGTTATGGGGACATTTGCAGCTTCAAAAATCTGCACAACGGACGCGCAGATTTCCGGTCCAATTCCATCACCTTCAATCAGTGTTACGGTGCGATTCGACATTCCTACATCCTGGAGTTCGTGAAACGTTGTGTACGTGAGAAAGTTAGCACGAGGGATGTCCCTCGAAGATCAGCGGAAGACTGTTCGGACTCACTAAACAGAAGTATGACCTTGTTCACTGAGCGAACGATGCTCCGTTCGATTACAGTCGCTCTACAACGACAGCCGAGGCTTCGCCGCCACCGATACACAGTGTGGCGAGTCCGTACCGTCCACCGGTGCGCTGCAGGCCATGGAGTAGCGTCACAAGAACACGAGCTCCGCTTGCACCAATAGGATGTCCAAGAGCAACAGCTCCTCCAGCGACGTTAACCTTACCGTGGTCGAGACCGAGTTTTTGTTCGGCAGCAAGAACAACAACGGCAAAGGCCTCGTTAATCTCAAAAAGGTCAATATCAGCAAGTGTAAGACCTGCCTTGGCCACAACACGTTCAATTGCTGTCACTGGCGACGTTGTGAACCATAATGGATCTTGTGCAAACGACGCCTGGGCTACAATGCGTGCCATTGGCTTGAGGCCATGAGACTTTACCGCTGATTCAGAAGCAATAACAAGGGCTGCCGCGCCATCGTTGATGGATGAAGCATTGGCAGCTGTTACCGTCCCGTCCTTTTTGAACGTTGGCTTCAGCGTAGGGATCTTATCGAAAATGACACGGCCGGGTTCCTCATCCGTGTCAACAACGATGTCCCCCTTTCGCCCCTTAACCGTCACCGGAGCGATTTCCTGTGTAAACCAGCCATCAGCAATGGCCTTCTGTGCGCGTGTGTAGGAATCGATAGTGAACGTGTCCTGCATATCGCGGGTAATGGCACATTCCGAAGCGCAGAGTTCTGCAGCGTCACCCATAGGTACTTGATTGTAGACATCCCACAAGCCATCCCACTGCATCAGGTCGACCATCCGGGCATTACCGAACTTCACACCTTTCCGCGAATCCAGCATTGCATGTGGAGCATTCGTCATTGACTCCTGACCACCGGCGACAATAACGTTTGCGTCACCACTACGAATGGCCTGGTCAGCCAGCATGGCGGCCTTTAATCCGGACCCGCAGACCTTGTTAATCGTCATCGCGTGTACGGATTTAGGTAACCCAGCAAAAATTGTGGCCTGACGGGCTGGTGCCTGGCCTACACCGCCAGATAACACATTGCCCATAATGACTTCATCAACGTGTTCTCCGGCAATTCCGGCACGTTCAACGGCAGCGCGAATGGCTACGGCACCCAATTGGGGTGCTGAGAGGTCCTGTAAGGAACCAAGAAGTGAACCAATGGGTGTACGAGCGGCTGAAATGATGTAGGACATGGTAAACGTCGCGTGTGTGGCTCAGATGAAAGGCGTTATAGCCCTGCAAAATACCAATTCCAGCCGTGGCGACCCATATTCTGATGAGCGGACAATGGCGGATTGTGACAGCAACCACCATCACGATTTCAGGTGCTCATACATTGTTGACGAATTTTCTACGGCCACTTCCCTATTTTTGCCGGACTTACGTTGAAACAACTTCCCTCAAGCCCGCACATTCTGAGACTTCCATGAGCACAGGTCGCATTGTCCAAGTCATCGGTCCCGTCGTTGACGTCGAGTTTCCGAACGGCTTTATTCCTCCCGTACTGAACGCCCTGCACATTGCGCGGACGTCGGCTGATACGGGTAAGCAGGAAACTCTCGTCTGCGAGGTACAGCAGCACCTTGGTGAAGATCGTGTCCGCTCCATCGCTATTGACTCTACGGACGGTCTTGTTCGTGGGATGGAAGTTGTTGACACAGGCGGCCCAATCTCCGTTCCTGTCGGCCCGAACGTTCTTGGCCGTCTCATCAACGTTGTTGGTGAAGGCATTGATGAGAAGGGTGCCATTACATCGGAAAAGAAGTGGAGTATTCACCGTCCAGCCCCGGATTTCAAGTCGCTCTCTACACAAAAGGAGATGTTTGAAACGGGTATCAAGGTTATTGACCTTATCGAGCCATTTACAAAGGGTGGTAAGACAGGTCTCTTTGGTGGCGCTGGGGTAGGTAAGACGGTTATTATCCAGGAACTCATCCACAACATCGCCAAACAACACGGTGGTTACTCGGTGTTTGCTGGTGTAGGTGAGCGTACGCGAGAGGGTAATGACTTGTACCTTGAAATGACGGAGTCGGGCGTAATTGACAAGACGGCTCTCGTCTTCGGTCAGATGAATGAACCACCAGGTGCTCGTGCCCGTGTTGCCCTTACGGCCCTTACGATGGCTGAATACTTCCGTGATGAAGAAGGCCGTGACGTTCTTCTCTTTGTCGACAACATCTTCCGTTTTACGCAGGCAGGTTCTGAAGTATCAGCTCTTCTTGGTCGGATGCCATCGGCCGTAGGTTACCAACCAACGTTGGCTACGGAAATGGGTGCACTTCAAGAGCGTATTGCATCAACCGATCGCGGTTCGATTACATCGGTGCAGGCCGTCTACGTACCTGCTGATGACCTTACTGACCCGGCTCCGGCAAATACGTTCAGCCACCTTGATGCTACAACGGTTCTTAGCCGTGCCATCTCCGAGTTGGGTATTTATCCAGCTGTTGATCCACTCGACTCAACGTCACGAATTCTCGATCCGCTGATCATTGGTAACGACCACTACTCCACGGCAATGCGTGTGAAGAAGATTCTGCAGTCGTACAAGGACTTGCAGGACATCATCAGCATTCTTGGTATGGATGAACTTTCCGATGATGATAAGCTGACGGTCTATCGTGCTCGGAAAATCCAGCGCTTCTTCTCACAACCATTCCACGTTGCTGAGCAGTTTACCGGCTTCCAGGGTCGTTATGTGAAGATTGCCGATACAGTAGCTGCCTTTAAGTCTATCCTGGACGGCGAGGTAGACGAGATTCCGGAAGGATTCTTCAGCTACAAGGGAACACTTGACGAAGTTGTTGACGCCTACAAGAAGGCCAACTGATATGACTGATCGCGTCCTCAACGTCTCCATCGTCACACCGCAATCAACAGCCTTTGTTGGTACAGCGCTTGCCGTGACGGTTCCAGGTTCAAAGAGTGCTTTTCAGGTACTCTACAATCACGCACCCATCATCTCCTCCCTGGATATTGGTGTGCTCAAAATCGAAGATCCATCAAATCACATATCGGTCTTTGCCGTACGTGAAGGATTTGTTGAAGTCCTCAAGAATACTGTCAACATTGTTGTTAACGAACTCATCGCTGCAACAGAAATTGACACGTCAAAGGCAGAAGAGGACTATCGACTCGCACGTGAAACGTCGGATACACATCCGGATCGTCACCGCCGTGAGCAGGCCCGTAAAGAAGTCCACTGGGCCGAAGCACGACTACGAGCGGCTCGTATCGAGGTCTGATACAATGGTTTTGGCGGCCATACCTACACCAATAAGTGTAGCGCTGGCATAACCGGTCCAGTTACCATAACCCACAAGATAAAGTCCAGGACAGTTCACAACGGCCGAATTCCGCAAAGGGATTCGGCCGTCTTCTGTTATCGTCAGGCAAGGGGCAAAGGGGCGCAAGGCTGGACGGAATCCCGTGGCGAAGATGACGTCATCGACATGCTCCTCTGTGCCATCACTCCAGATAACACCGGTTGCCGTAAATCGTTCAAACATCATCGTATGATGTAATCGTCCCCTGTCACGAAGTGCACGTAACGACGGTACCATCACAATGTCGCCCAACGTCGACGTTGGTGTTGTGGCCGATCCAGATTCAATTGCCTTTCGTTTTAAAGATGCTGCGTCAAACAGCACACGACCGTCAACATCATCGGGAAGGAACGTTGGTGGTTCGCGAACACACCATGTTACATGAGCTACAGCATCGAGATCGGCAAAAATCTGTGCTCCTGAATTACCACCTCCAACAACAATCACCCGGTGATTCTGAAAACCACGTTGAGATTCATTCTGATCATCTCCTGGGCCACCATAATGGCCACTATGGAGAATACGACCCGTATAGGAATCAATTCCGTCGATGTTGGGAAGGACTGGTTCTGACCACGTGCCAGTGCACCCCACAACGTGATCAGCTTCAAACGCGCCTTCTGATGTTTCGAGACGGAACCCATCATTGATAGGTGCAACAGAAACAACGTTTACGGGACGTCGGATATCAAATCCATACCGCTGCTCATACGAAGCCAGGTACGACAGTGCTTCGTCACGTGTGGGATAAAGGTCCTTTGTGGGTGGAAAGAACATTCCCGGTAGTGTCGATGCCTCACGAGGGGAAAAGAGAACCAGTGATGGCCACGTATGACGCCATGCGCCTCCTGGTCCTTGTTCGGCATCTAACAACACGACGTCAGCAATTCCTGCCCGACGCAGTGTATAGGCTACAGCAAGTCCTGCTTGACCAGCACCAACGATGATCCAGCTATGTCGTTCCATGACTGCGAACATCGCCAATGTCGACATCATTTGGCGTGACATCGTCACGCACACTGTGTACAACCTCTTCGTGTTGTATTTTTGCAAATGGCAACCTCAAAGATGCTCAGCGAAGGCATTACCTTCGACGATGTTCTCCTCGTCCCCCGCTACTCCGAAACACTTCCGCGTGATGCCGATACAACGGCACACTTAACGCGTAATATCACGTTACGTATTCCCATCGTCAGTGCTGCGATGGACACCGTAACCGAGTCGGCAATGTCCATTGCTCTTGCCCGTGAGGGCGGAATTGGCATTGTCCATAAAAACATGTCGATTGCACGCCAGGCCGAAGAGATCGACAAGGTCAAACGTTCCGAAAGCGGAATGATTCGTAAGCCGATCACGATGCGTGCTACCGACACCGTGGGCCAAGCTCAGGAGCTTATGACGCGATATAAGGTCTCTGGCTTTCCCGTTGTCGATGAAGAGTTTCGGCTCGTTGGAATCGTAACAAACCGCGACATGCGTTTTGCGAACGACAGATCAGAATCTGTCGAAAACATCATGACGCGTCATAGTCTGATTACTGCGCCACTCGGAACAACACTAGAAGGCGCTGAGAGAATTCTCCAGGAACATCGTATTGAGAAATTGCCGATTGTTGATGATCACGGACTGCTCGTCGGACTCATGACGGTAAAGGATATTCAGAAAAAGAAGAAGTATCCTCGTTCAGCAAAGGATGAACAGGGCCGCCTTCGAGTGGGTGCAGCTGTTGGAATTGCTGCTGACACGGAAGAACGTGTTCAAGCGCTTGTTGACGCCGGCGTAGATGTTGTCATCGTTGACACGGCACACGGACACACGCGCGGCGTTATGTCGATGGTTCGTGCTTTAAAAACGCGCTTCTCCTCGCTCGATGTTATCGCAGGCAATATTGGCACTGCCGAAGCAGCAAAGGCACTCATCGACAGTGGAGCAGATGCTGTTAAGGTTGGTATAGGTCCAGGCTCGATATGTACAACTCGTATCGTTGCCGGCGTTGGTGTTCCGCAGATTACGGCTGTGATGAATGTGGTAGAAGAGGCCTCAAAACATGGTATACCGGTGATTGCCGATGGTGGTATCAAACAGACGGGTGACGTTGCCAAGGCAATTGCAGCAGGTGCTGACACGATTATGATTGGCGGTATGCTTGCCGGTCACGAAGAATCACCTGGTGAAAAGGTATTGCTCGAAGGCCGTGCCTACAAGATGTATCGTGGAATGGGAAGTCAAGGGGCAATGGGGCAAGGTTCTGCTGATCGGTATTTCCAGGACGTAGAAGACGAGATCAGTAAACTCGTCCCCGAAGGAATTGAAGGACGTGTACCGTTTAAGGGATCCGTAAGTGACACCATCTATCAGATCGTTGGTGGATTACGTGCGGCCATGGGATACTGTGGATGCGCATCGATTCCGGACATGCAGCGTGATGCACGGTTCGTACGTATGACGGCGGCCGGTTTGCGGGAATCACATCCGCACGACATCATCATCACAAAAGAATCTCCGAATTACTTTACGCGCTAAAGCCCACCATGAAAACCTCCTCACAGCAGACTGCCCGAGTCGAACGTATTGCCGCCCTTCGCAAGGAAATGAAGAAGTCAGGTGTTGATGCCTTTGTTGTTAATCACACAACGGCACTTCGATACATGTTTGGTTTCTCCGGCTCAACAGCGATGGCCATCGTGACGAAGTCAAAAATCCACTTCTTTACGAACGACCTTTATGCCGTTCAAGTAGAAAAGGAAGTGACAGGTCTCGACGGACTCACGATTCATATCGACAGGCAATGGTGGAACCTCGTCAAGACGGCAAAACTTGCTGCGAAATGGACAAGTCTGGGATTTGACCCAACACGTACAACCGTATCTGCACTTGCGGGCATAAAGAAGGCTATCGCACCGGCAAAACTTGTGGAAATGCCTACGGTGACGGATCGAATCATTCGCGTAAAGTCGAAAGATGAGATTAAGGCAATTGGCGAAGCAGCCACCATGGCGAGTACAGCCTATGAGATGATGCTCGGACGTGTTGCTGCCGGAATGAAGGAACGCGATGTGGCAACGATGCTGGCCACGGCAACGCGCGAATTAGGTTCCGAGGCTGACGCATTCGATATCATCGTTGTTGCCGGTGCACGCAGTGCCATGCCTCACGGGCGTGCAAGTGATGCCATCATTCGCAAAGGTGACGTCGTAACAGTTGATTTTGGTTGTCGTGTGCGCGGTCTGCATAGTGACATGACGCGTACATTCTGCATTGGTACACCCAAACAGCAGGTTATGGACGTCTTCGCTGTACTCTACGATGCTCACCTCTCAGCACTTGATGCAGCTCAGGCAGGTATTACTGCGGGCGATCTTGATGCAGCTGCGAGAAACATTATCGACAAAGCAGGATATGGCGAATACTTCCGTCATTCACTCGGCCATGGTCTTGGATATGAAGTTCACGAATATCCGCGCGTAGCCCACGGTAACTCAGCAGAGGTCCTTGAACCAGGGATGGTGATCACCATCGAACCGGGTATCTACCTACCCGGCAAGTTTGGTATGCGCGTCGAAGACGACGTTGTCATCGGCACCAAAGCTCCCTCCATCCTCACCACTGCACCACGCGAACTCGTGATCGTCTGACCTCCGATGACATACCGAAACGTCCTCGTTCTGGCCTATTACTTTCCGCCGATGGGCCTGAGCGGTGTTCAGCGCATTACAAAATTTGTAAAGTATCTACCCGAGTTCGGGTGGAAGCCCCACGTTGTAACGACGGGGCCCGTAGCCTATTATGCTCACGATGAATCGCTGCTTGAAGACATTGAAGGCCGCGACGTTGCCGTGTATCGTACGGCAGGTAAGGATCCGAACTCACTACTGGCGCGCAAAGGCACCATACGGATGCCGCGCGAGATCATTCGGAAAACTCTTAGCCGTATCAGTAACACTCTGTTTATTCCAGATAACAAGAAGGGCTGGGCAAAACAGGCCATGACAATAGCACGAGAAATAATTGCTCGTGAGAATATCGACGTCATCTTTGTTAGTGGTCCCCCATTCTCAGCCATGATTGCTGGTGCCCAACTCGCTGAAGAGTTTGGTATCCCACTTGTTGTTGACTACAGAGATCTGTGGTACGGGAATCAGTTCACCTTTTATCCAACACCATGGCATGCTCATCAGAACAAAGAGAAGGAGTTCGACGTCTTAAAGCATGCATCGCGTGTTACCGTAACGAATCGACGGATGAAGGAAGTGATGATCACGAACTATCCTCATCTCGCCTTTGATGACGTAATCATCGTTCCGCATGGATATGACTCGGATGATTTTAGCGCATCGTCGCGTTCATCAGAATCATTTACGTTGACGTATACAGGTACGTTCTACGACTTTGTAACACCTAGGTTTTTTTTCCGTGCTGTTGCGAAGTTTATGAAGGAACATCCGACGGCTCCACTTGAACTTCACTTTGCCGGAATCCTTCGTGACGAATACGTCAAGATTGCTCGACGTCTTGGTATCGCTGACAGGATTGTACATCACGGATATCTGCCACACCGTGAAAGTACATCACTCCTTCAATCGTCTACCGCTTTATGGATGATGGTTGGCAATGTCCGTAACGCAGATACGGTATCATCGGGAAAACTCTACGAGTATTTTGGCTCACGCAAACCACTTCTTGTGAGTGTTGGTGAAGGCGCTCTCCGGAAGGATGCCGAACGTTATGGAGCTTCGTGGATTACACAGCCGGATGATGTTGACGCCATTGCTCAATCAATCGCAGAGATCTATGCGCACTGGCGCAAAGGCACCTTGCCAACGCCGAACGAAGACGTTGTCCAAGGTTTCCATCGCCGGACGATTACAGATAGTCTTGCTCGTGTACTCGCGATGGCCACCCGCGTCTCATGATCGGTTAACGGCCTCAAGTACGATTTCGGCAACGTCTGCGATACGTACATCATCAACACGCTCGGCTGCCTTAACACCGTCCGTAATCATCGTTGTGCAAAACGGACAGTTCACAGCAATTGTCGCTGCGCCAGTTTCCAGTAGTTCCTGTGTACGTACGATGTTGACACGATCACCAACGTGTTCTTCCATAAACATGCGTCCACCACCAGCACCACAACAGAGACCACGGTCCTTGTTCCGTGGGGCTTCAAGAATGGTTAAGCCAGGGACATTCTCGAGTGTTGCCCGTGGAGCTTCATACTCGTCGTTGTACCGACCCAGATAACATGAGTCGTGATACGTGATGGTATCGTTTGATACCTTTGAACGATCAATATTGAGTCTTCCCGAATCAATGAGTTCCTTGATAAACTGCGTGTGATGTTTTACGTCGGCTGTATATCCAAACTCAGGATACTCGTTTCGTAATGTGTTAAAACAGTGCGGACACGTCGTGACGATATTCTTGATGTCATATCGCCGGAACGTTTCAATGTTTGTCTTGGTGAGCATGTCAGCGAGGTATTCATTACCCGTTCGACGTGCCACGTCTCCTGTGCAGTTCTCCTCAGTACCAAGAATTCGGAACTCAACTCCAGCGAGCGTCATGAGCTCGGCAAAGGCCTTGGTTACCTTCTTAGCCCGTTCATCGTACGAACCAGCACATCCTACCCAGAACAAGACTTCCATTGTCGGGTCTTCAGCAACAGTCTTTACACCAGTACCCTCCGTCCATGCAGCACGGTCCGACTGTCCAAATCCACCCCACGGTACGGAATTCGTTTCCATGTTACCGTAGATGTCTGGAAGCAGCGCAGATTCATCATTAAACGCCGATTCCATCATCACCATACTTCTGCGCATGCCAACAATTGCAGGCACATGTTCAATATTCACCGGGCATTCTTGCATACATGCGCCGCACGTTGTGCAGGCCCACAATGCATCAGGATTAACGTAGTCACCAATGAGCTTTTTATCCCAAATGGCCTGTTCTTCCGTGGTTAACTCCTGACCTGCATTCTTTTTTAGTACCAGTGGGGCCTTATCAATCGTTCGATCATGAATGGCAATAATGATACCCCGTGGATCCAACACCTTTCCCGTTTGGTTGGCCGGACAAACACTCGTACAGCGTCCACAATGTGTACATGTATATCCGTCGAGTAACGACTTCCACGTCAGGTCTTCAACATCAACAACGCCAAACTTCTCGATGCCTTCTTCTTCAAAGTTTATGGGCTTCATGGCATTTGTCGGGCCAAGAGGTCCAAGGAATACATTAGGTATCGACGTTAGTACATGCAGGTGCTTTGAATACGGCAGGTAGTTCATAAAGCCCAGGATCAGCACTGCATGTGTCCACCAGGCAAACGAAAAAATCACGTGTGGTGCCGACGAACCAGGTTCAAATAGTGACGCTAATGCTTCTCCGAAAGGGGCTGAAAAGGGGCGAACAGCCCACTGGAAGTCTTCACCAAACACTGAGGCACGGAGTCCGTTCTGGATAAAGAGTGCCGTAACAATCGTAAAAATTGTCAGCAGGATGAGACCGGCTTCAACCTTCTCACCTTCCACCTGCAAACGACGTACCTTGGAAACGTATCGTCGCCACAGTGACATCATCGTACCAAGGATAATTAGCACACAGAAGATGTCCGTGAGAATTGTTATTCCTGAGTAAACAGGTCCCAGGAAGCTAAAGGACCATCCTTCATGGAGACCTTCAAGGATCATCTCTGCTGCACTAAACAACAGGACCAAGAAGCCCCAGAAGATTCCTGCGTGAATCGGGCCAGCTACTTTATCGCGCAGAATCTTGCTCTGTCCGAATCCAACGACAAGTACCGTACGGATACGTTCTCCAAGTCGGTCCCAACGTACGTCAGGTCGGCCGATACGTAACCAATCGATCAAACGTTTGGCACTTCGAGCGAAAACGCCGATGGCTGTGAGAAGAACGAGAATGAAGATGATGTTCTGTACGGTCATGATGTTGCTGTCCCTTGATGCTGCCCCGAATGCGCGAAAATACCCAAAACGCTACCTTTGTTCCCGCACTCATCTCTACTCCATGTCAAGATTCACCACGGCCGAAGAAGCCATTGCCGCTGTACAGTCTGGAAACAGGCTCTATCTCCATAGTGTGGCAGCCGTTCCGCACGTCCTCATCAGCGAACTCATTCGACAAGCTCCGCGTCTAAAAAACGTTGAAATTGTCCATTTGCACACGGAAGGTCCAGCCCCTTATACAGCCCCTTCCTATGCAGATAGTTTTCGTGTGAACTGTCTTTTTATCGGCGCAAACACCCGAGCAGCCGTCCAAGAAGGACGTGCAGACTACACACCAGTCTTTCTGAGCGAGATACCTGGACTCTTCCGTAGCGGCTTATTGGACGTCGATGTAGCCCTCATACATGTGAGTCCGCCGGACAAACATGGCTACTGCTCCCTTGGTGTGACCGTTGAAGCAGCGCATGCAGCCCTTAACACGGCTGAAGTTGTTATCGCCCAGGTAAATCCACAAATGCCGCGAACACATGGAGATGCTCTGATTCATGTTGATCGTCTTACCTACATGGTAAAGGTTGACGTTGAAATTCCGGAGACACCTCCACCTCATCTCGGTGACGTTGAACGGGCCATTGGACGTCACGTTGCAACGTTGGTCAATAACGGAGCGACACTTCAGATGGGCATTGGAGCCATTCCTGACGCTGTCCTTCGCGAACTTCATGGCCATAAGGATTTGGGAATTCACACGGAAATGTTCAGCGACGGACTCATCGACCTCGTTGAGTCTGGTGTCGTAAATGGCCGCTGTAAGACTATTCATCCCAATCGTATCGTTGCCACGTTCGTGATGGGATCACGTCGTGTTTATGACTTTGTTGACGACAATCCAATGGTCACCATGCTGGATGTCGCCTACGTAAACGATCCGACCGTTATTGCACGGAATCCACAAATGACGGCTATCAATAGTGCTATCGAGGTTGACCTGACAGGTCAGGTATGTGCCGATAGTATCGGTACGATGCCCTACAGTGGTGTTGGCGGTCAGGTTGACTTTATTCGAGGAGCAGCTGTATCTGAGGGCGGGAGACCAATTATCGCTCTGCCGTCGCGCACATCAAAGGGAGTGTCTCGAATCGTATCAATGTTAAAACCAGGGGCAGGTGTGGTAACATCTCGAGCACACGTGCACTACGTTGTAACGGAACATGGTATTGCCGAACTCCATGGACGCACGATTCGCCAACGCGCAGCGTCACTCATTTCCATCGCACACCCAGACGACCGAGAGACACTACTTCGGGAAGCTCGCGATGTTCACCGACTACGACTATGACCAACAAAAAATTTGTGACGGTTCTTTCACTCGCATTGTCAGCGTCACTCTCAGCTCCAGGTACGGCGCAGACAGTAGGCACGGCCATTACGCCACCACCACAAGGCATAACCACAAGGTCACTTCGGGCTGACGTGATCACCGTTCGTGGTCCCGTCGGTGATCCACGCATACGAGCGGATGTCTACGTTGTGATTCCGTACGAGTCGATGCAGTTCGAAGCCGTAGCCACGAAGTATGCGGCATCTTGTACAACACACGTCATCGTACGTGACAGTGCTGGTCGAAAACAACTCGATACAATCGTTACCCGTAGAACTGTTGAATCTGACTACACGGTCACGCGTGGTGCCACTGGCAGTGCAGTTGTCGTTGTCGTTTCGTCGCTTCTCAACGTTGGATCGTACAAGGCAGATGTGATCGTTCGGGATGGATTCTCTCGGCGAGAAACGTCATTACAAGTTCCAGTAATTGTGCCTGATCTCTTGAACGATGTACCTACGTTAAGCACGCCGATGTATGTCACTGAAATCGAGCAGAAGGGCGACAGGTATCGAATTGTTCCATCTATCGGTGATGTTGTTGACCCTGATCTTGGCCGCATCTTCACGTTCTTTGAGATCTACACCGATAGTATCGGCAAGACGTTTGCCACGTCATGGAATGTTCGATCAGCTGATGGACGTGTACTCGGAACTGGCACTGGTCCCAACGTATCCTGTTCAACACGAGCTGTGCAAACCTTCATTCCCGTGAACATTTCATCGCGACCGATTCCTGGTCGATACGACTTAACAATACAACTTCACCCGGTGAATGCCGAGGGTCAAGCTGATACAACGCGAATCGAGGGTAAGCGAACCCGACCCTGGATTGTACCTCGTTCTGCCCGGGGAACGGTCCTCACAGACCTCGTAAAGGCCATCCGTCAGCTCGTGTACATTGCAGAACAGAAAGACCTTGACTACATCGACGGTGCGACAAATGATCAAGACCGTGAGGCTCGCTTTGAGGATTTCTGGAAGCGTCAGGATCCAACACCTGGAACTGTCCGTAACGAAGCTTTTGATGACTATTATAGTCGGATAGAAGCAGCAAACAAACGATTTACCAGTTATGCCGATGGCTGGATGACTGACATGGGTCGCATCTTTGTTGTCTACGGTGAGCCAACACAAATTGACCGCGGCTCGTCGGTAAATGGTGTGACAGTTTGGGTACGGTGGACCTACACAAACGGCCAGCAGTTTGTCTTTGAAGACTCAACGGGATTCGGCGACTTTCGTCTTCGAACGCCAGTTTCACTAAGTGTAAAGTATAAGTACCGTCGTTAACCCGGTGAGTTTCTCTCCCGGTGATTCTCTCTCCCGGTGAGTTTCTCTCCCGGTGATTCTCTCTCCCGGTGAGTCTCTCTCCCGGTGAGTCTCTCTCCCGGTGATTCTTTCCGAATACGAAAAGAGCCGATACTCCGTGTGGAGTATCGGCTCTTTTGTAATCGACGTATTGCTTAGCGTGAAACGACTACTGTCAAAGCAGCGCGTTCTGCGCCATTTGATGCAACAATCGTGTACATGCCGGCAGCTAGATCAGCTGCGTTAACAACAACGCGCTCTGTACCATTCACAGAACCGTTAAAGATCGTAGCAACCGTGCGACCCATGTTGTCAACAACTGTGACGTTGATATTGTCAACAGCTGTAATGTCAATCGTGCTGTTACCAACTACTGGGTTCGAGCCCGTGAGGCGCATAGCGATTGCGCCCGTGGCACTTGCCGTTTCGGTTTCGACGCTGCTTGTACCTGAAGCTGCACCATTCAGCGTGATCGACGGATTTGTCGACGCATTCGAAGCAAGAACAACGCGAGCTGTGTGCAGTTGCTTTACTTCCGTCGGAGCATAACGAACCGTGAACGTATGTGTTCCGTTAGGAGCAACAGTGATCGTTTGACCTGAACCTGGTTGACCGGCTGTGATGTCAAAGGCCGTAGCATCGGTTCCCGCAAGATCAATTGCCGAAATGATGAGTGGAGCCTTGCCTGAGTTCGTGATCGTAATCGTTTCGTCCTTCGTTGTATTGACGGTAATACTACCGAAGTTTACTGACGAACGATTGAGTGTGATGGCTGGGCCATTCGCATTATCAGCAGCAAGAAGCCACGTAAGTGCCTTATTGCCATAATTACGACGAGCCGTCTGTCCGGATGGACCAATCAGTTCCTGATTCCACGTCTGGTAAACAACCTTACCACCGTTCGGGCCAACTACGCGAATACCAGCGGCTTTATTGCCGTCGTAATTTGCAATAACCGTTGCCTGTGAGCTGGTGGAGAGGCCGATGACTTCAGAAGCTTGTGTGTAGAATGGCCATGATGCTGAGTTGTATTCGTTGAGTGTGGCTGACAAGCCACCGCCTACAACATCATTCTGAACTCCCGTTACGCGGAACGTCTGTAATTGAATGACGTTACCACTTTGTACGGAACGGGAAATGAGATCCTCTTGAACTGGCTGCACCATTCCAAGAGCTTCAACCCAAGCGCGGAAATCGCCCGAGATTGACGCATACTGTGGATTGTAGGCAATTGCCCTATCGAGTGACGATTGGAACCAAACACTCTTCGATGAAGCTTCGAGGCTACGAACAATAGGGCCGAGAATCATACCATAACCACGGTTAATGAAGTCAACGTCAAAAACGTTTACATCAAAGTCCGCAGGATTGTAGGCGGCAATGATCGGATCAGCCAACGGGAGTGCCGTTGTGTACGAGCTATGCGTCTGAGCATTCAAGGCATCCGAAAGTGTTACACCTGCACCATTAGCCGAACCAAGCCAGGAAATAACACGAGCTCCATTTGTGAGATAGCCCCACTGTCCGGTTGTGTTGATGGCAACCACACCAGGTGAAGGTGTAACGATTGGTTCCGCAACAATTGTAATTGGAGCAAAACCGACTGCGTTAGGAGCTTGAACTGAGTAGTTGATCGTCGCAGAAGCACCGGCTGCCAAAGGCACTTGAGCTGGATTTAATGACGCTGTCCAACCAGCCGTCTGCAGATCAGCATTGTTGCTAATAAAAACACGAGCTGTAACTGCCTTCGACGACGGATTTGTGACCGTTACTGTTCCTGTTTTGGTAGCACCCTGATCGATACGATCCCAGATCGTACCATTGATCGCCATTTCAAGGCGAACTTCTTCGAGGTTCGTACCAGCTTGTAGAATCTCGCCTGTTGGCGTCTGAACGAATGCAATGACGTATTGCTGTCCGGTTGGCCAAAGGGCACCCGTACCGACTGTATAGGTCAGGTCGAACGTTTTCTCTTCACCTTGTGTGATATCAAACGTTGTACCGTCTTGACTTGGCAGCATACGCAGCATTGCGTCGCTGAACTCTGTCTCGCCGTTGCTGTATTGGAGTTCATTCGGAAGATTCGGCAATGTTGTTTTCCGTGAAACAACAACAACGTGTAGACGGTGACCAGTAAGATCTTGGTCTGAACGAACCTTTACCTGTACGGCACGATTGGCTGTGCCGGTTTCCGATACCGTGACCAGAAGAGGAGATTCCGTGCCACCAGCAGTAATGCGTGCACGAAGAGCTTGTTCGTCACGTGGATCAACGGCTACTGGTCCATTAAAACGTGCCGTTGGAATACTACTGACACCGTATAGGTTTTGCCGCGCCCCATTTTGGGAGCTGTTTGCAACATACCATGGATCACCAGGTGCAGGGAAGTTCAGATGATAACGGATTGAAAGAACCCGTTCTTGGACATTAACAACTCTTTCCATCACCGGTCCAGCTGCGACACATGGTCCGCAGGTTGCACTAGTGAATTGCTCGATCAGGTGATAACGTGGCCAAGCTGCTTCGGCATTCGATCCGAAGGCAAAACTCATTACTGCCATGCTTCCCAAGACGAGCGTACGAACAAAGGCGCGAGCGCTCATGGATTGCTCCTTACAGGAAAAAAAACGTGTACGAATTGCAGGTTCAAGCTTTCGCATTCGCCAAATATAGTAGACGGCACTGCTTCTTCAACAGGCCACTACGCTTTCACGAACACATGTCCGACCCACCGTTCGGCACTTTGTTACAGAAACTAAGCCCGATCGTGGATAATTGCAGCTTTTCTCGGCCTTTTACCGGTTTTAGCGGCGATTTTTGCCGGATTTGCCGTTACTGCGATTTTCGTTACGGGGCGAACGGGGCCGGGCAGCTCCGCTGCCCGAACCACCAGCCTGACGCTGTTGTTCAGCCATTTCCTGCATGAGGGCCATCCGCTTCTGCAACCATGACTCTTTTTTCGGCATTGCCTTGAGCTCGGCAAGTGTCGGCTGATTCCTCGAGAACTTCGTCATCCACAATTGCTGGGCGATGCCTAGCACGTTAAAAATGAAGTAGTAGAGATTCAACCCCGCCGGAAGCGTACTAAACATGAGTGTCAACATGACTGGCATGAGGTAGACCATTGCCTTCTGGCGCGGATCCGTAATAGCCTGTTTCTGTTGAATGAAAAGCGTCGCACCCATTACAAGCGCAAGACCACTAAACTTGTCGATATTAAAGAGCGGTAGCTTGAACGGTAGTTCGAAGATCACGTCGGGAACACTGAGGTCTGTCAGCCACACATCAAGAAACGCTGCCTGGCGGAGTTCGATGTTGAGATTGAGGACACTATACAGAGCGTAGAGAAACGGCATCTGTAGGAGAAGTGGTAGACATCCTCCAGCGGGATTGATACCATATTCTGCATAGAGCTTCATTGTTTCCTGACTCTGCCGCTGCTGATCATCCTTGTACTTTTCTCGTATGTCCGTCATAAGCGGTGCGAGCAGCTTCATTTTCTGCGCCGACTTCATCTGCGTGATGCTCAATGGATAGAGCAACAGCTTCATGAGAATTGCAAACAGGATGATTGCAACACCATAATTAGGGATACCGGTATGTATGAGTTTGAGTACTGGCAACATGAAGTACTCGCCAATAGGTTTGACGATCCACTTCCACCCAAAATTCATTACGTCCGTGAGACCATATCGTGCAAGTGTATCGTATTGCATCGGCCCAGCATATAGCGTAAGCTTTTGCGTTGTGCGTTCGCCACGGTACGGTACACGTACAGTTAATGAGAACTTTTCGATCGATCCGTCGTCAGGGGCTCCATACTTGCGGCCTCGTACTTCTGCTTGACCGTCGAAGTTGAGTGGTGGCAGGAGTGCTACCGTAAAGTACTTGGAGCGTGTCGCCAGCCATTCGATTCGTCCGGTAATTGCAGTCGTATCATCAATTCGATAATCTGACGCATCGATCTCGGCAATGTCGCCGCTTGTCGTAATCATTGCAACGGCGTTGTTTGACTCGTCTACGGATGATTTTTCCTGATACCGAATGCCATGCGACCAGCCAAGGTTTACGAGCCGATTGGCGGCAGGAATGACATCGTTCAGCTTTTCCATCGTGAACTCGGTCCGGACGTCGTAGGTCGAACCCGAAAACGTATACGTCCGAACAATGGTACCACCCGTTACTGTCTTCGCCGTACCACGGATTGTTACGGTTGATGAACCTGTAACACGTATTGAATCTGTCGGCACGTCCCACACAAACGGTACCATGGGTGCTGAAATCTTCGCGCCGTTCACCGTCCGAAAGTTAAAGCCGAATTCATGTGCTCCAGGCTGAATGAGGTCTACGCGAGCTAACGTGTCAATATCCTTATACCATGGACGGTAGTCGTTGAGCTGCCATGAACGAATAGTGGCTCCGCGTGAGCTCAAGCGAACTCGGAGAACGTCCGTCACGATGGTCAGTGTGCGCTCAGGTGCTGGTTCAAAGAGTTGCACATCCTTGGGTTCCGTTTGCCCTGTTCTCGCAACAATTGCTGAAGAATCAGCTACCTCCCTGCGGCGCGCCGTCTGTTCAGGTGTGACGTCCGTTGTCTGCATGGTACTCTGGAAAAACATCCAGATACCAACGATCAGACCAATGAGAACCATTCCAATAATCGAGTTACGGTCCATTGTTTTCTACGATTGCGGATTCGCGGTCGACGAATCTCGTGAGTGTTCGGAACAGGGCACAGGGTCGTACCCCCCAGGATGAAATGGATGGCAGCGGAGAATTCGACGAATCGACAACCACGATCCACGAATGGCTCCGTGACATCGAATGGCTTCCATGGCATACTGTGAACATGTCGGCTCAAATCGACATGACGACGCATACATCGGTGAAATGGCGCTGCGATAAAAACGCACCAAGAAGGTGAGGAGGTGCGCTAGTGGACTCATGCTGGACCCGCCGGCTGTGAGATCCGTTGAATTCCTTTTACGATGGCTTTCTCCACTACCGGCAGCACGTCGTGGAGCCCAATGAGAGACGCTGATTCCGGGGCTTCTCTCCAGATCGTAACAATGGTTGTGATTCCTGCTACTCGGCACTGCTCTTCGTGGTCTGTGAGTACGCGGCGTAGTGACTCTCGGAGCAAGCGCTTGATTCTGTTGCGTACCACTGCCGACTTGGCAACCCTCTTCGGTACTGATACACCATAACACAATGTATCCTCAGCATGGCCGCTTCCAAGTGTGCTCTTCCCTACCGTCAAGGATAACGGGCCGACGGTTACCCGACGGCCCGTTCGAACGGCCGATTCAAAAGCGCCGAAGCCCTTCAGTGGACGAAGGACCATGGCATGCGGATTAACGGGATGAACTGACGGACAGACGGTAACGTCCCTTCGCACGACGACGATTGAGGACCTTACGTCCGTTTTTCGTAGCCATACGGGCACGAAATCCGTGCGTGTTCACGCGCTTGCGCTTGCTTGGTTGGTATGTGCGTTTCATGACTAGACCTTACTTCGATTACGTTCCTGTTGAGAGAACGGCAAATATAGGGAACAATCAGTTGATGTTCGCCATACCCTGCGGGAACGGTGGTTGCTGGCCATCAACGACGATTTCACCGTATTGGTGCTCGAATTTGGCGATGTTATCGCCAAGAGCGTGGAGGAGTAACTTGGCGTGCTGAGGTGTCATGACGATCCGCGCATGGACACGAGCCTTGGGAACACCAGGTAGGATCCTCGTAAAATCGATCACAAACTCCGCCGGGGAGTGCGAAATGATGGCCAAATTCGAATAGATGCCCTCGGCTTCTTTTTCTCCGAGTTCGATGGTCATCTGTTGCTGTTGGGGTTGCTGGTTGTCTGCCATGATGGGAGTAAAAGTTACTTGATAGACTCAGCT
The DNA here is from genome assembly GCA_002344895.1 of Ignavibacteria bacterium UBA2333. Classification (GTDB taxonomy): domain Bacteria; phylum Bacteroidota; class Ignavibacteria; order Kapaibacteriales; family Kapaibacteriaceae; genus UBA2333. Next base: position 128,749 of record DDUR01000101.1, read on the forward strand.
TTTTGCTGCGCCCTCTTCATTTTGTCGAGCATTTCTTGCCGAGCGTAAATCCCCTCAAGGATTCGCCAATAGTCGGCATTGTCGGCATACCGTTGTTCAAGTGCCTCGAACTCGGCGATAATAGCCGTGAGTTGTTGTTTGTCTCTACGCACTTCGTAGATGTTGGCAAGCTGCTCCATGACGATTAGATCATCACGGTATTTGACGCCTTGACGAAGTGTTTCAAAGTAGCGGGCCGATGTCTGCAGATCGCCCATCCATGCTACATCCGATGGTTTGTACTTTCTGTCCTTGTTTGCTTTTTCCGACTCTTCGCGCTGCTTTGCGCTTGCGAGATTCTTGTATTCAGCACCAAGGTTGTACAGCGCGGTTTCGTTCTTCGCTTCCATTTCAAGCACCGCTTTAAACTCTGTAATTGCGGCTTCCGATCTTCCAAGGCTGGCAAGCAGACTTGCATACTGAAGCCGATACATGACGTTCTTCGGCTCACGCTGCGTAAGTGCCTTAAGTTCTTGCAGTGCTTCGTCCGATTTACCCAGGTCCTGCAACAGCTGCGTTCGCATGGGCACGAGTTCTGGATCGGATGGTTTGAGTTTGATCGACAGTGATGCTAGATCAAATGCTCGCGACTTATCTCCACGCGAGAACGCTATGTATGCAAGAGCCTTAATCGGTGTGAGAGTTAACGAGCGGATCCGCCATTTCTCGTCCTCGGTGATGGTTGTTGGCGGATTGTACGTCCAACCTTCGACAACAGCGTCTTTTGCTGAGGCTTCCTTGGCACTAAAGACGTACAGGTCTCTGCCTCCTACGTCGAACTTGTCACGATGCAAGACGGTGCTCTCAGACGTGTCCACCTTTTGTGCCGTTGGTGTTCCGAGGATCTTTATCGCTGCTCCCCGTTCGGTACCAAGCACAACACCTTTGTTCTGTAGGAGTTCAAAGCCGGTTTTTTCAGCGTCCCACCACTGTGTGTAGGTAGTGATGGCTGTATTCGTATCACCCTTCGCCTCTAACACCTGACCGAGTAACGACAGTGGATCGGTAAACTCTGGTTTTACATCGAGGGCCAAACGCAGGTTTGTGGCTGCTGCATCTAGATTACCCTCGGATTTCGACGAGAAGTAGTCGTTGAACTTGGAGATTCCTGCGTTATACTGTCCAACCCAGATGTTATACAACTTTTTCGAAAGCAGATCAGACTGATCAGCCTTGATTCCCGGACAAGCCCTAGCCTTTTTCCACGCGTCGACAGCACCCGCCACATCGTTGAGCTGTTGCTTAACGTCACCCAGCATAAGTAACGCCTCGCAGTTATTCGGTTCTGCAGCGAGAGCTTTCTCAAGTGAGGCTTGTGCCTTCGGAAAGTCTTTCGCCTGGATGGCCTTACGCGCAGTAGCAACTTCGGGTGATGCGCACTGAAAACCCACGGTTGTCAGTGCAATCGTGCCAAGGATCACGAAGGCTAGGAATGGCGAACTGTGTTTCACGTTGAGATCCGTCGTTGGTCGAATGAAGACGGCAAAGGTACGGAGGTGGCGGATTACCTCCTCAAGAGCCGATCCTTTGTCTTTTGCCTCGGTTCTACTTCAATGTGTGCCAATCCACCCGAACGAAGTTGCTGATTGACCAGTTCGAGGTCGCGGCTAAGAACACGCTCTACTCGTTCCGTGGCGAGGGTTACACGCCGCTCCAGGTCGTTGGTCAGTGATTCCTGCTGGTCTGTAGGCGCTGCTAATGTTGCATTAACGTCACCATAGGTTTCCGCAAGTTCCTCGCGGAGCTGACGTTCTCCAGAAATCATACCACGTTTTGTGTTAACGATGTCCGCATTCGCAGCAAGTATAGAATCGAGAAAGTGTTCTACGGCTGGTCGCACCGCAAGAGCTGTTGATGGTAACTCCCGTAACCGTCGGCGTACGGTATCACCAAGGGTCTGAATCCTTGTTGCCGTAACTGCCAGTTCTTCATTGAGGTCAAAGAGTCTCTCAACGAGTTTGGTTTGTTTCCGAAGGTCCTCGGCAGAATACGTATACGTCGAATCTGTTCGAACACGTAAAGGTACAGACTCAAGTGTTCCAGCACGGTCGAGCTCAACGGTATAGGATCCCTCTGCAAGGAGCGGTCCAACGAAGGCACCACGTGCAAATGCCACTTCACTGCGTGCCGTTACGGGAGCAGGACGACGTAGCGGAATCACGACGGCATTAAGCCCCTTTCGCCCCGTAGCTGGAAACGTGCGAATGACGTTTCCATCGCTGTCTCGAAGGCGAACGACAAATTTGCCGCGCATGTGTCGTTCCTTGAGGTAGTACCACACCTTCGCTGAACGGTCCTTTCCATCTCCTACGAACTCTCCGTCCCCAGCAAACCATGATCCTAGACCACCAGTACGTCGTACACCTTCTGTTGTGCCCAGCACGACAAGGTCTTGCGACGCAGTTATCTGCGGGAGTGCGCGCAGGATGTCCGCATCGTCAATGACATAGATACCACGACCATGCGTCGCAACAACAACGTCGTGATCCCGTGGATGAAGTACAATGTCACGGACTGCAACAGGCGGAATACCATTTTTAAAGCGTGCCCACGATGCGCCACCATCAAGCGACAACCACAGGCCAAGCTCGGTTCCGAGCCAGATTACTCGTGGCTCTCGAGAATCCACGCGAACAACATGTGCATACCCCACAACACCATCTGTTGGAAGACGCTGCCACGACGTACCACCGTCTCGCGTTACGATGACATACGGCTCCATGTCGCCGTCCATGTGGCGATCGATTGTTGCAAAACATGTTTTTGTGTCATTGCCTACTGGTTCGACACTGGTAACCCAACCACGGCGTATGGAGGACGTTGTGTAGGTACATTGTTGCCATGATCCACCGTCATTTGTAGTGACGGCGATATTGCCGTCGTCTGTGCCAACCCAAAGTATCTGCGACTGATTCGGATGTTCTGCCACAGAGAAAATTGTGCAATGATTTTCTGCTGAAGAATTGTCAACGGTAAGTCCACCACTTTCAGATTGTTGCTGTTTGATGGAGTCATTCGTTGTGAGATCCGGCGAGATCTTTTGCCAGACACGTCCACCATTTGTGGTACGGTGGAGGAATTGTGATCCTACGTAGAGTACATCATTACGAGAAGACGACCGAACGATGGGTGTATTCCAGTTCCAGCGGAGTTTCGGACTTCCCGATTCTGCTTCCGGTCGGATAGAAAAGGATTCCTCGGTAAACAGATTCGTTCGCACGATGTTACCACCCTGCGATTCCCAGTAGATTGTGTTGGGATCGGATCCATCACGAACAACGTGAAAACCATCTCCACCACCTACGAAGATCCAGTCTTTTGATCGTACACCTGACGTTGTAGTTGATGGGCCTCTCCATGATCCATTGTCTTGTAAGCCACCATACACGTTATATGGCATCGCATCATCGACACTAACATGATAGAATTGTGACAACGGAAGATTAGAAACAAATCGACAACTTTTACCGCGATCATCAGAAGTATACAATCCGCCATCTGTTGCAGTAAACACTCGATTCGTATCAAGTGGATCGATCCAGATGGCGTGATGGTCACTGTGTGCGGCCGACATAATCGTCGTAAACGTCATTCCCCCGTCATCACTTCGGAAGGCATTGAGCCCGCATTTGTACACCACATCGGGATCGAGCGGGTCGACAACAAGTCGGGAGAAATAAAAGGGGCGAAGGGAGCTGGCCATACCGTCGAATCTGCGTTGCCAGGTTTTTCCTCCGTCACTGCTTCGGTACAATGCTGTTTCTTTTGATTCAACATTGGCATACATGACTGACGGCTTTGATGGGCTCATGGCAATGGCAATACGGCCGAGGTCTCCGGTTGGAAAACCATTGGTCACACGAGACCATGTCGTTCCCCCATCAGTACTCCGAAACAATCCACTTCCAGGACCTCCAGATGAAAAGGAATACGGAGTTCGGCGGAATTCCCACATCGACGCCCAGACGATATTGGGATTCTTGGGATCGACGATAACGTCGGTGGCTCCACTCCGTGCATTCGTAAACAGAACTCGTGACCATGTTTGCCCAAAATCCGTTGTCCGGTAAAGACCGCGCTCTTCCGAATCACTGAAGAGAGCTCCCGTTACAGCTACAAAGACTCGTTGCGGTCGTTTGGGATCGATCGTAATCATTCCGATTCGTTCAGATCTTGGTAACCCAACATTCACCCATGATGTACCGCCATCTGTTGTGCGATACACACCATCGCCGATACTCACACTATTGCGTGTCCACGATTCACCCGTGCCAACCCATACTGTATCGGGCCTTTGTTGATCAATTGTGATGGCACCAATCGACTGAGCATAGTCATCGAAGACGGGAGTGAACGTTGTCCCACTATTTGTGCTTTTCCAAACACCTCCACCTGCAGCACCAACCCAGACCGTGTTTGGTCGTTGTGTTGTAACCGCTAGATCAGAAATGCGTCCGCTCATGACTGCTGGTCCAAGGGCTCGCGCTCGCATACCACCATACATGCCTGAGGTAAACACTGGCTGTGAAACAACATCGGCCCCGCAGAGTGCGAGGCCGATGAGAAATGCTGCTACGTGTGTGTGGATCTTCATGCGAGTTCCGGGTAACGTCAGTTCTTGGATGTTGGCATTGCGAAAAGCGTATCCTCGACCTTGGTATTGGTCTCGACATTTGACCATGTCATCGACATTACCGTTTGACCCTGAACACGTGTTTCCATTAACATTGGGAACTGAATTCCATCAACGGTGCGATAGTCTCCATAGACAAACTCAGCATCAAAGGCTTGTCCGCCCATGTTTGTTGACCGTTCTTCCTTGATTTCGAGAAACGAGATCGCGTCAACATAGACCATCTTCGTTGTACCATCCTTCTTCGTCACTTTGATTTTGTACGCCGTCGTTCCGTCAACATCGGACGTACCGAGATACTCAAGTTTTGTACCTTTCGCCTTGTAGTCAACAAAGTCACCATCCATGTTTGCGTTTTCGCGAACATCCTTGAGTTCCTCTTCCGACATCTGTTGCGGCTTGTCACTTCCCGTCATAGGATTAATCGACCATCCACTTTTACCGTCATAGGCTTGGATAATCTTTGCACCCATAACTTCAATCTCAACCCGTACCTTTTGTGGCCGTTTCATCGTGATGGCCATCGACATTTCCATACCGGCCTGTGCCATACTCATGGCAACATTTGCTTTCAGAGTCTGAATCTTCTTGAATGCCGCTTCTCCGCCGCGCGCCTCAATGTTCTTTGCAACGATTTCATCAAGGGTAATGGCCGATGAGATCGATACCATTGTTACCAGAGCGAGAAGAAGACCTGTTAGACGTTGTGTCATACGACAAACTCCACTGTGTGGGTGTGGGGGAATTTCTTTCCGAACATCGGCGTCCGGCTACGCAAATTTGTACTGAATGTTTCACGTTACCGCACACCAACAACTCACATTCATGAAAAAACTCCTTGTCGTTCTAACGCTCGTCCTTACCCTTACTCCCTCAAGAGCCCAGGTACAGACGTTTTCGGCACCTGGAGTAGACACTGTCTTAACCGGTCAGTGGACGGCAACCGTCATGGGTTCGTTAGGACAGTTCATTCGCGTCGTTCTTGATGTAACGCGGTATACGGACGGGCCATGTGACGCCTATTTTTCCATCCCTCTGCGTGGACGTATACAGAATCGGTTTTCGTCGGTTTCATGCGACGGGGCCACGTTCATGGCTGCAAGTGATACTCTCGGATTTCGATTCGAAGGCACAATCCGTGACGAATCGGTATTGGAAGGCACCTGGACTGATAATCGCACCTCGGCCTGGGTTCAGTTCCGGAAATTGCGTCCGGTTCAACGAACACAGGAACCTGGCCCGAACCCGGGATACGCCATTCATCACTTTGATGTGGTGAATCGCGACGGAGGTGCTCGGTTCGGAGCTACACTTACAGCACCGGACACGACGGGAAGGTGGCCGTTGATTGTCTTCATTTCTGATCGAGGGCGACACGATCGAAACGCATCCGAAGAGTCCGGTCATAAACCGTTTCTTGTTCTGGCTCACATGGTTACGACACAGGGATTTGCCACGGTGCGGTTTGATGATCGGCACCTTAATCTCACAGACGACGCGCAAGAACCAACAACGACAGACGTCGCCGATGATGTGCTCCATGTTATCAAGCGCTTGACGCGTTTTCCGTGGGTTGATACTTCAAATATTATCCTTATCGGACATGGGGAAGGAGGTATTGCAGCGTCATTAGTTGGGACACTACGACCTGATGTTCGCGGAATTGTGTGTGCAGCAACTCCAGCCGCCGATGGAGAAGATGTCTTGTTGTCGCAGATTCGCGCATTCGATAAGCTGATGCGTATTCACGATTCAACGACGACATTTACGCAGTCGATTGTTCGAGCATGGTTAGATATCATTGAGTCCGATCCAGACGATGCTGGCGTCACAATTCGTATCGGTGCATATATGGACTCCGTGATGCAGAAGGCTTCACCGGCAGAGCTTAACAATCCAGTCATTACACCGTTTCGTCGAACATCGTGGCCAACATACGTCCGCTCCGTCCTCATACCGTGGTTGCGGTCGTATGACAATCTTGAACCGGAAGATCTTCTCAAGATTTGCCGTATACCTACACTTGCTCTCCTTGCGGCTCAAGATCGTTTTGTGCCGTGTGAGATCAATGAAACCGCATGGAAGACAATCGCTGAATCTCGATCGAATGTTACGGTCATCACCATTCCCAACGTCGATCACAGGTTCCGCCCGTGTACAACCTGCCTCCCCGAAGAAACGGAAATGGCCGCGGAAACTGTTGCTCCCACGGCCATTGATTCACTTCTGTTGTGGATCCGTCAGCGGACGGCAAACTGATCATTCATCGACATTCGACGATACCGTAACGACTTTTCAGTGGGGACGATGACGATTACATCTAAACTGTCTCGCTGTTGGAACGCTTCCGTAAATGTTGAACTCGTTGTATCTCCAACAAGGTCTTCACGATCAACGATCCGCACGGACATTTCGGAATCAAGTGCCAGTACCGTTGAGTCATTTTCTAGATAGAATTCTCGAATCGCTGCCGGAGTTAATGCCTCAATTTCCACAGGTGAAACACTGATTCCCAGCTCGCGTGCTGCCGCCTTTGAAAGGTCAAGTACGCGGCGACGGATAAATGGTCCGCGATCTGTAATCTCAACAACGATCGTTTTGCCCGTCGTAGGATTTACAACACGAACGAGGGAGCCAAACGGCAATGTTCTGTGAGCCGCTGTAAACTCGTTCATATCAAACCGACGACCACTGGCAGTGCGCCTGCCGTGAAACGGCTGCCCATACCAAGATGCAAGGCCATCAGCAATGTCTTCCATCGGTAAAAATGTTGGTCCCGCGTCGGCAACGACTGGCGTTGTATCAGTCGTCGTTGTTACGGTATCGGAAGCTGGCGCAGCATTTGCGGGCAAGTCACGTGCCTCAACAAGCATGGCAACGCTGAGGACTGCCACAAAAATGGCAACAAACAGAAGACTTCGGAAGATCGTTTTTGTCGAGAGTTGAATCGTCATCAGGGTATCGCTCCTACAACTGTTCGCGATGTTTCACTCGATAATGCAGTCACCCTAGGCTGCATCCGAGACGTAAAAGCTTCTCTAACGTGCCAGGGGCTTGTCAGAGACCGGCTAACCTACGGCAGTTGAGTTCAGCATCCAATGAACACTCCATGAAAAACCTGTCATGAAGATCCTTGCCGCTGCAATCCGAGTCAGCGTACTTTGCGGCGCCATGAACGTAGAAATGGCATCACAAATTGTAGCCCCTCCTACGGACACGGTCGCCGAGATGGGTCGCAATGCTACGGTTTTCCACACGAAGGTCGTTCCGCAAAAACACGCAATCGGCACCTCCGGCGAACTTCCTCGCCTTCAACGACCGAACGCTTTCCACAGCGTTTTCCACACCGGAATTGATAGCATCGGAATAACGCAGACAGATTCTGTGGATAACACTATTAACCCATTGATAATTACGGGCATAGCTGCTGGCACCGTAGCTGTTGTTGGAATATCACATGGATTACTTAACTCCTTGTGGTGGAAGGGACAAGCTGTTCCTTTTCACATGAACTGGAATCAGGACTGGAAGTATGCAATTGGAGCGGATAAGGTAGGACACTTTGTGTTTTCCTCTATGGCAACTACCGTCTATGACAAGCTCTACGGTCTATCTGGACTTGACAGTTCATCGTCCGTTCTTTGGGCCGCAGCTACAGTCCTAACCTATCAGACGTATATCGAGGTCCGCGATGGATTCTCGCGTGACTATGGCTTTAGTTTCGCTGACGGAATTGCAAATGTTCTTGGCGCAGGTTTTCCCGTGGCGCAACGGTTCATCCCCGAGTTACGACCATTCCAGTTTCAGATTTCGTACTGGCCGTCAGACGATTTTCGAAAAGGGGCATATGGGGCAATCATTGACGACTATACAAGCACAACACATTGGTTGGCAGTTAATGTCTCAGACGTTCTGCCAAGGGCGTGGGGACATGACTTTCCACAGTGGCTTGGTATAGCGGTGGGTCATTCTGTGGATAACCTTGATGGACGAGGCGGTGGCCGCCATGTTTGGTATCTGTCGCTTGACTGGCAACCCGCTCGTATTAAAGGACTTCCGGACTGGTTACGCGACGTACTCGACATTCTGCACGTCTATCATCTGCCAGCACCAGCTGTACGAATTGCGCCTGACGTACGTTGGTTTGGCCTACGTTTTTAGGCAGAATACGCTCGACTAAACGTCACAGTCCTTTAAAACTGCTACCTCTATTCGACGGTTCTGACGGCGTACGGACTCAATCTGTTCAGGGGTCATTCGCTTCATTTCACGGGCTGACGGCTCATCAACGCGCGGCATTCTGCTACCATAACCCACGGCCCCACGAATCTTTTCTGCCGGTACACCCTTCGCTATGAGGTACTCTTTCACTCGTGTTGCGCGCAGTTTCGACAGCTTTTCGTTACGGTCTGCTGGCCCTTCCGACGAGGCATGTCCCTCTATCATCACACGAAGCTCATCGCAGGACGATAACATGTAGTCAAGTAGCTCCTGCAGATTCTCCTGCGTTTCTGGCGCATCCATGTCAAACTCATCCGTGTTGAGTTTAAACCGAATGTCCTTCGCGAATGACTTGCGCTTCGATTTGGGCGGAGTTGGCTCAGGCTCTTTTGCTGGTTCCGCTGGTGGGGGTGGCGGAGGTGGTGGCGCAGGTGTCTCAACAGGTGGGGCCGGAGTTTCAGCTGGTGGTGGTGCAACGAGCCCATCATCACAGGGATCGATGAGTTTACTGCGACGTGTGTTTGCCCCTTGTTCGCCCCTTTGCCAAGTCCCTCTCTTTTTCGGACATGGATCCATTGGATCAATCACTCCGTCGCCGTCCGTATCTGGATTATTCGGATCTGTCCCCCAATCCGCCGAAATCTCTTCGCCATCAAGTAATCCATCCCGGTCCGTATCAGGCACAAGGGGATTTGTGAAGTAGACCTGGACCTCCTTGTGGTCATTAATACCATCGCGGTCCGTATCCATATCAAGAGGACTTGTGCCTAACTCCCGCTCTTCAAAGTCTGTAAGTCCGTCACCATCCGTATCGGCACGTGTTGGCGACGTACCCGTTGCTATCTCGACGTCGTCCGTAATACCATCTCGATCAGTATCACGATGAAGTGGATCGGTGCCGTAACGTTCATGTTCGATCCGATCGATAACGCCGTCACCGTCCGTATCAGGATTGCCAGGGTCGGTGCCTATCCGCCGTTCAAAACTGTCAGAAAGCCCATCATCGTCACGGTCTCGGTCACCCAGGAAGTGATAGGTTAATCCCATCGTTAGTGATGCAAGGTGATCGTTACCACCTTGGGATGTGCGAACGTCGTCTAACCAAGGTGTAAATGTAAACCTGTAAATGCCAGTAAAATCAAGCGATACGTCGTTTGATACATACACTTTCGCACCAGCTATAGCCGGGACCGTCCACGACCAACGATCATACACACGACGGCTATTGTTCGGCAATTCCGTGTGTTCTTCTGAGTTTGTCGGAGAAAAGCTTACAATTCCAAGCCCCAGACCAACAAAGGGAACGAAGTTTTCATCTGGAAAAATGTTCGCCGTAACTCGAAGGTCGTAAAGGCTTAAACGCGTTTGGTTCTCTTTTTCTATCGTTGCCAGGGTGCCCGGATAAAACCCTCCAAGTTCTGCGCCGGCCCCAAAATATTCTGGATATGCTGCGAGTGTCGCGGGGGTAACATTCCACGTTACCTGACCCAGCATAGTATGAAATCCGACGTTCAGGTACCGAAACGGAGAAAACGTTAGGCCTACTTCTCCGATCGCACCAAAAGAATCGTCCGTAAACTCACCATAATACTTCGACACACCACCGGCTATTCCGATACCAAGCTCAAGATCTCTCACTTGCGAAGAAACTTGCAAGCTGTTGAGAATCAAAAAAGCTACGGTGGCCGATGTAAACGAAAATCGAACCCTCTTCATGCGTTTATCCACCGTTGTGGATCCGTTGTGGATGTCAATGTGGACAAATGCACTAGCAAGAAATGTGCCGACGACGACGCAACTGCTGGTTATTGACGCACAGCTATGGCGGCAAGAATCCGCTCGTTGACGTCTTCCACGGTGCCAAGACCGTCAACGCTTGTAAGCAGACCTGCCCCATCATAGAATTCCAGCAGGGGTGCAGTTTCCTTGTTGTAGACGTCGAGTCGATACCGAATGATGTCTTCTTTGTCGTCTTCCCTGCCGCGGGCAAGAAGACGGTGAATGATCGTCTCATCGTCGACGTTCAGATTCACCACACAGGTAACGGCCAGTCCCTTGGCTGCAAGGAGTTGCTGAAGAGCATCAGCCTGTGCCCGAGTACGTGGAAAACCGTCCAGGATGCATCCATTCGCAAATGACGGAGCTTCCATGGTTTCTTCGACAATTCGAGCAACAACATCGTCGGGAACGAGAGCGCCAGCATCGACGTACGACTTCGCTAGCACCCCGACGGGTGTGGCGTTTTTGATCGCAGCGCGAAAGGCGTCACCCGTTGAAAGGTGGGCGATGTTGAGTTTTTCAGCGAGAATGGCAGCTTGTGTGCCCTTCCCTACGCCGGGAGCCCCGAAGAGGACGATGATCATGCCGTACGAAGGTAGTGTCGTGAAGGAAGCGCGAAGATACGTCCGTCTTAGAAATCGAGTTCATCACCAAAAACGCTCGCATACGGAGCTGCATATTTTCGGAGAACCTTCAAGGTGGCAGTAAAGTCCTTTGGAGGTTCGGCAGAAAATGAAACGGACAGCTCCGTGGAGGGATGCGTAAATGTGACGGAGGAGGCGTGCAGGGTAAGCCGGTCGATAATCGGCCGCTCCGTTGTGTCTTTTGCCAAGTTATAGCGTCGTTTGATAGCCGAGAGCAGGAAGGCCGACGTCTTTCCGTAGTCCGGGTCAACAAGTAGCGGATGACCGATTGCCGCGCAGTGTACGCGAATCTGGTGCTGTCTGCCCGTGATGAGTCGACACGTGAGGAGAGTTGCCACACGAAAACGTTCTTCAACGTGAATGATCGTATGTGCTTCCTTACCCTTGGCCGAGGGCTTCATGAGACCCTTCTTTCGAGGATCGGGGGCTATTGGAATGTTAATCGGAAAGTCATCTCGATCAACGACGCCACTCACAATAGCAAGGTAGTACTTCTCAATCCGATGATGTTCGAACTGTTCATTCAAATGTCGATGGGCATCGGCATTAAGAGCTACTATCATCACACCCGATGTGTCGCGGTCAAGTCGGTGCACGACCCACGCATCACCGAACCGTTCCCGTACTTCACTTTTTACATCAGGCAGTGTTTTGTCGAACCGATCGGGAATGGCCAGCAATCCTGATGGTTTGTTTACAACGACAATGTCTGCGTCAGAATAAAGAATCTCCAGCTGCGACTTCTTCATGCTTCAGGACCTCCACGTGCTGCGAGTAAGGTATTCATCAGAAGCATTGCTCGTGTCATTGGTCCAACTCCGCCCGGCACTGGCGTGATTGCAGAGGCTTTGCCAACGACGGCGTCAAAGTCAACGTCACCTGTCAGACGCGATGTTCCATCATCTGCAACAAGACGATTCATACCTACGTCGATCACAACGGCCCCGTCTTTCACGTGTTCCGCACGTATGAGATGTGTAACACCTACTGCGGCAATGATGATGTCCGCTCGCTGACAATGAGCGGCCAAGTCACGTGTGCCTGTATGACAGAGTGTTACCGTAGCATTGCCCTGTGGACGCTTCTGCGCAAGTAAGGCTGCGAGAGGTTTGCCAACGATGTTTGATCGTCCGATAACGACGGCATGTTTACCGGACGTCTCGATTGCGTGGCGTTTAAAGATCTCCAACACACCTGCCGGTGTGCATGGTAAAAAACCAGGAAGTCCAATCAGTAGCCGACCTGCGTTATCCGGGTGAAAGCCATCAACGTCCTTCGTTGGGCTGATCGTTCGAATCACCCGCTGTTCGTCGATATGGGGCGGAAGGGGCAGCTGAACAAGTATTCCATGGACGTCGTCGTCAGCATTCCATGCACGCACAATTGACAGTACTTCATCCTGTTGAGCATCTGCTGGTAAACGGACGATGGTACTGCGTATGCCAACCTTTTCGCAATCGCGTGCTTTGTTGCGTACGTAAACATCTGAGGCAGGATTATCTCCAACCAGCAACAGGTTGAGTCCAGGCTGCACACCTCGTGTCGACACGAGATGTTCCGTGTCGCGCCGGACCTCTTCTCGAATCTCTTTTGCCAGTGCGTTACCGTCGAGCAGTACGGCCATGTTACGAGGTACCTTCCTTGTCAATGCGAATTGTGTGCTCGACGAGACGATTCTGGCGACGGCCCTCATCAAGGATGATGCTGGCAATGAGGCCGACATCTATCCACAGGACGTTCGATACGAAGTTATTACCCGTGAGGCCTACAAAAATAAGGATGAGTACACGAACTGGGACGATAACATGCAGTCCTGTCATCGTATTCTCTGTACCGTCACCACGGCGCCTGATCAACTGTACGCCAGCAAACAGAAGAACGGCCATCAAACCGCCATGTGCCAAGATTCCAAGCATTCCTTGTTCAGCGAGTACACTTCCCCACGTAGTACTTGGATATGGTACTGAGTGCCGACGTCCTGCATCTGAATTCGAAAAGTTTCCAGGACCAACTCCAATTACAGGTGATTCAAGGAAGGCTTCGTACGATTTTTCGTAATCACTTGTACGTTGTGTGTAGGATTCACCTTCGATTTCAGACTCACTCTCTGCTGCCTTGCCTGTAGCAATTGAGGAAATCCGACGGCCAAACAAATCGAGGACAGAAACCCCTACGTCCTCCTGAATCTTGAAATCGGCAGCAACAATTCCAACTGAGGCAACGAGTACACCAACAATGAGCCTGTTTATAACGCGCCGAGGATGCACGTATAGACAGGTAGCGAGCATAATCGTCAACAACATCACTCCCGTCAACGAGAATGTGACAAATAGGGCTAAAAGATTGATGATGATGATGGTCGCCACAAGTGCGCGCGACGCAATAATCGGTTTTGTTCCTGTTAACCACGGTACAGCAACAAGCGATAATGACGTAGCTGAATACAAAGCCAAGGCTGACGGTTCAGAGAATATTGACGTTGCACGAAAGAAGTCACCAAACTGGAGAGCTAACTGAGTTGTATCTACGGCAAACGAGTCAATCTTTGTCGCATAGTTCGCATTTGTGATTTCAATCCACCCACCTGGCCACCCGAAGGCGCGTGCAGGTATCTGATATAATCCGTAAGCGGCAATACCAATCGACTGGATCGCAGATAGTCGCAACGCAGGTAACCATTCATCCGTCGTAACACGCGCAACTATACAGACAGCAGCAAAGGCCCAGAGTGCATAAAAATGCATCGATGTTTTGATGGCTTGTACGATTTCTCCATAACTGCCACCAACAAGTGGATGTATAGCGCTAATTCCGACAATAACTCCAACACCCATAAGCAGATAAAAAACAGAGCTCTGGGGAAGATGCCACGGACGTTTTCCAGTGATAAGGAGAAATGTGAGCCAGAGGATCACTGCCATCATACACGCTTCGGGCAATATCAGGCCGAATGTTCCAATCGTAAGAATGTCGAAGAACACCCAAGGCATGAGGACAAGAGTCACACCCAGAAGAAACTTCACCGACGTCATACATATACCTCAGCAAGAAGGCTGCGGACAGCGTCTAACGAGCTGACTGGTAAGGAACACGATGTTCCGCGGCAGTGCATCAATGCTTCTGGACCGGCATCATATCGTATCACCGTTGATGGTAAGAATACCTTTCCGATTTCCGGTGCCCATGAGGTATCCCATACCGTGTTGTGGTTTTCCCGGAACACTGTCAACGACGAAGGCTCGGATGTCAACATATCATAGACGGATATCAACATGCAGAATGCTTGTGGTACTTCCTGAATCAGTTTGGCATGGCCTGTTATCATGGCCCGAGCTTCGTCTCGGATTGCCTCGTCATCAATAATACTTGCAATCGTTGCGAATAACTCGGCCGCCATTGACGTGCTCGATGGATATGCGCCATCATAGACATCGCGTTGACGTACAGGGACATCCGTTGTATCGGCAGAGGTCCGCCGTGGCAGACCTTCCTCGTCCAGGAACTGATTCCGTATGACGTTCACCCACCTTCTCGCATCTTCGAGATAGAGGTCGTTACCAGTGGACTGATACAGATGGACTGCTGCTAATCCCATAGCAGCAACGTCATCTAACACCAATACACCATGAGCACGACCATCGCGATACGTACGGAAGTCACCACATAGTCGATTGACAGCTTCGTACGCAGACGTCGCTCGATCAATGATTGCCGCATCTGCAAAGGCGCGGCCTGCAATGGCCAACGCCATGATGTGGAGTCCATTGAGATCCCGTAATACCTTGTCGTCCGTACGTGGTTGAGGGCGCCGGTCACGATGTGTACGCAATACGTCCCGAATCTTGAGCCATTGGTCGTCACGTTGAATACGAGTGACATCCGCGTTACCCAGTCTAGGTACGTTTTCCCCCGTTCGACTTCCAGTCGCTTCGTCGATAACATTGCCCTCGTGTGTTAATCCGAAACGAGCAGCCCATAACTCTCCACTCCTATCGCTTGTTACACTGTTAACAACCGAACACCACTCGTCAACTGTCCACATACAATGAGCACCTTCTCGGCCATCACTGTCAGCATCTATTGCCGTTGCATATGCTCCCTCACGGGTACGAAGTCTACGGTCAACAAATTCAATGATCTCATATGCTGTTGTGCGGAAAAACGTGTTACCCGTTAGTTGCCATGCTTCAACAAAGGCCCGCAGGAGCATTGATTGATCATAAAGCATTTTCTCAAAATGCGGCAGATGCCATTCACGGTCTGTACTGTACCTGTGGAAACCTCCATCCACGTGATCATACATGCCGCCGGCTCGCATTGCCGTAAGTGTATCAACGGATAACCGCAAATACTCAGCATCAGGGAACCGATTCGCTGCACGATGCAGCAGGAGAAGGTGATGCGGTGCAGGAAACTTCGGTGCTATGCCAAAACCACCGTAGGTATCATCAAACGTGCGGTCATGATAGTCCGCAACGTCGCGCAGGATATCTGCGCCGAGTACACCATGTCGTTGTGACGTTGAGGCTGCATTGAGCATCTCCATGATGTTCGATGCGGTTTCAAGCACACGTTGCCGATCACCTTGCCATACGTCGTGTATTCGCTCCATTAGGTCGCTAAACCCAAGACGTTGAGGTGTGGAAAGCTTTGGAAAGTACGTCCCGGCAAAGAAGGGACGACGATCGGAATCCATAACAATCGTCAGCGGCCAGCCCCCATGCCCCGTCATCGCCTGGCAGACGTCCATACAGTACGCATCAACGTCTGGTCGTTCCTCACGATCGACCTTGATGCAGATAAAGCTTGCATTGAGGAACTCGGCAACGTCAGCGTCCTCAAACGATTCTCGCTCCATGACGTGACACCAATGACACGTCGAATAGCCAATGCTTACAAAGACCGGCTTGTCTTCGTTTCGTGCTCGTTCAAAGGCTTCGTCCGTCCATGCATTCCATGCCACCGGGTTGTGTGCATGTTGCAGGAGATACGGTGACGTTTCGTGAATGAGCGCATTCGCCGATCGTTCATCCGGCATAAACACCGGCTATGTTCGGAATGAGATATGTGTCGAATGCAGTGTCCATGTCAAACGTTGGTTTCCATCCCCAATCACGGCGTGCTGCTGAATCATCAACATCAGCACACCACGAATCAATGATGGCCTGCCGCTTTGGATGTGGCGCATACGTGATCTCGGCTGCGGGAAAGGCCGACTTTACCTTCATGGCGATCTCCTCGGCCGTAGGAGCAAATGCACCGATGTTATACACGCGTCGTGTGAGTGACTCACGTGGTGCTGCCGCAAGGTTCAGAAGAGCTGTAACACCATCCGGCATAGCCATAAAGGGAATTCGCGCATCCGGTCTCACAAAACATGCATAAGGCTTCCCTTGTGCGGCAGCGTGAATCATTTCTGGCGCATAGTCCGAAGTTCCGCCACTCGGCACGGTAAAGGCCGAAATCAGTCCCGGGAATCGCAGCGCACGAAAGTCGACAGTTTTTTCGCCTGCATCATCCGTAAGCTGACCGTATCGCTCGCTCATATAAACGCCGAGTCGCTCACAGTACAGTTTGTTAATACCGTACATGGTGGTTGCATCAAGGTACACGTCTTCTGCCACGGCACCTGCTGATGTTTTTACCTCAAGTGACGGCATTCCATACACGGCAATCGTACTCGGAAACAAAAACTTTACAGCAGATCCCGTTCGTTGGCCTATACGCCGAGCCATCGACAAGAGGCCCATCGTACCATTAACGTTCACCCGGTGAGCAAGCTCTGGATTTTTCTCGGCACTCGTTGACAACAAGGCGGCGAGATGATATATCTCGGCTATGTCGAATGACTCAAGCTGCTCAATGAGTTTAGGATCAGAGATATCGCCCTCAAACGACCACTTGACGTAACCCCTTTGAGCGTCGCCCAGTGGACGAAGGTCAACACTGATGACGTCACGGTCTCCGGAAGATGCAAAGGCTTCCAGAAGACTATGACCGATTTCTCCATTGGCTCCGGTAACAAGAACAATGCGGGACACAACAACTCCGAGGGTGAATGGTGGGCAAAGATCGTGTATATGGATGTATTGCGGAAGGGGGCAAAGGGGCAAAACAGCACATCGATACACAACTGCACCGGCGGTGTCACAAAACACCTCCGTTTTCCCACATGGCCATAGGAGGATTTCACATGAATGACACCGTGGACATTAACTACGACGAACTCACTCTGCAGCGAGCACTGCAAGAGGTCCTGGCTGACCCTGAGCGGCGCTGGACGTGCACAAATGGTGACGTTATCCAAATCGTCGCCATGGGAATTAGTGATCCTTCCGGGGGACCCGATTTCCGTGACACGGCAATTCTCCATGATGGAGTTGTCCATATCGGTGACACGGAGGTTCACATCCGTGCCAGTGACTGGAAAACACACGGACACGACGGAGACCGGCGATATGCCTCGCTGTTGCTTCATGTTGTTGTGGTTGACGATTTGCCACGCAGAGTTGCACGATGGACTCTTGTACCACCGGCAGATCTCATTAGTCGTTCCGTTCAACGGCTCCACAACTTTCGTCCACGGAAACCCTTGCCGGTTGACGAACTACAGCATCATGCCCTACTCCGACTGTTGCGTAGCACCGTGCGGGCCGGTTCGCTCATATCGCGGCTCGGTAGTCTAGGAGCTATCACGGCGATGTGTGATGACTGGGTAGATCGCCTGCACAGAAAACGACGGCGGCCCCTTGCAGATGGTTCGCTCGACGAACTACGACGTACGTTGCCGTCCTCTACCTTGGCACAACTCATCACGATCCTTCCATCAACAGCCGTTGAGGATGTGATTCATGCGATAGAGGAGGCAGAACGACATCGAATTGCTACCGAAGGTCTTGCTGTGCGCCGAGAAGTGTTCGTGAACTGTATTCTGCCAGTTCTTTGCTCACGTGCTGATGACCGTCATCGTATTCCTTTACTGCAGTGGTACTGGAGTGCGCGAGCCGTCCATACCTACGGACATCTTCGACGCCGATTTCCAGGCCTCTCTCAGGACTATGTGTGGCAGCAACAAGGGATGTTGGAATTCCTTCGTGAAACGTCACCTCCACGCACCGTCTGTGCAGACATTATTCGGACTTATGGACTGGAGCGCACGTTAGACTTTTTACGCAGTAATGATCACCGCGCAGATAACGGTGACGTACACATGAGCGGGTCTGGCTAACACACACAATACATCGTAACCACGGCATCGCTGCCCATTTCGCCCCTTTCCCCTTCCAACTATTTCCGCAACATCTGCCGTCGTCGTCCATTGCCACCTCCAAGGTGGATGATGACGCGGGACAACACCACTCGTCTGCGGCGGGTGGTGTTTGTTTTTTTGTGGTAGTTAATCTCCAACCATCATTCACCGGGTGAGTGGAGTTCGTGCGCAAGTCGGATGGCTTCCGTACGCACGGCATTGCGCCAATCCTCACCACTTCCGGCATAGATCAAGCCTCGTGATACGTTAAACACGGCAGGTCCACCTGCATTTGCCGAGGCAATGAGTCTTGCATCACCACCCTGCGCTCCAATGCCGGGAACAAGGAAGGCGACATCTGTATATGACGTTCGAATTGCAGCAAGTTCGCGTTCATGTGTTGCGCCGACAACAAAACCGATATCCGATACCCGATCCCACGACAGGACAGATTCCATGACATGTTCGAACAGCATCTTGCCCCCAACATTCTGACGTTGGAAGTCAGCACTTCCAGGATTTGACGTCAGCGCGAGAACGTAGACCATTTTTCCCTGCCATTGCAGGAACGGTTCAACGGAGTCACGGCCCATATATGGAGCGACGGTTATTGCATCTGCCTGCAGGTCTTCAAACACGGCCCTGGCATAGGCCGAGCTTGTGTTTCCAATGTCACCGCGTTTTGCATCAGCAATTACATAGGCAGTGCCTACAGCATCTCGCACGGCATAGAGAGCATCAATTCCCTTCCGTCCAAACTGCTCGTAGAACGCCGTATTGATCTTGTAGCAGGTGGCAACGTCGCGTGTAAGACTGATGATCTCTGAACAAAACTCCACTATGGAATCTGGTCCTTGGGTGTATTCAGCGGGAAATCGTGAGGGATCGACGTCAAGGCCGACACATAAACCGGTGTTTGGTACCATGCCACAAAAATAGTTCGTCACCCCCTGTAACAAGATTCTTACCCCCTGAGTCACTGCTTCTGAAACCCTCAAACTTGACCGTCCCCCTCCCGACGTGTGGGGAAATTCCCTCCCCCGACCCACCCCACCCACACGTCTCACCTTCGATGCTCGCTGCGAACGTCCCATCTCGCGGCGAGCATCGCTGTTTTCCGCAGGTTCCGCACATTGCGGTCTTCTGCTCTTCCCGACATTCCTCCGTTATGACAAAAAGCACTCTCTTTTCGGCTGTAATGGCCGTTTTGCTACTCGGGGCTTGTGCCTCGTCTACCACACAACAACAGTCCTCGAACGGGCCTGGTGGTCCTGGCGGGCCCGGTGGATCTTCAGAAAAGGACAAAAAAATCAAGCCCTACGACAAGGTCGTTACAAAGGAAGCTGTTTCCGACAGTGGCTTGTTTATTGTCCATCGTATTGACGAACGTGTACTTTTCGAGATCCCGAATACAGAACTCGGCAAAGAACTGTTGCTGGTAACACGCGTTTCTCGCACGCCACGCGTTGGTTACGGCGGAGAGGAATCGAACACAGACGTTGTTCGCTGGGACCGTAAATACGATCGGATACTACTTCGAACGGTCAGCCACGTTAACGTGGCAGCAGATACCCTGCCCATCGCACGGGCTGTAAAGGCTGCCAACTTCGAAGAAGTCATCAAGAGTTTTCCCGTACAAGCTTTGGGAAAGGACTCGGCATCGGTTGTTATCGACGTGACCGATCTGTTTACGACAGACGTTGGTATCCTGGCCCCGAATCGAGATATCCGTCGAGATGTCAAGACCACCATGCTCGACAAGGAGCGTTCGTTTGTTGAGTACGTGCGTTCGTTTCCCGACAACATTGAAGTCGAAAATGTCCTGACATTTAACGCAGAGGAATCGCTCCAAAATCCGAACTCCAAAACAGCATCGTTCGGAATGCATCATTCTATGGTTCGTTTACCGGATCCACCGATGATGCCCCGCTTGGCTGACCCACGTGTTGGGTATTTTTCGCGCTATCAGGTTGACTACGGTCGCCCAGAACCGGAAGCCGTCTATCGTCAGTATATCCTTCGCTGGCGTTTGGAGCCAAAAGACACAGCAGCCTTCCTGCGTGGTGAACTTGTTGAGCCAGTTAAACCGATTACGTACTATCTCGATCCGGCCACGCCTGTTCAATGGCGCCCATGGATTCGCAAGGGTGTAGAATCCTGGAATGAAGCCTTTGAAGCGGCAGGGTTCCGAAATGCCATTCGGTGTATCGATCCACCTACTCCAGAGGAAGATCCGGAATGGTCACCCGAAGATGCTCGGTATAGTGTCATTCGATACTATCCTTCTGAAGTTGAAAATGCATATGGTCCGAATGTTCACGATCCAAGAACAGGTGAGATCATTGAGTCCGATATCGGCTGGTTTCACAATATCATCAAGCTCTTGACGAGCTGGTACTTCACACAAGCCGCAGCAGATCCTCGCGCACGGAAGGTACCTCTACCTGATGATGTCCTTGGAGAATTTGTTGCCTACGTCGCCGCTCATGAAGTTGGCCATACACTTGGACTACCACACAACATGAAGGCATCAAATGCCTTCCCGGTGGACTCACTCAGGAGTCCATCGTTTACATCAAAGTATGGCACAACACCAACCATCATGGACTATGCACGTGCTAACTACGTAGCACAGCCAGGTGACGGTGTGACCAACTTCCTGCCAAAGATTGGACCCTATGACAAGTACGTCATTCGTTGGGGGTACCGGCCGATTCTCTCGGCACGTACACCGGATGAAGAACGCGACACACTTCACGTTTGGGCACGTGCTTCGGAAACAGATAAGAATCTTCGTTTTGGTGCGCAGCAATGGGTAACTGTTGATCCGACATCGCAGATGGAAGATCTTGGTGATGACGCATTGAAGGCCACAACGTACGGTCTGGCAAATCTTAAGCGTGTGATGACGTACCTGTATGACGCTCCTGCGAAGGATGGTGACAACTATCGCCAGCTGGGTGAATTGTACGACGACGTCATCGGTCAGTTTATGCGTGAAATCGGCCATGTAGCCAATATCCCAGGCGGCGTAGAAATCGAACGTAAGGTTTACGGCGTGGCTGGTCCGCAATACACAGCCGTGCCACGAGATCGTCAAAAAGCAGCCGTTCAGTTCCTCTCAGAGAATGCCTTTACGACACCAACCTGGTTGTTAGAAGACCGTGTTCTTTCTGTTCTCTACCCATCTGGCACAGTTCAGCGCCTTGCAGATCTTCAGGCCAATGTGTTAAGGACGGTGACAAGCAATGATAAACTCCTTCGTATGCTGGATCAACAAACCAGACTCGGAGCAGCTGCCTACGGACCAATTGAACTGTTTACTGATCTGGAAAATGCAATCTTCCGTGACGTATTGTCGCGACAGCCAGTAGACTTCTATCGTCGACATCTCCAGCGCACCTACGTTCAGCTGCTCATTGACAAATCGGAAAAACCATCTTCGACTGAGTCGAATCCATTCTTCGCCTTCCTGCGTGGGCCATCAATGTACACGACAGACGTACGCGCAATAGCACGTGCACGTCTGGCACAGCTTCAGACTGCACTGAAGGGGGCTGTTGCGGCTGACGCCGCAACAAAGGCGCATGTGGCCGACCTTCAACTCCAGATTCAACGAGCACTGAGTCCGGAAGGCTAACACCATGGCAATGGCCCCGCACAAGCGTATTGTTTGGCTCGGATATGCATCGGTGCTCCTGAGTATCGTTTGGGGAGTACCGTCACTACTCTGCACCTGGTACGCACATCGATTGGCACGAGGAGTTAACGTGACCGATCAGAGCACACGAGAAATTCGACGCGATGTGCGAGGAGGACTCGTCCTTGCAAACATTGGCGCAACACTTGGCGCAGTCGTTCTCGTCGTTGCAATCTGGTCGTGGTTCTAGGCTAGTGTTCGCGCAAGACCTGTGACGTTCAATCAATGCACAACGGGCTCTTCGACAGTGTCGAAGAGCCCGTTGATGTTTCTCTCTCCCCTTCTCACCAGGGATTGATTCAAAGATTCTTTCTCAACATGCCATTTGTACGGGACATGGCCAACAACATTTGCAGGGTCGATTCAATCAGGGTCGACCACTAAATGGTGGATAGGTCATGTCGAGCAACGAGAGATGGGCATTTAATCGCGTTGACCACCGTAAGGTGCCTACAGAAAACTCAAACATCCTTTCAGGCCATTTTCCTGTGAAGAGGATGATCCAAAACGCGATAAAACTCACAAAACTCTGTGCGATACTGCGAACGAACAGACAGACCAAATGAGGTACGGCCACGTACAACCATCCCAAAAAACCAATGAGAGCTACCATACCCTGGTTCCACCGTTCAGGATATGGCACATCAAACGTGACACCAGGCATCTCCCCATCCAGTCCAAAACTGGGATACTCATCACGAAGATTCCAGAGACTTGCCTGAGCTCTAAGGGACCATCGGAACAATTGTACTTGGAAGGTAAACCAGGACTCGGGATACTTCCCTGTGAAGAGCGTGACCCAGAAGCCGAGAAACGACAGAACGGAGCCGGCAATACCAAAAATTGAGAGTAGGAAAAAGTGAGGTACACCAATGTAGAGCACTCCAAAGAATGTCCTCAACAGTAGTTTTCCCCGACTGTATTCCTCCTGCATGCGTACATCGAACACCATGTGAAACCCTCCCGAGTTGTGTGAATGCCTTCCTTGCAGTTGAAAGCGCGGAAAAAATAGCCCCTTTTACCCCTTGCCGATTCGATGGTCGATGGGAAGTTGTGTGGTATTTTGTGCAGCTATGGCAAGTCTTGCATCCTGGCTCAGATTGGCCATCCGCATCTTCATTGGCGGATACTTCATTTTTGCGGCCGTACCAAAGATTGTTGAACCGTATGTGTTCGCAACCAACATTTCGCATTATCAAATGTTGCCGGCCTGGTCGGTAAACACCTTCGCCCTTCTCCTGCCTTGGCTAGAACTTGTTGCAGGGACGGCACTGCTCATCGGATTCAGACTTCGAGCTGCAGCTGTTCTCTGTTCGGCGATGTTAGCAATGTTCACTTTTGCCGTAATCTGGGCCGTATCTCACGGTTTGACGATCGATTGTGGATGTTTTGGAGATGGGAACGGTGAGACCGTATCGTGGGAGAAGGTATCTAAAAACGTTGCAATGATTGTTCTGACGGTGTCACTCGTTGTTGGTCCTTTGCGTGAACGTAAGGATGTGGACGTATGACGTTAGCAGAATCACTCGCGAGGGGTGTTATCGTAACTGATGGTTCAGTTGCGATTGAACTCGCTCGTCGTGGACTTTCGGAACGTCCTGCAGATAGGTACACACTAACATCACCGGCGGTTATTGAGCGTATCTACGCTGAGTTTATCGACGCTGGTTCGACACTCATTCGAACGTTAACCTCACAAGCGAATCGTTATGCTCTCGAATCTTCAATGCTTGCTGCACGCGTGCATGAGATTAACCGTAAGGGAGTATGGATTGCTCGTTCCGCTGCAGCAGGAAAGGCAATTGTTGCCGGCACGATGGGTCCAACGGGACGATACGTCAAACCGCTTGGACCACTAGATGTTGACGATATGCGATCGGCATTTGTCGACCAGGCATCAGCACTTCTCGCTGGAAAGCCTGATTGTATCCTGCTGTTATCGTTTATCGACCTCGACGAGCTTGAGATAGCGATTGATGCAGTTCGTTCGTTGAGTGCCGAGATTCCCATCATTGCATCAAAAAGTTTTCCGGAGGATGGCAGTGTCCTCGCAGGTCCGTTTCCGACATCCGTTGCACATCGGCTAACTCGCCATGGAGTTGATGTCATCGGCAGTAACGGAACCGTTGGTCCACAACGAATGCTTGGAATTGTTCAGTCGTTACGTGTATCAACTGTACCACTCATTGCCCTGCCTGACATTGGAATTCCCACAATAGTTGACGGCATCGCTGTTTATAATGCTGAGCCGTCCTATGTTGCCGCAGCTGCGGCACGACTTGTCGACCACGGTGCGGCAATTGTTGGTGCTGACGGAGGAGCAACAATTGAACATATAGCAGCGATTGCCGATGCCGTTCGAGGACGTGTTGTTGGGTCGATAGCACCTGACATTAAGGCCAGTCGCGTAGAGCGCACGGTTGCCGAACGCCCCTCAGAAACACCAGCCTTCCTCTCTGCACTCAATACGGGGTTTACGGCCACGGTTGAACTAGACATTCCGCGCGGGACCGACATGTCGTCCGTCCTTGAAGGTGCACGATATCTTGCTGCACATGGTGTGGACGCAGTGAATATTAGCGACGGTGCACGTGCGCGACTTCGGATGAGTCCAATTGCCATCAGCCACATCGTCCAGCAACAAACGTCGATGCATTGTATCTCTCACCTTGCCTGCCGTGACCGCAATATGGTCGGGCTTCAAAGTGAGCTGCTCGGTGCACATGCTCTGGGAGTAACATCAATTCTTGCGGTTACGGGTGACCCGACACATATCGGCGACTTCCCTGGTGCCACGAGTGTGTACGACGTTGATTCCATTGGCCTTGTTCGCGCTTTGGGCAGAATGAATGCAGGTAGCGATCTTTTTGGCAATCCACTCGGATCATCAACGAATTTTACAATTGCCTGCGCGGTAAATCCTGCTGCTGACGATATGGAACGTGAGATTGATCGTTTAGCGGCTAAGGCTGCCGAAGGAGCTCACGTCGCGTTCTCGCAGCCAATCTTTGATGAAGATCTGCTCGAACGATTCCTTGATCGTATTCGAGAAATCAACATCCGGTTTATGGTAGGCATCATTCCCCTGCGAACGATACGGCATGCAGAATTCCTCCACTATGAAGTACCGGGAATGTCGATTCCAGCATGGGTACGGGAACGTATGGCTACAGCTGGGTCGGATACTGCGCGAGCAACATCCATTGGCATCGATATTGCCGTTGCCTTCCTTGACCGTGTGAAGGACCGTATTGCAGGCGTCTATCTCATGCCGCCCTTCAAAAAGTACGACATTGCCATTTCCATCCTCGAACAAGTACAACCCTCAAAGGTGAGCCGTGCAGCAGGATGACCTATCCCCGAACAGTGCCGACATGTACGGCAACTATCGTCCCCCAATCGAAGCACTCCGAGTTGGGTTCGGGCCGCGCGCCGGTGCAGCAGTCATTGACGTTCTTCTCGAGACAGCGTTGGCCATCATCATCGGCCTTGTCCTGCTCAGTATGGACATGCAGCTAAACTTTTTGACTGCTGAACAACTCGAGTCCCTTCAGACTATTTACAAGCTCTTGGGGATGTCGCAATCCGAAGCCGCAAGCCTTGTTTCCACGATTAGTGTGTTCACGTTTTCCGGAATTGTCATCAATGTTGCCTATCCAGCAATTGAAGGCCTTACGGGAAGGACACCTGGCAAGCTCGCACTTGGACTTGTTGTTGCACATGCTGATGGACAACGTGGCACGATGGGTTTATGGATGAAACGAATGTTTATCAAGAACATCTCGGCGTTCCTGAGATTTCTCGCCATTCTACCTGCTCTGAGTTTCCTCGACTATCTTGGCAGCTTCCTCGGCATTGTCATCATCGTCGGTTGTTTTTTTGCACTTGGATATGATCGTCTTGCTCTGCATGATCGTATCGCCGGTACAGCCGTCTTTCGAACATCATGATCTATTACAGCGACTACCTCGAACTCGACAAGGTGCTTTCTGCACAACATCCCGAAAGTGACAAGGCCGGGCAGCCTGCTCACGACGAGATGCTTTTCATCATCACGCACCAAACGTTTGAACTCTGGTTTAAACAAGTTCTGTTTGAGATGCGCAGTGTTATTGCTCTCTTTCACCGAGACTACGTGCCCGAAGCAGACGTCTTTTTAGCACTCTCACGATTACGACGTACCAATCGTATCATGGAACATCTCGCTGAGCAGTTTACGCTCATCGAGACGATGACACCGGGCGACTTTATGGAATTCCGTGCCTTTCTGAATCCCGCATCCGGATTTCAGAGTGTGCAGTGGCGCGTATTGGAACGAACTCTTGGTTTACGCGAAGAACGCCGCGTCCTACGAGCATATACAGATGCGTTAGCTGAACAACATCGCGCCGAACTGGATGCAGCGACAGCTGGCACCACGTTGTTTGACGCAATTGAACGCTGGTTAGGCGCAATGCCGTTTATGGAGTCGGGCGACTTTACGTTCTGGCAAGCGTATCGGTCGGCTGTTGCCGCCATGTTTGAGCACGACCGTGATGAAGTGCGCACTCTTGCAGCGGCTGAGGGTCATGATCCGTCGGAAGCACTCGCACAGATTGACGCCAATGAGGCTGGTTTTGATGCCATTTTCTCAGAGCCTCAGTATACTGATTTACAGAGCCGCGGACTCCGACGGATGTCACGAAATGCATCGCTCGCAGCACTATTCATTTCAGCATATCGCCATGAGCCCCTTCTCCAAGCCCCTTACCAGGTGCTTGACGCCATCATCGAACTTGACAGGCTGGTTTCTCTCTGGAGATATCGGCACACAATGATGGTTTCACGTATGATTGGTATGCGTGTAGGTACCGGCGGTTCAAGCGGTCATGACTATCTCATGCAGACGACGGTTCGGCAAAGAATTTTTGACGACCTCACATCGTTGTCATCGTTCCTTGTTCCAAGTGCTGTTGTGCCGGCCCTGCCTGCCGACATTGCGCGTCGCCTGCAATTCGTGAACGAAGCACGAGGGTGATTCTATGCGCTCCATCCGTGCCGTCACGGTGCGGATGGTGCGCACTGTGACGGAAAGTATTCTCGACGTTGTCTTTCCACGTCGATGCCTTGTCTACGGTACTCCTCTGGACGGCCGCGAGCATCTCGTCGGAGTATCAAACGCCGCCTTCGAAGAATTTCTACCTGCGCCATCCTCAGCCGAGTTGTTGAGCCTCGTCTATAGTCACTTCGATCGTGACGATGTCTATATCGACAACGTCTTTGCTCGCTGGGCCGTAAGCCCTGTATCTGATGTATCAGCAGTTATTCATGCGATCAAGTATCAGGGTAGATACAAGCTTGCCGTCGCTCTTGGTCGTGAACTCGGACGTGCTGCTCTATTTGCCGACTGTATTCCTTTGCAAGCAGAATCGCCCATCATCATTCCGATTCCGATCCATGCTGCACGCAGACGAGAACGAGGATACAACCAGGCAGAGGCAATTAGTAAAGGCCTGGCAGAGATTACAGGACTTCATGTTAACGTCACCACCGTTCGACGTGTTCGTTGGACGGGTACACAAACGGCACTTAACAGTCGTGAACGACTTCAGAACATTCGATCGGCCTTTACCATCGACGATCCGCATATCATTCGTAATTCAACGGTGATCCTTGTCGACGATGTCCTTACAACGGGCGCAACAACAAACGCCTGCGCCGAGTGTGTTCTCGACGCAGGCGCGCGACGTGTACTTGTATGGACCGTTGCAGCTACCGTGTAATGGTGACCTTATGGTGCAAGTTTAGCGAGTGGATCCGTCCACGAATCACGATCGCCAGTAACGTAACCTCGATTAACAAGTTCGCCAACGAGGACAATGCCTGCAACGTGTGGTGCGGCCATTGATGTGCCGCTCATGGTTGTGACACCGCCACCACGTTTTGTTGACTCAACATTCACTCCTGGAGCAGCCCAGTCGACCGGTGCGCCGAAGTTGCTGAAGTAGGCCCAGTTATTGTTGATATCGTGAGCAGATACCGTGAGGATGTACGGGCCATTTTGGCGGGCGGGTGAAACAGAAACTACATCCTTGCCATCATTACCAGCGGCAAGTACAAATGTGATTCCATTGGAGCTTGCGGAGGCAACAGCTGCGTCAAGAGCTGGATAGCCAGGACCCGTGAGTGACATGTTGGCCACGTCTCCTGTATTGCCGTTTGCAGCAACCCAGTCCACACCACCAATCACCCAGGAGTATTGACCTGAGCCTTGATTGTCCAAGACACGTACTGCTACGAGTGTTGCATTGGGCGCAACGCCAACGACGTCGTAACCATCTGCCTTCGCACCAACGGTACCGGCAACATGTGTTCCGTGACCGTTACCATCAACCCATGTGGACTTTCGACCAGTGACAAAGTTTTTCGACCGCGAAGCGTCAACATTGAGGTCGGGGTGATTCGGATCAATACCAGAATCGATAATCCATGCGACCTTGCCTGTCGCGTCTCGGCCTCCAGCTACTGCCACGACACCCCATGGTGTTCGTTCTGGCGTAATCCGTGTTGTCCCACCGCCACCCTTTGGCGGGCGGGCATCGGCCTCAACGGGATTCACGGAGATGATAAAGTCCTCTTCGAGGCGAACAACGGACTCATCATCGAGTATCTTTTTGACCAGTCCGGGTGGAATACTCGCCGAGAATCCACGAATCGACGATGTATACGTGAGATCTGCGTTAACACCGTGCGAACGATTCAAACGCCGTAGCACACCGTTCACGTCGGCATCGGCCTTGAGGACAACCACATAGTGATCTGGAACCCTTGATGCTCCCTGTGGAGCGGCCACGATTCGGCCATCTGTCTCTGTTGGCGATGTCGATTGTGATTCGGCAATTGTTGTATCGTTGGAACAGCCCCATACGCCAACAACGGCCATAGATGCCACACCCACCATGAGGCGTACGTGAAGTTTCATAGTTTTCCCTCTCCCAATGTTTAGGATGAAGCCGTAACGTACAAAAAAACTGTCCTCGTTGAACGACTGTCCGGCTCGGTTCCCGTCGACGTCAGGAAATCGACATCTGCCGACAAACCACTACACCCTGCAGCTGCTTTGACTGTTTTGCCTGTTCTGACTGTTTTGCCCGTTTTGCCCCTTTACCTCATCATCAACGTCAACTCATGATTTGGCCACATCGTTCACTCGTTGTTGTAGTGCTTCTCCAACTGTATGTGTGGGCATCAGAAAGTGCCTTTGCACAGTTTGACGTGGAGATTCACGACCTTGATCACATACCTCGTCAGGTTCATGCAGCTCGTCGTGATAGTGTTCTGGCAACGTTATCCCCACGAACGGCTGTGATTGTTCTTTCCGCTGATACACGTAATCGCCAGAACGATGTTGACTATGAATACCGTCAGAATAGCGACCTCCTTTACCTCACGGGATTCGAGTATCCTGGTGCAACACTACTTCTCGTTCCAGGCGGAATAGACGTCGACGGAAAACGCGTTCGTGAAGTACTGTTTGTCCGCGAACGGAATAGATCCCGAGAACAATGGAGTGGTGTTGCTCCAGGTCCCGAAGAAGCAAAAACACTGTTTGGCCTCGCGGCTACCCTTCCAGCATCAGACCTAACCAAGGTCCTTAACGACGTTCTACCTGAGCTTGATACCATCTTACTACCAAGCCTACCAACTCGAACCGTCACACTCACGCTACTTGATAAAAATATTGCCCTTGAAGGTGAGTTAAAGAAGGGTCTGAAAGCACTGTATGGTGACCTTACAGTAAACGCCTCGTGGCGTGGACTTGCCCGAATGCGCGAAACAAAGGATACTGCAGAACTTCGGCTCTTACAACGTGCAATCGACATTAGTATCGCCGGGCACGTTGCAGCCATGAAGTCGGCACGGCCAGGAATGAAGGAGTACGAACTTGAAGCTGTCATGGAATACGAATTCAAACGACTTGGAGCTGAGGACGTTGGATACGCAAGTATTGTGGGTAGTAAATACAACGCTTGTATCCTTCATTACACCTCAAATCGACGGGCAACCATAGATGGTGAACTTGTTCTCGCAGATTGTGGTGCCGAGTATCATGGATACACGGCCGACATAACCAGAACCTTTCCCATGAATGGCAGGTTTTCGGCTGAACAGCGCATCATTTACGACATTGTTCTTGAGGCGCAAGATTCAGGAATTGCCGCCTGTAGGGTGGGCAACGGATTCCGAGATCCGCATGTTGCCGCTCAACGTGTGATTTCCCGGAGACTGCGCGAACTTGGCATCATTGACGATGAGTCTAAGGTGCGCCAATACTTTATGCATGGTACTTCGCATTACCTTGGATTGGATGTACATGATGCCGGCACCTTTGGTCCACTCCGACCCAATACCGTGCTTACCGTGGAGCCGGGAATCTACATTGCACGTGATTCGGATTGTGACCCCAAATGGTGGAACATTGGCATTCGAATCGAGGATGACATCGTTGTGACCGAGAAGGGTCCAATCAACATGTCGGGTGCACTACCTCGAAAAGCTGAAGAAATTGAACGATTAGTCCTCGGCAGTCCGTAACGAACGGTGTTGGCCAAACCCAACGCCGTATTTTTGCGTTATGCCACTCCTTCGCTCCGTCTCCGGCCTTCGTGCTACCCTTGGTGATTCACTCACTCCTGATGTTGTGGCCTCATATGCTGCTGCATTTTCGACAATGTTGGCTGATGGACCAATTGTTGTTGGGCGTGACGGACGACCGTCGGGCCAGTGGATGGAGGACGTTCTCGTAGGAACACTTCGTTCCTGTGGGCGGACCGTGGAACGTCTTGGAATGGTCCCTACACCGACCGTACAGTTGCTTGTTGAACACGGAGATGCCGTTGGAGGAATAAGTATAACAGCATCGCATAATCCATCACCGTGGAATGGACTAAAGTTTATTGATGCTACGGGTGTGTTTCTTGATGCTCAAGCAAATTCACGGCTGTGGCAGATTGTTGATGCTTCCCTCTTTGCCTACTCTGCCGAACAACAGGCGGGCCACGTCATTAACGTGACAGATGCCGTGGAACGACATCTTCGGGCTGTTCTGCCACCGACATCTATGTCAGTGCGTTTAACACGACCTCTACGAGTTGTTGTTGATACCGTGAATGCATCTGCATCATTCATCGTACCAGAGGCCCTACGACGGCTTGGTCTTGACGTTGTAGAACTCCATTGTTCTGGTTCAGGCATTTTTCCCCACGTCCCCGAGCCGATTACTGAGAATCTAACGGAACTGGCAGAAGCAGTTCGCAGAGAACGAGCTGATTTGGGAGTTGCAGTAGACCCTGATGGTGATAGGTTAGTCCTCTTTGATGAGCATGGGAATCCGATTGGCGAAGAGTTAACAATTGCCCTTGCCGTACGAAGTGTGTTATCGTCTGGTAAAGTTGGACCCGTTGTTATTAACTACTCCACGACGAGGACGGTTGAAGACATAGCAGCTACGTATGGATGTGTAACACATCGTACACCCGTTGGAGAGATTAACGTTGTCCGCAAAATGCAAGAGACAAATGCCGTTATTGGTGGTGAAGGGTCCGGCGGCGTCATTGATCCTGCAGTACACTATGGTCGAGACGCCATCGTCGGCATCGCTCGAATTGTTGACCTTCTACTTCGTGAGGATACGTCACTCTCGAATATCGTACGCTCTCTTCCATCGTACAGTATGGTTAAGACGAAGTTTGACATTCCATCAACACTAAACATGACCGTACTTCAGGATGAACTTATTCGGACGTTTACGGATGCTCACATTACAACTGACGACGGGATACGAATATCCTGGAGTGATCGTTGGGTTCAGTGCCGGACGTCCAACACCGAACCGATAATCCGCATCATTGCCGAAGCCCCTTCTCGCCCCTTAGCTGAAGAACTCATCACGCAGATTCGTTCGGTGGCGGGAGTATAACGTGTCGCACACAGATACCGTTGCACGAACAATCCTTCACGCCTGTGTTGTTGATGCTGTTGCTGCAGCTAACGTGCAGCTAACCGTTCGAAGTCATTCTGCACTTGAAGGTACATTTACCGTCATCGTCGATTCGACTGGTCGCGACGTGGTATTGCTCGATGCAGTACCACCCAACGAGCCTGCCTTTGACGATTATGCTCGTGATCGTGCGCGGACCGTCGCTGCGCGTCTTGCTGTACCTCTCTTTGCCGTAACAAACTTTCGGCGTCTTGTGGTCTACGATACCGATAACGTAACAGCAAGACTTTCTGATGAACGGCAAACTGTACAATGGTATCGGGCGGCAGATGTTACGAGCCTGGATGATATGCGCGCCGCAGCATCGTCGATTCGCGTAACAGATGCTGTGCGACGAATGCTTTTGGAGCTCATTTCAACACGTTTTTTACCGACGACAACGATATCTGCTGAGGAGTTTCTCGCTGAACGTACAATTGATGTGCTGGATGACATCGTCTCATGTACAGATGGAAGTCCACATCAACGTGATGCCGCTCTACGACTCGGCACGAGTGTTGTTGCCTACGCTCTGCTGCAAATGCGTCGGGATGATGAGCTGGACAGACTGACGGTGCCATATGGCATGAAGAGTGCTCGTTTGCTGCTCGACGTTGTGGGCGCATACCTACGGGAGGCCCATACGCAGGGATTTACGATGTTTCCTCGCCGTGTTGATGATCTCAACGTGCTTGACGCGCGGCGAAATGTGTTTCGTGGGGCGTTGTTCGACCTCGTTCAGCTCCTGCAACGATTCGATGTTGGCAGGCTTGATGATACAGCACTCCATCAATGTGTTGACCGAATCCTTCAATGGAGCGCTGGAACACGAAAACGTCCTGCACCAACCCTTGATGCAATAGATCTCGGCCTGCGCGCAGCGGCCTTGTCGAATAGAACACTTACGTCGTCACAGCGAACAACGGTACTCGAACTTGGCGATTCAGCAGGTATGGTGAGTGTTCGTCAGTTCCTCCAACAAGGTACCGAGCATACAAAGGCGTGGGTCTATGCTCCAACGGTTGACGATGAACGAAATGTACTGCTGCGAGCAAGTGGGCGCGTAGATGTAACCTCGGACGTTCGAATTCTGCGTCGGCACGATGATGCCAGTGAACGCTGGAATCTTGTAACGGCAACGATGACGGATGTTCGTGAGCGTCATCGTTTACGACTGTTACTCCAGAGATTGCCGATGGACGACGATGGCACTGTGCTTCTCTACGTTCCCATGAGTGTGCTGTATGATGAACGCTGGACATCAGTTCGCATAGCACTATGTGAACGATTTGACATAGACTGGGTCATCGTTTCCGAAGCCCGGCCATTATCAGAACCTGATTCTGGACTGTGCTGCATTGTGGCACACGTTCGACGTGGTGAGGATCATCTACCACTTGCCCGTTTTGTATGTGTTCGCACACCACTTGAAGAGTTTTTCGCACCATCCTCAACACCGCGGGAGCTTGATGGTAAACGTGTAGCAGCAATCGACGCCTTTGTACGATATCTTGATGCAGGTAGTCTTGACCGTCTCAACGAAGAGGTTCTTGTACGTCGTGTTGAACAACGTCGCCTCCGGCTTCTTGCCGATGGTCAACTTGGTGCGTGGGAAGACCTCGTTGTTCCACCAGATATCTTGACGTCGATCCTGACGAAGATGCTTCCGCAGTGCACTCCGTTATCCACGTACGGACATGTAGCAAGCGGACTGCGTACAGGTGCTAACGACGTGTTACTTGCCGATGCTGCTGAGATTGCAGCTGAGGATCTTGAACTACGAACATGGCAACGAACACGTGATGATGGTTCGATGGTCGACAACGTCATTCTCACATCCGCGGATAATGTTGTTTCGGTTCTTGGTATGCCAATGTCGGACGAGCGTCTTCTGCTCGTTCGTGATTCTCGTCGTGATCTTGAAGGCACAAACATTCTGACGCGTATACAACGAGCAGAACGTGAGGGTGTCCACACACGTCAGTCCGTACGTGGTCGTGATCCATGGTATGACGTTGGAGATGTTCATGCTCCACATTTGATTCTACCGAAAAAACAGGATGGACGCTGGCTCGTTTGCTCAAATGCAACGTCGGCGTTTATCTCTGACGCGTTTATCGGTGTACATAGTTATGATCCGTCGTTAGCCGACGCATTGGCGGCATGGATGTCATCAACTCCAGGCCTCTTCCTCGCATTACTCTCACGTCGGGCACAACATGTTCAGGACATGACGGTACGCGATCTCGAAGATGTGCCAGTTCCCGTGGAAGAGGTGTTGCGCAAGATTGATCTTCAGCGGTTCCGCGATCTGTTCAAACGGCCGATGTTGTCTCTCACAGATGAACTCGGTGCAACGTCGGGTGATGACGTCTCAATCACCAACGTCAAACGCGACCGCCGTCGTTTTGACGCCTACCTCCTGCAACAACTTTTTGTTCTTACTGCCGAAGAAGAGCGCTGGCTGTATCGTTTTGTTCTGGCATGGCAGCGCGATCCGGCTAACCTACGGCACCTGACAAATGCCGTTGTACATATCATCGAACGTGATCATAAACTACGACCGCTACGACAGTGGTATGGACCGGATCTTCATCAGTTACCCGATGAACATCGCCGGATTATCCTGATGCCAGAAGGTATACGTCGTGCAGAAGCAGTTCAGACGATGTTCTCGTGGCAAGTTGTCTGCTCTCGCGGCTCGCGGCAGGACGACGTCATCGATTGCACATCGCAGGAGGAAGCACGTATCATTGCCGCCCTTGCTGGTCTTGGAAAGATCCACGTTGAAATCCCCACGGACCCCGTCATTATTGCGGGACTCCTCCCTCGGTTGGAGTCGTATGCAACCGCTCTTGATGAAGCTCTGCAAGCAGCACTCGGCGTCGTACCCGCCCACCTCCATCAACTCGTTGACGTAATGGTCCGCTCGGCCTTCACTGCAGATTGACCCAACGATGCTGCGACAACGTTGACAGGTACAGCGTGATTCACATCCTGTCACAATTCACCGCCGTTTTTCCACAACGACGGTATGGAAACACGACTTCAACACCAACGCGACATTGTCTTCGGACTTACGTATCTGAGATCACTTACTGCCGCAGAGGCCATAACCTTGGCGATGGAGGCAGAAGATCTTCGTGATGCGGCAGAACGTCTCGGTATGTCGGCCTTACTAACCGACGATATTCTTGCAGACATGGAGCGGCAACATGAACGTGTTGCTGCGCTTCAAGCCAGAATCACCACATGGTTTGATGATGACTATCCGCAGAGACTTCGACAGATGCATGCGCCACCCGCTGTACTCTTTGTTCATGGAACACTTCCACCAGAATCTTTACCACACATTGCTGTTGTGGGCACACGGTCATGCAGTGTGCAATACGGTATGCCGGTAACACGAACACTCGTACGCGACTGGACAGATCGTTCCTGTGTTATCGTCAGTGGTCTTGCGGCTGGCATTGATACCGTGGCTCATGAGGAAGCCGTTCGTAACGGAGGTCAGACCATTGCCGTCGTAGCCAGTGGATTGGATCGGATAACACCAACCGATGCTCGTCGTCTTGCAGATCGCATTATTGATGGTCATGGATGTGTTATGACGGAGTATCGATGTGGCCAAGGTGCAATGCCACAGAACTTTCCCGCCCGAAATCGAATTATCTGCGGCATGAGTGATGCCGTCGTCGTAACCGAGAGTAAGGCCAAAGGTGGAGCTCTGATTACAGCAGCATTCGCCGTTCGTGATGGACGCCCGCTCTACGCCGTGCCGGGCCCCATAACATCAACACGCAGTGCTGGAACAAATGCATTACTTCGCACCACGGCGGCACGTGTACTCACGTCATCTCAGGACCTCGTTGAAGACCTTGGATGGTCAACACATCAACGTTCCCCTGAAACACTTGAACTTGATCTTGATCCCTCAGAACGACAGGTCTACGACGTTCTGGGAGATGATACGCTCCATGCCGACGAGATCGCTGTTGCCTGTGGTCGACCCGCTCATGACGTACTTGCCGATCTCCTGTCGCTTGAATTACGTAGAGTTGTTACGACACGACCGGGCAGTCGCTGGTGTCGGCTTTCGTAGCTTACCACAATGAACGACAACACACTCCCCTCGCGAAAGCGAGACCATGTTGAACTCGTGGCCACGGCTGACGTTGGATTCCGTACGATCACACCGGGATTCGACCGAATTCGGCTAGACTACGTAGCTCTCCCAGAGCTCAACTTTGAGGATATCACGACGACATGTGAAGTGTTCGGACGTCAGGTGCAGTTTCCGGTCGTGATTGCAAGTATGACGGGTGGATATGAAGAGGCTACGAAGATTAATGCTGACCTGGCGGCAGTATGTCGCGACATGAATATTGGTCTTGGTGTTGGCTCCATGCGTGCAGCCATCACCGACGAACGTCATCGCCGTTCCTTTAGCATTACGCGTGAAGTTGCTCCCAATGGCCTCTTACTCGCAAACATTGGTATTGTTCAATGTATTGAGCAACGAAATCTTGGGAAAGGGGCATTAAGGGGCTTCATCGCGCGTATCGTTGATATGATTGAAGCAAATGCTCTGTACATCCACATCAACGCATTACAAGAACTTCTACAACCAG
This sequence comes from Ignavibacteria bacterium UBA2333, assembly GCA_002344895.1. Taxonomy (GTDB): domain Bacteria; phylum Bacteroidota; class Ignavibacteria; order Kapaibacteriales; family Kapaibacteriaceae; genus UBA2333. Next base: position 165,663 of record DDUR01000101.1, read on the forward strand.
AAGGTGAACCTCGATTCCGTGGAGCACTGGACACATTGGTGGATGTTGTCGACGTCTGCAACGTACCGGTCGTGGTAAAAGAAGTTGGTGCAGGCATCGGACACCGCACGATGACGCAGCTGCGTGATGCTGGAGTTCGTCACGTCGATGTTGCAGGTGCCGGAGGAACATCATGGGCAGGCGTAGAAATTCTTCGTCGTGACGACAGAGCAGACGTTGAAGAACTTTGGGACGTTGGAATACCTACCGTCGATTGCCTCATTGCTTCGCGTCAGTTTGCTAAAGATTCAGGAATGCACCTTTATGCGTCAGGTGGCATACGATCAGGAACGGATATCGCAAAAAGCCTTGTCCTTGGAGCGACCGCAACATCAGCAGCGCGACCCGTCCTGAAAGCTCTTCGTGAGGGCGGAGCAGAAGCCGCGATAGCGTTGTTACAACAATGGGAACTCCGACTTCGACAATGGATGTTCATCACGGGGTCCGCGACGATTGACGATCTTCGCAGCGCATCCTACTCACACTTGTAACTCACCACGGTTCTGCATGACCATCGAGAAGATCGTGGACCGCATTGAGGCGGCCCTGAAGGAGTCTCTCTCCACCTATCAGCTTCCGGAGAATCTCTACGATCCCGTCCACTACGTCGTTGATGCCGGAGGCAAACGAATCAGGCCCGTCCTCTCCGTGCTTGCCTATCAGACGTGTGGTGGTACTGACTGGAACATCCTCCCCGCCGCCGTAGCCGTCGAGTTACTCCACACGTTTACGCTTGTCCATGATGATATTATGGACCGCTCACCAACACGACGCGGTAGGCCAACGGTTCATATGCGATGGGATGAAAGTGCAGCAATCCTAAGTGGTGATGTGATGATTGGCATCGCACTACGTTTGTTGACGAATACGGCACAATCCGCTCCACAACCTTCGGCACTGTATGAAGCGTTTGCGACCGGCCTTGTTGACGTCTGTGAGGGACAAGCTCTCGACCTAGCGTTTCAACAGCGCCGCGACGTGACGACCGAAGAATACTTTGACATGATTACAAAGAAGACAGCTAAACTCCTTGAGATGGCCGTTACACTTGGAGCTCGTGCTGCAGGTGCGAATGACGTTATGGTGCATGATATCCGAACATTTGCTCGCGGTCTCGGTATTGCCTTTCAACTTCAGGATGACATTCTTGACGTCGTGGGATCTCCAGACTTCGGAAAAACACCAGGCGGAGACATTGTTGAGGGAAAACGTACGTGGTTGATTCTCACGGCTGATAAACGTGCAACTGAGCGACATCACCGCGCACTACTCGAAGCATTCTGGAGTGGTAATGGCCTGGATCGTTCCCAGATTGGTGACGTCATAGAAATGTTCAACGATCTGAATGTCATTTCTGACGCTCGTTCACTCGTTGAGACATATACTCGGGACGCGTTTGAACACCTCGAACGGCTTCCAGAATCGTTATCGCGAAAGGTGTTATCCGACCTAGGCCACACACTAATGGGCCGGGCAACGTAACGCTCCAACACCCTCTCCATGTAACTTTTTGACATCCTCACTGTTGGGTGTCTTCAACAGGACATGGAGAAAACGAATGAGGGTGGTCATAACCGATTTCGGCGTACTTATCGCCGTGGTGACCGGATTTTTATCTGGTTTCCTATCATCATCGTTATCTGCACAGAATTCTCAGCAGTTTTACGGTAGTGGCGGTTTCCGTTTTGTAGCAGCTCTTCCACCTGTTGAGTCGGTCTACCTTGAACGTTCAACCGGAGTGCCCCACAGGCTATTTGTAACAGCACAGTATGATGCAAACGTGCGGATTCTTGGTCCAGGCCCCGGGGCCAAATCGTCCTTTTTCCTTCATGCGGGTGAATACCGAGAGATTCAAATTGCACCATCGGCCATCCATAGCAGTGCAGGCACGATAGCTTCCAATGGAATTATACTCGAGTCGGACGCCCCGATAAACGTCTCCGTCATGAATTTCTGGCGGGCGAACACGGAGGTGGCAGATCTACCACCCGTTTCACAGTGGGGTACATCCTACATTGTCACGTCTACGGTACAGGATGTCTACCTTGATGGTGGTGATCTTCATGACATGCCATCTCAGCTCGTCATAGTGGCATCTCAGGACAGTACGATTGTGACTGTCACGTCGCCCGTAGCACTTGAAGGCGGGTCAGACATACCGCAGACGTCTGCTGGCGGCGCAGTACGATTTATGCTCAACTCTGGACAGACAATACTTTTACGACCTCGAACGCAGAACAATCCAACAGATTTAGCATCGACAGATATGACCGGTGCGCTCGTTTCTGCCACAAAACCGATCGGAGTACTCGCAGGTCATCAAAAAGGCAGTATCGATAGATTTCCGTACGACCTTTTCTACGGTATGGGGTTTACAGCTGTTTCTACGCGTAATTCGTTCTTTGATCCGTTACGCCCGATGACGTTTTCAGGAACAACCTTTGTTACAGCTCCACTACGTTCACCAACACGAAATTGGGCCCGAGCAGCATCGCTGTTTGGCATGGATGCTGTCTATGGTGACTACGTAAAATTCACTGCCATCGATGCACCAATTACAATTTCTTTTGATGATGGTAATGGCCAACGCAACCTTGTGACGCTACAACGACGCGGTCAGAGTTACGTAGCTGGAACGGTCGACAGACCTACTGTATGGACAGGAACCGGACGTTTTCACGCCGTGCAGTTCCTAAAATCATACGGCGACGACGACGCACCTTTTGCAGCACCAGGCTCAGGTGTAGCTGCACATCCAGACTGGATCATCGGGACTCCTGCACGTGTAGATCTCTTCCCAGCAGAACGTTGGGCAAGGGCAGCGTCGTTTACCGTTCCGACAGGTCTACCGTCGCGACTGGCCATCGTTGTTCCTGCAGACTATGCAACACATATCTTCCTTAATGGTCGCTCGTTACTGTCAGCCGTGGGATCTGTTGGGCAGCGAATTGGACAATCGAGTTTCCTGACGTTAAACGGATCCGTTGCACCTGGACCTATCGTTGTGACGACAACTCACGACAGTGCGAGGTTTCAGATTGTTTATTACGGTACGTCGGATGACTATAACAAAGCTGATGGTGCCAAGGACATGGGTGAGGTTCACTCTTATGCAGCTGTGACAGGAGCGGAATCATTTACGCCGTGTGACGATACCGTGAACATTTCCGTTGTTGATTCATGTTTCGATGCACGAGTCCACTTTGCGTCAACAGCTTCATGTGAAGCTGAACGTGGCATCATTGTCGTCGTCGACTCGTCAAACGTGAGGATTACGACACGGTCGACTCAAACAGGTCATGTTGTTCTCGTTTCACCAGTGCAGATTGGAAAGTCAGGCTCTGCCAAACTACGCTGGATTCGTGCGAATGGACGATATGTTGATACCGTCATAACACGTGTAGGGTCAGGTCTCCAGATATCACCAACAACAATTCAGCTTGGTCGTGTCGTAGTAGGTGAAACGTCTACCTTTTCCGTAAAGGTGCACAATCCAATGGACCATCCGGTTACGATTACAGATGTTACATCAGTTTCGACCGTCAACGTAACATCCGACGACATACCACTTCACATACCACAACGTGATTCGGCACAATTCACAATTCGTCTCACCATCCCCACCTCTCTTCGCTCTGTTAATCTTCGTGTCCACTACGATTGTGGTTATGAAGATGTTAAGGTCCAATGGGAAGTTGGCACGAAGTCTATTGTTGTAGGTGATATGACGTGGACGAACATTGATGTGCGTTCACCAGGTGTAGAACGCACCGTGACGATTCAAAACGTTGGTTCAATGCCCGTCACAGTTACGGACTACGATCGATTAGCGCTGGCCGGATCTCCAAACTTTTTTGCTATCAAGGACCTTGACGATCGACTGCCGTTTGTGATGCAGCCTGGACAGAGCACGACATTCCGCATATCATATAGTCCCATGGGAGATGCCCGACCAGAGGGCCATGAACTTCGTCTACCCTTCTTTACTGATGCCACGGGTATTGACACAATTTCTATCCTGAAAGGAAACGGCGTAACGAAGGCCATCAACTTTCAAGGCCATTCGTGGTACGTACGTGTCATTGATCGATATCAGCAACAACAGAACATCACCCAATACGACGGCAGAATTGCCATACGTTCAAACGAAGATGTAACGATTGAGTCAATCACCGTTGACGGAAATGACGCTCGGTATTTCGAATTGAGTATACCTCCGAGTCAACTACGAGCAGGTGTTTCTCTTGAACTTCCAGTAGCGTTTCGTCCAATAGAACTTCCCAACCGAGTTGCGGAACGTAGTGACTATCTCGCCCGTGTTGTTCTCGTTACTCGATCAGGCGATCGATTTGACACAACCACAGCCGATCTCACTGCTGTGGCCGTTCAACCACATGCACGGTCACGTCATGCGGATCTCGGAACGCATATGGTAAACTCCGGGCTCGTTCGTGATACAGTCTATCTCATAAACTCTCATATCGATCAGGTACAATCGATCTACGGTTCTTCCCATGGCACCGATACACTTATCGTTCAAGACATTCGGATCTCCGCATCGCCTGCTCTGAATATTGAGTCGACATGGTTAACACAACTGCGACAACTACCCGTCGCCATCGCACCGGGCGACTCACTTGCCATTCCCGTTGAACTATCCACGACTGTTGCAGGAACGTTCTTGGCCACCTGGGAACTGTTGAGTGACGCACCATACGATGTGTCATATAATGTTACCGGCATTGTTACGGACGCGCAGGCTGAATCAATACTGCTGGATTCTACTGAACTGAGGACGTACGTCTTTACAAGTATCAACGGGTCAGTGCAGCTTGCCAATCGTTCCACATCAAACCGACTAGTTCAACTTCGTCTACGTGGCACGGATTCTCAAGTATTTTCCGTTGATACAACGCAGATGTTATCCGTTTTGGCAAACTCAACACTTGACATTGCCGTACGCTTCTCACCAACTTCGGTAACCGAAACTTCTCCTGGACAGCAGCTCGGTGTACGCCTTCCTTCACGGCTTGGACAGCCCTATGAAGCGTTTATCGAAGTTCTGGATGAAAATGGAATCGTGCTTGTTACCGGACGAGTCAGGGGGCATGCTACGTATCTCCATGGTGTTGTTCAGCTACAAGCACCTGATACAGTCGCCGTTGGCAATGTCTTCCCAGTCATCGTGACATTAGGCAAACAACCAGACGACATCCGTGATGGAGTGTGGTCATCGATCGCACTTACGGTTCAATTCGACTCTACTATGTCGATACCCATCGAAGATGTATGGAAACCATCACCGGCAACACTTGCATCTTCGATGTTTGAAGTTCGCCATGAGAGCGGACGAATCCATGTTGACATGTTTGATACGACGGCATCTGACATACTTGGTGCGGGTGACACACTCGGCACGCTGTACTTCAAGTCGTTGGCTGGAATACCAACATCCGGTGCGGTAAACTTTTCGGCCCGCTTTGCGGTAGAGGGTGTTCGTAATGACCGTGATATGATGGCCGGGCGATATGTACTGCTTGACGGAAGTATAGCAGAGACAATGACCTTACTCGACTGTGCACCGTCGAGGCGACTCGTACGGTTTGTATTGCCAAACGCCGTTACTGTCTCGCGTACATCCGTAGGCGACGTTACCGTCTCAGTACGAGCAGACAATGCCCGGCAGCTGACGATTCGCTGTATTGATATCCTTGGACGTACCGTCGACGAACGAATCGTTGAAGGGCCAGAATCAACGTACGTCCTGGATGACGTTGGTACTGGCCCAATCTATGCCTACGTGGTTGGCGTTAGAGAGTTAACGACTCAACGACGTCCTTAAAGGCACGTCCACGTTCTTCGTAGTTCGAAAACATATCGAAGGACTTACATGCTGGTGAGAACAGAACAACGTCTCCACTATCCGCAAGTTCTGCGCTCAAACGAACAGCTTCGCTCATAGACGCTGCCTTTACACATCGTTTTGTTGTGCACCAGTGGCTGAAGATGGCGTCGGCCTCTTCACCTATGCAGACAATGGCGCGTACATTGGTGGCTACAAGTTCGTCGAGGGCCGTGTAATCGTTGTTGTCACCCCGGCCACCTGCTATCCACACGATGGGCCTGTCAAAGCTCGACAAGGCATACCAGGCCGCGTTCACATTTGTTGCTTTTGAGTCATTCACATACGATACTGATCGTACCGTGCGCACATTCTCCAATCGATGCTCTACCCCAGAGAACGATTGCAGTGAGTCTCGAATGTCTTCATTACGTACTTCAAGAGCACGTGCGGAAAGTGCGGCCGCCATGGAGTTGTAGGTGTTGTGAACTCCACGAAGGCCTAGTCTGCGAACAGGCATGAGGATCTCCTCTTTATGCTGGTCGGCCGTCAGTACGATATTGTCCCCCCGGACAAAAGCACCTTCAACTTCGGTGCGAACGCTGAAATAGCGAACTCGGCTGTTGGCCACCGACGCAGCCGCTGCTGCATGCGGATCGTCGGCATTCAAAATTACAATATCATTGCGTCTCTGATGTGATAGAATTTTCCACTTAGCTTGCACATACTGTTCAAATGTTCCATGATACGTAAGATGATCAGCTGTAATGTTGAGTATAACAGCAACACGGGGTGCAAATGATGAGATAGTATCCAACTGATATGAGCTCGTTTCACAAACGATGATAGTGTTATCCGAGATCGAACCAACAAACGCAGATAACGGTGTGCCGATGTTTCCGCCCTCTACCACGTCCCTACCTGATTGTCGCAGAATATGAGCTGTTAACGATGTAGTTGTTGTTTTCCCATTTGTTCCTGTGATGGCAACAATTGGTGAACTGAGAAATCGCGAAGCATACTCAAGCTCACCAACAACCTCAATAGCACGTTCTGCGGCCTTTGTGCGTACGACGTTCGTTGGTGGAACTCCTGGAGAGACAATGATAAGATCAGCATCGAGCGCTCGATCCGTTGAGCCACCGAATTCTGCCGTGATTCCAAGGGTAACCAATTCCCTAGCTAATGCCGTTTCTTCCTTACTGCGCTGCTCTGTTACAAAGACGTCATGTCCTTGACGTACGGCCAACTTGGCTGCCTCAACGCCACTCTTCCCTGCTCCAACGATGGTAATGTGCATCTGCAAAAATAGACCGAAGATGAACTATGTTCGGAGCGAATACGTTAAGGACGCCACCGAAGACTCGAAACTCCTGCACAATCTCCTTCGAATAGCCTCATCCCGTGATCTCCATTCGCTCCCTACGCAAACTCTACGGCGACTTTGTTGCTGTGGACGGGCTGGATATGACCGTTGAGCCCGGCGACATCTATGGCTTCCTTGGTCCTAATGGAGCTGGCAAAAGCACAACCATCCGGATGATGTTGTCACTCGTTGCCCCCACGTCGGGCACGATTGAGATCTTTGGACAGAATCTTCAAACGCATCGACATGACATCCTTCGACGAATCGGTGCAATTGTCGAACGTCCAGATTTCTATAACTACCTGACGGCCTACAAAAATCTTGAGCTTCTTGGGCGCTTAAGTGGTGCTGACATTTCGAAGAAGAACATCATGCGTGTCCTCGGAATTGTAGGCCTTGATACACGCCATAACAGCAAGGTCAAAACATTTTCCCACGGTATGAAACAACGTTTGGGTATTGCCCAGACACTGTTACACGATCCAGATCTGATTGTGCTGGATGAGCCAACAACCGGACTTGACCCTCATGGTATGGTTGACGTTCGCGAGCTGATTCTTTCGCTTTCGGCAGATCTGCGGAAAACCGTTGTTCTTTCGTCACACATTCTGCCTGAGGTTGAGCTCACAGCAACACGTATGATTATCATTGCCAAGGGCAAGGCCATCATTGAGGGTTCTGTTCGCGAGTTACTTGATGCTGGGCGTATGAAGGTAACGATTGAGACCCCCTCTGCCGATGCGGCGATAGCCGCAATCGGCAGTAGCCCCTTTGCCAATACTCTTCAGGGCAGATCAGAACACGGATGTGTGTTACAGTTGGAGCGCGCAGAAATACCAGAAGTAGTCCGACTACTCGTTGAACGTGGTATTGCTCTTGAATCCGTCACTCCCGTTCGTAGTCTTGAAGCGACGTTTATGGGTCTCACACAGGAGGCCGCATGATGAATGTCCTGCATGTTGAGCTGGCAAAGGTCTTCTCGAAGTGGCGCACCTTTATCGGCTTTATCGCATTAGCGGTACTTATCCCCGTCATTGTCCTCGCAATGAAGGCCGAAGGTAATACCTACTTTTCGTTTGCTACGCAGACGTTACAGCAGGCATTTACAATTACCGGCAATCTTATGAACGGTTATACGGTGGCCTACATCATTTTTGGATCACTCTATATCCACGTGCCGTTTCTTGTAACACTGGTAGCCGGCGATATTCTCGCCGGAGAAGCAACGGCTGGGACGTATCGACTTATTCTCACACGTCCTGTATCGCGTACAACAATGGTTACGGCCAAGTGGATTGCTTCGTCACTCTATACCGTGGGCCTTGTCATCATCATGGCTGCCCTGAGTCTTGGCCTCGGTATTGCCCTTCTCGGTACGGGCGAAGTTGTTGTGATTCGAAGCCAGATCACCATCATTGCTGCTGATGATGCACTGTGGCGATTTGCCGCTGCCTATGGTTACGCCATTATCAGTATGCTGACGGTTAGTGGTGTGGCCTTTCTCTTTAGTTCCCTTGTGGAGAACTCCATCGGCCCCATCATGTCGACGATGGCCATCATCATCGTGTTTACCATCATCAGCGCAATTGACGTACCGATACTAGCCACTATCCGACCATTCTTGTTTACGAATCACATGACGGGATGGCGTTTTCTGTTTGATGATCCTGTTCCGTGGCCGCGTATCATAACAAGTGGTAGTATCCTTCTCGGCCACATCGTTGCCTGTTACCTCGCTGCACTCTTCATTCTCCGTCGGAAGGACATCCTCACGTGATCGTTCACAAAATACGTCTGCTCTGTTACGTTCTAGTTCTCGTCACTTTTTCACCCGCTGCCCTTTGGTCAGCCACAGCGCAGGACTATCTCGACCAAATCAAGGCCAAGATGTCTGCTGTAAAAAAGTATAGTGCCGAGCTGCGCATCAAGGTCGACGTACCATTCCTGAAAGCTCCGGAGTCGACGGCATCCATTACGTTTGAAGCTCCCGACAAAACGACGATTGATGCACCTGGTTTTGCTATGATTCCCAAACAAGGCGCAGATTTATCGGCTCAACGAATCCTTTCAAAGCCCTACCTCGCCGTCGATGCCGGAACGGATGTGTTTCGTGGCATTCGTATGCGAAAGGTAAAGATCGTTCCCGTCGATGACGCCGATGACATTGCCACGGCCGTTATCTGGATCGATACAATCTCCGTTCTGCCCATGAAGGTTGTGACAACCACACGTACTGGTGGTACAGTCACAGCAGAGCTTGTCTATGACGTTCCAGCGGCCCGCGAAAAAGGACTGCCGAGTTACGTCAAACTCATGATGAATATTGGCAACTTCGAACTCCCTAAAACCATGACAGGTGACTTTGAAACTCCAAGTCCTCAGAAAGGGGCTAAGGGGGCGCAGAATGGTATGGCAACCGTTGAGATCTGGTATACGAAGTACAAGATTCAATAGGAGATATTTACTAAACTATGACAGCACCTACGGGACAGTGATCACTTCCGAGGACGTCTGGGGCTATCCATGCATTCCGGAGTGACGACTGGAGATTGTCGGTTATCCAGTGATAGTCAATTCTCCAGCCCACATTACGTTCACGGGCCTTTGTGAAGTAGTCCCAATACGTATACTGATCCGGTTCCTCAGGATGGAATTCTCGGAAGGTGTCTATCCAGCCAGCAGCAACAAGCTCGTCAAGTTTTACGCGCTCTTCAGGTAGGAAGCCGGTTGTCTTTTCATTTTCCTTCGGACGTGCAAGATCGATCGGAAAGTGAGCTGTGTTATAGTCACCACCAACAAGAATCCGACGTCCCTCCTTACGTTGTTGAGCACATCGAGCAAAGAGTGCATCATAAAATGCAAGCTTATACGGGACGCGGCTGTTACCCGTTGATCCATTTGGGAAGTAGACACCATAAATACTGAGGTCGCCATACTGCGCTTCCAGTATTCGGCCTTCATTATCGATATCCTCAACACCAATCTTCGAGATTACGTTATCAGGTTTTTCGCGTGTCAGAATTCCGACGCCACTGTAGCCCTTTTTACGTTCGCAAGAATGCCAGAAGGTATGATACCCTGCAACATTGCGAATCTCCTCCGGTATGGAATCAACATCGGCCTTTGTTTCCTGCAACATCAGAACGTCGGGTTTCGCTTCATCAAGCCACTCAAGGAAACCCTTCTTTAACACTGCACGAATGCCGTTAACATTCCACGATACAATCTTCATGAGCGTGAAGCCTTCAGTTCGGTCATCGTATAAAGTGACAGTAATTCATAGCCATCTGCACGGAGTTTTTCGCGGCCACCTTGTTCACGATCAATCAGACATACTACGTGGTCGATTATCGCTCCAAGATCACGCAGATCCTTACCTGAAAGTAGGATCTGACCGCCACTAGTAACAACGTCTTCTACCACAAGAACACGTTTGCCCTTCACGTCAGGACCTTCTGCAAGTTTCTGTGTACCATATTCCTTGGCCTTTTTCCGCACAAAGACGGCAGGAATACCGGTTTCCATACTGAGTGCCGCTGCTATGGATACTCCACCAAGCTCGAGTCCAGCAAGCAACTCCGTATCAGCGGGTACGAGTGGAGCCATGTGTTCAGCAATGGCTTTGAGAAGACGTGGATCGGACTCAATTTGATACTTGTCGAAGTATTCCGAACTCGTTTGACCACTTCTGAGAAGAAAGGTACCGGTGAGATGGGCCGTCGTGAAGATCGCGCGTGCGAGGTCGTCTCGTGTCATGGCCGCAAAAATACACAAGGCGGAGTCGTGGTTATCCAGACTCCGCCTCGTTCATCGTGGAGGTGGTACGCGCCTATGCATCAATCTGCTCAGGCGAGGGGATGTACCTACGTCAAGGGGCTAGGAAAAGGGGCTGTACAAGGTTTTGACCATCCACCCATACCCGAACAATGTATTGGCCTGGTGGTAACAGCGATACCGTGAGAGGAAAGACCTGCGTGCCGGCCGTAGATGTACTCGTCCACCGAGGGGCAACAACCTGACCTGTGAGATCCAGGATGTCGATCGTAATACTTCCACCGTGTTGAGATGTTATCTCGAAATTCACCACATCGTGAGCTGGCTGTGGGTATAGCCGGACGATCGAAGTATTGCTCTGTACATCGTTAACCGACGTTGTGGGTTCTTCCACTACGGAGACACGAATGGTTCCTGTTTGCGTACTACCGCATGAGTTGGATACACGGCAGGAGTACAAGCCAGCATCAGACGGACGTGCATTTGCTACGACGTATTGACGGTTAACAACACCGTTAAGAATACGACCGTCCTTGAGCCACTCGTACGTGAGCTCTTCAGTACCTTGTTGCAGAGAAAACTCGAGAGTAAAGCTATCCCCTTCTTCAACGTTTACGGGTGATGGTCCAAACTGAACGATTGGTCGCGCCTGCTCGATGACGGTGATAGGACGTGATTCTGTAACAGCCGTGCGGCATTCGCTATAGGCACGAACGATATACGTTCCGGAACCAGTGAGTGCCACCGTCGAACCGCTCCCCGTTTGAATGACGATTCCGTCGCGAACAAACTCGATGTCACTCGAAGTGCCATCGACATACACGCGAAGAATCGACGGCGTTTCACGGCAATACCGGATCGTATCACCTCGTAGTGACGGCCCACTAATAGTAAGCCTTGGTGCAGTACGCACGGAGACAACGGCAATGTTTGTGTTGGTGAAGTCTCCCGAGGGAACACCTTCCAATTGACAGACGTAGTTACCAGCATCTTCCGGACGTGCTCCGATGATGCGTAAGGTTGGTGTATTTGTACCGCGGAATCGTGTTCCTTCTGTGAGGAACCGACCACCAAACACGCGCCAGCGATATGCCAGGCCTGCTTCACCGCCAATACCACGTGCGGACGTACGCAGGATAACTGTGTCACCCGGACATACCGTTGTATCTCGTGGTTGAAGTGTGACGAGGGCACGGGGAATGTAGACTGCCGCATTTCGCGATTGAACTGATACACAACCACCGGTTACGATGCAGTAATAGCGTGCGGAAGTGTCTGCAAACTGCAGATTACGAATCGAGAGCACCTTACTTCTCGTGCCACCGTACTTTGCGCCATCAACAAGTGCAGTTCCGGCCTTATACCATTGAAAAGTTTCTCCCGCTGTTGACGTTGCGTCGAGCGAGAGTTCAACATATCCCGTTACATCGACCTGCGTGAGAAGGGCAGGCTGCCGTGTGATCTCCGTACGAATCGCAACGGTTACAGTTGTTGCGCGCGTGGTGATGGTCTTTCCACCAGCTGCTGTTACCAAACAACGATATGAACCCGCCAGTGCAGACGATGTGACTGGCGCGGAATAGGTTGCTGATGTAGCACCTGGAATGTTCACGCCATCCTTTTGCCACTGATACGTTAACGACACACCTGTAGCGGTGACCGTTAACGATAGATTGTCGCCGATACAGCGAGCAAGAGTTGTTGGAGGTGTCGTAAGGATTCGCGGGATGCGAACGTTGTAAATCGACAATGTGCCAGAGATCTCATTCCCCATCAACAATAGATCACCTCCGTTACCGCTTTCCTGAGCAGGTACAAATACGATGGTTTCTGGACCAAGATCACCGACGGTTTGATTAATACTATTCGCCAGATTTGGCGTCACCGAAAAGTTACGAGAATTGATGTAGTCAACGTAGATCGGATTCCGCACATCGGAGATGTTGTACATCAAGATGCCTCCAATACGTTCACATCCGACAAAGGCATACACACTATCGTTGATCACACCTACGGCCATTGCTTCCGGTTCTGGACCCTTGTTGTCTGACCGGTCATCAGGTGCATTCGTCGTGTGTCCGGTATTAAAGTTTGCCGGGAAGAATGCTGCCGTGCGCTGCTCAAGTTCACTTCCTGAATCCCACACAAGGTTACCGTCAGCATTCCAGATCGTAAAGCTGCGTGCACCAAGCGTAAAGAGTTTGTCAAAGTCTCCGTCGCCATCGATGTCGCCGATGTTGTTGACAATATTCAAACGCCCAAGCTGTGCATTGGTCTTTAGTGAAGGCCATGCAGCCGCAAACGCTGGGTCGAGTACAACGGACGACGAACCCACTCTGACTTCTTCAACAAAACTCCCCCACTCACGTGCGTCACCTTCGTTAGCGGATACGATGTACGTCTGTCCACCAACAGTTGCTACAGAGATTGCATCAGGGTGATACATTCCGTACACAGGCCACTTACGAATGTTGATAGCAGCCGTGTTTCCCGGACCGTCACGATCTGATGCGTCCAGGCCGTTCGGGCGGTCATACTTCAGAATGCCCACAACAGGAATGCGGCTGTTATCGATGGTGATGAGTCCAGTTGGAGGTGATGGTAACGTTGAACCACCAACACCGAAGTCATTATCGTTGATCAGCGCAAACGTTGAATCGTCAATCTTGGCTAAACCCTCCACCTTGTCAAAGTCACCATAACCAGCACCTGGCAGGTAGACGGCTTGCATTTTGTAGACTGGTTTGATTCCGTACGTACTAAGCTCATTCCAGCGCAGCGATTCAATCGTACGTCCAGGTGGTAGTGTTGGAGGCGTAACGACAAGATTTGTTGCACCCTTCAGGTCGATCTCAAAGATGTACTTCCGTGCACGAAGTCCCGTAGCATCATCACGTTCCACAACATGGAAACGTCCGTTACCAAGACTTACAGCGTCACCAATTTTATCGCAGCCAAAGGATGTTTCGAACATCGGATAGAGATAGTCACCAACGACCGTCTTGGTAACGGTATTAAAGGCAAGTATTCTCGTAAAACCGCTCGCACGAGAGTTGGCATCATTGGCAACGTCGGGGTTATCAATCGGACTCTGGATAAAGGCGTACAGTATGTCGCCTTCAAGTGCTACAGCCTCAAATCCTCGATTGTTACGACGCTGACCATACACTGCCGGTAATGCCTCCGTGCCATATGTGCCAGGAGCTGCACCCACAGCTGCGGCTGTTCCCGAAGGGATGTAGCGTGCTGCCATCGTGCCATTTGGCAGAAAGTGATAAATAGCTGGCCGGTACTCGTCAACAAGCCACCAAGTACCATCCGCAGCAACAACAATTCCTTCCAGATCAGCACCAAACGGATCGTTGGGAATGTCGTTGCCGAGTAGATCAACACCGAACTCATCTGTGTAGGCAATCCCTTGTCCAGCAGCTTGGAGGTTTGGACGTCCACTAATCGGTGTCACTCCGTCAGGACGAGTGAGTTTTACACGATCGAGAATCGTATAGGCACCTGTTACGGTATTCAGTTCAAAACGAACAACTTCTGCTTGATAGTTCGGAAGTGCAAACGGACGCCGTGGTGCTCCGCGTAACGTTGACGGTTCAGCGTTTGGACCACGATCGGGATGTGTGAGAAAACGTAAACGTGTTGCATCCGCACCGTACCCGTCAAACCACAGGCCGGAAAACCCACCGAGTTTAATAGTTTGTCCAGCAGCAGTTGTTCCGAGGTCTGGTCTATCATTCCAGGGATACTGTGTCACGCTTGGAAGTCCGCGCGAATAGTCCTTGTATCCCAGAGCAACAACACGAGTAAGTGTCGCAGATGAAATATCAATCACAGCCAGGGCATTGTTTTCCTGAAGTGTTACGTAGGCCGTACGTCCATCAGGAGTGATGGCAGCATATTCTGGTTCAAAGTCTTGTGCAACAGATGAACCTGGACCATAGATCCGAATACCCATGGCTCGCAACGAGTCCTGTCGCCCATTCAGCGCAGAAAATGTCACAGTCTGCACTGTTGGCACCGACGGATTTGTGACCGTGAGAATACTCACCGATCCTTCGGGATCAAACGTATAGTTGTCGAGGGGTTCACCTTCGTTACAGACAACGATCTTTGTGCCATCAGGGGTAAACACGAGCATGTCGGGTAAGGCACCTACGGTTACCATCGACCTGAACGTACCGTCAAGAGAAAAGAGGACAACCTTACCAGGATTGGCCTTCGACAGCGCATCTTCAAGGGCAACGGCCACAAGTCCGTTTTTTACCGCCACACTGTTTACCTTACCTCCATACGGAGCCAATAGGATATCACGTACAAAAACTGGATTTGACGGGTTCGATGTGTTATACATCGAAATCTTGTTTGCTGCGGCATCACAAAACATCGTTGTTTTTGACGCTGCATCATAGGCCACAACTTCCGCAGCACCCGCATCAAATGCCGGCGGCTGTTGTACGGTTCGTGAAACAAGTTGTAGGACTTGTCCAGGTTGTGCGAGGACGGGTGTCGCGACACTACTTGTTAGGATAACAAGGAGTGCGCCAAATAGGGCGGAGCGAACAAACATGAAGGACCTTGCGGCATGTGTAATGGAATCACTGCGAAACTCCGACATGCATGTAAGGTCGACGTTATCGCTGGATTACGTCTTCATTACGAGATTTGTTGAATGCAATCTCACATCACGACACAGCAGCTTCGGCTACAGTTCATTTTTGCCGTCGTTCTGGTTCTCGTTTCATCGTGCGCTTCCGTTCCTGAACGTACGTGTACGTCTTCAACATTCAGCGTCCGCATTACAAAGGGCATTTGTTTTGGTCGTTGCCCTGCATGGGAGGCAACCATCCGAGGAGATCGTTCAGTACACTTCAGACCGATTCTTCATATCGAGCCTCCCATAGAAAAGTTTGGTACCATCGACGACGCAACACTGTGTGCAATTGCCGATGCCATTGATAGTACAAAGGCATTTGAAACGGAGTTCTCGTATGAGATGATTCCCGATGCACCTAAAACAGCAATCACGATCGAGAAGGATGGCCGTTCAACTACTGTGACGTGGTACATTGCTCCACCAGAGAGTATGCGGAAGCTCCACGATCTCCTTGTTACTGCTACGTATGATCGGCGGGATACCGATCTCCACGCCTCGTCATCTGAGCAGAGATAGTCCGAGAGCTAACGACATTGTAATCGTATACATCATGTACAACGCTGCCGTCAGCCCGAGAACAGCATTCAGTGCGGCTCCTGAACGACGCCACACAAGTACTGATGAGACGATTCCGACAGGAAGACAGATGAGAGGTAGAAACAACCACGGTCCTCGACCAGGATACAGTACGATTGAAGGTAGTGTTAACCCCAGCATCATCAGTACCGTATACAGTAGCCGCGCGCGTTGTGCACCGATACGAACAGCCAACGTTCGTTTCCCAACGG
This sequence comes from Ignavibacteria bacterium UBA2333, assembly GCA_002344895.1. Taxonomy (GTDB): domain Bacteria; phylum Bacteroidota; class Ignavibacteria; order Kapaibacteriales; family Kapaibacteriaceae; genus UBA2333. Next base: position 182,135 of record DDUR01000101.1, read on the forward strand.
CAGCATCCGTTGGTATATCTCGCAGATTGTTTACACCAAGAATGTTCGCAGCAAGACATCCAGGACCTATGCTCAACAGAAGGGCATCAAGTGACCAAATGGACGCGTGAACAAAGTACGTTCCTACAACAGCTATCACTCCGAAAAACACAAAGGCAAACACATCACCAAGTCCACGATATGCCAAGGGATACGGCCCACCCGTATAGGCCCACGATGCGATAAGACTTAACGTTCCGATCCCTAATACCGGCCATCCGGCATGGTAGACGAGTGGTTGCCCAAGAATAAACGCCGCAGCAACAACGAGAATTGACGCTTGCCGCATTGACTGTGGAGTAATGAGACCACTTGTTACGGCACGAATTGGCCCTACACGATGTGTGTCTGCTCCCTTACGAAAATCTTCGAGGTCATTAATAAAATTACTTGCTATTTGAATCAACGAACCACAAATTAGCAGACATGGCAGTGTCCACCATGTCACCACGCCATCTGCCATTGCCAACATTGTCCCAAGTATTACTGGTGCAATACCGGCTACAAGTGTTTTTGGACGTGCTGCAAGTATCCAAACCTTTATCATTATCGAACGATACCTGTGTAGAGGAAGGCGATTCCTCCCGTGAGTGCACGATACGACGCCGATTCATAACGCCCAGTTGCCATCATGATCTTGAGAAAATCCTCCCGGCACGGAAATGCCGCTGCTGTCTCTGGTAGATACGCATAGGCATCTCGATTTCCTGTTAACATTCCGCCGATTACCGGAATAACGTTCTTCGAATACCACCGATACGTGAGGCCAACAATACCCTTCGGCTGTCCAAACTCAAGAACAACCACTCTGCCACCAGGTTTTACAACACGTGCCATCTCGGAGAGTGCTATGGCCGGCTCATCAACATTTCGAATGCCGAAGGAGATACTCGAGACGTCAAACGAAGCATCTTCATATGGCAGGTTCATAACATCGGCAATCTCAAATCCAACGTCCAATCCTGCCGATGCTGCTTTTGCAGGAGCAAATGAGAGCATGTCCGCGCAAAAATCTGTACCTAGTACTCGCCCCTCACGACCAACAGCTCGCTTAAACGCAATGGCAAGGTCTCCGGTACCTGTGGCGCAATCAAGTACGGCCATACCAGGCCGAGCAGCAGCAGCACGTACGGCTGCTCGACGCCAAATGTGGTGAATTCCGAGGCTTAGTACTGAATTCGTTATGTCATACTTAGGTGCAATGTCTGAGAACATTGCGCGAACGGCTTCACTCATAGTACGGTGTTTGTGGTGGATTACAAAGGTACGGACAGTGACTGCGAGCAGCCTCATTGAGCCGCGATATGACGAATGACGGTATGTGCTCCGTGCATTACAGCAGGTGTTCCCTGGCCAGGAAACACCGTGTCACCAGCTAGATAGAGGCCGCTAAACGGTGTGACGTTCGGCGGGAACATGAGCAGCGGTCGGCGAATGTCATGTGGCAGTCCACCAACATAGCCCCTGTGACGGCCTGTATACTTTTGCCAGGTCGCCGGACTTCCAAAGCCGGCAATACGAAGACTGTGCTGAAGTTCAGGAAGGGCCTCCCGTACAGCACGAAGGATACCTTCCTCGACGACTACCCTCCTCCGGTTGTACTCGTCCTCCGAAAGATGTTCCCAATCCTTCGCATGAACGTGGGCACTTACCGTCATGACCGTGCCCGATGATGTTCGTTGGACATCTGTATCCTGAGATATTGTCACAAATATGCTCTTTGATGCTACAAATGGAAGGTCGCTGTTGAGATGAATCTGAAGGTACTGTGATGGCAGTTGTATCACTGTGTCGGTTTCAAGATAGGCCGTTATGGCAGCCCACGACGTAGAGAACCGTTGCGTATACGTTGACAACCAGCGACGTACACCATCATGTACAATTCCTTCCAGGTTCCAGATCGGTATCGTCGATACAACGTTTTGTGCAACAATTGTTTCGTGGTGCTGGTTCTCACCGACAGTGTTCACCATGTCAACATGCCACAACATACCGTCACGTCGAAGTGCCGTTACCCTACGCCGAAACAGTACATCAGCACCATCTCGTTGTGCAGATCGATATAACTCCAGTGCGGGCCGCATCATTCCACCACGTGGATACCATGTATCTGCAGGATAGGCCAGTCCCATCACGCCTGTTAACCATGGTGTACGATACGTTGTGTTCTGCGTTGATATCAGGAGTTGCTCATCAAGAAATCGCCGAAAGCGTTCGCCGGCATCAAGTCCGTATCGACGCAACATCGACCGTACCGGTCGTACAAGACCAGTTGCCTTGCCAACATGTTTGAGCACGGATGGGTGGAGAAGTGCAGCAGCCGATCGAATAGAGGTAAGGGGCGAAAGGGGCGTTGATGCCAACAACTCCCATATCTCCCGTTCCACATCGTGAACACGTGTCCAGAATCGTCGATGTGCCCCCTTGCCCCCTTCAAAATGTTGTTCACACTCGTCAATCCACCGATCGATATCGGCATAACGGTGGATGGTTGCTCCATCCATACGTATTGAAACGCCTACGTCCTGCCGCACGAGGTCGACTGAAAGGCCTAGTTCCTCGATGACCCTACCGAAGGGCTGGTGTGATTGTACCGCCGATAATGTCGTTGCGCCCACGTCAAAGGTTCGCCGTCCAACCCGAAAAAAGCCAGCACATCCACCAAAGGTTTCGTGCGCTTCTACCACGACCGTTGACATGCCGCGGCGTGCTGCAAGGGCTGCTGCGGTAAGTCCGGCAAATCCAGCTCCTATGACAAGAAGGTCAGTGGACGATGACATGGGCCGTCCAACGCAGGTTTGTCGCTGAAAGTTCGGTCGCACGAGCTATGTACCACGTCAATTGGCTGTGTATCTTGCCAGACGTCAGGGAACATGACGGACGGACACGACAGAGGACGCCTGTAAGGACACATATGAACATTCGCGCGACAATCTTGACCATGGTGATGACTGTGGCCATATCCACGGTACATGCAGCTTCGGGAACGAACGATGATGGCGCTGATCGCATTCGCAAACGATTTGAGGATGCTACATCACGTCGTATTGACGCTCACGGAACGATCCGCCATGGCGCTCGTGCTGAAGCCATTTCACGACTGAAAAAACAACAGAAGTACATTGAAACGCCGCTGGCCGAGCAACCACAATGGACGTCGTTAGGTCCACGGAGTACCGGTGGACGTGTAAAGTCAATTCTGATTCATCCAACGGATCCAAACATACTCTACATCGGCGCAGCCGCTGGTGGTGTTTGGAAATCCACGAATGCAGGTGGCACCTGGATTCCCATCATGGATGATGCAAACGGTATTGCAACGGGATCTCTGTGTTTTCATCCGGAAAATCCTGACATCATCTATGTGGGTACCGGTGAGCAGGTACAGAATGCCAATACATATCTCGGCGCAGGGCTTCTCCGCTCTACCGACGCAGGTGTGACATGGTCGACAGTTGGCCTTACGGATGTTGGATCGTTTTCACGCGTCTACGTCCATCCCGCAAACCCCTCCATCATCATGGTATCCTGCATGAATACGAATGGTGGGGTGTATCGTAGTGAGGACGGCGGATCGACGTGGTCACGAAAACTTTCAGGTCAAGTCTACGATATGTCGATAAATCCCTCCAATCCAAATGAATGGTTTGTTTCCCTTCCGGATTCAGGGATCTATTACACACAAGATGCCGGGGCTACGTGGCAACAGCGAATCAATGGCATATCGGGCTCTATTGGCCGGATATCGATACAGCAGAGTTCGATGAATGAAGATGTTCTGTTTGCCCTCATCGAACTCGATAATCTCGCCCATATCTATCGAAGTAACAACAAAGGACAGGTTTGGACACGACAATATGTTGATGGTCAGGGATGTTTTTTCTCTGGCTCATGTAGTCCCTCAGGCAGTCAGGGTTTTTATGATAACTACATTTACATATCGCCCCATAACGATCAGGTTGTGTTTGCAGGAGGAATAGACATTTGGCGCACAACGAATGGAGGATCTACGTGGCAGAATATGACGCAGGGATACGGTGATGGTAACGGAGCTAATGCGCCGCACGTAGACCAACACTGTCTTGCAATTCACCCGGAGAATGCAAACATCGTCTATGCCGGGAATGACGGAGGAATGCTTCGCAGTACAAACGGAGGTGTGTCGTGGTCTGTCATCAACGACAATCTCTCAATTACGCAGTTCTATTCGTTTGATCTTGATCCGACGGACCGACGCAGAAACTTTGGTGGTACACAGGATAATGGAACCCTCGGTACCTTCGGCCAAACAGAGTGGGATACCATGGCTGGTGGTGACGGTATGATCACGATTGTGGACTACGGAAATCCTAACCGTTTTTATGGTAACTATCCGAACGGTGTAATCTATCGATATCAGATTAATCCCCGTCAGCAGAGAATCGTCATGGATGGTGTTGATGACTCCGAACCTGCAGGCTGGGTTGCACCACTCAAAATGAGCCCACATGATCCTGCCACGCTGTATCATGGACGTCGGCGAATGTATCTCACTAATCTCTCTGGTGACGTCTGGTATCCAATCTCAGATCCTATGCCAAACGGATTACTCGTTACTGCAATTGAGGTCTCACCGGCTGACCCAACCGTCGTGTGGGCAGGCTCGAATGGTGGCGACCTCCTTGTGACAGATACCGAGGGAGAAGAGTGGACGTTACTCGACCGATCACAACTTGCTAATCGGTACATCTCCGACATTGCCGCTTCGTATAGTAATCCGCGAACAGCATGGATTGCGTATTCATCATATTCAACGAAAAACGTCTGGAAAACAACGGATCTCGGTGAAACATGGACGTCACTCTGGGATGGTATGCCGGACGTTCCCGTTTCAAGTATTGAAGTCCATCCCGACGATGAGAACATCATCTTTATCGGAACGGATATTGGTGTGTTTGCCACGTTTGACGGAGGCAAATCGTGGGTAGAGTACGGAAAGGGACTTCCTCGATCGCCTGTTCTCGATATTAAACTATCGACAACATTTGGTGTTGTACGTGTAGGTACACACGGACGTGGCATCTGGGAAGCACCACTGGTAACATCTGCCCCTTCTGCCCCTTCCATAACTGCTCCAACGGGTGGTGACGTCTTTCGAGGCACGCTTACAACAACTCTTGCATGGAGTGGTTTTTCAGGTCGTGTCCGGATTGAATTCTCACCGAACAACGGCGAACAGTGGATACCCGTGGCCTCGTCAATATCAGCATCGGCGTATCGTTGGAAGGTTCCGAACATGCCAACCATTCTTGGACGTATACGCGTAACATCAGAAGCAGATGATCAGGTCTTCGCTGTGAGCAGATCGTTTAGCATCGTTCCGATTGAACGCGGAAACGTCATCACGCAGACGGCGGTGCCATGGGTACCGTACGGCCTGGCTCATGACGGGCGTGATGGATTGTGGACTACAAGTTTTTACGAGCCCAAACTCTATAAACTCAATGCTACCACGCTAACACTGATAAAATCCATTAACATTCGCGGTAACGTTGGAGATTCACTCTTTACCGACATGACGATGGACCGCAGTACGGGGGAAATCTATCTCCATCGACTCAACGGTTCAGATGGTGCCGGAGCTGTTGTTATCGTACTTGATACAAACGGCAACGTTCTTCGTCAGTTTGCCTCGCAGGCTCGGAACTATGCTACGGGCCTAGAACTTGTGAATGGTAATCTCATTGCTGCAGAACGTGACGGGCTGAGACGCCTCTATACAATGTCGAAAAGCGACGGGTCCCTCATCTCTCAAGTGTTTAATCCATACCAGAAGAACTACGGACCACGTTGTCTTGCCTACGACGGCTCGACAACCATGTATCAAACGTCAACAACGTTTCCCAGTGCCGGAGGTGCCCTCACGGAGTGTTTTGTAATTGGAATGTCAACGTCCAATCTTTCTACGGAATCTCGCCGGCAAACACTTCAGAATCGTGATGGTGTGATTAATGCCCGCGGAATCGAGATAGATCCTGTGGACAGAAACTTCTGGATCAGTGACTTTGGTGGCAATATCTACAAGATCACGTCCTTTGAATTTGTCCCGCCACCACTCGTGTCAAACGTCGAAAAAGGGGCAGAAGGGGCAGAAAGAACAACCATTTCCGTCGCACCCAATCCTGTGAGTTCCGACGCATTTGTGCGCGTTTCACCCGGTGAAGTTGATCGGGCAATCGTTGTAGACATCGTTGATGGGCTTGGTCGAGTAGTGGCCACGCCGTACCGGGGCATACAGTATGCCACGGAGGAAGCGGCATTCCGATGGACACCACACGGGCTTTCGCCAGGTGCGTATAACATCGTTGTAACGTCGAATGGTCGTCGTCTCGGGGCAACATCGACCGTCATTGTCCGTCACTGACCCCCACATGCAACACTTCATCCTCGCCTTCATCACCATTGGCATCGTCTGGACTGCCTGGAAAAACTTCAAACAACTCGGGAGATTAAAAGCAGCAGATCTTGATCTCACCGTAGAACAACGACAACAACAGCAGATGCGCTATACGATGCGTATCGTGGCCTGCTTGTTGGCACTGGCAGCCCTACCCTTCCTCTTTACCATCATCGGGAAAAGTCTATGAGCGACAATGATCGTCCGCATCTCAAAGGCAAGGAAATTGGCGTAAGCACCAACAGTGAACAAGAGTTTCTCGACGGACCACATAGTCGATTTCGTGAATTCAGATTTGTCACACGTGTTGTTCGTGAATTCATTCATGGATTTCGCAAACTCCACTTTGTAGGCCCATGTATAACGGTCTTTGGGTCGGCACGATTTGATGATGATCATGCGTATTACCAGCTCGGACGCGAAGTTGGGTATCGCCTTGGTGAGATGGGCTTTACGGTACTCACTGGAGGTGGTCCAGGTATCATGGAGGCCGCTAATCGTGGTGCGAAGGAAGCTGGTGCTACAAGTATCGGCTGCAACATCATGCTTCCTCATGAGCAATCGGCAAATCCGTACGTAGACCTCACGGTTGACTTTGAACACTTCTTTGTCCGCAAGGTTATGCTCGTAAAGTACTCCCTTGGCTTTGTTGTGTTACCGGGAGGAATGGGTACGATGGATGAACTCTTTGAAGCTGTAACGCTGATGCAGACGAAGAAAATTCGCAACTTCCCCGTCGTCGTCCTTGGTACGGAGTACTATCGTGATGTGATGGAACTCATCGACGTCATGATTAAACGCGGAACCGTATCCGAACATGAGCGTGATCTGGTGTTTTTTACGGACTCCATTGACGACATGGAAGACTACCTTCGTAAGCGCGTGGTAAAACGCTTCGGTCTCAAACAACAACTTTTTATCCCCAAAACATGACGGCTTCCGACAGTCCCCTCTCCCTGCTCGTGTATTGCGGCTCCAAACATGGACGCTCATCGAGCCATGATGCCGCTGCCGCAGAGTTAGCACAGTCCATGCTGGATCGAAAGATCCGTCTGGTCTTTGGAGGAGGAGGTGTAGGACTGATGGGTAAGCTCGCCACGGCTATTCTCGATGGCGGTGGACATGTGACTGGCATCATTCCGACGTTCCTACACACGGAAGAAGTTGCCCTGCCAAACTGTACTGAATTGATTGAAGTACCAAGTATGCATGATCGCAAGCTCCGTATGCTCGAACATGCAGGTGCTATTCTAGCTCTTCCGGGTGGTTTTGGAACAATGGACGAACTCTTTGAGGCGATTACCTGGAGACAGTTGGGCCTTCATGATAAACCTATTGGAATCCTCAATGTAGATGGATATTACGACGCCTTGTTGCGCCAGCTTGACGTGATGTTTGACCAGGGGTATCTGACACGCGAAACACGCAGTATTATTCGTGACGATGTGGCTGTACAACCGCTTCTTGACTGGCTTGAACGCGAGGCTTCGGACGCAGCACCTGACCCATTACTTCCGCGCTGGACCTAACTGGCACAGCTTTTGCTCGCCATTGCGGCTTCGCAAAGGAGCATCTCTTCTCACGTATCTCAAACACGATGAAAGCCTTTCGGGTAGCCATCGTGATGAAAAGCATATTCTTTTCGTACGTTGGCCCACTCATACGACTGGGTCGCCAGCGACCATTAACTGCGGACGACGCACCGCCCCTTCCGCCCCCTCTCCAGCCAAGAACGGTATCAGAGGATTTTGAGCGTTTGCCTACGACGTCGTTTCAGAGATTCATCTTTGGAGCGTACTTCGCCACTGGTGCACCAGCTCGACGTATCGTCATCGTTACGATACTCCGAGTCACAATTGCCGTCTCTACACCGCTCCTCTTACGATCGCTGTTAACGTCGATTCCAGAGCTGACGTCACTTTCGACTGGAGCATTCCTTACGGCAGTTGCCCTTGGTCTCACCGGTATGGTCGGTGCCATCTTTCAGCAGCACTTCTACTTCAATGCACTGCAGATGTATGCCACGATCGTGAATGGCATGAATCGACGTGTGATGTTGCAGGCACTTCGGCTACGTCGATCTGCGAGGGCGAGAATGCAGACTGGTGATCTAGTAAATCACCTTTCAAGCGACAGTGATGCCGTTGCCGAAGCAGGCTTCTTTATCCCGGAAGTGTTTGCTTCCCTCCTGCAGATTACGGCCGTTCTTGTTATTCTGTTTGTATTGCTCGGTTGGGCTGCTCTTGCCTCGGCAGTGACGTTATCGATCATGATTCCGATAACCATCCTCGTTGCCAAGCGATATCGGAAACTCGACCATACGATTATGGCCCTCCGAGATGAGCGTGTTACTCTCATGTCGCAAATCCTCCAAGGGATTCGTGTTGTGAAGTATCACGCCTGGGAGGATAGCGTTCGCCGTGAAGTACAGGACGTCCGTAGTAAGGAGATAACAACACGAATCCGAATCGTTAAGACCGACGGTCTTTCAACGGTGTTGTTTATCAGTACGACAACCCTCGTAGCCTTCGTAGGATTCAGCACACATGCACTTCTTGGTGGTGAGATTACAGCACCATTGGTGTTTGCGTGTTTGGCACTCTTTGCTATGCTCGAAGAACCCTTCGGCATGATATCCCACTTATTAGCAAACATTCAACATGCTCGAGTTGCCGTTGAACGACTCCATGGATTCTTTACTGCAGAGGTACGCGACGAAGATCATCGTCAGCTATCGGAACCCCACAAAGCTGTTGGCCTTTCAGTAGAGCAGCTCGGGCTGACGTATGCTGACGCTGATTTTGCGGCCGTCAACAACGTATCGATGACGATCAAGGCTGGTTCGTCTGTTGCAATTGTTGGCACCGTCGGATCAGGAAAGAGTACGTTACTTCGTATGCTCGCTGGTGTACAGGTTGCATCACGCGGTACTCTGGAATGGAGCGGCATTACATCTCACGAACGAGCTCGTGCTGCCTATGTCCCCCAGGAAGCGTTTATTCTCAACGCGTCGATTCTCGACAACATTGCCTTTGGTGAGGAGATCCGCGAAGCCGACTTGAATGACGTGATCCGTGACTGTGCTCTGGAGAAGGACATGGCCGACATGCCTTCAGGTATTGCGACGGAGATTGGTGAACGTGGTGTTAATCTCAGCGGTGGACAGAAACAACGATTGTCCCTCGCACGAGCTGCGGCACATTCACCGGGCATCGTATTCCTCGACGATCCTCTGTCTGCCGTTGATGTTGTTACCGAAGACCTACTTGTTGAGCACCTGTTGTTTGGCCGTTGGTCTGGTATCACGCGTGTTATGGCCACACACCGCCTGGCTCATCTACGTCGATTTGAAACCATTGTCTTCCTCGCCCAGGGCCAGGTAATGGCCATTGGTTCGTTCGACGAGGTCTACGCAAACAGCGCTGCATTTCGTGACTACATCGCCGAAGAAGAACGTGGTGTGGAAGCAGCACGCGACATCTCTGTAAACGTTGAGCCATCTCCGACTTCTACCGAACATCCGGCTGGTCATGACATCGAGGTCTTGTTAGAAGAACCAACGTCGCGGTTTACGGATGACGAAGATCGAGAGACCGGTGCCGTCAGACTTGACGTTTATCGCGCCTATGCGCGCGCGATGATTGGTTCTGCAACATCAGCACCGTTGATTGCGATCGCGCTTGTGTTAACAGCAATTGGAATAACCGTTCTCCCCATTGTACAGACAATGTGGTTGGGTTGGTGGTCCGACAATGGTCGGACGGGGTTCGACTCATTGACGGCAATAGCTATCTATGGCGTCATTGGAGTGTTTGTGTTGTTGGGCTGGTACACAGAGCGACTCGTCTGGCTCTACCGTGCAGCTGCTGCTGGGCGCTCCATCCATGATGCTGCTCTCCGAGGTGTGCTGTTCGCACCACTACGGTTCTTTGATCGAACGCCGATAGGACGAATCCTGAATCGTTTTGCTCGAGATCAGGAAGGTGTCGATGATCATCTTTCATGGAATGTTGAACAGTCCGTCAAATCACTGTCGCAGACCATAGGACATCTTGCTGTCATCTTGACAACAATGCCCTTTATGATCCTCGTCATCGTACCTGTTCTTGCCATCTATCACCGCTTACAACGTGACTATCGTACGGCTGCTCGCGAGGCGAAACGTCTTGAAAGTATAGCGCGGTCACCGAGGTACGCACAGTTTAAGGAGACCGTAACAGGGCTTGACGTTATCCATGGTTTCGGACGAGAGCATGTCTTTCTCGAGGCATTTTATGGAATCCTTGAGCGGTATCAACGCTCATACTGGTGCAGCATTCTGCTGAACCGGTGGTTTTCCATCCGTGTTCCTCTTGTGTCAGGACTTGTAGCCATGGCAACGTCAATCGGCATTGTACTGCTTGCATCGCACGGTCTGATCACACAAGGAATGGCCGGTGTCGTGATGACCTATGCCATGATGTTCTGGATGAGCCTGAACTGGACGGTTCGCGCATTTAGTGAAGTTGAGTCTCGTATGACGGCCGTTGAACGGCTTCGTCATTATGGATCACTTGAGGCAGAACATTTAACGACATCTACACCGGTCCTGAGTGAGGACACAGCATGGCCTACAGAAGGCGAGCTCCATATCGAACATCTGGGTGTACGATATGCCGACAATCTCCCGATGGTTCTACGCGACGTCAACATTCACATTCCTGCGCGGTCCAAGGTTGGTATCGTCGGGCGTACGGGCAGTGGGAAGTCAACACTCTTCCAGACGTTGTTTCGATTTGTTGAGCCAAAAGTCGGTACAATTACGATTGATGGTGTGGACATCACATCTGTGCCCCTTTCGCGCCTTCGCCGAGCCATTGCTATCATACCGCAGGATCCAACACTTTTTATTGGTACGATCAGGTCGAATCTTGATCGATTCAGTGAGTGTACGGACGATGAGGTATGGACGGCTCTACGTCGTGTTCGTCTCGACGATGTTGTCCGTGCCTTACCTGAAGGACTAGACGCCGAAGTTGTTGAAAACGGTGCTAACTTTTCTCAGGGCCAGCGACAACTTCTCTGTATGGCACGAGCTATTCTCACCCGAGCACGTATCATCGTTCTTGACGAGGCAACGGCGAGTGTCGATGTTGAGACAGACGCTGTGATACAGCAGACGGTACGCGATGAGTTCTCTGACGTAACGGTGCTCACAATTGCGCACCGATTACATACCGTTGCCGATGCCGATGTCATCATTGAACTCGATAAAGGACGTCAGGTTACCAGACGTTAACCTCAGGCTCAATCCTCACACCGAACCTTGTCTGCACAGAATCGGCAATGTCGGTTGCGAGCTGTAGCACATCACGCCCGGTACCACCACCAAGGTGCACAAGTACGAGGGCCTGACGGTCGTGAACTCCAACGGCACCGCGCCGATATCCCTTCCATCCACATTGATCAATCAACCAGGCCGCTGGAATCTTTACCGTTCCGTCGGCCTGTTTCCATTGTGGCATGTCGGGATATGTTATTGCAAGGTCTTGGGCCTGCTGCAACGGTAGAACGGGGTTCTTAAAAAAACTTCCTGCATTCCCGATAAAAGCAGGATCAGGAAGTTTTCGCTGACGCACAGCAACAACGGCATCAAAGACATCAGAGATTGTTGGTACCATTATTTCTCGTTGCTCAAGCTCCATACGAACGTCAGCGTAGGATGTATCAACGACATGTTGACGTGTCAGCTGATACGTCACGCCTACGATGACCGACGTGCCGCGCTCTTCACGCTTAAAGACACTGTCTCGATATCCAAATCGGCATTCATCCTTCGTGAACCGTCGGACGCGGTGCTGAAGCCGGTCAACAACCTCAAGTTCCACAAAACACCGTTGTTGCTCCGTACCATAGGCACCAATGTTTTGCATGGGTGCAGCACCAACCGTTCCTGGAATGAGGGCGAGATTCTCCAATCCACCGAGTCCGTTCTGTACACACCACGCTACACTATCGTGCCAGTTCTCACCAGCACCAAATCGTACAACAACATCCTGTCCATTATCGCTGACGATACTTCGACCCATAATGCGCATACACATGATAGGATCTGGAACGTCGTGAACTACGAGTACATTGGAACCGCCACCGAGAACCGGTGCGTGCGGAATGTCGGATACAACGGTGATTACATCATCCACTGTTTCAACATCAACAACTGTTGGTGCGACGGCGTGGAGATGGAAGGTTGTGAGCGTGGCGAGGTCGACGTTCGAGCGAGTGATCATCGCAGGATATACATCCTTGTAGAACGATGACCCGAAGAGGAAAGCACGTCAATAGTATAGAGTCCAGATGGCAGACCCGTTACATCAAGTTCTGCACCATTACCATAGACGTCTTGAACGATGAGGACACGACCTGTAACGTCGCGCACTTGGACCTTCTCACCATTGTGCAGACCACGTACATGGGCATGTGTTGTGGCAGGTAAGGGGCTCACAGCAAGGGGCTCGGTTGTAGGCTCTTCAACATCTGTTGATGTTTTGATGTCTGGAGCAATCCAGAGATACGTCTTACCTTCGGACACAGTACGATTCGGAGACACAACCATCGTGGAAACGGTACCATCAATAGGAATACCAGCTAGTCGCGGAACGTCCCACGATGCATCCACATTTGAAAGGCCGTACGCGTCGATCATATCATTGCCGCGAATTCCTACTTGAGCCGATACGCCTGGATCGACACTTTCCATAGGTCCGTACACAAAACGAATATTCGATGTCGCTTCTTCGATATGAAGTTGGAAGGTTAGTCGACCTCGTTGTACATATTGACCATTAAACCACTGATACTCACGATACGTCATGTTCTTCCATTGAACAACAACAGTTCGATGTGGTTCTGTACCCAATACGGTCCAAGAGACGTTACCGGGCGGTGACGTCATAGTGTCGCCAATTAATGACGTCGAAAATGGCGCTGCGATAAACGTTGTGCGTGCATACGTCGAGAGAATGTTCCATTGTGTTCGAAACACATCGTCACCGAGCAGAACGTACCCTCCAGGACATATCCGCATACGCGACGTTGCGCCACCGTTAAAGCGGAACGGGAATGGTAACGTAACATCAACAAGTTTTGCATCGGTGGCTGATGAGCCGCTCGCTAGGATGGTTCCGGAAATCTCCGACCATGACAATGTGGATTGATTGGCGTATGTGTATGGAAGAGCCGCATACGGTATGCGACGTTCACGCTGAAGGAACGTTGATGGCCACACCCAACCGAAGTAAACAGACCTCGATGTTGCCGAACCTGGCACCCACAACATCGTGTCGGTGTAACAACGTAACCGATATGTGCCTTCGGTGTTGATTGTATCAAACACCACAACACCACCTGCATCGGTCACGGATTGAAGCATAGGAGCTGCAACCTTACCTGAATCGAGAGCAACGGGTACTCCCTCAGCAAGTGTTCGTTTTCCAGTAAGATCCTCACGGAGTGTTACGGCCAAAACGGGTGCTGTTGTTTCCGTTGAAGCTTTCTGTACAGCGAACCTAATCTCTGACGTTGTTTTGCCACCAACGGTAAAGCGAAATTTCTGCGGCGTAAAGACTCGTCCCTCGGCTACCGGAATGGCCGTGTACGTTCCTACAGGAAGAATGCGATAAGTTGATGTGCGTGCATCGGCAGTCTGACTTGCAACGTCAGTTGATGTGATAAAGTCTTCGACGGTCTCACCAACAACAATAATCGTTGTGCCAACTCCGCTATCAATCTGCTGTTCATTGTCAATTTTAAATGCAACCTGTTGTGCTGGCAGTACGGAGAGATGAAGAGTTGTCACCGGACCAGTTATCATCAACGTCACACTTTGGCGATCGCGAGATACGAGATCAAACGGGAGGATAGCATGTGTTTCCGGAAGCACAACACGGTACAATCCAGTTCCAATTCCCTCAAACTGATAACGACCCTCTGCATCCGTAACGACCGTTGTTACACCTGTTGGTGCTGGTGTTCCCATGTAGAGTTCGGATTCAAACGCCTCTACGCGCAACTCCATACCTACTACCGGCGCATCCGTAGAGGCCTCTGTTACAATGCCAACTATTTTTCCAGCGGTCGTCTGAGGTCGTGCACCAACACACGGCGCTGATTCAAGGAAGGCACGTAGGACACGTCGGTTTTCAGGATGGAATTCCATCCTTACACCACCACCATTGGCGCGGGTTTGATGGCAGTACGACATGATGGTACCAAGACGCGGCCGTGTTGCTTCATACGTTACACACGAACCACTCTCAGATTGCACACAGCTGTCTAAAGGCCCACTCGGCCAGTAACAACTTTGTGTATGGATTGCGCCGCAGACGTGTGCGATCTCATGGCTCACAAGTGCTGCGTCCCAAGCATACTCACCATCCCATGGGTCGTCGTCTATATCGCCCACGATATCTGTGGCACAGTAGTTTACACCACTCTCACAGACACCTCCGATTGACTTTGCAATACCACCCCTTCCGCCCCTTGCCGTAATAAACAATCCAAGATGACGCGGGACATCGGTCATTGTCGTTTCGTACGTAGATACAAACGTGTCGATCAACTGAAAAACGGAAGCGTTCGATGGATACGGATCATCGGGTTTTTCCCAAAGTCGCGTTGCCGCAATAGAAAGCCGAACAGAAAAGTCGCGTTCGTAGATACGCGACGTAACGTTGATAACACGAGCGATATAGGCAAGTGCTGACGACGTATTCATCTTGGCCCACCGCACAAGATCATAGTCACCCTCAATGGCGACCGTCATCATCAACGTGTCCATGGACTGAACGTCATCTTCCGGTTTTGTGTGACGTACAAGCTCACGAATGGTTGGTGACACATCTTCACTGTTTGTTTCGCACCGTGCCGATCCAGGCTTAGCAGGAGCTAACGTGTGTTGACCGCACCAATCGGGTTCAATCACATACGATTTGTCGCCTGTTATATCAACAAGCATAATATCAGAAGTTGTGACCATCGAGATGTCACGACCATCAGGAGAGGTGCCGATGTACGATGCTACAAAACGGCTCGGATCAATCATCCGAGGTCCTTTCGACGTCATACGAACGGCAAGCAGACCTGGGATAAACACATCGTGACGGCGAAACGTAACCTCTACGAGTCCTACTCCAGGAATAGGCATGTCGGCACGAACGAAAGACGGCCGATCTGCTACAAGAATGCGCAGATCGGCCGTGGAAACTTCTACTCCAACGCCTGTCCAGATACCTCGTTGTACACGTTCGGCTGCCTTGGCAGAGACCGTCATCGGACGCAGACGCAACGTGTCCCCTGCTGAGGCCGTTACAACAGCCGAAGCAATCAACAAGAGCAGTGTTGGGGTACCAAATCTCATGTCATGTGATATTCCCGTCAGACCGTGGGGCCGAGCATGTCCTCCGGACGTACAAGTTCGTCAAAACGATCGGCTTCCAAAAGTCCAAGTCGAACAGCTTCCTCCTTGAGGGTTGTTCCATTCTTATGCGCCGTCTTGGCAATCTTCGCCGCATTATCATAACCGATATGCGGATTGAGTGCCGTTACCAGCATGAGTGTGTCGCGGTTATACTGTTCAAGACGTGTACGATTTGGCTCTATGCCCTTGGCACAATGTTCATCAAACATCGTGCATGTATCAGCCAACAACCTTACACTTTGAAGGAAGTTATAGATGATGACAGGTTTAAAGACATTCAACTCGAAGTTTCCTGATGATCCTCCGATGTTGATTGCCACGTCATTTCCCATCACCTGTGCAGCCACCATTGTCATGGCCTCACTCTGCGTGGGATTCACCTTTCCTGGCATAATACTCGAACCCGGCTCGTTCTCAGGGATAAAGATCTCATTGAGTCCGCAGCGAGGACCAGAGGCCATCCAGCGAACATCGTTGGCAATCTTCATGAGTGAGGCAGCAAGTGTTTTGAGGGCTCCATGAGCAAAGACCAGAGCGTCGTGCGCAGCAAGAGCTTCGAACTTGTTAGGTGCAGAGACAAACGGCAATCCTGTGAGTTCGGCAATCTTGGCGGCGGACCTCACGGCAAACTCAGGATGTGTGTTCAGACCCGTGCCAACAGCCGTGCCACCAAGCGCAAGTTCCCATACACCAGCCATCACCAGCTCAAGGCGGCGAAGATCATTGGTGAGCTGCGTGGCATATCCAGAAAACTCCTGACCTAGAGTAACCGGCGTAGCATCCATAAGATGTGTACGGCCCGACTTAATGAGCGAGGCAAACTCACGCGATTTTGCTTCAAGTGTATCACGAAGTGCCGTAACTGCCGGAACAAGTTGTTGAGTGACTGCTAGTCCCGCAGCAATGTGCATTGCCGTAGGAAACGTGTCATTTGAACTCTGTGACTTGTTCACGTCATCGTTCGGATGGACAGGCTTCTTACTGCCAAGTTCTCCACCGGCCAATTCAATGGCACGATTACTGAGAACTTCATTCACATTCATGTTTGTCTGTGTGCCGGAACCTGTCTGCCACACTCGGAGTGGGAACTCATTGTCGAGTTTGCCGGCGATAACATCGTCGGCTGCCCGAGCAATAAGGTCGGCCTTTTCACGCGCCAGCACTCCAAGGTCTGCATTCACAAGGGCTGCAGCTTTTTTGAGTAAGGCCATGGCATGAACAACCTCACGAGGCATTCGTTCATCGCCAATCGCGAAGTGTATGAGTGAGCGCGCCGTTTGGGCACCGTAATAGGCCGTAGCCGGTACGGTGATTTCACCCATGGTGTCTCGTTCAATCCGTGTCGTCATGTGTGTCGATTAACTGTTTTCGGTGGATTTGGTAACAATGGCGGGAAATCTTAGTTGACGCTCGGCTCGTCGCCGGCTGTGCGCCACTCTTCATGAACGTCGAGGACACTGTTAAACATGGCTACACACATGTCCGGATACTCTTCATCACTCACTTCATTGGCGAGCTCGGTGGCGAGAATCACAACGGGTGCAACTAGCTCAACATTGTCCTTGGCATACGTCTCCCACTCATCATCGGCAAATGACTGCATTCCAAGCAGGAAGCCCATAGCAAAGTCTTCAGGTGACTCTTCTTCGTCCGTTAGGAAGAGTGGTGTCCACGGGAACTCGAAGTCTTCACGCTCCAGCTCTTCATCGTCCAGAGCAAGAATTTCCTCAAGGCCCGTCACAACGTCATTATGGCTGGCCACAACGAGGGCGAGGATCACGTCGGCTTCGTCCTGGCTGGCGAAGGGCGTTTCTTCAAGTTCGTCGTCAACATCAAAGATCATCGACATCCACTCTTGTGGATCGATAACCGTAGGGATGGTGGCAATGGCGGCAAAGAAGCCTTCCATCATAGAAAAGGTCATTGCCGGAGAGTCTTCGCCGTCCTTCATGAGGAAGTCGCGAAGTTGTTGTTTTTGTTCGAGTGTCATGGTTGTTTCCATGACACAAAGGTACGTCTAGCGGACGAGATCGCCGGCCAGTCTTCGTGCTTCCGTTGCGGCCAAAAGTGTCTCGTACTCGGCTCGGACCATTCGTAGGCCGATTTCTAGCAGGGTTTGAGCCGTTTGACGCACTTCAATGTCGCGAATCGTGCCAAGCCGGAGCTTTTCCAGGGCAATACGGGCATTCGTCAGAGCAGAAGCATAACTCTGCTGCTCGAGGCTCAAGGCTTCCTTGCCACGTCGATAGGCCGCTTCCGCACGCACGAGTCGTTCAGACGTGGTTAGGCGTGTACGTTCGACGTCTAACCGAGCACGCTCCACGTCTACTTCTGCTTGCTGCCGCGCCAAATCGTCCGTAAATCCATTAAACAGGTTCATCGAGAACTGCAGGCCTGCACTCCAGCCATTAGAGCGGTTCTCAAGGATAAATCCAGCATCTGTGCTGTTGTTTGTAATCTGATATTGACCAAGAGCCACAAGTCGCGGAAGAAAGGTCGCCGTTACGGTGCGCACAAAGTCGCTTGCTGCTTCACGCCTCTGCTCGGCCGCGAGTACGTCTGGATTACGCTCACGTGCGCGTGCCAGGAGACTATCGACTGATGCTACGTCGGCTACAACAAGTGCAGTGTCAATGGTAAGGGGCACAAGGGGCTCCCGCCCGAGCATTCGATTCAGTGAAGCCGTAAGCGATATGTCGTCAGCTCGAACGCGTAACACCTCCGTCTGCACGGTGTTCCTGTCAACTTCGGCTTGTGCCACGTCAACACCAGCAAGGGCTCCAGCATCCCGTGAGCGCCGTACAATGTCGAGTCGGCGTTCGGCAATTGCCAGCGCTGTATCAAGAACAGTACGCTGACGTCGCACAGCTACGACGGCTCCATACGCTCCAATCACGTCCGCAATGGTCAATGCAACGGTCGATCGTGCCTGTTCAATGCCTGCTGACTCAAGATGTCGTGCTCGATCACCTCGCGCAAACATGGAGAGTCCGTCAAAGATGGTCCACGAGAGTTGGGCTGCGGCATTCATGTTGGTAAAGCCTGCACCATCTCGCTGGATGTTTACACCAGATGCTGTAACCTGTGTGACGTCGTTACTTCCGCGTGTAATTCCGCCAAGAACATCAACCGATGGCAGAAAGCCCCCTATTGCCCCCTCACCAATCAACCGTGCTGATGTACTGTCGAGTTTGGCAACACGGATGTCATAGTTCCGTTCGAGAGCAATTCGGACGGCTTCATCAAGACTCAAACGATCGGTCTGGGCTGATACTGACGAGGTGCCTGTAATGGAGATAAGACTCAGTACGAGTGCTGCCGTCGTAGCTGTCGTCGTCGTAGTCGTCGTCGTAGTCGGCGCGACACGATGTCGTTTCAGACGTGATAACAACACGTAGAGAGCAGGAATGACGTACAGTGTAAGTAAGGTTGCAATCGACATACCACCAACGATCACAACGCCCATACCCGTACGACTACCTGAAGCTGCACCAAGTGAGAGCGCAATCGGTAGAGCACCAAGAATGGTAGCAAGTGACGTCATGAGAATTGGGCGGAATCGTGTTGATGCCGATTCAAGAACGGCATCTGTCCACGACTTCCCTATCTCGTGCTGCTGATTGGCAAACTCAACAATGAGGATACCGTTCTTGGTGACGAGGCCAATGAGGACAATGGCACCAATTTCAGAGAAGATGTTGAGTGTTTCTCCGGTTAACCACAAACTCAAAACACCACCACTGAGAGCAAGTGGAACCGTTAACATGATAGTAAACGGATCAACAAAACTCTCAAACTGTGCAGCGAGGATGAGGTAGACAAGGATGAGTGCCAAGAGAAATGCATACAGCAACGACGATGAACTTTCGGCAAAGTCACGACTTGGTCCAGTTAGAGCTGTAGACACTGTTCCACCGAGTGTCTTATCGCGAACGGCATCCATGGCTGCTATCCCATCACCAATGGTTTTGCCGGGGGCAAGTCCGGCACTCACCGTAGCGGCTACATTCCGGTTATATCGATACAGCTGCGGAGGTGTACTCTGTTCGGTGAGAGTTACAAGATTCGAGAGCGGAATCATACGGCCGTCAGCGCTACGCACGTTGAGGTCGCGCAGTCGATCAGGTGTTGCACGATCCTGTCGTTCGATTTCACCAATAACTTGATACTGTTTGCCTTCGCGGATAAAGTATCCATAACGTTGACCGGCAAATCCTGCCTGAATGGCATCACCAATGTCGAAGACACTCACACCAAGTTCACGCGCACGAGCACGATCAATGGAAATGGTTACTTCGGGTTTTGTGAACTTTAAATTGACGTCAACAACGGAAAACGTCGGATCTGCAGAGGCTGCCGCCAGAAAGGCAGGCAACTTTTCCCGCAATTCTTCCAGTTCTCCGGTTTGCAGAACGTATTGTACGGGCAAACCTGCACGTCCACCTGTTGATACCGTCTGCTCCTGGATAACAATGGTCCGTGCATCGGTTACCGACCTACCAACACCCGTGACAACATCAGCAATCGCCATCTGTGATCGTGTTCGTTCCGTTGGGTCCGTTAACATGATTCGCGAAAATCCGTTGTTACTGCCACCACCAAAGAACGTTGGCGACGTCACGGTGAGCACAAGTTGATTTTCCGGCACGGCATGAGAAATCCGCGCTTGGAGCGTGTCCATAATGACACTCATCCGATCAAACGTAGTCCCCTCCGGAGCCGTAACGTTCATCGTTAACAAGCTTCGATCTTCGAGTGGCGCAAGTTCACTCTTGAGTACACCAAACAACGTTACAAGTACGGCAAGTGCGCCGGCCATAATAAACAGTGCGAGGGCCGGACGACGCATCAGGGAACGCAGTGAGGATTCGTAGATGCGGTTTAACCACACAAAGAATGGTTCGGTGACACGAACAATCCACGACGTACCATCCTGATGACGCAGTAATCGGCTGCTCATCATTGGTGTTAGGGTCAGCGATACAAATGCCGAGACAAGGACCGTTGCTGAGACAACGAGACCAAACTCACGGAATAGTCGGCCCGTGAGTCCAGGAAGAAAAATGATCGGAAGAAACACCACTGCCAACGTGATGGTTGTTGAAACAATGGCAAAGGTGATTTCCGTTGAACCGCGTTCACCGGCTTCTCGCGGGCTTTCTCCATCTTCGATCCGACGAAAGATATTCTCCATCACAACGATGGCATCATCAACCACAAGGCCCGTCGCTAGAACGATACCTAGCAGCGTGAGAACGTTGATACTGAATCCCGACACCCACATAAAGAAGAAGCCGCTGATGAGGCTGACGGGGATAGCTACAACGGGAATGATTGTGGCACGCCACGATCTCAGAAAGAGAAAAATGATGGCTACAACTAGAGCGAAGGCGATCAGGAGGGTTTCTTCAACCTCAAGAATAGCATTCCGAATGAACTTTGTATTGTCGAAGGCAAGGTCAAGAATCAAGTCCTTTGGAGCATTGGCCTTGATGTTTTCATATCGCCGATAAAACTCATCAGCAATCTCAACCTGATTCGCACCGGTTTGTGGACTGATGGCCAGACCGACCATCGGAATACCATCACGTTTGAGTAACGTGCGCTCATTCTCGGCACCCAGATATACACGGGCAACGTCACGCAGACGTACAACTTCGCCACCGTCACTGCGGAGGATAAGATCGGCAAACTCTTCTGGAGTACTCAGACGTCCAATTGTCCGTAATGACAGTTCCGTTGCTGCCCCTTCCAGACGTCCAGCAGGAAGTTCAACATTTTCTCGGGCAAGAGTTGTACGGACATCACTTGGAGTAAGACCGTAGGCAGCGAGTCTGTCGGGTGACAGAACAAGTCGCATTGCGTACTTCCGTTCACCCCAGACCTGAACCGATCCAACACCCTTAATCGTTTGTAAGCGTTCTTTAAGGACATTTACAGCAAAGTCTGTGAGTTGCGTAAGATTCCGCACATCACTCTGAACGGTCATAACCACAATGGCCTGGCCGTTTGCATCGGCCTTTGCTACTACGGGCGGATCTACATCAGGAGGGAGCTGACGCTTTGCACGTTCAACGCGGTCGCGGACATCATTTGCTGCCGCTTCGAGGTCTTCACCAAGCTCAAACTCAACGGTAATCTGTGAACGTCCATCTGACGACTGTGACGTTAGAGAACGAATTCCATCAATACCGTTAATAGACTCTTCGAGCGGTTCGGTGATCTGCGACTCTACAACATCAGCATTAGCACCGGGATAGGACGTGGTAACGGTAATGTTCGGTGGATCAACATCAGGAAACTGACGCACACCGAGGAACAGAAAACCAACAACTCCAAGAAGAACGATGATGGTGCTCAGCACCATGCTCAGCACGGGCCGACGGATTGTGAGAACACTGAGGTTCATTGCACCTCCAGTGCCAGAGGCATTCCGCGTTTGACACTGAGTAATCCACTTGTCAGCACCGTGTCACCGATGCTTACACCACTTACGATGCGTACATCTGTAGTAGTGCGGCCACCAACAACAACATTCCTGATAGCTGCCTTACCGTTTTCAGACACGACGACGGTAGCACCGGACATATCCTGAGTTACAGCTTCCGATGGGACGAGAATGGCATCGGGAATCCGTTCCAGTTCAATGTCGACATCCGCAAACATACCGGGTCGAACATCTGGTCCAGGTTTTTCAATTCGTGCACGTAAGCGAACTGTTCGTGTGGTAGGATCTACTGCTGGGTCAACGGCATAGACAGACGCAGTGCGACGTACTTCGCCGTTACGCGAGCGTACTGATACATCAAATCGTGAGCCACTACGCAGACTACTTACAAGACGCTCAGGAACGGAACATTCGAGTTTTAGTGAGGCATCATCACTTAACGTTGTAATGAGTGTTGCTGGCGAAACAGACGCCCCTAGACTCACGCCGCGAAGACCAACACGACCCGCAAATGGTGCACGAATCTCTGTTTTTCGAAGGGCCGCATCTACTTCTGCGATTTCGGCTAATCGTACATCAACCTGAGCCGTGGCTACGTCAAGATCTTCCTGACTTGCACCATCGATTGCCTTGAGTGTGCGCAGCCGATCACGACGGTCTGTATCTAACACAAGCTGCCGTTGCAGTTTAGCCTTCCGAGCAACCAGTTCTGCATCATCAAGTTTGAGCAGTAACTGTCCTGTTGTAACAGAACCACCTTCCACAAATCCGATCTTCACAACACGGCCAGACGTTTCCGGACGCAACTCCACGGATTCATTGGCGAGCACCGTACCTGTGAGTGTCAGGCGTTCCGAAAAAGGGGCCGGCCGCACAACAACGGCACGGGCCTTTACCGGTCCAGCAGGTCCACGTGTGCCGCGTGCGGCCACGGGGTTACCTCCCCCAGCCGACTCTTTTGGACGTCCCCATAGGAACCACACACCACCTACTATCACAACACCAACGGTTAACCACAGGACCAGCTTCTTCATGCACGCCAGGAATAGAAAGGGAAAAAGTGCGTGGTGCAACACGCAGAACGCCCCATGACGTTCACTCGG
>DDUR01000003.1:0-10019 GCA_002344895.1 Ignavibacteria bacterium UBA2333
GGCGGTATTGAGCCAGCGACGACCTTCGGATACGATACCGTGGCGACCGCATCCGCTGCGTCGTAGGTATAGATCGCATCAGGCACGTCCGTTGTTGCCTGAATCGTGCACAGTGTTGGTATCGCGGGATTGATGGCATTGCCATATCCATCCTCCGTGCGCTTCGTCCACATCTTGGATACGCGCCCTTGTTCATCATAGGCATAGAACGTTGCGTGCTGTCCCGTTGCGTCGACAACATGGATAGAGACGATCTTGTTCGATGAATTGTACTTGTAATAGACTCCGTCAAAACCAATGTTTTCCGTTAGACGTAGTTGTGCTTCTACGCGCCCCCGTTCATCATACGAACGAACAGTATAATGAAAAGGTTGGCCTCCGTGTGTGCGATAAGCAACAATTGAGGGACGTCCCTTAAGATTTCTTACAAGGTTTGTTGGTGCAAGGGCGTTCCAGACCGTCGTAGGAGGTGAATTACCCCAGACAGCTCCAATCGTCGAAGGGAGTTCATCATACCAAATAGCCTGGAGAACAAACTCGGGGTATACGGCTATGTTCTCAAAGTTCGTGTACGTGGCCTCAACAACAGGGCGAGCGTACATCTGTGACTGATGCCGCATCATCCACTCCGCACCTGGAGGGACGGGAGGATTAAAGCGGTCTGCAGTACTGAGTAGATACGGCTGATTACAGACATCGTCCAATGCCACAAGCTTTGCCTCGGCATTGGGAGGAGAGTTTGGATTCAACATGTGTTTGTAAATCGACGGCACGGGGCGAATTGGGCCGTTGTAGATACTGCGATTACACGTACTCGTCGGTGATCCAATGGCTCGTAAGACATCACCAGATAGAAGCGATGTCAAACGCGCTGCAACGCCAGGAATCGACGATGCTTCGCCCTCTCCGGTTAAGGCACTATTGAGCTTGGCTTCACCAATGACCGTAGGACGGCCAAGATCGTCATACTGGCGATAGGTGAGCTTTCTCTCGGCTGCCTGTTCCTCGGTTTGACTGTAGCGTAACTGGCCGAGTTTGTTGTACGAGTGACTTACAACACCCATATCTGTCTGTGAGGTCGCCCGAACGTTGCCGAAATCATCATAATCCGTATGAATCTCCTGCCCAAGCGGATTCAGGACCTTGATCACGCGATCGAGCCCATCATAGTAGTACCACGTTGCCAGATTCACATCCACATTTGCAGATACGGGCAGTGACAGGTCAGACGTAAACGTGGCCGCATTATACCCTGAAACGGTAAGCACCTTTCGGTCGAGTGCGTCGAAGAATACAGCCGAACTGTGCCAGTACTGATGTGTCGTACCATCCTGCTCAATAAGCTGGCGTGATACTTCGCGACGACAGTACGGGCTGATAAAACGATTGGCCACAGCGACAGGAATGCCAAATTCCTGCACCGTTCCATACCGGATTTCAGTTTGTAATTGAGCGTCATGACCTGTTGCTAACACAGGATTGGCCGCTTCAATATCCACCCACTGATTGTTTGCTGCATCGGTCACGGACGAAAGTTGCCTACCTGTCGGGTCGTAACCGTTTGCCGTTATGTTTCCGCGTGCATTTGTTGTCGTGTGAACATTGCCGGCACCATCGTACGTCGAGATGACACCCGTTGTACCACTTATGGCACCTGCTGCCAGAATGTTCATCGTGTTGGCTGAGTAGTTATGCTCTTCCTTCTGCACGAGATCATCCGTTGTAAACGTAATCTTTGCCTTACGATGACGTGTATACAAACCTGATGGTGTTGTGGGATATGTTGACTCGTCGTTTGCCTGACTACGATCATCAATCTTTGTGTAGAGGCCGACTGTATGACCGTTGTTCTCATTACGGAACATGGCTAGTGTGAAGTCACTGTCATCACGATCGTTCCACTTACGGAATTGACCGGCTACCTCGAGATGTACATTGCCCAGTTCGATTACACCATATGCATTTCCTACACGACGTACTTCAACTAATAATTCCTGTAAATCCTCGCCAGTTGGCGAAGGCACCGATGTCATGCTGTTCAGAGCATTTTGAAGGTCAATAGATACATCCGCATGATACGTTCGATACCCGGTACTATTTTGTCCGGGATGCACGATCATTTGGCCGCAGTTAAACATTTCTGGTCCGCAGTTACTCGTACCAGGCTCGTCCGGTACATAGGTATTGCAATACACGGAGAGAACTGGCGAGCTAGCGATGACATTACCACTACCGTTTTTGACAATAACCTCAAAGTTGAAGCAGTCGTTGACACCAAACGTTTGGACAATGCTAAGTTTAACTTTAGCTGAGGTAAGGGTAACGTGTTCCGACTTAGGATAAAAAAACTTGTACGACTGCCCCATCTTCACTTCCTTCGGATACGCCATTTCGGATGTGGTGGGGTTTCCGCCTCCGTAAGGCGCCGACACTTCATTCGGGCATGCTGGTCTCTCAAAGTTCAAGTATCCAACAATAGAACTCTTCACGATTTCGAACCCGGGGTAGGCCTCCGGTATCGCAGAGCCTGGTGAGCAGTAACACTCGGCGAAATACGGGTCGAACGGATCACAAACGTATTCATCAATCTGCGGATCACCGTATGCATAACATGTGACCTTCACCCAATTCGAACCACAGTTGAGTCCGCGCCGAATACTTGGTTCATATCTGCGACTGGTTTCACTTGAATATGGTGGAAGCAATTGTCCACTTGAGAGATCCGGAAAATCGTGCGGCAGCCATAACATCCTAATTCGGCCAATGTTGTCGTACTCATAGGAGGAGAGATAACCGTTCTCATCTATCATAAACTCTGGAAATCCCGCGTCGTCGTAACCGGTTACCTGAGGGAGCCAGTAGTTTTCATCAATGATTCCGGACCCAAGTACCAGATATGGCTTTCTCACACGTCTTTTGCTATGCGTCGGGAGTTCCAATGCATGTGATCTGTGTGTTGAAAGACTTTTACTGACGTTGGAAGTCTTACTGACGAGCGATTCAGCATTCGAAACACGCTTTGCAGAAACCTGACCATTCGTAATCCACGATGTCTGTCCAGTGCCGGGCACGTAAAGCGTTGCACCATCCCCATCATAGAATAGTTGAGTCTGTTGCCCTATCGGACTCGTCGTTGATTCAAGTCTCGATCGATAGTCGTAGTAAGCATAATCCACACAGTATGTGTTGGAACTGTACAACCATCGATTCAATTTTCGGCCGTATTGAGTTGAGCTGAGCTGCTTTACATAGGACGGGTTTGGGAGTGACACACCTAAATGTGTATGCGTAGTGCTCAAGTCATATGTGTAAGATGTCCATCCTTCGATTACACTTGGCGATCCACTTGTTCGCGTTGCAGTGGACTTCAACACACCAATACGTGAAGTAAGGACAGGGTCTTCATTTACGTCGGGTAGGGACGCAAGCATATACGTTGACCAAGCTGAGTCAGGAGCCGTTCTGCCAAACGACTGCTTAATCACTTTTTCAGTCAGCGGATCGGTTCGCTCTTCGTTCCAGTAGATCTCGAATTGTGCCCTTCGCTCGTCATACGAACCAACAAGCCCTTTGGAGCTCGCAGGCACCTCTACTGGTGAAACATTGAGAAACGTATCTCTCTGCTCCGTTCTTGCAATCCAAGTACTTCCATCATACACGAAGTTCTGAGTATGTCGTGTCTTAATCGGATTCCCGTACGACAAGTGAAACTCATCGGAACGTCCGGAACAGCTTTCGCCATCCTCGTATGGTAATGTAAAGTTATTATCGACTGTGTACGAGTAAACTTCACGTGTTCGTTGATGACACGTTACTGGGCTCTGCCCGTTCTTCACACAAGTCTGTGTCAGTGTTTCACCGAGGAGGAGCTTGTTCTCTCTCCATTTTGGTATCGTAATGCCTCCTACCGTTTCCGTTTCTACGTAACTGTAGTTCTCCTCAGTGACTGTCTGGGGATTGGGCCCCGGCATATCGAACTCGGTTTGCGATTTTCCACGAATAGAATGTGTGATAAGCTTTCGAGGTTGACCTGCCACAAATGGATAATATGGCACACTTTTTGTGTAACGATAGAAATCTTCCTTGATTGCCATCGAAGAAACAACATTTGTGCCGTCACTGTAGGTAGTACGTATGCTCGAAGTCGACGTCTGAACAGGATCGACAGTTGTAACCGCACTGGGATAACCAAAGGCCTCCGTCCACATGAGTCGAGGGGTTGTTGACGTTACATTACCACTATTTGTAAGATTACGATCGTACTTCATTAGGATTGTTGCCATCTGGCTTTCATAAGCATTCGCATACGGCAACAATCCATTCGCCGACTGAGCCATCGTTGCGTCATAGATGTAGTCGACGTGCACATTTTGTGCCGTAAACACGCCGCTTACATCAGCATATGCGTCTTGATTAGTCACTTCCTTTCGCCAATTGACATTGTGATACGAGATCTCGTACGAACAGATGGGCTGCTTAACTTTATGAATTCTGGGTACGGTAGCGAGCATTACCGTCTTCTGTGAATAACCAGATCCAATGTTTAGATTATCTGGCTCTACACTCGTGACATTATTCGGGAAGGTACCTTTAATGAGGGCCTTTCGAACGTTTTCGTATGTGATTTTCGTCACGCGGAGTTCGGGATCGGTAATCTCTCCAATCATCGGCGTCCATGTGAAGAATGGGCCACCTTCATAACTATTGAGATCATTTGTAAAGTGGCTAAGTTGTGGATTCGAAACTAGTCCAGTTCCCATTGAATGGTCAGCATCATAACTGAAGTGCGTCTGTTTACCTCTAAAATTTATCAGGACGCCTTTTGCCTCGTAGCTAACCGAGAGATCCTGTCCCACGTTTGTCAGCTGACCGCGCCCACGCTTAAGGTTCACATGACGGCTGCGGAGTTGTCTCTGGCGATTAGTATAGTCCAACTGCGTGACAACGACTCCGTTATAACGGATCTCACCAAGGTAGAAAATTGTTGGTGAGGCATCATGATAACCTGCACCCGACGGAATATGAGATGTCTCTGTCGTGTAGGGTACGTTATCATAATTCGTTACAGGATATGTTCCAAAGGGCAACGTATATTCGTAAAAAACATATGTGTAACCATCACCTGGAAAGTACTCAACGACACGAGGCAACAGGTAGCGGGGTATAGATTGATCTAGTTGTGCAATTAGCTTTTGCTCATCATCATTCGTCAGTAGTTCATGATCTATTTTGACGAGTGCAAATGCGTGCGAGTTTGCATCTGTTGTAGCATATGTACCCGTGTAAAGTGGTTCAAAGTCTGTATCTGCATCTGCACCGCACTTTTGTTCTTGGTGAACAAGCTCAAGCACAGATCCATCCTCTCTAAGTAGTCGAATAACGTCAACAAACTCGGAGTTCGTTGCCGGATGAGAAACATTGATCATCCGATTTGAGTAGTCGTAGCCATCAAGGAGATAGATCTGATCGTCCTCGTTGTACTCAGCACCATACGGTGGAAACGACTTTCTATTGCTCCAGTGTAGTGCGCTTCTGCTTGTATATGTCAGTGCCTGAACAGCAAATCCATTTACTCCTATCATCCACACTGGGCGATTCTGTGACAGCCGATTCCATGTTTGTGTTGAGTAATCAAATGACCGAAACGTTGTCCATTCGGCATTTTGATTAAAGTTCATGCTTACGTTGATCGGTGCACCGTTTACGGTGTATGACGCCAGATCATGTCGATACTGTACGTTACCATTCGCACGTGCAATTGATACGTTGCCGTCTATCGTCCGCGCTTTGTCCTTCAGGAAACCACGTTTGTCGAACATATTCACAGCATCATCCATGCCAGTCATCCATGTCTCTGATGCTGGTGGCTTCTGCGCGAACACAACGGTCGATCCGACCAGCAGAATGAGTGTCAGTATGCAATTCTTCATAACGTTGTCCACGGATTTGTCGTCTGGATTTCGTGTTTGATATCTGTGATGTTGCCTAGTTGTTCTTCTTCTCGTGCTGACGTGCCCCTGGTGCCAGTTCATAACAATCCGTGGCACATGGTACATTCAGTGGAATTTCGCCACTATTCGGCTGCTTCTTGGGAATTGGACAAGCCTGGAATGGCCGTCGTATAGTCTCGTCCGTGAATGCCCACGTTGAACATCCTTGCTGGCGCTCTGCGCGCAGATATGTGATACAACACTCTGGTTCACATGACTGTATGAATCCATTGTATTTCCTCCAGCATGCAGGCCTTGATATACGCCAGTACCACACACCATTGTCCTGAGTATTGCCTGGAGGGAAATTCATAACGTTGTTTGTCACCATCGTCCGAAGTGCCTGCTCAATCGCGGCGCGCAACGGAAAGTCGACACACGCCCCAATGATGTTGACGCTCATGACGTCGAGATCCCATGTCGCAAAACATAGTCGTGTCCGTACCGTCAGCTCGACAGAACAATCTTGTGCCACTTGGATAACATAGATCGTTGGAGGGCTCCATGGAGCCTGGTTCTCAGGACACTCGGATTGACAAGGCTCATGTGCATGCATGACCTGTAGAGACCCAAGTAGCAAACACGTCATCGTAAGTACGATCCACGAACTGAACGTCTTGCTGCGCACCATGATCATTGTAGTTGTCGTCATCAATGTCATCTCCGAAGTACAATGTTTACAAGACCACTTCTGCCATCTTGATTTGATGTTACAACAGCACGGTAAGTACCACTTGGAAGTCGTGACACGTCAACCTTTAGCTGGGATCCCCGAGTCACTGCGAGTTTCGATGACAACACTGAATGAGTGCGTCCATCCGCACTGATGAATGACACTGACATGTCAATGATCTCATCCTCAACAATCAGCACGACTTCATCACTTGCCGGATTCGGAACGGCACGAAGTTGTAGTGGCTGTTGCCCTGGAATAGGACTTACCTGAGATGTTTGAGCACCTTGTTTGGGTTGTCCGCCTGACGTGTCATGAACCGATACTGCTACAGAACAGAGCTGAATCGTAGAAAGTGACACATTGCTGCGATGCGATACGCCGTACTCTATAATGTCTGAACCCGATGCAAGGTATTTATGAACTACAGGTGTGTAGTGAAATCCTGTATCCAATGACAAGGTAAACCACTGTGCTGTGTCGATGTCACGTTGACAATAAATAGCAATGACAGCTACAGTATCGATGACAAGATCGGTTGAATCTGGTCCTTGATGTTCGTACACGAGTTTTCCGCGTATACGCACGATGGCATCAAACATTCCATCATCGTGATTCAGTTTGAGTGACGACAGACTTACACTTTTGACAGTATCAAAGCCAGAGTACGCAAAGAATGTCACAGTACGGAATACCTTTGTCGTATCAGCGTAGTGTGTAGAATCACAGCCACCAGACTGTGGTCGCTCTCCCCAGCGTATTGAATGCAAACGACGATTGCCAAGCGTGTCCGTCACCGTGTACACAGTGTCTACGACACAATCACTATTGAGATCCAGAAATGCCGACGTTGTAGTGTCTGCCACCGAATTGCACAGAATAGTGCTCGGAAACGCAGACATCGCAAGGCCGACGCAAAGGACGATTATTGCCCTCATGCGTCACCATCAATGAAAATGGAACGTGTTGTTTACGCGTAAGTTGTGCAACGGACGAATGAATGTCGAATGAATCGACGACGAACAGGCAACTCTCAGAATCTTTCTGACACGCGGGCAGAATGATGGAACAAACAGATGATCAAACGATTACTCAACACTTGCTTGGACTATTGTGCATGTTATCACAAACAGTGTTACTGACTCCCGAACTTACAATCTTTACAACACGAATGCAACAAGTTTTTTCAGTTGCGGACATTTTTTCACGGTAATATCACTCATACGTTATTCACGGCTGCTGGTTAATCGGAGTATCTTTATCCCAATTGTCATTGTCACTGGACTAACTACGTTCATTCCATGACTATCAGGTGGATCTATACCGACAGTGAAAGCCGCACGACGTACGTACACAGCGTATACCATAATCCATGTCTATCGGTGTATCATAATAATAGCATCACCGAGTTCATCAATTTTGCGATCACGACAGTATTGAACCACGACATACGCAGGTGTTGAATGACCAATCACTTGTTTCACGTGTTGTCAGCATCGAATGACAGGACAGTCCAAAAGTAGTCGTACATGTGTCACAATGTGCGGCAATACGTTCGGAATGACACGCAGTATCTACATGTTGCAACTGATTGCGAAACGTCACCCAGCGTCAGTCTGCGTAACACGGCATTGACTCGCGTCAGCTTGCGATGTTTAGTCCCACAATTCCAGCAATAAAAACCACGATACAGAAGATGTAAGCAATGGTGACGGGGTCACACGGAGAATCATTCCCAAATTGGTCATAGCAAAGGCTCTCGTTACCGTCCAAATGGAAAAGGCAGTTTTGAGAGGCAACGTCTCTAAGATCTATGCAAATCGGATGTATGCTCCCATCAAATACTCGGTGGTGAATACACTTGGCCGGAGTTTTGTCCAGCCCTCTTCATATCGGATTCTGTTTGTCACCATTGTGTTCGCGTAGACGACATACAGAATACATTCTATGTATGGCTACTTCTTGTGCAACGTAGTTCAGCGTAGTGAATAATCATCATCCCACGACTGCCCAACTGAAATTGTTTCATGGTGAGTCTCATTCTTGAACGTAAGTCCGTCCCACCATACGTGCGTCACGGGAAAACGACGATCAATCAGATGCCCATACAGTGATACTGTATGCGTGTTGTGTGTGAGTGTGCCAAACACCGTGTCTGGCGCAGGTAGAGCTTTGATCGCATACTGAAAGCAGAGCGATTCAGATGGTCGGAACACAATCCACTTCACCACCACATTCGAATAACCCTCTCGGCGCGCTGTTTCTATCTCAGCTCGAGGAATGACAGTACGAAAGACGACCTTCTGCTGTGGCCAGAGGATAAAGTCCTGAGTTTCATACCAACGGCTCTCCCCAACGAACTGAATCGAATCGTTTGTCGTCGTTGAATCGTCAACCGTTGTGGTCATTGCAGAAAGAAATGGTATCCCTTCGAATCCAATCACGATAGGTTTGACGACAACAACTCGACCAAGAGTGTTGTTGAAGTTTACATAACACACAACACTATCATCAAACTCTTTCCAGATAGGTGTTGTGTACGATATTGGGATGGAAGAATACCCTTTTCGCCGATCTGCCAACTCAGGAATTGATCGTTTGCAAGCAACAGCCGACAAACAAACCGCGAAGAATTGAGTTTGCGTAAGAATCGTATGGTTCGTGTAGATCTCATTGACTCTCTGATCAACAGGATTCGCTCGCTTGCGTGTCATATTGACAGCAGAACATGTTGCAACACCTACGTTAAAGGTCCTTGAAATTCACAACTCTGAAGCATACCGATTCCACATCAATGCCATTTGTAACCACTAAGCTCCCACAACGGATACTCCACACCTTTCCACTCGGCGCATACAGGATACGTTCCCCGCTTGCCGTGAACGACGAGATACCCAGTTATCGGTCGTGTCAATATCGAATCCAGATTATATTTGTTTTTGTGTATATTATGAATGTAAAAGTAGACTTTAAGTGAATCACCATACTCGCAGTGCGCACCACTCCACACAAAAGGGTGGTGAGACTCATCGGCGATTATCGTGTCGGGTTCGAATCCAAAATATTGACGTAATGAATCAAGCGCTTCACGCCCCGGCTTGCCGATCGAAATCGCCGCATCGGCACGTTTACAGAAGGTTTCCTGCAACTGCATCCCACTGGTACCAGTACTCAGGGTAGCAATTGCACAAATGATGATGATTGATGCGTTCATTGATTCTTCTCCGGAATATCGCGATAACTACTTTCTTTAACTCGTGCCAGCTCGCCTCCGCATGCGTTACCCGGCGTAAACTAGCGTAACCCTGCGTCATCCCGCGTCACCCGGCGTCACCCAGCGTCACCCTGCGTCAACT
>DDUR01000003.1:10223-10576 GCA_002344895.1 Ignavibacteria bacterium UBA2333
ACCCAGCGTCACCCTGCGTCAACTTGTGATTTTTAGTCCTACGATTCCAGCAACAATAAGGACGATGCAGAAGATGCGTGCAACGGTGACGGGTTCACCAAAGAGGATCATTCCGAAGATGGCCGTTCCAACAGCTCCAATTCCCGTCCAAATGGCATAGGCAGTTCCGAGCGGAATGGTCTCCACGGCCTTTGCCAGGAGAATGTATGTTCCAATCATTAACACAATGGTGATGATACTTGGCCAGAGTTTTGTCCAGCCTTCGGTGTACTTGAGGCCAACGGCCCATCCAATTTCTAGGACAGATGCAATGAGGAGGTGGAGCATGGGAGGCGCGGATTGGGAAGCGGCAA
>DDUR01000001.1 GCA_002344895.1 Ignavibacteria bacterium UBA2333
CCCACCTGCCTCCCCACCTTTAACCCCACCTGTGTCCATCCTCAACGATCAGCGCCTTCGTCTTCTTGATGCCCTTCGTGCTCGGGGTATCCACGATTCTCGTGTACTAAACGCTCTATCTCGTGTACCACGCGAACTCTTTGTTCCAACGGCATTACGATCACGTGCGTATGAGGACTCAGCACTTCCTATAGAGTCGCGGCAGACAATATCACAGCCGTTTACGGTTGCCATGATGACGCAGGCACTAGACCTTCAGCCGGGCAGTCGTGTGTTAGAAATCGGTACCGGTAGTGGATATCAGGCGGCAGTTCTGGCGGAAATGGGAATGCAGGTGTATTCGATTGAACGACATGCATCACTGTCGCGTACGGCGGGCCTTGCCCTAACGGCAGCCGGATACGATGTAAAGTTGCGTGTCGGCGATGGTACGATTGGATGGAGCGAGTTTGCTCCGTACGATGGAATCATTGTCACCGCAGGTGCTCCCGATGTACCAGAACCATTGGCGCGCCAACTTAAACTACATGGTAAACTTGTTGTGCCCGTAGGTGATCGGAAGAGTCAGACGTTATATCTCGTTACGCGAACCGGAGAGGAAAACTGGACCGTTGATGATCTTGGTCCGTTTAAGTTTGTCCCCCTTATTGGCCGAGCCGGATGGCATGAATCCGACGTCTGACCTGCGTCCAGTTGTTGTCATTGTTGGCCCCACGGCCGTTGGGAAGAGTGCCCTTGCTGCGCGTCTGACGTCCGTCTTCAACATGCACGTCATCAATGCCGATGCCCGCCAGATTTTCCGCACAATGAATGTTGGAACGGCAAAGCCCACGCGCGAAGAACTCGACCTTGCGCCCAGTTTTGGATATGACATACTCGACCCAACGGAATCAACGTCAGCTGCAGACTATGCAACACGTGTACGTGCCTACATCGCTTCGATGCCATCGACGGCTCTGCCTGTTCTGGTAGGTGGGTCGGGGCTCTACGTTTCCGCAATCATCGATGGTTTTTCATCCGCTCCACAACCGACGGACGACATCCGACGTTTGGTGCAGGACCTTTTGCTGGAGAAGGGGCGAACGGGGCTTTGGGAAGAACTGTATCGCAGAGATCCCGTTGCTGCAGAACGGTATGCCGACAAAAATCCTCGACGTGTAGCTCGGGCCTTGGAACACATTTTTTCGACGGATACACTGTTTAGTACTACGTGGCAGGAAGAACGAGACAGTGCCCCTTTTGCCCCCTTCATGATTGGACTTCATCGTCAACGTGACATTGAGCGAAACGTCATCGAACAACGCTGTAGAGACATGTGGGCAGGAGGATTACTTGACGAAGCTCAACATCTTCTCAGTATACCTGCATCGGAACAGGCCTTGGCCACCGTTGGATAT
Source organism: Ignavibacteria bacterium UBA2333 (assembly GCA_002344895.1). Taxonomy (GTDB): domain Bacteria; phylum Bacteroidota; class Ignavibacteria; order Kapaibacteriales; family Kapaibacteriaceae; genus UBA2333. The sequence continues at coordinate 1,398 of DDUR01000001.1, forward strand.
GCAGAAGCGCTTCGGTGGATACGTGGAGAGATCACAGAAGAACAGGCACTCACAGCGTTTATCCGGAATAGTCAGCGATATGCAAAACGACAAATGACGTGGTTTCGGCGTGATGATCGAATTCGTTGGTACGAGGCCGATACCAACAAAATTTTCGAGACGATAGTGAACGACCTGCTCGACCAATCTGACGTTCGTAGATTTGCCGTGCAGCATGAAGGTTCTTAAGCTCGTCGGCATTGCCGTATCGTACATTCTTGTTTTTGTCGTTCCAGCACAGTCGCAGGATCGGCCAGGAACCGTTACGCCAAGGTCAAGTTTTATTACGCCAGCAGACTCGGCGCGGGCATATTCACAACTGCGTACACGTCTCGACGCATTGTTTACGTCGAAGACATACAAGACAGGTCAAGTTTCTGCTGTTGTTCACTCACTTGACCGACGCGTAAATATTTACGAGCGTTCGGCCGACCTAGCCCTTGCACCTGCATCAACAACAAAACTCTTCAGTACAGGAGCACTGTATTCACTTCATCGTGGTAACGGAGCTATCGAAACTGACGTCGTCACCGACGCAGTGATTCGCGACGATGGAACGGTACTTGGTGATGTGTGGCTTGTAGGCCGCGGAGATGCGTTGTTATCCGTCAATGACCTTGAAGCACTTGCCGACGAAGTACGCCGGGCTGGTATTCAGCGCATAACAGGTAACGTCTACGCCGATGATACATTTTTTGATGACAATGTTGACAGAGCATCGTACAGTGGAGACGGTGAAGTTGTTCAGGCTACCGGTGCCATTCGTGCCCTTGTTACGAATAAGGGAAGCGTAACGGTCGTGGTAAACGGTGCACCTAACGGGAGGACGACAGCCCAGTGTGTACCAGGTTCTGATGGATTCGAAATTGTGATTGTTAGTCCACCAAAAGGACGTCGGCGTAGAGGCCGTGTGTCGATTACAACGTCTCGCCGTGCCGACGGTGTTCAGGTATTTACCGTAACGGGCTGGCCGGGAGCAAATCGAAGTGTTACGAAGGTCTTTCAGATGACGTCACCAGCTGTGGCAACGGCAGGTGTGTTCTCCAGACGACTTCAAGCCGGCGGTGTTGACGTAGATGGAACGGTAGCGGCACAGCAAGCGCCCCGTCGTACTCGACGCATTGCGGCGTTTCGTAGGTCAATCGAAGACTTCTGTTCGGTTGTTAATAAACGAAGTGACAATTTTCTCGCCGAACACGTCTTTAAGATGGTTGGTGCACTCTGTGGTGACCATACAACAACGCCAACTACAGCAAAACGTGTGATGTTAACGTCACTCGATACGTTAAAGGTGTCTCGCACTGGCTGTGTGTTTAACGACGGCAGCGGACTAAGCCGCCGGAATCGCGTAAGTGCACGAACCGAAACAGAACTGTTGCGCGCTATTTATCGAATGCCATGGGCTACGTCGTTCAAAAACACGTTACCCATAGCTGGAGTTGACGGTACGTTACGAGGTCGAATGCATGGCACTGCAGCCGTCGGAAACGTTCGCGCAAAAACAGGGACGTTACGGAACGTCAGCGCTCTTGCAGGTTACGTAACAACAGCGGATGGCGAAAGACTAGCGTTTGCCTTTGTGAGTAATGGACCAAATGTTCATGGTTATAAGGGAACGGAAAATCTCGCGGCAATTGCTCTTGCAGAGTTCAGCCTCAGGAAGACTCCATCTACTGTGTCGCCAGACGCAGAACAGGGTACGATTGCTGGTGAAGATGAGGAAGTGCTTGACGATGTTCCACCAGAAGAAGATGTTGACGCCGAGATACTCAATACAATTCGAACAAGCCGCCCTCCCGAGCACTCCGTACTCCCCTTGCCGGATACACCTGTACGACGTCCTCCTGTTCAACAACCAACTGACGGTGCGCAGTCAGCACAACCATCAAGGTCGGCCACACAGCGAACAACACAAACACATCCAACGACAACTCAAGCTGCTGCAGCACGCCAAAGGCCAACGGTACAACCACGAACGTCAACACGACGTCGACAAACACGTGCTTCACGTCGTACAAGGACTCGCCAGAGGGTCGTTCGACCAAATCGTCGTACTACCGTTCGCCAGAGATCTCAAACGAGGTCTCGACAACGTGCCACACCCACTCGCAGAGCTCCTCAGAGCAGACGTCGATAGACTACACGTACCATACGGCTCACAAGTGGCATCATCGTGAGTGACAATAACACGCCGACTACATCAGCCAACACGTCGTCGATTCCGGCCTGACGATTGGGTACAACGTATTGATGTAGTTCGTCGGAAACGGCAAAGACGATACTCAACGCTACCGTAAACACAACATGAGAACGGCGTGATGCCGACGGACGAAGTCCCATTGAGGCCCAAAGAACCGTCAGTCCATAACCGAGGAATGCAATGGCATGGTAGACCTTGTCTTGCCATGCAACTCCAAGCGATGGTGGTGTGAGCCCCGGGATGGACGAGAGGTAAAATAGTGTACCACTGCACAGTAACACAGGGAGTAAAAAGACAATCTTCATCGGGGGATAACGTTCCGTAATCCGTCAATGATGTCCGATGCAATGAGTGTTTCCGGAGCGTAACGCTGGACATAGTTGTCCGCTGAACGTGCATGCAGGTAGGCACCGAGAGCTGCCGATTGTAGCGCGGGAACGTGCTGGGCAAGTAAGCCACCAATTATTCCGGCAAGTACATCACCACTACCAGCTGTGGCCATTCCTGGATTTCCGTTTGAGGTAACAAATGAAGCGGTGCCGTCGGTTGTGACGGAGGGAACGGACTTCAAATGGACAGTGACACCATATTCTTTGGCAAAGGAGTTTGCAATATCAAAGCTTCGTCTCTGAAGATCCTGATGGTGTTTGTCGCTACCGTGTACGAGATGTCGCATCTCTCCGAGATGTGGAGTAAGTATAAGTTGTTTCGGACGCTTGGTGAGTTGAGGAAACACTCGCAGGCCATCGGCATCAAGCACAACGGGGAGATCCGGTCGAACGGTTTCCAACACCTCCGTTACCATTCCGAGAGTTTCTTCGTTTGCACCCATTCCCGGACCAACGACGAGCACGGTTGCTTTCTTCAGTCGATCGACGATAACATCGCGTGACGATGATGCCATAGTACCATCGGCTGTTGATGGTACAACATACGTCATCACTTCTCGTGGTGTCAGCGGATGAAGGGTAGAGGTAACAAGTTCAACAATTCCCGCCCCAGACGTAATTGCTGCATGCGCTGCGAGGGATGCTGCACCACGCATCGAGCGTGAACCACCAAGAACGAGCACACGTCCGTAATCAAATTTTGATGTTGTTCTGGCACGAGCTGGGAGCAATGTTCTGATATCAGAATCTTCAAGGTGAAAGGCCGTTGCAACCTCAGCGGTCACACCGCGCCGTTCACCGATTCCAACAATGTGGATTGTCCCGGTATGGTGTGGACCGTCATTCAAGAACATTCCAAGTTTTGGGGCCACCATGGTAATGGTATGGTGTGCGCGGAATGCCGCCGGATGTGCATCACCGGTGGTTGCATCAAGACCCGTGGCAACGTCGATCGAAAATCGTCTTCCGCGTAACCTGCGAATTCGTTCGAGCCGCTGTATCCACACATCACTCAGTCCTGGTCGTGCTCCGGTACCAAGGATGGCGTCAATAATCACGTCGAACGAATCACTGCGTAACAACTCAACTGTGTCTGGTGAATCCCATAACGTTACGATTCCCAAGGACGTGGCAGCCAGGTATTCTGAAGTTGCCTCGGCTGACGTTGACGGTGTGGGTGGATCTGCGAGAACGACGACGTCGGCTGATGATGATAACAACCTGGCCATAGCAAAACCATCACCACCATTGTTGCCTGGTCCACACAGAACGAGGACACGTTGCAGGGGTGCTGACGACGTTGCCATACACCGACGTACCTCGGCCGTGGCATTCGATGCTGCCGTTGCCATCAACACTGACGATGGAATCAATTCGTCGACGCAGCGTCGATCAATGGCAAGAGCCTGCGCAGATGTCAACAGCGGAACCATGTTCAAAACTACACGGAACGATGTGACCGCGAACAAGGGTTGTATTTTGCCGTATGTACCACTTCACAGCAGCTATGAATCCAATCCGACTGATTGTTCCGACAGTTCTTGTTCTTCTGCTGGCACCGGCACTCCTTGCACAGTCGCTACGCGAAGGCCAGTCGCTACGCGAAGCTACCGTTGCTGTTCGCTCTGCAGGGTATGAACCCCAAGTCACCAAGCGTAACGAAGTTACCGTCCTGGAACCTCGTCTTGCACCGTTCTATCATGGCGTAGCAAGTGGTGATCCGATGACGGATCGTGTTATTATTTGGACACGTGTAACGCCTGAGCCGAACGACACGGAAATCAGTGTTACGTGGCGCATTGCCACCGACGTAGATCTTACCAACGTTATTCAATCCGGAACGGCCACAGCAACATCACAGCGTGACTTTTGCGTGAAGGTTGACGTAACGGGGCTCTCACCTGCCACAACATACTACTACGGATTTGTGGCTAAGGGGCGCGCTTCGCTCACGGGGCGAACACGAACAACTCCAACAAACGACGTAGATCACCTTCGTTTTGCCGTTGTCTCCTGCTCAAATGTCCCCGCCGGATACTTTAATGCCTATCGCGGCATTGCAGAACGAAATGACCTTGACGCTGTTCTTCATCTTGGTGATTACATCTATGAGTACAGCGCAGATACAACATCGTACGGTGGAGCCATCGGCAAACGTCTTGGTAGGAGTCACCAACCAGAAAACGAAATTGTTACACTCGTTGACTATCGTACGCGCTACGCACAGTATCGCCTTGATCCCGACCTACGAGCACTTCATCAGCAACATCCCATGATTCATGTCTGGGATGACCACGAGTCGGCAAATGATGCCTATACCGATGGTGCGCAGAATCATCAGCCTTCAGAGGGATCCTGGACAGATCGACGTGAGATTTCAAAGCGTGTTTGTATGGAATGGATGCCAACACGCGAACAGCCAGATGGTCGCGTGTACCGTGCAATTCGATACGGTAACCTTGCCGAACTCTTTATGATCGACACACGTCTGGATGGTCGTGACAAACAAGTAGCCAATGTTGGTGAATCTGCTCCCCAGGCCTCTCGTGATTCTTTGTTATCGCCAACACGACGTATCATGAGCCAGGCACAGGAAACGTGGCTGGCAAACGGTCTTACGTCAAGCACGTCAACATGGAAGATTCTCGGTAATCAGGTGATGCTGTCACCGAACACTGTCAATCCAATTGATACAGGATACCTGTTCTCAAACATTAGCCCCATACTTGCCTTTTTCCTGCGGGCACAGCTGCCGCAGCTTCGTGAAATCTTTGAATCTGGATTTTATGGTGATGTATGGAATAATTATCCGGCAGCACGCCGTCGTCTCCGCGATGTGATCGTCACAAACAACGTCAGCAATGTTGTTGTTGCTACGGGCGACTTCCATTCGGCCTTTGTCTGGAACGTCGTGGACGATGATAACTATACCAGCCAGCCATATGCTGCCGAGTTTATGGTGCCAAGCATCACCAGCGCAAACTTTGATGAGAACCTTTCATCTGTCCAACAGACGGCGACCATTGCACCGCAGCTTGTTGAGACGATTAACAGGACGCTTACAGCGAACAATCCACACCTTGCGTACGTCGATCTTGTGAATCATGGATATACGATTCTCGACATTCGACCAAATGCTGTACAATGTGACATCTTCTACGTAGACACACTTTACATACGCCGTCTGAATGAGCGTCGCGCAAAGAGTTACCGCGTGGTAGCAAACCAAACGATGACATGGCAGGAATCCCCGAACGCCGCTCCGGGTAAGATGCAACAGGACCAACCTGCACCACCAGAACCACCGGTGATTTCGTCGGTTCAGTATGACAAACCGTCGAAGGTCACATTACTCGGATTTGGTCCTCAACCTGCGCAGGACATTTTATACGTGTCATACGTCTCCACATCATCCGATCAGCAACAAGGGAATATTGTTGACATCAACGGAAGAGTGTTGGACGTTAAGGGTAGTCAGGCATTATCGAATGGCCTTCAGTCATTGTCAATCGACGTATCAACGCTCAGTCCGGGTAGATATGAGTTTGTTCTCGTACAAGGCAGTGACCGAATTCGTATGCCATTTATCATCAAGCGGTAAATCGAATGATCTCTCGACGTTGGCGTATTGTCTTCGCGGTAACCATGATGACCTTGGTTACGGCCTGTGGAGGCCTGGACCCAGGTGATCTTCCACCAGATTCCACAATTTCCGGCACGATTGTCTTCGCCGGCGGTGCAGCTGCATGGCCACCTGCCGATTCTATTCGTGAGGTACGTGTTGTGGTGTTCGACACCGTTCCTCGAGTAGAATCAGATGTCATTGCAAGTGTTCTGCGTGGAACTGCACTTTTTACTGATCCACTCCCGCAGTCTGTTGATTCGGCAGTATACTCCCTACTGATAACAGCGCCACCACGTCGCTTTGAGTACATCGTTGTAGCCGCCCTGACCGGTCCGAACGTGTTTACGGATTGGACAATGCTTGCCGTACATGCACCCGTTGGCAGGCCACAAGAACCAATTGCTGAAAACATCAGTGTTGGTGATCAACGCATCATCAACTTTGTCGTACGATTTGATTCCCTACCGCCACAGCCCTTCGAATGAAGACCATTTCTCCAGTCCTCGTTGTCCTGTTTGTCCTCGCCTCATCTGCCATTGTCTCTGCGCAGACGGCAGTAATTAATGGTACCATCACAGATCGTGAAACCGGAGAGGCTATTGCTGGAGCAACAATTCGACTCGAAGGCACACAACTTGGTGCTGTTACGGGGCAAAAGGGGCGTTTTACGGTGAAGAGTGTTCCCTCGGGAACAATACGGCTTCGCATCTCCATGATTGGTTACGAACCTGCGACAACAACACTTATCGTGCAGACTGGTGAACAGAAGGAAATCGTACTGACGCTGTTACCCTCACAGCTCCATTCTGCGGAAATCGTCGTCAGTGCCTCCAAACGAATTCAGGCAGCACAGGATGTTCCTATCAGTATCAGCGTTGTTAATGCAAAGGACATCGAAGACCGCGGACTCACACGTCTAGACGACGCATTACGATACGTAAGTGGTATCAGCGTGCAGCGTGATCAGGTAAGTATCCGTGGTGCGAGTGGATTTGCCTTTGGCGTAGGATCACGTGTTGCTGTGTTACTCGATGGATTTCCATTGTTGTCTGGTGACAATGGTGACATCAAGTTTGATGTATTACCCGTGGCTGACGTCGAGCGTATTGAGATTGTGAAAGGAGCAGGCAGTGCACTCTATGGAACCGGAGCCCTTGGTGGTGTTGTAAGTCTTGTGACGAAGGAAGCTACAACAACGCCATCGTTCTACGTTCGTACATATGGAGGATTCTGGACGGAGCCACGATTTGACGACTGGAAATGGTCAGAATCAACTCCTGTACTTAGTGGCGCAGATGTACGATATGCACAACGTCTTGGTGATGTGAGTGTAAGCATCAGTGGAGGTATTCGGAACGATGACGGATACCGTGACTATGACGGGTACAACCGTGGATTTGGATATACGAAGGTGCAGTGGCAGGCCTCCGAAACATCAACATTTACACTGTTTGGATTTGGAACATCTGAAGCACGGGAAAACTTTGTGTATTGGAATGGCCTTCGGCAGGCAACATTTCCGCAGGACGATGTCAACAGACAGCAACGACTCCATACATCAAAGGTAGCAGGTGGCCTTCATTGGCAAGAACAGTTTACGTCGTCATCAGTTCTATCCGTACGTTTCGGAACATTTCGCACACATTTTGAGGATCGTATAGCTGGGACCAAGGTTGATAGTAACACATCAACAGCATGGTCGCATAATGCTGAGGCCCAGTATACAACGGACCTGACGTCGATTTCCGTCTTGACGACAGGCCTCGCCGTTCGTGTTAACGACGTCGGTTCAGATGTTTACGGCAATCAAATACAAAGTGTCATCTCCGCCTATGCCCAGAGTGAGATCACGATCCTGCCAAATCTCATTGCAACTGTAGGACTCCGTGCGGACCGTGAGGAAACATACACCTTACCATCACAATTTGAGCTTTCACCCAAGGCCGGAGTGACCTTTGAGATTGACGACAATACGGTGGCCCGTGCAAGTGTTGGTAGAGGATTTCGTGCAGCAACGGTGGCAGAACGATATGCGCGAATCCGATACGGTGCCTTTGCCGTTGCGCCGAATCCGTCAATACGTCCCGAAAGTTCATGGTCTGGCGAAATCGGCATACGCCATACAACACATCATTGGATCTTACCAGTTGAAATCGACGTGGCATTTTTTGACAACGAGTTATACGACCTCATCGAACCAACCTTTGATGTAACGTCATCAACTGCCCCAATTGTGTTTACCAATCTCCAAAGGGCACGAATTCTCGGCATCGAGGCAGTTCTCCGCTCGATGCTTCTACCGAATCTGGGAGTTGAGTTGGGAATCACGGCCATGTCACCGCGTGACCTCTTACTCAACGACGTCTTAAAATATCGCAGCAGTATACTCTGGTATAACCGTTTTTCGTGGCAGCCACTTTCGTGGCTCGATGTACAGATGGACTATCGTTTTACGAGTCGTGTTGAACGTGTTAACGAGCGACTTAATCTCTTTGTCACAGAAGCTGACCTGCGTGTCCCCTCTCACATCGTAGATGCCCGACTGTTTATCGACCTCAAGCCTTTACTCTCAACCAACCTCCGTCTCGGTCTTCTTGGCCGCAACATCTTTGACTACTATTCAACTGACATCCCTGCCAACCTCGCCCCAACGCGGTCGTTTGTCGTACAGGTAGAGTGGAGGTGAGAAAGGTGGGGGTAAAGGTGGGGAGGCAGGTGGGGTT
>DDUR01000015.1 GCA_002344895.1 Ignavibacteria bacterium UBA2333
TGGCTGACGCGGGGTGACGCGGGTAGACTAATGGTAAATTATTGTTGTTGGTTTACCAACGGTCGCACCGAGGGCGAATAGATGGTACGCCTCAATGGTGCATGCTAGGTTACGTTCGGCGTTTATGGTAACATTTCGCACATTCCTCAAGAACTACTACTTTTCAACTCTGCTTTTTAGACTCCGATTTCACAATTCTGTACAATTGACATTCTTGTGTTCTACGTGCGCCTGCTAACCATGTTCATTCTGTAGCCGGTTGTTTTTTGCAAACGATGTAGATGGGTGTCGCAAGAAAAAGTACGTGACAACCGTGCGATTACCATGGGAAAGGGCCCGCTCGAAGCGCCAATCTGACTGCTGCATAGAGCCAATCAAATGTACCTTCCGTACGCATGAATGATTGCTCGACAGTCCTCAACAACGGCATCACGAATTTCGGAGACGTATGCCAACGTTTCCTGATCGAGCTGTTGCAGTCTCTGCTCATTCCAGTGCTTACGAACATCTCCGAAAGGCAAATGATCCGTTTCTGAGGCGATCGCTCTGAAAAGAAAGAATAGAGGACTCTCTCGCTCTTCCAGGTGGCTACGTAGCCTGTCGATCTCGCGGCAACCGAGTATGAGGTTTGTCTTTTCATCGATAATCGCCTGAGCAACATGTACAAGTTGATCTTGTATGTCATTCATGACTCACCTTACGGATCGATTTTGGCCTTAAACTCAACTCACTGACAAACACATCCCCAATCTTCGTTACGACTCGTTTGGGTTTGTTAGGGGTGAAGTGTTTCAGGCATGAAAAGATGCGTTTTTCATTCGAACGATGGATATACTATGATATAATATCCATTTTTCATGCGCTCGACGATACTGATGCATGGGAACACCACGCCTAGCTCAGCATTCCGATATTCGCCTTTGAGCGTCCCAACTCTAAAGGTATCTTCGTTTATTCGCCATACCCGCCAGTTATGTGATACCTTAATTTGTGGATTACCAGCATCAGATGAGATACGGAATAGGACATGATCAAGACTTCCTATGTCTTGACTCTTACCAATCTTAGACCACGATCCATCCTTCACACCCCAGCTCGTTACACAATGTGCGTAGAACTCAACTCCGCTCGCAATAATGTCGGCGATCTTGGGAGACTCATCTAACGGCACAACAAGCTTAAAAGCCCGAATGACGTCACTGTTGAGCATAGTCAAGTCGAACGCAATCAACTGAAAGTACTTCTTCTCGGTCTCGCTGATTGGCACTTCGAACACATCACCAATCTTCGTCACGACGCGTTTGGGTTTGTTAGGAGGCATTGATGCTCTAAATGTTAGTTACGGCGAGTGATGTTTTTTCTATTCGAATGAGAGTACAAAGCCCGGATAGAATCCATGTTTCATACGGTGTACAATGTCTGTACTCGTGAAAACGAGACCAATCTCTGCGTTCCGATTCTCACCTTCGAGCTTTCCTACTCGAACCGTCTTTTGGTTGATTTGCCAAATGTACCAGCTGTCTGACACCTTAATCTGGGGATTGCCGTAGTCACTAGAACCACGAAATAATATGTTGTCCAGGTTACCAACATCCGGACTCTTGCCAATCTTAGACCACGATCCATCCTTAACACCCCATTTCGTCACACAGTGGGCATAGAACTCCACACCGCTCGCAATAATGTCGGCGATCTTGGGGGACTCATCTAACGGCACAACAAGCTTAAAAGCCCGTATGACGTCACTGTTGAGTTGCGTCATGTCAAACGCAATCAACTGAAAGTACTTCTTCTCGGTCTCGCTGATTGGCACTTCGAACACGTCACCAATCTTCGTCACGACGCGTTTGGGTTTGTTAGAGGGTATTGATGACATAGGAAGAGAAGTTACTTGACCAATCGCTCTTGTGATTTTTCGACAAGTTACTCAACGTAGTGCGACGCTGCCAGGCATGGTATCCTGAAAGGCAATGTAGAGGATCTGTTAGGCACGTAGAAGTATGGGGCGAAGTCTCAATTGAGGAAGACTAGGGTTACGACTTTCCCATTACTGTTAACGTCTTGATACGTGACTGACCCATTCTACCGTGCAATTTTCAGCTCGTGTGCAGAGAACTCTAACTAACCGGATTCGTCAAGCTCACTCGTGACCCCTAATGATATACCCATCTTTGCAAGCTTTTCTATCCAATGAACTTTGTAGTACGTATCACACTGGCCTTGATGGTACAGTATTTCGGTGAAGAATATCTCACGCACATCACCAGCGCTTGGATGTGCCATGAGCTTTTCCAGGAAACGAATCATGCTCGTGATTTTACCTTCCACAGTCGTACAGTGCTCAGGGTTCTCACCAACGGCTGGCGTACGCCGGGTCCGTTCATGAGCACTTCCTTTGGATACCTTCAATTTAAAGCCACGAATCAACGGATCGGACTTTTTGAGTTTGAAGTTCTCACCAAAGATTTCGACGACGCAAACTGGTCCAATCATGTTCTTTACTTCTAGGGAAGGAGTGTAAGGCTTGTGGGTTCTTCTCGTTTTTTCACCATCACGACTCAACATCAAGATTCATACTCGAAGTCATATCAACAAACGAAACACCGAGCCACATATCAAGGTCTGCAAGTCGTCGCAGGATCGACGAGTCTACAACTAGGCGATAGTCTTCGGTGTGATATATCGATACAAGCAATCGTAGATCGAGAGGAAGGTACTTACGTATACCTATGGAGGTAACAGTCTCACAGAATTGTACAATCTCTTCAACCTGACCTCTAAGCCATATGTATCCTTCCTCGACGACGGACCGAGCACCCCAATCTTTAGTATCACCCCGTTTGCGAAACTCGATAATCGTTAGTTCGCCGACGTGTTTGCGGATATCATCAATCGTGAGGTCCCTTCCACTGATTTCTATATCCCAGTCAACCTTAATCATGATTATGGATGGTAGTTTGAAAGTGGTGTTTTCGTCGGAATGGTGCTTCCATCACGAAGATCCTTAAAAATCACGTTACCGGCATCATCAAATCCAATTTCCGGATTACTGACCCCACGCTTTGCTAGTATCTTTTTATGATCAAATATGATTCTCTTCTTTATCTCATCATGGAACTTGTCAACCGTTACTCCTAAACGTCTAGCCACTTCGTCTTTTGACGGAAACTTGTAGTTTCTAGGGTCTGACTTCTGTTTCTTCGGC
>DDUR01000075.1 GCA_002344895.1 Ignavibacteria bacterium UBA2333
TGGGGTTGATGGTGGGGAGGCAGGTGGGGTTGATGGTGGGGAGGCAGGTAGGGTTGATGGTGGGGAGGCAGGTAGGGAGAAGAAGCGTTCGCGCAGCGAACACCCCGCGAAGCGAAGCTGAGCACCCCGTGAGCGAGAGCGAACACCCCGTGAGGCGAAGCCGAGCACCCCGTGAGCGAGAGCGAACACCCCGTGAGGCGAAGCCGAGCACCCCGTGAGGCGAAGCCGAGCACCCCGTGAGCGAGAGCGAACACCCCGTGAGGCGAAGCCGAGCAACCCGTGAGGCGAAGCCGAACAACCCGTCGAGCTCTTGTTTGTCCTACGTGGGAAAACGAGGGCAAAATGTGACACCATACCGGGAATTGGGGGTATTTTTGTCCTATGTCCACGACGATTGACCTACCTATCCTGGCGGAAGCCCCTTCTCCAGCCCCTTTCCCGAATACATCACCGACCGAGGCAACTGGTGACGGACGGACGGTCTACATTGAGACCTATGGCTGCCAGATGAATGCCAGCGACTCCGAGATCGTTCTGGGTGTCCTGGATGGACGAGGATATCGTTCTGTGGATTCTGCCGACAAGGCTGACGTAGTGCTTTTGAACACGTGTGCCATTCGTGACAATGCAGAGCGTAAGATTCATGAACGCTTAAGTGCATTACAACATCTTAAAAAAGGCAACTCTGACCTTGTTGTTGGTGTGCTTGGCTGTATGGCAGAACGTTTGCGCGCCAAACTGCTTGAGAAAGAGCTTGTTGACATTGTTGTGGGACCTGACGAGTATCGTACGGTACCTGACCTTGTGGACAAAGCACTTCACGGTGATAAAGGTATTGCTGTAAAACTCTCGCGTGTGGAGACGTACGACGACATCACACCGGTTCGAACTGAGGGCATTAGCGCATGGGTATCCATCATGCGCGGCTGCGATAAGTTCTGTACGTTCTGTGTTGTGCCATTCACACGTGGACGCGAGCGCAGCAGAAACGTGACAAGTGTGGTTGATGAACTCAAGGCACTTCAAGATCAGGGTTTCCGCGAAGTAACGTTACTTGGACAGAACGTAAACTCCTATAGGGATGACGTAAGTGGGGCAGACTTTGCAGACCTGCTTGCGGCGTCAGCCCGCGCAGTACCGACAATGCGTATTCGTTATACGACGAGTCATCCTCAGGACATGAGTGACAAGCTCATCGATACGATGGCAGAGTGGCACAACATCTGTAAGTATATTCATTTACCAATTCAGTCGGGCTCGAACCGTATCCTTGAGCTCATGAATCGTACGTATACCGTCGAACACTACTTTGAGCGCATGGACCGAATCCGTGCCGTGATGCCGCACGTTGCAATGTCGACCGACATCATTGCTGGTTTTTGTACGGAAACGGAAGACGACCATCAGCGGACACTTGACGCTATGCGTCGTGTACGATATGACGGCGCCTACATGTTTGCCTACTCTCCGCGTGAGAACACAAAGGCATGGAAGATGGGTGACGACGTTGCCGATGATATAAAGAGCCGTCGTTTACAAGAGATAATTGACCTGCAACACAGCATCTCGGCAGAGATTAACGCTGCCGAAGTTGGTCGTCTTCACGACGTCCTTGTTGAAGGACCGAGCAAACGGAATGGGGCTGAGTGGAAGGGGCGATCGGATACGAACAAGACCGTGATCTTCCCGCATATCGGCGAGACAACTGCGGACTATGTTGTTGGTGATACCATTCGTGTTCGTATCACACGTTCGACGAGCGCGACGCTGTTTGGCGAGCGTGTCGAATAATCGTTGACACATCACGCAGGTCCGGCAGAACACTCGTTGCACCTGCGGCCGTGAGTATCTCTGCTTGTTGACCGGTTCCTATACCGAGAAAATCAAAGCCCAACGTACGAGCTGCTTCGACGTCCCACGGACCGTCACCGATGTACAGCACACTCTGAACCGTTGATTTGCCATAGAGGGACAGAGCCCGTGAAACGGCGACGGAAAGTATCGCTGTCCGATCATCTGCATCGTCGGCTGTCGCCATAGGAAGACCTTCACGATCAATGCCCGTTACACGCAGTTTAAACAGTGCACTATCGTGCCAGGAACCGGTTGCAATTGCACAGTGTAGATCGGCATCACGAAGACTGCGGAAGATCGTTGTAGCACCAGCGATGGGAACAAAGGATGCTGTATCGTGCACATAGGCATCCTCAAGACGCTCATAGAAACGTCGTTCAACTGCAGCAAGAACATCGGGATCAGCCGTCCCATGAACACGGCGCACCACTTCGGCCACGATTCCGGGATCGGTACTCGACGTATACGTGGACCAATCATCGCTGAGTCCATCGATACCGAGCACATCACTCAAAGCACCTGTTAGGGCATGAGCATCAATACGGGCCGTATCGGCCAGCGTACCATCGATGTCGAGAATGACGAGTTCCATTGTCTTCGCAGTTAACAGTGATTCCCCCCTGCGAACTTCCGGACTCTTCCGTCGATGGCGATATTAAGGTTTTGTTAGGGAAATGTTAATGGTGGGGGATGGTGGGGGAAGATGGG
>DDUR01000038.1 GCA_002344895.1 Ignavibacteria bacterium UBA2333
CCCGCCGAGACCGACGCGAACACCCGGCAAGGCGCGGCTGACCCCCCCGGGAGCGTAGCGACCGCCCCGCGAAGCGCAGCTGAGCACCCCGTGAAGCGCAGCTGAGCACCCCGCGAAGCGCAGCTGAACACCCCGCGAAGCGCAGCTGAACCTCAGCTCGCCTCAACCCATCGTTGCCGCATTACGCTCGAGTGATTCAACAGCTGCTGTCCAATCCGAGAGTTTTTTACGTTCACCTTCGATAACATCGGGTGCTGCCTTTGCGAGGAATCCGGGATTGTCAAGTTTACCTTGTAGCCCCTTCATTAGCCCCTTTAACCTCTCAGCTTCTTTGAGCAGACGTGCCTTTT
Source organism: Ignavibacteria bacterium UBA2333 (assembly GCA_002344895.1). Taxonomy (GTDB): domain Bacteria; phylum Bacteroidota; class Ignavibacteria; order Kapaibacteriales; family Kapaibacteriaceae; genus UBA2333. The sequence continues at coordinate 351 of DDUR01000038.1, forward strand.
CTTTCTCAAGATCGATACGGCCTTCAACAACGAGGAAGGTTTCTACACCACGCGTAACATCAGCAACAGAACCGGATGGTTTGTTGAGGCCTGTGCCAACGTCAAACGTTGAGGCACGACAGAATGCGCTGATGATGGCCTGCTGCTGTTCGAAGATGTCAGCAATGTCCGACGGGACGTTCATGGTTATCGGCAGACGTTCGCTTGGCGGGATGTTGAGGTCGGAACGTTGACGGCGGACTGACTCAACAACGCTTTGTAGGAGTTCAAATCGCTGTTCGACGTTGTGATCAATGTAGGTGCTGTTCGACACAGGTGCCGACGTTACATTGATGCTTGATGTCTCGTCTGTACCAAATACTCCGTGCCAGAGTTCTTCGGTTACAAAGGGCATAACTGGATGCAGGAGTTTAAGAGCACCTTCAAAGATTCCAAAGGCAACGGAGAGGATGGCACGCCGTTGTTCGTCGTTGGCAGCAACGTTGAGTCGTACCTTCACGACCTCAACGTACCAGTCACAGAAGTCACGCCAAATAAAATCGTAGAGTGTCCGCGCATACTCCGTGATACGATACTCTGCCAGTGCTTCCGTAATGGCCGCAACCGTTGAGTGATAGCGTGAGATGATCCAACGCTCTGACTCATCACTGTCGGATGATGGCGTTGTACCAACGGACATTGTTGACGGGTCAAAGAGGCCGTCCGATTTCATTTGTAAGAATCGTGCGGCATTCCAGACTTTATTGGCAAAGTTTCTCCCTAACTCCATCGACGGGATGTCTTGCGTCTTAACATCAATGTCAAGGCGGACATCTGTACCCAAGGGTGCCAGGTAGATCATCGTAAACCGTACGGCGTCAGATCCATACTTCGACATAACGTCAAGAGGATCCGGTGAATTACCAAGTGATTTGGAGAGTTTACGTCCCTTTGCATCACGAATAATCGACGTAAAGTACACGTCACGGAATGGTACCCTGCCACCAAAACGTACAGTAGCCATAATCATTCGGGCTACCCAGAAGAAGATGATGTCGGGACCCGTGACGAGCAGATTGGTGGGGACGTAGTAGTCAAACAGCCGACGTGACTGTTCAGGCATTTCTTCAATCTTCTCCCCTGCCCATCCCATGGTTGTCATGGGCCATAACCATGACGAGAACCACGTATCGAGGACGTCGGGATCCTGAACAAGCTGCGTACCCTCTGGCAAAGCGAGTTTGATCCGTGCCTCCTCTTCCGATCGTGCCGCCGTCCAACGTCCATCCGGTGCATAGTACACTGGTATACGATGTCCCCACCATAGCTGACGTGAGATACACCAGTCACGTACGTTTGTCATCCAGTGTTCATACGTCTTCACCCAATGCTCAGGGTAGAATCGTATCTCTCCGTTTTGAACTGCCTTCAGTGCTGGTTCTGCCAAGGGCTGCATCCGAACAAACCATTGATCACTCAGATAGGGTTCAACGGCTTCCCCACCACGTTCACTAAAGCCAACATTATGCGTGTAGTCTTCAATGGCAGCAACGAGTTCAGCTTCTTGTAGGGCGAGAACGACGGCCTTCCGTGCAACGAATCGATCCATACCGGCAAAGGCACCGGCACGTTCGTTCAGTGTTGCGTCGGCATTAATACACTGTGGCATTGGCAGATTATGCCGCAGTCCAATTTCATAGTCATTTGGATCATGGGCAGGAGTAATCTTTACAACACCCGTACCGAACGTTGGATCGGCATAATCATCGGCGATGATTGGTACGTGCTGACCCGACAGTGGCACAACAACGGTCTGACCGATGAGATGCGCATATCGTTCGTCACGAGGATTAACAGCCACCGCTACGTCAGCAAAGATTGTCTCTGGCCGTACCGTCGCAACAAGCAGCTCACCGCTACCATCAGAGAGTTTGTATTTCAAGGTGTAGAGATGTTCTCGTACTTCCTTAAACACAACCTCTTCATCGCTCAGCGCACTTTGGGCCAATGGTGACCAATTGATGATCCGTTTACCGCGATAGATCAGTCCATCATCAAAAAGTTGAATAAAGACCTCTCGTACGGCATCCACTGCCGAAGGGTCCATGGTAAACAGAGTACGATCCCAATCACTGGAATTACCAAGCCGACGTAACTGTTCGAGGATAATACCACCGTATTTCTCCTTCCACTCATACGTCCGCTCGATAAATGCGTCCCGTCCGAGATCGTGACGTGTTTTGCCTTCCTTCTTGAGTTCCTGCTCTACCTTCGTCTGCGTGGCAATACCGGCATGATCAAGTCCAGGAAACCAGCACGTCTCACGTCCCTGAAGTCGATTCCAGCGTATATAGACATCCTGAATGGTATGATTCAGAACGTGACCAAAGTGAAGAATACCCGTCACATTCGGCGGAGGCATGAGGATGGAATATGGCTGCCGATCTGACGGCTGCGACGCCATCATCTTCGAAGCGAGCCACAAGGAATACCATCGATTCTCCGATTCCGAAGGGTTGTACGACTTAGGGAGCATGAGTGTTGTGTAGTTCGGATGAAGTGTGCAAGATGACGAAAATACGAACGGAAGGTGGGGAGGCAGAGGTGGGGTTTATGGTGGGGAGGCAGGTGGGGTTTATGGTGGGGAGGC